>NZ_JBAMME010000269.1:37086-100299 GCF_039793925.1 Thermogutta sp. | reverse complement strand
CACCACCGGCGATAGCGTCCGGTTTGGAAAACTTTCGGCGAGAGGTCAAGGTTCAGTACGTTTCGAGCGCGAATTTTGCACAGCCGCTTTCTGGGACTTTGGTGAGTGATTACCGGCGGGTGGAAGTGACCGTCTACTGGAAAACTCCCTTGGGCCAGTTTCGCCCCATGGCTAGCGTCGTGCGGGTTGTCGGTCACGCGCCGACTGAATCGTGGTGAGGTATTCATGCCACCTAGGCATTCGTGTTTTCTACAGAGCGACCATTGAGCCATGGTTCAAAACGCATCACCTGATTACTCGTGTCATAGAATGCCCAACAGACACCAGAGGCTCGCACTCACACTTATTGAAATGCTCCTTGCTATGGCGATCACTGCCGTCCTGATCGCAGGGGTGGTAGCGTTAGCCAAAGTCACCGAAGACACATTTGAGACAGCCAATACGGCCATTGAAGATGTGCAAGTATGGAAAACCATTACACAGAGGATCAATCGTGCGCTTCAGCACTGTTATGCGAATGAGCAATTTCCCGGCGCGATTGTAGTCTCCCGCGTTGTTAACGGTTTCAATTTTCCTGAGAGCTTGGTGGTTTGGACGCCGGTTGATGGCAAGCCTGTCGATCCCGCTGGCCAGCCGCGACTGAAGGAACTGGTATTTTTCATGCCGGCGGAGCAAGCTCCCAACGAATTACGGGAATACACAATACCAGACTCCCAGGTACCGGCACCGGCTGTGGAAGACATCGCAGCATGGCGCTCACTAGTGGAGCAAATTCGCAACAATTCTGCTTTGCCGAGTATTCTTCTTACCAACAGGCTGCGATACTTCTTATTTGGTTCTCAAAAGTTGGGGGCTGTTCGCTTTTATTTAGAAATGGCGCCTCCCTTTGCAAAGTGGAAGAATATGTCAGTCAATTGGGAAGATCTCTCGTGGCCTCAGGGTCTCTTTGCCCCCGACACAGGACAACGAAGGGTGCGAATTCGTACGGAAATTCAACTGGCTCCGTCGGCGAGCTCTGCTGAGTTGGCGTCGTCATATTGTCGGACGTTTATAGGCTCGCTTTCCTACTATTACACTCTGCGAAAAGAAAATAGAGTCACCCAATGAGTGTTCAATTTGCAACGGAAATGATCAACCACTATTTGACTAAAAGGCGTTCACAAAGAGGCGGCTTTATCCTTCTCGTTGTCCTCTTAACTGTTGTCGGCGCTATGGCGCTGGGGTACAGTGCACTTTGTGTCATGAGTGTTCACTATCGGATTGTCCGAAACGGGCAACTTCGAGCAAAAGCAGAAACGGCCGCCGAGTCTGGGTTGTCGATTGCCTTTGCCAAGATGTTTTCCTCAAGTTGGCCAGGTGTCGGCACGGTCGTGGCGGGATCCTGTGCCCCAAATGAGGCCTTCGAGGTCACTTATTTGGCTGGTGATGCAACCCTTCAGGCTGCTGATCCCGATTATGTTCGTTATCCGTACCGAGTTACTCTCAAAGCGAAGGGGAGTGCCTGGCTCCCGGGGGAAAGTAACTATCCTTCCGTGTGCGAGAAGACGTGGGTTGTTGAGTTGGTACCGCGGGCGCTGGCTCCCGAGCCATCGGATTGGGACACTATCCAAAAATACACGATTTATCAAACAGGTTCCGATATTAATCGATTTAACATACCGTGTCAGATCGACGGTCCTGTGCGTTTTCAGGCCGTCGTGCGAATTGCTCCGGATTATCCGAGCAACAATCCCAGATACCAGTACTTATCGGATTTGTACGCAATGAAGCAAGCGGGCTATCCTGACTACCGACCATTTACAGGGATAGTCCGCTGGCCCGGTTATTTGCAGACGCTGGATGACCTCAACGCTCTATTGTGGTTGGGTGTATCAGTAATTTCAGTTGTGCCTCAATATCCCGGAGGGGATCTTCAATCTCCGGCTACATTAAACCAGTATCGCGTATATCCCGGGGGGCCTGTTTATACGGTGCCGCAGTTGCCTGATATCCTCGCAGGCGTGACTATGGTGCCAGATCCTCTGACAAATCCCTGCGGTTTGTATTTTCGCTCAGGAAATCTCACCTTACAGGACAATGTTCAGTGGACAGGAACGGTTATTGTAACAGGCGATGTGATCTTATCAGGCAGCAACGTGTCGTTGCGGGCCGTGTCGATGCCTCCTGTGTCAAATAAGCAGGGTGCAGTAGAGCTGCCAGTCCTGGTGTGCAAAAATCTGCGTGTCGAACCAGGGACGAGGCGACAAATCGAAGGTTTAGTGGGCGCGTTTGGCTAAGTTCAGATCAAAAAGGCATCCGACACGACGGATGTCCAATTTTTGGGAAAAGTTTTTGCCACCAGATTTAGGATCGATCCGCGCACACCCTGGGATTCTGTGGATTGGGACAAAAAACTATCCGACTTCCAGAAGCAAAAGCCCAATGCTACGGGCGACAATAAGTATTTCCCGCTATGGTTGCGCCAGTTTGGTCTGGATCCGGCACCTAAAGTGCGGTTTACAGACCGAACACCGGTGATCACATACCATTGGAAAGATGCCACGAACACGGTATATGCGCCAGCTCCCCAGGATTACACAGCGATCGAAAGCACCCCGGGCCTGCGATGGAAAATAGTGAACGTTGTAGAAGATTGATAGGACATCTATCCCGAAAACATGGAATCTCTTGGATGGGAAGAAGAGATCAGTTATGTCGATTATTACAAGACTGGCGACAAGCGCACTGATTAGCGCGGCGGTGTGTTTTATGCTAGGTTTAGTTCGGGTCCCCTCGATGGCAGATCCGTCGCCGGCGCAGCCACCGTTTGCCAACAGTGTGGAGCAACGGATGGAAATGATCGCCGAGTTGCGAAAAATCAGAGAGTTATTGACACGTCAAAATGATCTAATATCGCAACAAAATACTTTGCTAAAAGAGCAGAACGATTTGCTGCGCAAGCTAACTGTTACTCCCAAAGTCTCAGCAGAGGGGGAAGATGTTTCAAAAAAGTCGAGCCAGTAGTGAAGTAATCATAGCGAGCAGGAAATAAATAAGTTGTTACGATGAAAACTCGGGACGGAGTAACACTTTTGGAACTCATGATCGTTATATTACTTATGGCGATCATAGCGGGGTTGGCGCTGCCAGGTTCACAACCCACTGTGCACGAGCAGCTGCGTGCTGCGGCTAACATTGTGGCCAGTGAGCTGGAGTTAGCGAGGAGTTTGGCAGTCAGTTACAACAGCAATTATACCGTCTTCATTGATGACGTTACGAACGGACTTGCGTTGCGGCATACCGGTGTCAATGCAGTGCTCAATTCGCTCCCGCGAGAGTTGATAACCACTGAGTCATCAAACGAGACAGTACGGATTGTTAACTTGACAAAGTTTCGCGACACCATCGGTGACGTTCGGATCGCGGCGACAGCTGAGCTGGGAGCCGTCATGCGGGCAGAGAAGAAAATCGAGTTCGGTCCCGAGGGAATGCCGACAAGTGGATTGGGATTCATCATCTGGTTGAAGGTTGGCCGGGAGGCCTCCACACGCTATGTGACGGTGATCGTAGACGGAGAGACGGGCAAAGTCACGCGGGGTCCCTTAGACAGTACCCCTCCACCCGCGGGGCTTAGTTCGGATGGGTTAAGAAAATAACAACCTGCCATAAATACTGTCGTTATTCAATAAGCGAAAGGATGACCTGCAGTGTTACGAAGATTGTGGGATCGCCCGAGTCCGATAGGTCTTGACATCGGCACCTGTACGATAAAAGCGATCCAGCTAGACAGTGGCCGGAATGAGGTGCTGGAACTCGCCGAAGTTGATGTGCCACGTTTGCCCAATGATCCGCAGGTAGCGGAAAGCATCATCGCTCAGTGTATTCAGGATTTACTGAAACGCAGACGTTTTTGGGGCAGGCGAGTCGCTTTGGCACTGGGTTTTGACGAAATCACCGTCCAAAGCATTCGGGTTTCTCCTCTGCCCGGGAAAAATATCGGCGACGTCGTGCTGGAGGAGGCCCGAAGTCGAACCAACCTAGAGCTTAACGATGTAGAAATCCGCTTCCTGCCGGCGGGTATCGTGCAGCAGGGAGAGCTGCAGCGGCAAGAGATGGTGCTGATCGTTGCGAAGCGCACTGCGATCGAGCGCAAACTTCGCATCGCGCAACAGGCGAGAGTAATACCGGTTGCTATCGACGCGGAGCCGCTGGCACTCGTGCGGGCGGCGGGGCGTCAGTACCGACGCCAAAGTGATCAGAACCAGACGATGATGTTTGTCCATATTGGCAGTCGTGCCACTCTGGTGGTCACTGTGCGAAATGAACGTCTCCTCTTCGCCAAGTACTTCTCCTTAGGGGGAAGAGAGTTTGACCTCACACTCGCACGGCAATTCCATATTCCAGAAGATTCGGCCAGGGCCCTTCGTCGCAGTTACGGTGACCGAAGAGTCGCGCAGCGCGATCCGGAAGTGGTGGCTACCGTACAGGACACGTTACGGCCAGTGTGGAACCGCTGGCTGGAAGAGCTTTCGCGTTGCTTCCGTTACTGCAATGTGACCTTCCGTGGAGAGCCAGCCGAGAAAATTGTGCTTTCCGGTGGCGAAGCCGCTCCCGAATTACAGGACGTAGTGAGCCGATTTTTTGAGATCCCGGTTGATCTCTTGGATTGCTTCCGGGGAATAAAGTGTACCTCGCGAATCGTGGACTCGGCTGTGTGGGACATCGCGTTAGGGTTAGCGCTTCACTCGGGAAGAGCGCAACGGGAATCCCGGGATACGGTGAGTGTGGAAGAACCATCCGGCGCTCCCACGTGACATCGGGTGTGCAAAATGTCGATTGCCAGCAGGATTGAGCTCGATTTTCTTCCGGTAGCCTATCGGGCATCGCTGGAAAAACGTCGCCGGGCAATTATTTGCCTGTGCGGAATTGGGGTGATTTTGCTTGCGGGGACCGTTGGCGTTGTTCGGCAAGCCTGGCAGCTTGCGGAGTTGCTGAGGCTGCGGGATTCCCTCCGTATTGGATTACCGGTTTTGGAAAAGGCTCGTCAGGAGGAACAGGAGATAACAGATCGACTTGCCAAAGGCTTGGCAAAAGCTCAAGACGTATCGGTGATAAGTGGAGGAGTTCCCGTCGGCTGGCTCATGTATCGTATATTCCTTGCGGTACCGCACGACAACCGACTCGAAGCAATTCGATTGCAACTCGAACGGCCGCAGCGGGAAAACGCATCTGTCAATATGGCATCGGCTGGAGAAAGTACCCAAACTCCTGATCAGCTTCAACGTCAACTTCGAGAATCGTTGGACAGTCTCGAAAATTCTGTTTACCGTGTTACCATCACTGGCCAAGCCGCTTTAGTTCAAGATGTGCAGAGATTCATGGAAAACTTGCGCAGTCTCGGGATTTTCAATGAAATAGATCTCCAGACCATTGATGAACTAAACGGTCAGGATGGTAAAAGCATAATCCAGTTTAGTTGTGAGTGTCGGCTGCCTTATGCTGTATACCGACTGCCTCGTCATCAAGAAGTGAAAGAAGTCGAAATGGACAGGCGATAAGAACCGGGTTGCCGCCGAGATGCACTAACCACGAGGCGCGAATCCATGGTGAGATTAAAACTCAACTTTCGAGAGTCGATCCTTCCCGGCTCCGCGATTCTGCTGGGTGTTGGGCTGGTGCTCTCTCTCCTTCTTCTGGTGAGGACGACACAAACTGTCAAAGCGGAGATACAAATGCTGGAACATCGGGCCCAGGAGTTATCGGTTCAGTCATCAGGCAGCGTGAGTGAGCGGTCACTGGCGGAGGTGGAAGAGTTCCTTAAAGAATGGGAGGCGGGCCAAGTTCGTCCGACTGACATTCCGCAACTGGTGTCCTTTTTGGGAGAATCGCTCCAGCGGCGCCATCTCAGACTGGTTAAGTACTCTCCTAAAGAATGGGTGTCCCTTGGTTGGCTCCAATGGTGTGACATGCGGTTCGAGTTGGTGGGCAGTTCGGTAGCCATTGTAGCGTGGCTCGGGGAGTTTTCGCGGAAAGGATATCCGGTAGTCGTTAAGTCTTGCGAGTTGACCAAGCTAGGCGAGGGAAACGACGAGGTGCGTTGCATTTTAGAGTTTAGCATCTATTCCGAAAAATCCGGTTGATTGATTTAGGGAAAATAGGCCGAATTTCCGATATGAATGACCAGCCGCTGAGCGCGCCCGAGCGGGTTTTAGGGTGTCAAAATGAGCGTATTGGTAAAACGGATTAAGAAGGAATTCAGAAAGCATCCCGCCAAAGCGGTACTGCTGGGTGTGCTGTGCGTGGTGGCGTTCTTTCTGTGGGGACCTAAAATGCTGGGGCGCCGACCCGCCACAGAGAATGGGGGCACTTTCGCGCCATCCGCCTCGATATTGGCGACCTCCATCTTAATGACAAAGCAAACAGGCGAGGAAGGACAGAATGCACAGTTGAGTGTTGAATCCGTTAATGGCGAAAAATGGAGAGAAGTTGCAAAATGGCGAAGGGCTAACTTGGCCGCGCTCGCCCTTCCCTCCGACCTGCGGGATCCGTTCTCCGCGGTGACCATGGAAAGTGGTACCGCCCAGGCAAAGGGTGTCGTGACTGCGGAGAGTTCGCTCGCGGTGATACAATCGATGATTCATTGCACGGGAGTGGTCATTACTCCAAAGCGCCGCTGGGTTATCCTTGATAACAAAAGTTTGGAAGAGGGCAGTGAGTTGACGCTTCGTCACAAAGGGAGTGAATGTCGGATACACGTCGTGAAGGTGTATGCGGATAAAGTTATTTTTGAGATCAATGGCAGAACTCTCGAATATAACATCACAAAATTGGGTATAGTACCAGACCGATCGCAGTTGTAAAGAACTCGAGGTCATTACAGGAGGTAATGCCAACGCAGCTAGCAGAGAAGCAGTAGTAGAGTGTAAAAGCTCTTTCTGCAATCTTTAGGATCACGGATGATTCATGAAGTTCCTTCGCCGAATCCTGGAAATTTTGGTTGTCTGTGCCCTCGGTGTATGGTTTGCTGCCCTGCTGGTATCGCACTTTAGATCCACACCCCGGGCAATTCGCTCGTCGATTAGCCTCAAGAGACAGATCGCGCCACAGCCAGAAACCTCGAACGAGAAGGGGTTATGGCCGTCTCGTCCAGCGACCAGGCAGCCGCCAGCAAGCGGGTGCGTCGGGGCCCCGTCTTCATCCTCCGGTGGAACGCAAAAATCACCCCGCGGGAACATGGAGCGCTCCTTAGTGTCGTTCGACACCCTCGAGCGTGCGGAACCATCTTCGGTGTGTGGAATTCCAGCGGCCGATCCCTCGCCAAACCGCACGGCTTCATTGAAAGGACCGGTATCCGAAGACGTCGCAGAAACGCCGGCCTCAGAGGAAGGAGTTGTTCTCGCCTCCTGGTCGACACCGAATTCCGAGGAGCACTCAGAGCGGGGAGAGGTACGAGTACGTCAGATTCCTGCCGAAACGCGAGACTACTCAGTAGAGCAATTATCGATTGTGCCGCGGATCAAAGAGGCAAATGAAAAGGACACGAGTTCGCCCCGTTCTCCCGCTCTGCTGGTCACGGATCAAGAGAGTGCTCCCGTTGGTGGAAGACCGGGGGAGCTGGAGGTCATCGCGCCACCTCCGCCGATTCTTGAACCCTCCACAGCCAAGAATGACAAAGGCCCCGCGCTTGGGAGCGAAGACAAAACACAAATCGAGTTGCGGGAAGCAGATATTCGCGATGCAATTCACACCCTGGCAAAAGAAGCGGGCATAAACGTGCTTGTCTCTAACAGTGTTCAGGGAAAGCTCAGTCTCTCCCTGAATGATCTAACGCCACGGGAGGCTCTTTTGGCGGTTCTTAAGGCAGCGGGATATGTCTGGTATGAAGACAAGAGAGTGATCTATGTGGGAACATCACAGGAAATAAAACTCCTTGAACAATTAAGTGACCAAATTTCAACGCGAATTTACAGGCCGAATTATGTTTCAGCCAAGGAGTTGGAATCGCTGATTAAACCGCTGGTCAGCACGGATGTTGGTCTTGTCACAGTTTCCAGTGCGGCGGAGAAAGGCATCGCGCCCAATCCAGCGGACGCTGGTGGAGATAGCTATGCTGGATCGGACGTGGTTATTGTGCGTGACTATGAAAAAGTCCTTCAAGAGATTGACCGAATCGTGGCCGAGGTCGACGTGCGCCCACGGCAGGTAGCCATCGAGGCGATGATTTTGAGTGTGAATCTTGACGACAAAGACCAGTTCGGAATTAGCTTCGAACTTCTTCGGAATAAAGGATACATCAAGTTTGGTTGGGGATTTTTACCGGAAAATCTGTCAGATGTCAAATTCGATAATAGCGGCCTGAAGTTGGCCTATCTGGACGCGAGCCTTGGAGCATTTATTAACGCGTTGGAATCGCTTGGAGACACAAACGTTATTGCCACACCACGGCTACTCGTTCTCAATAAACATAGAGCGGAAATACTTATTGGTAAAGAGCTTGGCTATGTAAGTACAACTATAACGGAAACTTCGGCTTCTCAGACTGTAGATTTTCTCAAAGTGGGGGCGCAACTTGTGATACGACCCTTTATCTCCAATGATGGACTTATTCGGATGGAAGTGCACCCCGAGGTGTCCACTGGCGCGGTTCAAATTACGAACAACTTCACGGTACCCAACAAGGATACCACTCAGGTGACTACCAATATTCTCGTTCCCGATGGAGCAACGGTAATCATCGGGGGCCTAATGAGGGAGGACCTTCAAACGACATCATCCCAAATTCCCTTTTTGGGTAACCTTCCCGTCATCGGGGCGGCGTTCCGGAATAAGATAGAAACAACCACAAAGCAGGAAATTATTGTGCTCATAACTCCGCATATTGTTGGTGACTATGAAGTTGCATCAGAAGGACAAAGCGCGAGTGAAATGTGGCGACGACGGCAGCGAGTGGTGGCAGACAATATGAATCCCCTGGGAAATCATAGCGCGTCGCAGAGGTGGGTGGACCAGGCTAGGGTTGCGTGTGCACAGGGAGACTACGCGAGGGCTCGAAAGCTGGCGGAACTGGCAGTAAGATTTGACCCGAACAATGTGGAGGCCATAGCACTGCGGGACCAGCTCGCCGCCGGGAATAGTGGGCTGCAGTCGAGGACGGGGGCTTCCCGAACGCGGTGAGCAGAACTAACACGGTCCATCAGGGTGGCTGAGATAATGAACAGACTCCGGTCGGGAAGAGAGTCAGGATGCAGGCGCCGTTGGTGGGCGATGCTTACCGTCCTTTTGGTGATCGCATTGACGGCTTTGGGATGCCGAACCGAATTTTGGGCTAGCCGAAACAGCCTACCTCCGGATGCAGGGCCCAACGAAACAGTGTCAAGGACGCTGACGGAACAGCGCAGGAATCGTCGGGAGATGGTCGCGCAGGACATCGAGGCCAAGACCGCATGGGCGCGAGCACTCTTTTATAATTCTCCTACTGTGTTATCCACTGGCGACCCCGACACCGGCACCGCAACGGATAGATGAAGTCAGTTTTCTGAATATTCGAAATGCAACACATGTAGTGAACTCGTCGTGTGCTCCAAATATATGAAATATTCCGATTGTAATAGCTAATCTCAGTGTGTGTAAAAAGTTGCCCGTTCCTTGCATGCTTGCGAACCTCTGAGCATCTGTCGCTTTCGTATTCATTGCCACTGTGATTGGACATCTCAAAAGGTGCAATCTATGGTTTTTTGGGTGGAGGTGCACCAAGAGGCTGGGTGGCGAGAATAGTCCAAACCCCGGGATACTGGCCGTCTGCGCCAGTAGTGAGGATCGGCTAACAACATGATGCGACAACACTTTGCCAGTCTGTGCAAACATCTGTGCTGCTGGGGGGCAATATCCGCCCTGGTGATTACTGCATTGCTCCTTGGCGTTGGTACGGTCGGGTGGCAAGTATGGGTCGGAATAGCCGGAGTGTTGATTCTCGGCATGGCCGCCGCACAAAAGTCAGCCCTCTATGCGAGGGAACGCGAAGCGACGCGCGAATGGCTTGAGGAATTAACAAGGCATGTGGAGGCTGTACTCGTGGGAAACGGGGTCGCAGAGCCAAAGATGGTTCCGGAGGCACCTAAAAGTATCAAAGACATAGGGGAAGAGTTCGCCCGTCGATTGCAATGCGTGAGTGAATTTGTGGGCGGGCTCACACAGGCTCAGACAGCGGCAGAAATACGAGCGCGCAAGGCCACGGAACTCGGCCAGCGACTTACTTCGGTTCTCAACGTTCTTCCGGACCCCGTTCTGGTCGTTAACGAATTTGAGCGTGTGGAAATAGCGAATGACGCAGCGCGCGAGTCGCTTGGGCTGACAAACTGCGCGAAGGACGAAGGGGGCTCGTGCCAAGGAAACGAGCTATTCCGGGAGCTGATGGATCGCATCCGGAGGCAGAGAGTCCGCGATGCCCATTTTGATTGGGAAGGAGACTACGGCGATGGACGGCATTTTCACTTTCGAGTGCTCGTGCGGGAATGGCCACTAGACAGACCAGAAACATCGGCAATCTCAGGTCTGACCATTGTTTTAGAAGACACCAGTCCACTGGCCAATCTGCGCAAACGTCACGCCGAATTTGTGTCCGCTGTCAGCCACGAGATGAAAGCACCGCTCGCGGGGATCAGGGCGTATGTGGAACTTTTGGCAGACGAAGATGTGGATGAAACCACGCGCGACGAATTCGTAGCGACTATCGAATCACAGATAGAAAGACTCCAACGGTTGATCGAAAACCTTCTCAATCTGGCCCGGATTGAGGCCGGAATTATGAAAGTCAAAAAGCAGAATTATTCGCTTAATGAGATCCTTGAAGATGCAGCTCGGGTGATGCGTCCCCATGCCGAGCAAAAGCACATCGACTTTCAGTGCGAATTGAGTCCCCTTTATTTAAGCGTGGTTGCAGATCGAGATCTCCTGCTGCAAGCTGCCATCAATTTGTTATCCAACGCGATTAAATACACTCCAGATGGTGGAAGAGTCATTCTCAGAAGCCGGATGGAAGAAGAATATGCTGTATTTGAGGTGGAGGACACCGGGGTGGGATTAAGTCCCGAAGACTGTCAACGGGTGTTTGAGCGATTCTATCGCGTCGAGTCGCATAAAAATATGGCTCCGGGCACGGGGCTTGGATTGCCGTTAACCAAGCATATCGTTGAAGACGTCCACGGCGGGCGAATCGCTGTCCGCAGCGAGATTGGCAGGGGATCAACCTTCGTGGTCGAAATACCACGTGCCGTGGCAATGGGCGGTTCCTTCAACCGGACGATGAGCGTGGGGAGCCGATAAAAGACAGGAGGAACTAGGCGTGACAAAACGGATATTATTGTGCGATGACGAACTGCCTATTTTGCGGGCAGTGGAATTCAAACTTAAAAAAGTTGGGTTTTCTGTAATGGTGGCGCAAAACGGGGAGGCAGCGTGGGCTGTTATTCGAGAGTCCCTTCCGGACCTGATTGTTAGCGATTATCAAATGCCCATATTAGACGGGCTCGGGCTTGCGAAGCGAGTGCGTGAGAATCCAACGACCCAGCACATACCATTTATTCTGCTGACTGGTAAAGGATTTGAACTCGACCAGGAAGAGCTGAGGGCGCGATTGGGTATCACTCGCGTTTTGTCTAAGCCGTTTAGTCCCAGGGAACTGGTAGAACAAGCAACAGAGATTTTGCAAGGTGCTCAGTATAACAGCGAGTCAGCAGCGAAACCGTGCGGCGAAACTGGTTGAAATGGACGCTTAGTACGTCTGCGAGACTTGCCGGTACTGTGTCGTCCTTGGTGTTCAAAATGTGATAGGGTCAGATAGAAATGAACTTCTCACATGAAATATTCGGCAACGTGGCTGTCGTTCATGCGCCGGACGAACTGACTGAGGGACAAGTGCCCGCGCTCATGGAGACCTGCGACCGACTTGGATTTGCGCATATTGTTCTGGAACTCGATAGTACGGAGGTTATGGACAGCGCTGCTTTGACAGCCCTGCTTGACCTTGATGACTCACTCGTGGCAAAAGGTGGCGGTCTGAAGTTGGCCACAAGTAACGCAATTAACCGGCAAATACTGCGTCTAACCAAAATTGATCAAAGAATCCAGGTTTTCGACTCCCTGGTGGATGCGGTGAAGAGCTTTCGGTGGAGTACACAAGAAAACGGTTGACGGATACTAAACGGTAAATACGCTCGGCCACTTTTTAATATTCCGCGACCGGAAAGCAGGTGGGGAGAGTACATGGAGATGGAGAGCAGAGACAGCGACGGGATATGACAGATATCGTCGGCAAAAGGCGACATAAACGGCTCGGGGACATTCTGATCGAAAAAGGATATCTCCAGCCGGCTCAGTTGGAAGAGGCGCTCGAGCAGCAGCGTCTCACGGGGCGATCACGGCTTCTGGGCGAAATCCTTTTGAGTCTTGGTTATTGCACCGAGGAACAAATCGCAGAATGCCTGGCGGAGGAACATGGCCTGCCGTTTGTTCGGCTGGAGCTTCGGTATTTCGACCCAAAGGTTGTTGATCTATTCCCGCGCGATTACATCGAGAACAATTGCATATTGCCTCTTTTTCGCATCAGGGACGAGTTGACAGTAGCGGTTCACGAGCCGTCAAACCTTTTCCTGCTACAGGAAATTGAGTATTTGACCGGACTTCGGGTGAATCCGGTCGTAGCGACTCAGCGCGACATCCGACGGATGATAGCTTCGCTTCCCAACGCAAGCGTTCTGGTTATTGACGATATCATCGATGATGCGGAATCCGCGGACGTCACTCTCATTGAGGAGGCAATAGAAGATATCGGAAATCTTGCCGAGATTGCTGGTCAGTCGCCAGTGATCCGGCTTGTGAACTATATCATATTTAATGCAGTAAAGGAAGGCGCAAGCGATATTCATATTGAGCCTGCTGAACGCTGTGTAAGAGTGCGCTATCGGGTTGATGGACGCTTGCAAAAAGCTCTGGAACTTCCCGCGCATTTGGCTGCCCCCATTAGCAGCCGTATTAAGATCATGGCAGGCATGGACATCAGCGAACGGCGCCTTCCTCAGGATGGCCGCGTCAACGTAATGTTAGAAGGCCGGAAGATCGACCTGCGGGTGAATACATTTCCGGGACAGAGAGGTGAGAAGACAGTCATACGAATTCTGGATACTCGAGGTGTTTCCCTAAATCTGGAGGATCTGGGATTCTCGGAAGACATTCTCAATCAGTTGAAAGTCGCGATACGCGCTCCCAACGGGATTATTCTTGCGACCGGCCCCACAGGAAGCGGCAAATCCACCACACTGTATGCCTGCTTGAACGCTATTTCGTCGATGGAAAACAATATTTGCACCGTTGAGGACCCTATAGAATATCATCTCCCGTTAGTGAATCAATTTCAAGTTCAGGAAAAAATTGGGCTCACATTTTCCAAGGCACTGCGGACGCTGCTCCGGCAAGATCCGGACGTGATCATGGTAGGGGAGATCCGTGATGAAGAGACCGCCCGAACGGCAATCCAAGCGGCGTTGACCGGCCATCTTGTGTTCAGTACGCTTCACACCAATGATGCAGCGTCTGCCATCACGCGTCTTGCCAATATGGGAATTGAGAGTTATCTGATTTCGGCAGCCCTCAATGCTGTATTGGCTCAACGGCTATTACGGCGTATTTGCACGAAGTGTCGCCACCCCTATGAGCCACCAAGGCCGTTGAGGCGTGCCCTTGAGCGAATGGGATGCCAGTGCGAGGTGTTTTATAAAGGAGTTGGTTGTAAGAATTGTCGTAACACGGGTTACAAAGGGAGAATCGGAATACATGAACTATTGATCATCACAGACGATATTCGCGACATGATTGTCGCGGGTGCGAGCGCCCATCAGATTCGCAAGGCGGCAGAGGCAAATGGGATGGTAAACATCCGCCAGGACGGATTTCGGAAAGTGCAGGAGGGGCTCACCACTATCGAAGAGGTGTTGCACGCTGTGGGAGATATCGTCGAGCTGGCTGAGGCAGGAGCCGGTGGGTAGAAATGACAAATCACTCCATAGGGCCATCGACTAAGTAAATATGGAATAACAACTGAAGACTAAAGGGAATAGGCGAGGACTGTGCGGGCGGTTGTTATGCAAGTGGGTGGTGCTTTTTAGAAGATAATTTGGCGAAAGTCACGATATATGAGACTGCAGCCTAATTCAATCATTGCATCGCAAACGACCTCGAAAAGCCCCAGTCAGGCGAATGCCATAAAAAACGTTGTCCAACGCCTGAAAGAAAGCAGCACGCCAATCGGGCAAGTTGGACCGGTGGAAGATGATGACGAAGACGACGTTTCGCCGCTGATTAGGGTGCGGCCTCGTGACCTCATTTCCACAACCGAGCAGTTGGCCATCCTAGTGGAATCCGGCGTGACGCTAGCGCCCGCGTTAGCCGCTGCGATTGAGGAGGAAAGAAACCCGGCAATGCGCGCCGTGTTACGAAAGGTCAAAGAGTGCGTCGAGGCAGGGCAGGATTTTTCGGGCAGTATTGCGCAGTTCCCTCGGGTGTTCAACGCGACGTTTGTCGCGCTTGCGAAAGCTGGCGAGAAAACCGGAGCGCTGGGGAGTATGTTACGCCGGGCTGCTGGCTATATGCAGGCGGAATACGAGACGCGAAGCAAAATCCGATCAGCAATGATTTATCCGGCCATTATGCTGGTTATGTCGATTGCGGTGACAACATTCCTGCTGACATTTGTCCTTCCCAAATTTGTTCCCGTCTTTGAATCGCGTCATGCGAAGCTTCCCAGTATCACCGTTGCGATGCTGGCGCTTTCAGGTTTTGCGGTGAAATATGGTCCGGTTCTCATATGCGTTGCCGGGAGTTTGGCAACGGCGGGTTACGTTTTTCGAAAAACAAAGAGAGGTCGCGAATGGTTAGACGCGTTCAAATTACGGGTTCCTTTACTGGGGAATGTGGCAAGAAAGGTTGCACTGTCGCGAAGTGTACGGACGTTGGGCACGCTCTTAGGTTCGGGAATATCCGTCCTTGAAGCGCTCGAGCTGGCTGCCGAAATTGCGGAGAACGCTGTAGTGCGAAAGGCCTGGCTGAGTATCAAAGATGGACTGATCGAGGGAAGACGAATTTGCGATTGCATGAAACAGCATGCGATATTTCCTCGGTCACTTGTTCAAATGGTCGCAGCAGGAGAAGAAACAGGGAATCTCGATGCCGTACTGGAAAGAACGGCAGAATTCTATGAACGGGAACTGGAAACAACGATTAAAACCGTAACCAGTTTGATCGAACCCGCTATGATTATTGTGATGGGGGTGGTGGTGGGCACGATCGGGTTGTCACTGCTGTTGCCAATCTTCAGCCTGAGCCGTCCGGCTTAGTATCGCAAGTCGCCGGTTTGGAGGAAGAAAGTTATTCGGTCAGCCGTCATCAAATAAAACAACAGCACAGATTTTGCCTGCGCTGTTTGGAAGCAACGATAATATGTCTCGAGGCTGGCTTAGTGGTATTCTCGGCGGCAAGGGTTCATGAGGCGATTTAGAACCATGCAGCGGTGAACCCGCCATCCACGTAGAATGCGGCGCCAGTAATGTAACTTCCCGCCTTAGGCGAAAGTAGAAGCAGGGCAGCTCCGATAAGTTCATGCGGCTCACCGAAGCGATGCATCGGCGTACCGCTAATGATATTTCGCACGCGCTCTTCGTCGAGAAGTTTGCGGTTTTGCTCGGCGGGAAAGAATCCGGGACAAATGGCGTTGACACGGATTCCCTTATCACCGAATTCGTTGGCTATGTTCTTAGTCAGATTGACTACGCCAGCTTTAGACGCTGCGTAGGCGAAAACTTTGGACAAAGGGAGGAACGATGTAACCGACCCGATGTTCAAAATCGAACCGCCACCCGCCGAGAGCATGTGTCGAATAAAAACCTGGCAGGCTTCGAACACACCTTTCAAATTAACGGCCATGATTTTGTCCCACATTTCGGGGCTGGCATCCAGAAATGAACTTCCAGCATTGATGCCAGCGCAATTTACCAGGATTTCCACGCGTCCCTTGATTTTTAACGCGAAGTCCAAGAGCGCTTCAATCGAACGCCGATTGGTTACATCGACCAAACAGTAGCTGACACGCTCTCCGAATTGTTTGAGCTTTTCAACGCGTTTCTGACAAGCCTCCTCAGACAGATCAGCCACGACGACATGCGCGCCTGCACGCATGATGCCCTCGCAGAGGGCTCCACCCAGCTCGCCGGCGCCGCCGATGACGACGGCAACTTGGCCGTGAAGTCCAAAGAGGTCTTCCAGATATTCGGCAGTGGTCATTGGATTACTCCTGCTTTTTTATGTTCAATAGTGTGAACATGTGAGCGGAGACTACATCGCGGTTTCCTTGGGTGTTTTCCGTTCAGAGAGCCAGTCGGTATGGAAGGGGCCCTGACCGGGCTTATCAATACGCTCGTAGGTATGCGCGCCAAAATAGTCTCTTTGAGCCTGGATCAGATTGGCAGGCACAACGGCCGACCGATAGCCATCGTAATAGGTGAGGGCGGCTGCAAAGGCTGGAATCGGGATCCCTAATTGCACGGCGACTGTTACGACGTGCCGCCACGCCGGTTGGGCTTTCTCGACCGCTTGACGGAAATAGGGTGCCAGAAGGAGGTTTTCCAGTTGTGGATTCTCGTCAAAGGCTTCTTTGATGCGTTCGAGGAATACGGCCCGGATAATGCAACCGCCTCGCCACAACATGGCAATACTGCCGAAGTTCAGTGGCCAATTGTATTCCTTGGCTGCCTCGCGGAGTTGAACAAATCCCTGCGCATAGCTGACAATTTTGGAGGCGTAGAGCGCCTGCCGGATCTCTTCGATAAAGGCCTTTCTATCGCCGTCGTACCGCCCACCCCTTGGGCCGTGTAAGATTTCGGCAGCGCGAACACGTTCGGCCTTCAGTGCGGAAAGATTTCGCGCATGGACCGCTTCTGTGACCAAAGTGCTGGGAATACCGAGGTCAAGGGCGTCCTGACTCATCCATTTACCGGTACCCTTGGCTCCCGCTTTATCGAGAATCAGGTCTACGAGATATTGACCAGTCTCTTTGTCAATAACGCTAAAAATATCGCGAGTAATTTCGATAAGATACGAGTTAAGTTCTCCCTGATTCCATTGATCGAAAATGTCGTACAATTCATCGTTGGAGGCTCCAAGGGCGTGTTTGAGGAGCCAATAGGCTTCGGCGATCAATTGCATGTCGCCGTATTCGATGCCATTATGGACCATTTTGACATAGTGGCCAGCGCCGCGGGGCCCGACCCAATCGCAGCACGGAATATCTTTGTTTGGGCCGACTTTGGCGGCTATTGCCTGAAAGATTGGCTTGACGAAAGGCCAGGCTTTCTCGCTTCCGCCCGGCATGAGGCTGGGCCCTTTGAGGGCACCTTCTTCGCCACCCGAGACGCCAGTTCCAATGTAGAGAAGGCCTTTGGATTCGACATACTGGGTGCGGCGCTCGGTGTCGGCGAAATGAGTGTTTCCGCCATCAATGAGGATATCGCCGGGTTCCAGAAGAGGAATGAGGTGCTCAATCAGATCATCGACGGCGGGGCCGGCTTTGACCATCATCATGACCTTGCGGGGCCGGGCCAGAGATTTGACTAGTTCTTCGAGTGTCCGACAACCCACAATGCGTTTGCCCTTCGCGGGGCCCTCAATAAATTTTTCCATCTTTTCAGTCGTGCGGTTGTACACCGCCACTTTATAGCCGCGACTTTCGATATTGAGGGCCAAATTCCGGCCCATGACTTCCAGCCCAATTACCGCGATGTCACATAAATCGCTCATCTTCGCGTCCTCGTGCTGATTGTGACGGATCGTGCTAAAGACCAACAAGAATCAATTGTCCCTTATTTGCTGATTACTGACAACCTTTTGTGGTGTAATTACCAGGATAAAGCCGTAGGAAGCTGAATGCTCTCTCGTTTCACGTCTCAGGCATCCGGTTCTTCAACCCAAGGGGGATCCGCCGGCAAAGCGCGATCGAATTCCGCGATCAGTTGAGATTGATACTCGCCGCTGAAGGATCCGTTTATGAAATGCTCAATTCCTCGTTTGAAGAATTCTTCCCAGCTCTGCTCTTCCTGGCCGGGGTTGATTGGGAAAAAGAGGGCTGAGTTGGCCTCTGCTGCTTTCTGGTCCCCAGGAGCGTCTCCCACCATGAGAGTATGTCCTGGTGGATACTGACTTCCGAGTGCGAGAAAGTCTTTCTTGGTTCCGCTTTCCTGACCAAGAATGGCCCGGACGTATTGGTCTAATCCGTGCTCCGCCCACTCTCGTCTGAGGGCTTCTTCGGGAGTAGCGGACACCACGATGATATCAGCGACCTCGCACAGTCGTTCGAGACTTTCTCGAACATAAGGGAACGGCGGTACGCCCTTGACCATCCACTCAACGGTTCGATTTACAGCTCGTGACCATTCGAGAGCGTGTTTTAGGTCCGCATCGCCAGTGGAATTGACGGCTTCCTCGAGTGCCGGGTTGCCGAGTTTTTTCTCGTTTTTTATCCAGCTCTTCAGCGATTCCGGCACTCGAATCTGAACCCGACGTGCTTTCACTTCTGGTCTGCGCCGGAGGCGTTCCAGCGTCTCTATGAGTGCTGGGAAACGATTTATTCCTCGACTTTTTGAATACAGATTGACGAATTCAGCAACTTCGCGGGCGTACTTGCTTACGCCCTGAAGATTGTAATAGTAAATGATGTTTGGAATGAAACACTCCTTGTGTTTCAATTCCATCGTGTCGAATGCGCACCCATCTGAATCGATACCAACGAGAAAATCTTTCTGTCGTGTGAAGGAAGTCATGTCACTCCCTGCTGCTCAAAGATGATGACCCTTGGTCTGACTTTGTCCTTTACTCTGCAAGAGCCTCAACTTTTTCGCGTCCGGTCGGCCTGAGGGATGTAAGACGGCAATTTCTTCTCAGCGAAAATAGGTTGCAGACGCGTGAGTCGCTGCCTGCCATCGATCATGGGGAGAGTGAGCATATCGTCGCCAATAAGTGGTCGGGCATAACGAATAAAGTCATCGGTGACATCATTTCCGCCGGGGGCGATCCATTGTTTGGGGAATTTGCGCTCGCTGTTGGCCACCACCTTCAGCGGAACTTTGTCGTAGCGGACTGTGTAAATGGGACCTGGATTTCGAAGGATGGTAGCCATGAACCCGGATTCTCCCCGCGCTGCCAAGAGTGCTGCTTGTTGGCCGACTTTGTACGCTTCTTCCAAGTCCACGGTGGAAGCGTAGGCCATCGAATGCCGCTGGTCGGTGCCCGGCACGTTGCCACGGGCGGCCCCTTTGGTGGGGAGACCTTTTTCGTTCAAATAGTTGACTAGGATTTGGCAGACCGTCAACTTGCTGGAACTGTACGAGGTGTGGCCGAAGGCGTCCTTTATCTCACCGAGGTTACCCACCTCGAACCCCTCGCTAATAACGATCATGCATCGGCCCCGTTTTTTGAGCATATCGTTGACTTCATCTGCGATTTTTTCGAGGGGGCACGAACATTCTGCGAGATAAATCAGAAGGGGCATTTCCCGGTGAGGGTCTGCCAACCGCGCGGCTGCAGGGATGAAGCCAATTTTTCGCCCCATCGCCTGCATGACGAGGACCGGGTCGGCTGGACAAGAGCCTGCGTTTTCTTCGTTGGCATACTGGACCATGTGGGTCCAATACTTTGCTGTGGACCCGTATCCTGGGGTGTGGTCGACAAGTTGGAACTCGCTGTCGCCCACGTCATTGTCGATGGTTTTCGGAACGCCCACTGCGACTAAATCCAGCCCTTTCGATTGAGCCAAATCGGCAATTTTCTGGGCGGTATCCATCGAGTCGTTACCGCCGATGTACAGAAAGTACCCAACGTTGTGAGCTCGAAAAACGTCGATCACCCGTTGGAAATCTTCGGTTTGTTCGGGTTTCAATTTGTATCGGCAGGTGCCGATCGACCCGGCCACGGGGGTATAGCGTAGAAGAGCGATTTCTTCCGCAGGTTGGGAGGACAAATTGATGAGCTCTTCTTTGAGCACGCCTTCAATACCATGCCGCGCCCCGTAAACTGTTCCGATAGCGTCGAGATCGCGGGCGGCCTCGATGATTCCACGCAGACTGTTATTGATGACCGGTGTTGGTCCGCCGCTTTGGGCCACGACGAGGTTCTTTTTGGCCATGCCGACTGTCCCTCACTGGTGGTTGCCTAACAGAATCACTGATGGCTCAAATAGGAAACGCTGTCCGCTCCCAGAGACACACGCAGCTTCGAGATCGCGCACTGCAGATGGGATATGACCCGTCCCTTCCGTCGAACCTTTGCGGCGGGCGATCCACTTTAAAGAGGCTCTGTCCTCTGGCAATACGCTTTTGACGCTAGCCTGGCATTTTTCGTCGCCCACTCCGCAAACTCCCAATTCTATTGGCCACGTTTGACTCCCACAACAGGGGGTTGGGGCGGATCCGCGACCGCGATGTGGTTCCCGCTCATAGGAGGATCACCGCCATTCATCCGTCCAGTCTGAGAGCACCCCACTGGGCGCGACGGGACAAAGGGTACTTGCCGATCATGGAATCGCTTCCACGTGGGTACGGCAGGTTGAGAGGGGCCTGACCAGGCAGACGAGCTCCAGTAACAGGGGCCGCTACAACTTAATGACGCCCGCGGATCAAAAAGCCGTAAAAAATCGGGAATCTACGCCGTCTGGGGAGATTTCGATCCTAACCGGACGCAGACAACGGGGACACCGCCCTTCATACGCGGTGCCGTGACGGTTGAGGTAAATACGGGCGTAAATCCCGCAGCAGCGAAAATGGATGCCGAGAAAAGAGCGACCGGGAGAGTGGTTGATCCTCTGGCCAGTGCTAGGCTCGCTGGACAGATCAAGTAGCTTTCCCGGCTCGGGGGTGTTCCGTTCGTCCATAGGCCGGACCGTTCGAAAAGTCCGCTAACTTACCAGAGACAGTGCCTCCGAATTGGATAATAGCCACAGTCGGCACCGCCGCCTATTGTCGACGCTTGCCCACTAGCCTGGCATTTTCCGTCTTACGTTGGGTTTGGCAACAAAGAGTTTGCCCTGTCAGGAGGATGTCACACGGCACCCGGCCCGCGGAGTCCGTCTTCAATTTGAATCGCCTCTTCTACGGGCAGAACAAAAATTTTTCCATCCCCGATAGCGCCTTCCTGGCCAGTTCGCGCGACCTGCGCAATTGTATTGACGGTTCGTTCGAGAAAATCGTCATTCACCACTATCTCGAGGGCAATTTTTCGCAACAGTTTCGCTTTGTATTCATGGCCCCGGTAAGTATCCGTGTGTCCTCGCTGGCGACCATACCCCTGCGCATCACACACGGTCAGGCGCGTCACTTCGATTCTCTCGAGTGCTCCCCGAACCGACTCGAGCTTCGGAGGCTGGAGAACTGCTAAAACGAGCTTCACATGAATTCTCCTTACGCGGTTACCAGACCCGCTGACACACTACTCTCAGGTCGCTTCTGTATCCTAGAGCCATGGGTGGAACGCGTCAACCATCAAGCACACTATCGGGGCGGGAAAATCGGCCGAGGGAGTAGGATCAGGCAGCGGTTGGAAAACTGGATTAGCAGGCGAAGTTGGGTTATGTGGGAAGAAAGAGCGAGGGTAACCAAGCCCGATGCTCGCGCGTCTAACGCTATCAGGTCACCGACGAGAGCTATGTGACAACTGTGACAGCGGTAAAATACACTGTACTCGGATGACCGAAAAGTCACTTCGGATGATTTGTGTTCGAGGGAATTCAATGATTTGGTGCACGGACCGCGCTTTTTGCGAAATCAGGCATTTAGAACACGGGAAAATGAGCCTCCAGCGCCGCGACAGCCTTTCAACGGGATTTCATGATTCGAAAAGTATCCGACGGAACGGGTTATTTCGGCAGAAGGAGGGGCGTGTTTATGGGAAAAAGATGGTTAACGTGGGCCACCGATGGCAACGGTTGAAATGGCGGGGTTGGGGCGTTCTTCTTGTTGTCCTCCCCATGATGCTGGGGTCGGGATTCGTGCCCGCAGGTGCTGAAGACGGATTCTCTGGCGGTCTTTACGCGGGGAGTGGCGCTAGCCAAAAGGTAAAAGTGGAGGCTTACGTTACCCGGCTGCCTGGAGTGGACAAGCCAGTGCTTGTGGTCAAGGCTTCGGTTGAGCCAGGATGGCACATCTACTCTCTGACGCAGGGTCCGGGGGGGCCAGTTCCGACAAAAATCTCGGTGTTGGGACCAGAGGGGATAAAACTGGCAGGTCGTATGGTGGTGTTTCCAGATCCCGAGACTCATCGGGAAGCGGCTTTCCCCGATATCCTGGTGGAAAGCCACGAGGGATCTGTTCATTGGGCCGGGGAGCTGGAGGTCAGTCATGCGCCGGGAGATTTAAAAAATCTCGTTGTCGAAGGGAGTTTTCTCGCACAGCCGTGCGACGCCAACTCGTGTCTGCCGCCGCGGAGCCAACGATTCTCGGCGAAGTACACGGAGAGTCCGCCGATCGAGGAACGTATTCTCAAAGAGCTGGCAAAAAGACTTCAGGCGGCAACCCTAGGCGGCACAGAGAAAGGCACGCCAGGCGGTCGTGGGCCGGCAAAAGAGGCGACTGAGTCGCAGGGCCAAAAGGAGATGGGAACTCCGAGAGGAGAGCAATTGTTGCCATGGCAGCCGTTTTCTCTTGAGCGATTCAAGCAGTTCGTTGGGCCCGAGTTCAATCCCGATCAGCTCAGGATCACACTTTTTAACCAATCGTCCTCCATCTGGTACCTGGTTTTGCAGATGGCAGCCGGTTTTGTGGGGGGAATCTTGCTCAACGTCATGCCGTGCGTGCTGCCTGTTATCGGCCTCAAGCTGTTTGCCTTCATGCAGCAGGCCGGGGAAAGTCGCTGGAAGGCATTTTGGCTCAATGTTTGGTACAGCATCGGTTTATTGAGCGTGTTCGCCCTCTTGGCAGCCCTGGCGATTACTCTTCAGTTTGGATGGGGCCATCTGTTCCGGTTGGCGGGCTTCAACGTCGTCATGGCGGCAGTGGTCTTTGCCATGGCGCTCGCTTTTCTGGGGATTTGGACGATTCCGATTCCTGGCTTCGTTGGCTCGGGGCGAGCAGCGGAGCTTGCCGAAAAAGAGGGGGTGTTGGGGGCATTTTTCAAGGGTGTGTTCACGACTTTTTTGGCAACGCCATGTACGGGGCCCTTTATGGGGTCGGCGCTGGCGTGGGCCTTCACCCAACCACCGCTGACCGTCTTTCTCGTCTTCATGAGCGTGGGCCTTGGCATGGCGAGTCCCTATCTGGTGGTGGGCTTGTTTCCAGAGCTCATCCGCTTTCTGCCGAAGCCCGGTCCGTGGATGGAAGTCTTCGAGCGCGTCATGGGGTTTGTGCTCTTGGGAACCGTTTTGTTCATCCTGACCTTTTTGGACTGGCCTTATATCGTGCCCACTGTGGGCCTTCTGTTTGCGATTTGGGCCGCGTGTTGGTGGGTTGAACGGGCAGCCATGACGGGTATCACTCTGCGAAAAGTCCGGGCCTGGGTGGGCGCGGTAGGGTTTGTTGTTTTGGCTTGGTTGCTGCTATTTCCTGGAATTCCGGTCCAAGAGCAGAGAATTGGTGGGTTGCTCCGAGTTATGGAGGAGCGTTTTCGAGAGAGAGTCCAAGAGCTTGCGCTGCGGGAATCGGGGCCCCAATTGCAGAGTTCGTTAATGGCCAATCAAGTGGAAGGTAACAGCCCGGGAAAAAGCGGTGGATTCACGGTGCTCGTTGATTGCACCGCGGACTGGTGTTTAACCTGTAAAACGCTGGAAGCGACGGTCCTTAATTCCCGACCGGTCCGCGAGGCTCTCCGCGAGAACCGGGTGGTCTTGCTCAAGGCGGATTGGACTCACGAAGCTCCGGAGGTGACTCAGTTCCTCAAGTGGCTGGGCTTTCAGCAGGTGCCAGTAATCGCGATTTTTCCGGCTGATCGGCCGAACGAACCGATCATCTTCACCGGCTGGTACACGCAGGGAGACATCCTCCGGGCGCTTCAGGAGGCCGGGCCCTCCCGCAACACTTTGTTGCCTGGTGGAGGACTTGCCGGTTGATGGTCGGCCGCGGGTCTTACTCGGTTTGGGCTGAGGGATGCGATTTCAGGTTCTCAGGCAACTTCGAGGTTGAAGCCAACTCGCCAGGGACGTCTGCCTGTTCGGGGTGACATTGTTGGAGTAAAGAAAGATATTTTTTCCGGTAGTCCCAGGCGATCCAGGAAGCGAAGCACATTCCGGCAGTCGTTATTGCCGTTGCGGCAACGAGAAGAAACGGCCAGCGGGCGTCGATCGGGGCAGAAAAAGTTGCCCTCGCCCTTTGACTTGCCGCCGTGTCAGCCCCGTTTTCTTGCGGTGAGATGGATTGAGTGGACTGTTCCCCGGGTTCGTCCGGCGGGGAGGGACCAGACCCATCTATCGCCTGGCTTTTAGCGGGCCCGCTACTCGGATGAGAGCTCTCATCTACTTGTCTATTTCCGCTGTTCGGACTTTCATTCTCGGTCGGGATGAGAGCCACAGCAGATTGTGCGGTGGCAATCGGCCCTGGGGGTGAGCCCGGCGGGGTGGCTCTCAGACCAGGGCTTGCACTTGGCGGCCGACCCGCGTGGGCCGCCGAGGGTAGTTCCTGGGAGTTTGAAAATGCTGCTTCGGGAAGTTTGCGGGGGAGAGGGCCGCTGCCTACAACGACCCGGTAGGTCGTAATGGGAGGCAAATTCGGTGGCACGTCGCTGGCAGCAAGGATATCGCCGGGGCGAAGGTTCTGCAGTTCTTCGGGTGATATTTGAATAATGTACTCGATGCCTCCGTCCCCGGAGGGTTGCCACCCAACGTCCACGCCGCAGCAGAGTAGTAGAAGGAGAGGTGCACCGTACATCATGGGATCGAAGCGGCTCCTTACGAAACCGGGTGAACTTTTGCTATCAAGTTTGACCGCGCAGGGCCCCTGATGCCCGAGGGTTATTCAGAGGTTCTTCGCGAGGGTGCACTTGCAGTTCAATCCGAAGTGCTGTGATTGATCTCGTCCATTCTGATAGACTCCGCCGTCACAGACAATCTGAGCGTCGGAAAAAAGGAAACCGGTGCAGTACGGCCGGTACGTTGCAGTGGGCGGGATGCGGGTTAGGTAGGAGGGGATTGACGAATAGAGCTTAACGGATGTATCGCTCCTGTTTCGGCGCGCCGCCGGTTATTTCCCCGGCGCTTGTGAGTACTAGGGATGCGTGGTAAATTGGCGGCGGCGTTAAAGTGTGGGATGCTGGAAAAGCTGGTTGGTCCACCTTCAGGAAGGGAGGGAATCATGTCTGCTGCTCGCCATGGGAAGATGACAAAGTCTCGCCGAGAGTTTCTCGCCCAAACCGGCGCACTGCTGTCGGCAGTTTCACTGGTAAAAGGGGGCCTTATCTATGGGCACCATGTGGGTGAGGACAACACGATTCAACTGGCCCTGGTAGGTTGCGGCGGTCGTGGGACCGGAGCGGTGGCCGATGCTTTCTCGACGACAGGAGGCCCGGTAAAACTGGTGGCGATGGCGGATCTGTTCGCAGATCGTTTGGAAGGAAGTCTCCAAAACCTCCAAAGTAAATTCCCGGATAAGGTGGATGTTCCTCCGGAGCGCCGGTTTCTTGGATTCGACGCGTATCGGCATGCTATTGATTGCCTTGGGCCAGGTGATGTTGTAATTCTCACGACACACGCGGCCTTTCGGCCGGTTCACTTTGAATACGCGGTGCAAAAAGGGGTCAATGTCTTCATGGAAAAGTCGTTTGGCGTGGACGCTCCAGCCACTCGCCGGCTTATGAAAGCTGCGGAAGAATCCGAGAAGAAAAACCTCAAGGTTGGCGTTGGCTTTATGTGGCGGCATTCCAAAGCCCGGCAGGAGGTCATTAAGCGAATTCACGACGGTGTTATCGGGGAGATTCACACATTGCGGATTTATCGTGTGCACGGTCCGGTGTTCACGCCACGACTTCCGCCCGGTGCCAACGAGATCGAGTTTCAAATTCGGCATGCAGTGTGTTTCAACTGGGTTAGTGGCGGATTCTTTGTAGATTGGCACTGCCACAATGTGGATGTCGCGTGTTGGGTCAAGGGAGCATGGCCTGTAGAGGCGCAGGCCATGGGGGGGCGGTGCTATCCAGACGCTGGCAATCTTTTTGATCATTACACGGTGGAGTACACGTTTGCCGACGGCACGAAACTTTTTGCGTTTTCTCGTCACATGCCGAATTGCTGGTCCACTTACTCGGACTATGCGCACGGCACAAAGGGATCTGCAGTGATTATGACAGATTTATCAGACCCTAAACCCAAGCTTTATAAGAGCCAAAAAATGGTGGCCAGCGAAGAGATATGGCGGTATCCTGAGCCTGACATAAACCCATACCATGCCGAATGGCAGGTGCTGCTCGATGCCATCAGGCAGGATCAACCCCATAACGAGGCGAGACGGGCAGCCGAGGCCAATTTGGCGACGCTCATGGGACGCATGGCCGCGCATACCGGTCAGTATGTGACCTGGGAGCAGGCCTGGAACTCCAATTTCCAGTACGTCTCGGATATCGACAAGTTGACGTTCGAATCCGAGCCGCCTATACGGGCGGACAAAGAAGGACGCTATGCTCCAGCTTTGCCTGGCTCAAGCCAAGAGATCTGATAAGCTGGAACGCTGAAAATCCGTGTGCTGGTGGCTTGCGGTTTTGGCAGGGGATTTTTAGAATCAATCACGCCGTTTAGCGGCGTGCTGGTGGCCTGTTCATCTTGTGCGGTGACTGGCCATGCTGTATGGCGTCCGGTTGTTACTTTTCCTGTACAAAGGAGGGATCATGGCTTCGGGACAGCGTCATAATTTTCCTAAGCTTCACAATGCGGCCTGGCCGGGAGTCGTTGGAAAGGGCGATGGTGGGGAGCCGCCGATCGACCTTGATACTATGCTCGACTTGACTGCGGCGGCTGAAGTGGACGGAATCAAATTTGACGGTTTCGATCTTTTCCTGTACCTCCCCCATATTGATATTGATTCCACGGTTAAGAGCGATGACGCCATCAAGGAGCTTGCAGAGAAAGCTGCCCGACGGAATTTGAAAATTGGGACGGTAGTCGCCCCGATATGGCCTCCCACGGGAGGCGGTTCCGCGATGGGAGACGAGACCGAGCGGAAGAAGTTTTTGGAGCAGGTCCGCAAGGGCTGTCGGGTAGCGATGGTGCTGCGGGAAATTGGTGTGCGCCCGTATGGAGTAGTGCGCATTGATTCCGCATGCAGCGTCACCGAGTGGCTGAGAGATCCGGAAGGGAATCAGCGTCGGATAGCCGAGACATTCCGCCAAGCCTGCGACATTGCGGCGGATCACGGGGAGAAGCTGGCGGCCGAAGGGGAAATCTGTTGGGGCGGCATGCACAGTTGGCGGCGAATGATCCAGCTTCTGGAAATGGTAGATCGCCCGGATGTGCTGGGATTCCAGGCTGACATGGCGCACACGCTGCTGTATCTTCTCGGCTACAACGCTCCGGAGGATGCGTTGCTCCCCGAGGACTTTGACTGGAAGGACAAGGATCGGTTTTACGCCGCCTATAAACAACTTACAGATGCTTTGCGTCCATGGACGATAGATCTCCATATTGCACAGAATGATGCCACCGTTCATGGGTCTGGCTCTCACGACAAAACGGGGCGGCACTGTCTGGCGACTGATCCCAACGGAAAGCTGGATATCCCGAAAGCGGCCGGATATTGGTTGCGCGACGAAAACGGACAGCTCACCAAGAGAATGCGGCATATTTGCTGGGATGGCTGCATGTTTCCCAATGCCGTCATGATGAATCCGCAAACGTGGAACGATATTTTGCGGGTGATGATTCAAGTGCGAGATCTTCACGGCTGGTACGAAGAAGAGTGAGCTTGTCCACCAGAATGGATTTGCAGCGGTAACGGCGAAAAACCGAAGAACGTGTCAGCTTTACTGAGCATTTGCCAAAAGGAGGAGAAACTATGGCAAAGGAACTGAGGATCGGCATGCTGGGTTGCGGGTTTATGGGAAAGGCACATTCCAACGCCTGGTTGCAGGTCCCTCACTTTTTTGATCGGGAGCACAAGCCGGTCCTGAAGGCCGTCTATGCCCGGCCGGAAGATAAGGACAAGTTAGAGGCGTTTGCGAAACGATGGGGGTACGAGTCGATCGAGACGGACTGGCGGAAACTGATCGAGCGGGACGATGTCGATCTGATCGATGTGTGTGTGCCCAATAACATGCACCACGACTGTGTGATTGCTGCGGCTGAAGCCGGCAAGATCGTAGTTTGCGAGAAACCCCTGGCGATGAATGCTCGTGAGGCTGAGGAGATGGTGGCCGCCGTGGAAAAGGCCGGTGTGCCCAATATGGTCTGTTTCAATTATCGGCGTGTCCCCGCGATCGCACTCGCCAAGCAGATTATCGACGAAGGGCGGATCGGGCGGCCATTCCATTATAGGGCGACCTACAATCAGGATTACACGATTTCTCAGAAGGTGCCTCAAGGCGGGCTGGCTCTATGGAGACTGGATGCTCGTGTGGCAGGATCGGGCGTGACCGGCGATCTTCTCGCACATTCGATCGATACGGCCGAGTGGCTCAATGGTCGGATCAAGAAAGTGGTCGCGTACACGGAAACGTTTGTGAAAGAGCGCGTCCACGCAGAAACGGGACGGGTAGAAAAAGTAGAGATCGACGATGCCTGCATGTTCCTGGCCGTCTTTGAAAATGGCTCGCTGGGAACTTTCGAGAGCACCCGTTATGCCCGTGGCCGAAAGAACTACAACACATTCGAGCTCAACGGTGAGCTGGGCTCAGTATTTTTTGATCTGGAGGATCCGCACCTCTTGCAGTTCTTCCGTTATGCTGATCCACAAACCGGCAAGAAGATTGAAGACCATCTCACCGGCTGGCAGAAGATTCATGTGACAGCCAGCGAGCATCCTTACATGAAACACTGGTGGGTGCCGGGCTGCACGATCGGCTACGAGCACACCTTCATCAACACGTTTGCAGACTTTTTGGCTTCCCTGGAAGGTGGCCCCAAGTTCCAGCCCGATATGCGATCTGGGCTCCGGACGCAACGGGTGTGTGACGCGATTCTCCAGAGTGCTCGCGAAGGACGCTGGGTGGAGATTGAGGGCTAACAGCTCACTGCGCTAACCGAGGATCGAGACACCTCGGGGCACTGGCTGGAGGCTAGTGCCCCGTTTTTTACTTCGCCTTCGTTTGATGAGAAAGAAAGCTTTATAATAAGGCCGATCGCAGTGCGGCTGAGAGCGCCAATTGAACTGCACCGTGCACAATTTTCTCACGGCCGCGACGCAAGGACTTCGAAACGGCCCTCGCGGATGGCACGGGCCATTGCCAGCGGGACTTGTGCCTCAGCGAGGATGACCTGGGCACGGTTGTATGCAACCTGAGCTTTCATTTCCTGGCTGCGGGCCATGGCGAGTGCTCGGCGTTCCTCTGCCTTCGCACGCGCCACCCGGGTATCGGCCTCTGCCTGGTCGTATTGGAGTCTCGCCCCAATATTCTGGCCGACGACAATATCCGCAATGTCGATGGAGACGATCTGAAAAGCGGTCTGTTGATCCAGTCCGCGCTCCAGAACGGCCTTAGAAATACGGTCCGGATGTTCTAGCACTTCGAGGTGCGTCTCTGACGAGCCGATCGCGGTAATGATGCCTTCACCGACGCGAGCGATAACGGTTTCTTCGGTGGCTCCACCGATGAGGGTTTCCATCTTGGTTCGGACGGTTACCCTGGCCCTAACTTTCAATTCAACCCCGTTTTTGGCGATGGCGCTCAGCATGGTCCGCCCACTCCGGGGGTCCGGACAATCGATGACTTTGGGGTAAATGCTTGTGCGAACAGCATCCAGCACGTCCCGGCCGGCCAGGTCGATGGCGGCTGCCTGGTCGAACGTCAGCGGCATCTGCGCGCGGTTGGCCGCAATAAGAGCGTGGATGACTTTCATGACATTGCCACCCGCCAAATAGTGTGCTTCGAGGCGCCGTGTCGTTATGCCGTAGCGCTCGTCAGTCAGTCCCGCCTGAACGGCCATGATTTTGGCCTGGACGATCAGCCGGGCGTTGACCTGACGGAAGCTCATGCCGATCAGGCTCCAGATACTCACCCCGGCGCTGGACATGTATGCCTGAAACCACAGCGCCCCGTACATGAGCACAACGATCACTAGAAAGAGAAGGAAAAGTAATCCGATGGCACCCAGTGCAATCCAAAGATACCAGATCGGAACCTGGGCTAGAACAACGTGACTGATGTTAGCATGCATCATGCACCTCCTTCTTCAACGCACAATTCACGGTCCAAATTATACCATAGACACCCGATTTGTACTAATCCCCACGGTCATAAGGTCACCAAGAAAGGTCGGGTAACGCGCTTTGATATCGATTGATACCTGGAGCCCGAACTGTGACCGCTTGACCGACAGGGTGCCTTGGTACTAATTTAAGTTTCATCGCTTGGTCTGTTATCGGACGACAGACGTCACGCCGGCAGTGCCGGCTTGTTTTCTTGTGGAACGGGAAGCAGGTCCCATGCAAATGCGAGGCACGACAGTAGTTACGGTGCGCCGAGGTGGCTCGGTAGCCATCGGGGCGGATGGACAAGTCAGTCTTGGCTCTACCGTGCTGAAGTCTGATGCAGTGAAATTGAGGCGTTTGGCGGATGGAAAAGTGCTAACGGGTTTTGCGGGGAGTACTGCCGATGCCATCGCTTTGTTCGAGCGTTTTGAAGCCAAGTTAAAAGAGTTTCCCCGTAATTTACCTCGGGCAGCTACAGAGCTGGCTAAAGAGTGGAGGACTGACCGGGCACTCCGCCGCCTGGAGGCGATGCTCATTGCCGTTGATGCTGAGCACACGTTGCTGCTCTCGGGGAGAGGTGACGTCTTGCAGCCCTCAGATGGGATTTTGGGGATTGGCTCAGGCGGACCTTATGCCGTTGCGGCAGCCCGGGCGCTGCTTCGGCATACCAATTTGTCGGCAGTTGAAATTGTTCGCGAAGCCCTGCGCGTTGCCGCCGAACTGGATGTGTATACCAACGAGAATATTGTGGTGGAGGAGATCGCGTGCAGCAGTTAACACCCAGCCAAATCGTGGCAGAACTCGATAAGTACATTGTGGGACAGGAGTCTGCCAAGCGGGCAGTTGCCGTGGCACTCCGGAATCGCTGGCGTCGCCAGCAACTCCCGCCGGAAATCCGCGCGGAGATTGGTCCGAAAAACATCCTTATGATCGGTCCCACGGGCGTGGGGAAGACGGAAATCGCCCGCCGACTTGCCCGATTGACTGGGGCACCCTTTGTCAAAGTGGAAGCCACTAAGTACACAGAAGTGGGATATGTGGGCCGTGATGTGGAGAGCATGGTCCGCGATTTGGTCGATAATGCGGTCTCGATCGTATATTCAGAATATCGAGAAAAAGTGAAAGAGGAAGCGGAAAAACGGGCCGAGAACCGCCTCGTTGATCTTCTGCTCAAGTCAGGTAACTGGGAGTCAGCATCAAGCTCAGATTCGGAAGAGCAAAGTCGGAAGGACAGGGTCCGCGCACGTGTGCGGCAATTGCTTCGGTCGGGTGTGCTTGACGATCGGGATGTCGAAGTGACTGTGGAAAAAAAAGAACTTCCATTTTTTGTAAGTGGGACGGGGCTGGAGCAAATCGATCTTGATTTCCAGTCTTGGGCAGAAAGGTTTTTTGCCAGTAAGCGCGCGCGGCGCCGCGAAATGACGGTTGCCGAGGCGCGCCGTCTATTCGTTGATGAAGAAGTCGAGTCGCTCGTCGACAAAGACGAAATTGAAGCAAAAGCCATTGAATTAACGGAAAACTCCGGAATTATTTTTATTGATGAGATTGATAAGATCGCGTCCACGGGAACGGTCCATGGCCCCGACGTCTCGCGGGAAGGCGTACAGCGGGATCTTCTGCCAATCGTAGAGGGAACGACTGTCAAGACCCGTTACGGGTACGTCCGTACGGACCATATCTTGTTTATTGCTGCCGGGGCGTTCCATCGCTCGAAGCCCAGTGACCTTATGCCAGAGCTTCAGGGCCGTTTTCCAATTCGCGTCGAGCTGACAGACCTGACCAAGGAGGACTTCGTTCGAATTCTCACGGAACCAGAGAATGCCTTGGTCAAGCAGTATCAAGCGCTGCTCAAGACTGAAAACGTAGAGCTGATCTTTGAGCAGGATGCCATTGGCCTGATCGCAGAGTTTGCCTATCGCGTTAACCAGACCACACAAAATATTGGAGCACGTCGCCTGTATACAGTGATGGAAAAACTGCTGGAGGAAGTCAGTTTTAATGCTCCGGATAATGTTCGCGGTGAATTTGTGATCACCAGCGACTATGTCCGCAGTAAGTTAAGCGATATTGTTAAGGACGAAGATCTCAGCCGGTTTATCTTGTGAGACCGGAGCAACAGCTAGGGCAAATAGGTTTTAAGGGCAGCTATTCCCAGATTTAAAGCAAGCGTGAGCCGAAAAGCGTCGGCAGTCCGGAAACGGGTTAGCGACCTCGCCAGAATCTCGGATTTAAGATTACCAGGAGTGGAAAGAGCTCCAGTCGGCCGAGCAGCATCAGAGTGGTCAGAACACACTTGGCCGGCGCATGGAGGGCGCCGTAATTCGCCGCCGGGCCGACGAGCCCCAGACCAGGTCCCACGCCGTTGAGCGTTGCCGCTACCGCAGAAAGACAATCGATCAATTTGTTTCCGGAGATTTCGTTCCAAGTGGAGAGCGGTTCGAATGCGAGTAAAGCGAGCCAACTGACAACGGAGACAAGAAGGATCATTGCAAAGTATACGAGAATGCTCTTGAGCAGGTCGGTGTCGGTAACAGGATGTTGTCCAATGCGAACGACACGCACGACATTGGGACGGTAAATTTGCTCCAGTTCGAGCGCGAGTATTTTAAAAAGAAAGATATAGCGAATCACTTTGACACTGCAGCTTGTGCTTCCCGCACACCCGCCGATATACATGAGGACTAATAAAACACCTTTTGCAAAGGGTGGCCATTTATCGAAATCAGTGGTAGCAAATCCTGTGTTCGTCTGCATGGACACGCATTGAAATAACGAATATCGTAGGGCCATCAGCGGATTGTATTTGTACTCAGGATATTCAAAGAAAAGGCAGGCTGCCGTCAAGAGGGTTGCTATCAGGATAATCGCTGCATAGACGCGGAATTCAACGTCATAGAGGAGGCGATGCAGGTTTCCCTTGGCGGCAAAATAGAGGAGGGCAAAATTGGTACAGCCGAGAAACATGAAAATGGTAATGGTCAGCTCGATAGCGGGGCTTTTGAAGTGTGCGATGCTGTCGTTATAGGTGCTGAAGCCACCGGTAGCGACTGTTCCGAAAGCGTGGCATAGTGCATCGAACACTGATAGCCCCTGGAGAAGAAGTAGCCCCGTCAAAATGGCATTAAGAGTGACAAACACGCTACCGAAAGCAATGGCTGCCCTTCGGGTTTGCTCGTGGGTGGATGTTTGCGAAGGGGCGGCCACCTCGGCCCGCATTAATTGTTTGCCGGCCGATCCCATTCCGAGCACGGCGACGAAGAGCACGACAATTCCCAGTCCGCCCAGAAAATGCGTTTCTGATCGCCAGAAGAGGACAGATCGCGGAACAAGATTGGGGTCCTCAAGATCCGATAACACGGACGCGCCGGTCCCACTGTACCCCGACGCAGATTCAAAAAGTGCGTCGAAGATACTCATTCGCACGATGCGGCCATTTTGACGAGCCCGTGCAGTGCCTGAAAACAAAAAGGGTAGGGCTCCGAGAATTGTTGCAAGCAACCATGCGAGAGCGACTGCGGCCAGAGCCTCGCGCCTCAGGAGGCGGTCACGACGAGCGTCCCGGCCGACGAACAGAAGTAAACTACCCACCAAAATACTGACCAGGACGGCACCAAGTGTGCCTGCGAAGCCACGCCAATCGAAAGCATCAACCTGCCCGAAAAGTGGATGCGACCAGGGTAGACTGGCGGTCATAAAACCGCCCACAATCAATGAGATGATTCCCAGGATGTAGGCAATCAGTTTGAAGTTCATCGCGTTCGCCGTCGCATCACAGCAGCAGGCTAGTTCGTTTGCAAAGGTGCGAGGACTGCAGTGATTTCACCAGGATCCACGTCGGCAACCAATTCGACCTGCCCCAGTCGTTTGGGCAAAATAAGACGCAATTGCCCGTGCTGGACCTTCTTGTCGTGTCGCATACAGGCAAGGACATCGTGGGGCGAAAGATTAGGTGGCTCTGTGGGCAAGCCCAGAACTCTGAGGAGGTCCGTCTGCCGCTTGCATTCGTCGCTCGAGAACATGTTTCTTGAAGCGGCTAACCTGGCAGCACAGGTCATTCCGATAGCGACCGCCTCGCCGTGCAAGAGCGAAGTATAATTGGTTAGAGTTTCGAAGGCATGGGCGAAAGTATGGCCATAATTCAGAATGGCGCGGTAACCGGTCTCTTCCCTTTCGTCTGCTTCGACCACGTCGGCCTTCAGGCGGCAGCACCGCGCAATGATGGATGTGAGGATTGCAGGATCGACGTTAAGTATCGCTGGCACGTTGTGTTCTAGAAACTCGAAGAACTGTGCATCGAGAATCACGCCATACTTGACGACTTCAGCCAGACCCGAAATATACTCCCGCTGGGGAAGGGACCGCAACGTCCCGACATCAATCACCACGAGAGAAGGTTGGTGAAAAGCTCCCACCATGTTTTTGGCTTTTTCGAGATTTATGCCCACTTTGCCACCCACTGAGCTGTCCACTTGAGCGAGGAGGCTCGTGGGAATCTGAACCAGCCGCAATCCCCGGGCAAACGTGGCCGCAATGAATCCTGCAAGATCGCCGACGACACCTCCCCCAAGCGCGACAACCACGGTTTTCCGATCTGCATGAAAGTCGACCAGCGCGTTCCAAAGCTGTTCCGCATAGGGAAGACTTTTCGTAGTTTCACCTGCGGGAACAGTGACGGCGTTAACGCGCATGCCCTGATCTTCGAGGACACGCTGGCAGATCTCCAAATAGAGAGGACCGACATTGCTGTCGGTGATGACAACGGCATGAGTCGCGTCCATCGCCGACGTGATCAGCTCACCGACTTTGGTGAGAATCTGGTCGCCAACGAAGATCGGATAAGATCGGGAACCCAAATTGACGTCAATGCGGGTAGCAGTCATGGCTGGTTTCAGTCGGAATCGAGCAACTTCAGTTAGCTGGTGCCCGTGCTGCTTCACTCGTCTCATGGGACGCGCCTAGGACCCGCTCGATGTCACTTGCCGTTATTGTAATTTCGCGTCGAAATCCCACTGGCAATCGTACGTAGGCAAGTTGCTCGGCACGCTGTGGATGAGCGTCAAGTTCGTGCTCCACGCGGTTACGAATATCCTGCGGTTGATGGTCGAATTCTTTGGGCCAAAGGAAGATTTTCTCCACCACCAAGGCTTCTCGATAAGGATCATACTCATTGGCCATAGAATTCACCTCGCTTTGCACCAACTCGGAAATACCCTGCTCGATGTCTGAACATGCGAATTCTAAAGATGCGAAAACGTCCTATCAACGGGCTGCGAATAGATCTGTGGAAGTTGCCGTCGCGCGCCAACCATTCAAGAACTACCAATAGAAACGTCCATACTTTTACTGAATTTGTAAACTATACTAACATCCTCAACTCACAGGTGTTCGATAACGATGTTCTATTACTTCGAACAATCTTCGCGATAAAACGAAGCTCCACAGCAATTCGGCCAAACTCATCGCTTGTCCATGCCAGCCTCGGTTTTTTGTTTGCCACAGCACGCGCGCAGGTCATTATTCACTCGTATCCCTCTCGGTATAAACGTGCGTGAGAACTGCGGGGACCGTTCAGGAAAACGGTCCCCGCAACGAGTAATCGGTGACTAACCCATTATTTTTCCTGCACCCGCGGGAATTAAACCCTACCGGGGAGGTAGCACACTGCTTTCCCGGCCCTCTGAAGCGGGAAAACCATCCAGAGGCCATCAAGCGTCAAGCGTATATCCCGGCCGATACACCGGCTTGATCAATTCTTCGAGACCGGAAATATTCTTTGCCTTCAAATTGGCAGCATCCCACTCCACCTTGGGGCCAACTCCGGGTTCATTGGCCACCCAAACCGCGAGGTTGCCGAGAAGAACCGTTTCGGTAAGTGGGCTAGCATAATTCGGGAAGTTGGACATAGCTGGCTTGCCGGTCTTGATTGCCAGGACCCACTCCTCAAAGTGGCCCGGTGACCGTTCGAATTCGACCTCAGGCACCGACAAATCTTTGGGAACGATCACAAAGCGGTCGCAGTAGTCGCCTGGAGCGTACATCTTCCCCTTGTCACCGATGATCAGTGCGCCGCTAGCCGTGGGGGCAGAGGGATCATCAAATTCCTTAAATAGCTCCTTGGGAGGTAATTTTCCGCCATCGTACCACTTGAGGATCAGGCCCGGTCGCCAATCGTTGGCGGCAAACTCGTACGTGATGATTGACCATTTGGGGAAACTATCCCGGTTATGGCCGGACGTTTCAGCCTGGACGGAAACCGGATCTCGCAAATCCAGCCCTGCGTAGGGCATGTTAAGAGTGTGACAGGCCATATCGCCGAGAGCTCCGGTGCCAAAGTCCCACCAGCCGCGCCAGGAGAACGGGTGGTAGCCGGGGGCATAGGGACGGAACTTGGCCGGGCCGATCCATTCTTCCCAGTGAAGGTACGGAGGAACCGGTTGCTCGGGTGCGCGGGTGCCGCCTTGCGGCCAGATCGGGCGGTTTGTCCACACATGGACTTCCTTCACCGTGCCGAGAATATTTTTCTTAAGCAGCGCAGCCGCACGACGGAGGGCCGGATTGGCTGTACCCTGGTTACCCATCTGGGTCTGCACTTTTTTCTCCCTCGCTACCTGGCCCATCAGTCGGGCTTCATAGATGGTGCGCGTGAGAGGCTTTTGGCAGAAGCAGTGCTTGCCCAAACGCATCGCCAGCAGAGAAGCCGCGGCGTGAGTGTGGTCGGGTGTGCTGACAGTGACGGCGTCGATCTTGTCAGCCATTTCGTCGAAGAGCTTGCGGAAGTCATTATACTTTTTCGCGCTTGTAAATCGTTTGGCGGCGGCGTCGAGCGTCCTATCGTCAACGTCGCAGATTGCCACGACCACTCCGGCGTTTCCCGCATCGGCGGAGTCGCTCTGACCTTTTCCGCCCACGCCAATGCATGCAAACTGAATTTTTTCATTGGGGGACTTGCTCTCCTCGGCGCGGACTCCGCCGGCTACCCAGTAACCGATACCGATCACGGCGGACGTCTGCAAAAATTCCCGACGACTTGAGCGAAACGCCATGGCAGATCCTCCTACACAGATGTGAAACGAAAACTCAATCCAGGCACACTGCCGAATACGCGCCACAATAATGACTTATCGTACCTTTGGCAAGTTCCCGACCGCCTTTATACGAACGGAGGCAACTGACAAACACACGACCGGAAAGACCAAAAAGCCGGAGGTAGGCTGACTCCGTGGATAGCTAAAGCTACGACACACGTTCGCTCGGTGAGGTTGTCCTCCCACTTGCTAAGGCAATCCGTGATTTTGCAACAACCGGCAAAGGGATGCCCGGTTACCGAGGCACCAGGGCTCGCATCTGGAGTTGCCCGCTTCTGGGAGGCGAGCGGGCACCAATCCCCAACAAAAATCGTAAATCATAAAGCGGTCGGACGTCAATCCGTGAGATCTTCTGATACGCCCCACTTTTCCTTTGGCGATGGAGACACGGATATCCAACACAGGTTTGCGTGGGAGCGAGATTCAACCGGCAGGACCTGTTTGGGAGGTCCACTTCTGAACGTTCGACCATCCGTTTCACATCGGCGGGTAGGACAAGCGCACCCCTGTGAAGGATTTCTGAGACGGACGTGGTTGCGAGGTCCACAGTCCAACGTTTGGATCGTCCAGTCCATCGACTTGGCTGAAAGCGCTCGGTTCCGTTACTGGTCAAACGGTAGGGGCAATTTATGAATTGTCCCTGCAACACGGCGCGCCGCGGTATCTCATCGGTTTTTACAAACGTGCGGATGAGTGATGGGCGCGATCGATTTCCTGGAAGTGGGTAAATTCAGTACAATGTTTAATGCACGTGGGATGGAAAGCCAATTTCTTAGGAAGCCTTCGTTGGAAGCATCAATGCTGGACGCAACATTTGTCAGTCTTTTGGCCTGTCCGGAAACCAAACAGAGCCTTCGAGTCGCATCGCAAGTTTTGGTAGATGCGGTGAATGCCGCAATCGAGCGCGGGGAAATTGTCAATCGTGCGTCACGAAAGCTCGAGCAGCCTGTGGAAACGTTGTTGGTTCGCGAAGACAATGAGATTGCCTATCCCGTTTGGGATGGCATGCCGACGCTCCTGATTGACGAAGGCATTTGCGTCAGTCAGTTCGTCAATCAGCTTTCCAAAGCGGATGGCTCACGTTAACCGACGAAGAGCATATGGATTTTCCAACGCGTGGGAAACGACTCGATTCACTCGGGATTGCAAGATTTTGTTAACGAGGGTGTCACGATGTCTCCGAAAACGGTTTTCAAAAAGATCATCGACAGGGAGATCCCGGCCGACATTGTCTACGAGGATGGGGATTGTATCGCTTTTAAGGACATCAACCCACAGGCACCCGTTCATATTATCGTCATTCCCAAAAAAGAGATTCCCAACATCGAGGGGCTTCAGGAAGAAGATGCCGATCTGATTGGCCGATGCTTCCTGGCTATGCAAACGATTGCTGCCCAGTTGGGGTTAGCTCAGGGGTACCGAGTGGTGCTCAATAACGGGAAAGATGCGGGCCAGGAAGTGATGCATTTACACTTTCATATGCTGGCCGGGAGGCAATTCGGCTGGCCGCCCGGTTGATATCTGACGGCGTACATCGGCACTGACACCGCAATTCACTGTTTCCTCTCGTTTTTGCCAGCACATGGAAGGTCGACCGCAGTGGAAGGTGGACGTACTCGGATGGCTGACCGAAAGCCTAGAGGAATTAGATCGCCAATCCCTCCGGCGGACACGGCGATGTCGGACGAGTTCCCAAGGGCGTACGATTTGGCTCGACGGACGTGAGCTTTTGAACTTTGGTTCGAATGATTACCTGGGGTTGGCGAGTGATCCGCGGCTCATCACGGCAGTACGGAACAGCCTGGAGAAAGAGGGGTGGGGGAGTGGTGCCAGCGCGCTTGTGTGTGGTAGATCCTCAGCCCATGCGGCTCTGGAGGAGGCGCTAGCGAAGTTCGAAGGGTGTGAGGCGGCGCTTCTCTTCCCCACGGGATTTGCAGCCAATGTGGGGACAATCGCGGCCCTCGTTGGGCCTGGCGATGCGGTCTACTGCGATCGGAAAAACCACGCCAGCATCATTGATGGCTGCAAGCTGAGCCGCGCGGATTTGCGTGTGTTTCCGCACGCAGACGTGGACACTTTGGACCACCTGCTGGCCAAACCGCACCGGCATCGGCGACGCCTAGTGGTTACCGATACGCTTTTCAGCATGGATGGCGATTTAGCCCCTATTGCTCAGCTTGTGGAAGTGTGCGAGCGCCACGGCGTCATTCTCATGGTCGATGAGGCTCACGCCACGGGCGTTTTTGGCAAGAGGGGCCGGGGGGTTGTGGAATTTTATGGTGTTGAAGACAGAGTACCCGTACGCGTGGGAACCCTCAGCAAGGCCATGGGCTCGGTGGGTGGGTTTGTGGTGGGAAGCACACACCTGGTGGAGTGGTTGGTGCAGAAGGCCCGGCCTTACATGTTTTCCACCGCTCTTCCCGGGGCTGCGTGCTACGCGGCGATGGCAGCCCTGGAGATCATTGAACGGGAACCGCATCGGCGTGAAGTCGTCCTAGAAAGAGCGGAATTCTTGCGGGAGGTCCTCAGGCGTGAGGCATGGGATGTCGGACGCTCGACCAGTCAAATCATCCCAGTAATTGTCCACCAGCCGGAAACAGCACTTTTATTGAGTCGATTTCTCGAGAGTCGGGGGTTCTTTGTGCCAGCAATTCGGCCTCCGGCTGTACCTGACAATGAGGCGTGCCTTCGGATAAGTGTGACTTTTCACCATCAAACCAGCGACCTGCAGCGGCTCGTGGAGACGCTCGGAGAGGCAAGACGGAGGTTGGGACTCGGTGATACTTGACTTGAGCGTTGGACTGGTGTACCTTCCCTCCCGGAGACGCGTTTACGCCTGATAGCTGGCCCTCACCTGTGCGAGGGCCATATAGCCTGAGAGTTGTGACGATGGGTTTTCTGGCCTAGAACGTTGCCATCGGTGGTTATTTGGAACCCCAGTCAATTATCGTGGACAGACCAGCCTCTGAAAGTGGAATCGGTGGCGGGCTTGGTACGTCGTGCTGTGTAATGCTATGTAAGTCGGCTCGGTCACGGCGAGAAGGCTGACTTAAGTTTACCGAGGAATCCTCCGGGAGGTGATCGATGCGACCCCATATCATCGTGCTGGCTTTTGTGGGTTGTGCTTTGGTAAGTCCGGCACTCAGTCGGTATGCGAGGGGTTTTGTTCTTGAGAACGGTGACGATCACACGGTTCTCTGGCAAATCGGTCAAAAGGATGGCAAGACCGAAGGATTTGCACTGGCCCCGAACGGTTTTAGTCAGTATCAAAAAGATCCCATTTTTCTGGTAGGTGTATCCGACCCAGCACGGGACTGGCCATATGTCCAACCAGGACCGGCCGACGCATGGGCAGGCGGACGACCTCACACGGCCACGATTCTATTTGGCTTGGAGGCTCCGCCATCTGAAGACTGTGAACTTGTCTTGTGTTTGGCAAATACCCATTACCGTTCACCTCCCAGGGTTGTTATCAATGGAAATGGTAAGGTCATTTTTCAGACAATCCTTCCCGCCGGCGGGCCCGATGCAACGATCATGGGAGACCTGGCGGAAGCGAAACCCTGCGAACTGCAAATTACTGTTCCTGCCGGTGTGCTGCGAGCGGGCACCAACGTTATTTCAATAACCACGCAGGAAGGAAGCTGGATGCTTTACGACGCCGTGGCGTTTCTGGCTGGGAAGGGTGTTAAAATGGTGCCCCTCAGCGATGTGACCGCGGTTAGATCGGTTCAGGCTGTGCCCGCGCTGGTTAAATCAGACGGAGAACTGCGGCAGGTCGTAGAGCTGGAGATCATCCGAGCGGGAGGCCCGATTTCGCTAGAGGTGTCATGCGAAGGGAGACCATGCTGGTCAGGAAACCTTAGCAACGGAACGCAAGAAATTATCGTGCCGGTACCGCGAGTAGTCGAGCGAAAAGAGGTGAACCTTGTTGCTCGTGCCTCCGATAAGGTGATTCTCGAAACGAAAGTGCCCCTGGCCCCGGTGCGGGAATGGGTTGTTTATCTATTGCCTCATTCCCATGTCGATATCGGGTATACGGATATTCAAACGAAGATCGAACAGAATCACTGGCGCTTTTATGAACAGGCCTTGGAAACGGCTGCAAAAACCGCCGATTATCCTCCCGAAGCGCAGTTTAAATGGAATGTGGAAGTCCTCTGGGCTGTGGACAGTTATCTGCGGACATCGTCGCCCGAGAAAAGGGCAGCGTTTTTAGAGGCGGTGAGAAAAGGAGTCATTGGGCTTCAAGCCCTTTACGGCAACGAACTGACAGCGCTCTGCCGTCCTGAGGAATTGCTTCGCCTTCTCGATTATGCGCAGCGACTGAAGGAGCAAATCGGTGTGCCGATTGATTCCGCCATGATCAGCGACGTGCCGGGATACACGTGGGGTATTGTCACGGCGCTCGCCCAGGCGGGTGTGCGGTACTTTTCCATCGGTCCGAATGGCGGACACCGCATTGGACATACCCTGCGAGTTTGGGGGGACAAGGCGTTCTGGTGGCGATCGCCCAGCGGCCAGGAACGCGTGTTGTGCTGGATTCCCCGCCTGGGATACTGGCGGGGCTTCCGAGGAAAGAGCGAACTGTTTGCCTATCTGCGTGACTTGCAGGAGAGTCAGTATCCTTTCGAGATGGTCCAACTTCGCCATTGCTTAGGTGACAACGCGGCTCCCGACGTAGGCATCAGTGATTTTGTGAAGAATTGGAACGAAAAATACGCCTACCCGCGATTGGTCATTGCGACATGCTCAGAAATGATGAGGGAGTTTGAAAGACGTTACGGCGATAACTTACCGGAATGTACGGGAGACTTTACACCATATTGGGAAGATGGCGCGGCGTCCTCGGCGAGAGAGACGGGACTTGTCCGGCGAGCTGCCGACCGGCTGTCTTCGGCCGAGACCCTCTGGGCCATGCTTCAGCCTGACAACTATCCCGACGAACTTTTTTACCAGGCCTGGCGAAACGTGGTTCTCTACGATGAACACACCTGGGGGGCCTACAACAGCATAACCGAACCAGACAGTGAATTCGCCAAGAGCCAATGGCAGATAAAGCAGAGCTTTGCACTTGAGGCAGATCGCCAATCCCGCGACCTGCTCACCCAGTCGTTGAAGGGATTGGTTTCACAGGAGAGAACAGAGGCTGCCGATCGCTATGTCATGGTTCTCAACCCCACAGGCTGGGTACGGAGCGATCTGGTCACCCTGGAGGCCCAGGTCGGCTCAGTGAGCTCTATCCAGGACGATGCAGGGGCAGCGGTGCCGTGGCAGAAGCTGAGCGATGGTCGGCTTGCGTTCTGGGCGAAGGATGTGCCAGCGTTTGGGGCACGACGCTTCAGACTTGTCGTCGGGGGGCCGGGTGATGCCTCGGGCGGTTCCGGCCAAGGGCTAACCGAAGGTGGAACGACAATGGAAACGCAACGTTACCGGCTGGAAGTTGAGCCTCAAACCGGCGCGCTCCGACGTTTGGTGGACAAACAGTTGAACCGCGATCTTGTCGATAAGGCCAAAGGGTGGGGCCTCGCCGAGTACCTTTATGTGCCGGGTCGGAATCCGGAAAAGGTCGAGCGGATTGCTGCGGGTTGTACGGTGAAAAGGTTGGAAGAAGGGCCGCTTGTGCAACGCTGGGCTGTGGAAAGTCCGGCACCGGGATGCCGAAGTGTGAAGTGGATCTACGAGTTAAGCGACGTCAAAGACCAGATCAAGGTGGACATGATTCTGGATAAGGAAAAGGTCCGCTCCCCGGAGGGAGTTCACGTGGCCTTTCCGTTTTATGTTCCAGATGGACAGATGAGAATGGAACTTGCGTGGGCGATTGTCCGTCCAGAAGCGGACCAGCTTCCAGGTGCGTGCAAGAACTACTACACCGTGCAGCGATGGATCGACGTGAGCAATGAAGAATTTGGGGTATTATGGGGCTCCTGGGATGCACCGCTGGTTGAGCTGGGAACAATTCGAACGGATGTCCCTCAGCCCTTTAGCCCTGAGGGTTGGCTTACGCACATCGAGCCCACGCAGACAATTCTGTCGTACGTCATGAATAACTACTGGGAAACCAATTACAAAGCCGATCAGGAAGGACCTACCGTATTTACGTACTTCATTTTGCCGCATCGGGGAGGATATGATCCTGTGGCAGCGACCCGATTCGGAATTGAGACGACGCGGCCTCTGATTGCGCTGGTGGTGAACCGCAATACACCCCCCGAGTTGTTGCCGCCGGTCAGGGTTGAGTCGGGGTCGGTGCTTCCCGTGGAGTGCAAAATGACTAGGGACGGTCGAGGAATGATCCTCCGGCTTTTTAACCCGCGGCAGACACGGGAGGAAGCGGTGGTGAAATTGGACGAAAAGAAACTGACCAAGGCGTGGATAACAGATTTGTCCGAAAAGCCTGGCGCTCCGGTCACCGGCCCCGTGACTGTGGCGGGCTTCGGATTGGTATCCCTCCGATTGGAGTGAGGAGGGGCCACATTCGGAAAGAGCATGAAAGCGGAGTGTCTATTAGGCGAGGTTCGCGTTCCGACGGCGCCTCACGTCAATTGTTGTGGGTTGGATTGAGAAGTTGAAGGCGCGGGTTCGGGGTTTCTGCGCAGGGTGGTCGGTGGTGCAGATTGGGCGGTTCTTTTGCTAAGGTGGTGGCCTTTTCGAATGGCGCGCACAAACGCATCAGCTTTGCGACGCTGGCTATCGGAAACCCGAAGGAGCACGAATGTGACGGTGAAATAGACAAGGGTTAGAGAGGCCATCCATCGAAGACTCTGGTTGTGAATAGCTTCCAGATGCCACGACCTGAGATGCTGTGGAGACGCAAATGCCAGTAGACCCGTGCCCAACGCGCAAAGAAAGGTCATCAACCCAAAGAACAGACCGCAGTTCCTTGTGGTGGTCCAATCCGGCAGCGCGACGAGGATGTAAATCGTGCCAATAGAGAGAACAGCCTGCGCAAGGAAGGACCAACCCCATAGGCGAAATCCCGTTGCCAGGGCGATGATCCCGCCGATGATGGCCAGGATGCAAGGCGCCAGCACGCAACCGACGGCCAAGAAAAGGCCGTGCCGCTGTGTTTGAGCAATCCGTTGCCACCAGGCCAGAAGTTCCGGCGTCACCTTTGGGGGAAGAGAATGAGAAGCTGTTCCAGTTTGAGGTGTTTGGTCCTCGGGCGCCGGAGCATGTGGAGTAGCTCCCTCACCGATAACTGGCGGAGCTGCGCCTTCAGGAGGGGATGAGACTTCGGACCAGGGCGCTATCGGTTGGACGTTCGCATCCGAATCTGAGGGGCTTTCCACGCCCAAAGCATGAGACGCTAGAGGTCGGGAGCCGTTCTGGAATCCTTCAGAGCGGCTCGGGACGGGTTTGGCCGAACCGGCTACTCGTTTTCGGATTTTGGTGGCGACGGTGTTCGGTTCGGTGACCGTCGAGTCTTTCGAGACAGTTTCGGACGGTAGTCGTAACTCGTCTGTTGTCGGAGGATAACACGCTCCTGACGGGGTTCGGAGCTCCGCAGTCGCGTCGTGCGATGGGGCCTCGTTAGCTTGCGGAACGATGGTCGTAAGCCCGCAGAAAGGGCATTTCACTTCCTTTCCCGCCAGGGCATGTGGGGCGAGGAATCGATGCCCACCGGGACAGTAAATGGTGAGAGGTCGGGGCTTCACGGCAAACAGTAATGCTTTTTCAGATCAACACGCGTGACGGTTTAGCCGAGAAAGGCGTCAGTATGAATTGTGGAATCAGGAGTGCCGAGGGGCAACCGGGGTGGTACTGAGGGCCACTCAAGGGGCTATCTCCACGAACACACGATCGGGGTGGTTTGTGCCAGAGTACGAACAGGAATGAGAGCCTGCTGGTCGTTTCCCGAACTGCCCTCGGTTTGCCGGGCGGCCAGGGCGGTTTTCTACCTTGGGCGACTTATATTTCGCTGACGCGATTGTAAGCGAGGAAGCATTGTGGGGTTCCGGGAATTAGGTGTAAAAACGAACGTTTTGCAGGTCGAGCGAACAAAAAGTTAACGATTCCGGAGAGCAGGAAGTGGTACACTAAAGAATATGATAATGGTGTGAGCGGGCCAGGACGCACCGTACAGAGTCAATCCTCACACGCTCTATGGGAATGCTAGAATTTCATGTCGATGACGTGCTTGGTTTATCAGGGGAGGTCGTGCAGTGTGCGTATTTCGCAGGGTTAGACCGTGTGCCCTGGCCGACCCGGGGGGAACTTGACGGCAACATCCTAAGGATATGGCGTGATGGGGAACAGTCGGGCTCCCTCACAATTCCCATAAAGGTTCGGCAGACCGGGTGGCTGACGCTGGCCACTGCGACTCTGGCGGAAAGATACTCTCCCTATGACCTGTTGGTGGAGCTCACTCGAGGACGGGTTGGCCATCTCCGCAATCAGATGGAGGATTGGCAACTTCTGGGGCTTGATGTACCTGGTCCTGTGGTGGAGCAGGTCGATCAGGCCACAACGTTGCTGGCTCAGGCAATCATCAAAAAATCCAGGGAACACGCTGCTCCGAGGCTTGCTTGGGAGGGCCTCCAATTGGCTCTGGAGGCTTCCTCGGCACTCTGTCAACGCTACGTCGCGCAAGCCATTTCTGTTCGAAAGATTTTATCTCGGGGCAGAATACCGTTTTGGCTTGGGGTGACACTGACCGAAGTTCTTCCCGACTCACTGGCAACGCAGCAGCTCGCAGAGTTTTCGAATGCGACGGTTGCGGCTTTCCCATGGCGGGCCGGGGCACCAGATCGGGAGCAATACTCATTTGATTGGCCGGATCGGTGGTTGTTGTGGTGTCGAGAGACGGGACTGTATCGTGGGCTGGGGCCGCTTCTTGATCTCCGTCCCCAGGGCGTGCCAACGTGGATCGACTTCGAACAACCTTGGTCTGTCATTCAGCGAAGTGCTTTCTCGTTCATCGAAGCCACAGTGCGGCGTTATCGCGGGCGGGTGGATTTTTGGGAGGTGGCCGGGCCACTGAACGTGGCAACGCCTTTTCCCATGCCTGAAGACAAATTGGCGACTTTTGTGGCCGGGGCCGTTCAACTGGCGCGAGAACTGGATCCCGGAGCCGTGATCGCTCTGAGCATTCGGCAGCCATGGCTTGAGGATCTGAGGATGCGGGAGTGTCAGTATCCAGCGCCGTTCGTGGTGGACGCCCTGATTCGTGCGAGAGTAGGGCTGGACGCACTGGTCCTCGAAGTCGATCTGGGCTATGTTCCTGGTGGCACTCTCCTGCGGGATGCGCTAGAATGGCATCGCCAGCTCGAGTATTGGGGCCAAATGGGATTGCCCATCTATGTGCGATTCTCCGCTCCTAGTCAAGCGCTTTTTGATCCGCTGGCCACCGGCAAAACTCGTCCTGTTCACTGTGAGTGGACGCCGGACGAGCAAGCTCAATGGACGAGGAATTATTTTCTGATGGCTCTTGCGAAACCGTTTGTGCGAGGGTTTCTGTGGGCGAACTGGGCGGACTTCCAACCGCACGAGTTTCCCCATTCGGGATTGCTGGATCTGACCCGTCGTTTCAAACCGGTCGTGGAAGCCCTTTGTGAACTTAGGCGTTCTTATCTTCTTTGATTAGCAATTGTTTTACGCCGCATAGAGCGTACCAAGCGATGAATATCAGCGAGCAGAGACCTCCATGGTGGTCAGCTTATCCTCGGTGCACGAATGAGCGATCAAGGCTGTGATCGGGTTATGTCCTGCTGTCGCGGCAATCATTCTAGGGATTGCAGCATCGCGCGAATGTATCCCATCGCATACGCCATGCCTCCATGCCATGGTGCTGCGCAGGAAAGAAGAGGAGTATGATCAGGGATTATCACACCATCAAAATTGTTACGCCGGAGAATCTGCAGAACTTTACGAACGTCAACGTCCCCCTCGTCCAGGAACGTTTCCTGATACTTGGGAATCTTGCCTTTGACATTTCGGAGGTGAACATAAGCGATACGCCCCTGGCGGCTGCATGCATCGAGAATGTCATACAAATCGCCCTCTCCCTGCATTTCCGCAGTGGTGCCCACGCAAAATTCGAGAGCGTTGGCGGGACTTGGGTGAAGGTCTATCAGCTTCTGAAACATCCAGGGCTCGTAAATCAGTCGTGGTGTCTGACGAAGTACAGGAAACGGTGGGTCGTCGGGATGGGCAGCGAGTCGAACTCCGGCCTGTTCGGCTACCGGAATAAGGCGATCGAGAAACCATTTCAGTCGCCGCCATAGCTCGTCATGAGAAAAAAACGCGATGTGACCGGGCCCGCGTTCCCGGTACCACATATTCCAGACCATCCCGTCGGGAAGGGGGCGTTCGTCAGGACCATCGACGAACACGGTTTCGGCCTGCCCCCGGGCAAATGGACCCATTTTGCGCCCCGCCACTCCAGCGATGGAAAAATTGTATCCCATCACCGCGATTCCCACCCGCCCCAGCCGTCGAATTACCTCCTGCAGAAGCTGCATTTGCTCCTCTTTACGGGGACCATCCAGCAAGATGTCGTACCACATGCTGGGGTCGAAATTCTCGATGGCCCAGATCTTCAGCCCTTCTTTTTCAGTCTGTTCTTGCTACTGAGCGTGCGACTCTTCTGACCAGATGGGATCGTGGGGATCGCCCGCCCATCCCCAAGCATCGTCGCCTACCGGCTGATTATCAATAGAACCGCGTCCACGAAAATAGTCCACGAGGTGCACCACTAGCCACTCCGCACCGCATTGGCGGGCGAAACGAAAGTTTTCCGTAGTAAGTTGGTGGCGGTACAACCCGAATCCGAGTTTCATGCGTGGCTGCTCCTTGTCAAATTCAGCCTTGGTGCTCGTCATATCAGCCGTCGGGGAGGGTTTCCCTTCCAACAAAGGCAGTTTCCTGAAGCGAATCTCCACCAACAATATCGATGGCGATGCATGGGCAAGTTAGATGGTATCGTACGGAGCGGTTGGCGCCGCAGTCACGCCCGTCCGGCGAAAAAAAAGAAGCGCCAAACCTTGGCGCTTCTTTTCAGGCCACAAGACGAGGGTTATTGCGTCACCTTCTGGGGCGCAGATTTCCATGCTTGCGCGGACCACAAGCTGGCGGGTGGAACTGCAGAGCCTCGGCAAGGTTTTGCCTGAACGGACCGCATGGTAGGGATCCCGACATCACGGTACGTCCAGTTCGATATCGTTGATCGTGATATCGTTGTCTGTGCCGTTGGAATCGAGGATCCTGCTCCAGTCCACCTCGCGGCGCTCCTGGGCTTCGCCCTCAAGCTCCGCCTCACGCTGGCATTTCACGCACAAGGTTGCATAAGGCAGAACCTTGAGCCTCGCCATGGGGATGGAGCATCCGCAATACTCGCAAATGCCGTAGAGGCCTTCGTCCATCCGCTGGAGGGCCTTTTCGATTCGGGCAAGTTCGCGGCTTTCGATTTCCGCTAGCTGTGACGAAATCTCGTCTTGCACCGAATCGAGAGCAAAGTCGGCAATATCCCCACCCGCCTCAGTGCGGAGCTCCCGGAGCAAACTGAGGTCGCCGGCGAGAGCCCGACGCAAAGCATCCCGCCTCTTGAGCAGAATTTGTCGCATGTTGAGAATTGCCTGTCGCCTGTTCATAGCTTTTGTACCTCGTGCTTCCTCGTTTTGTTGTGATAAGTATGTTTCCATTCGTCCTCCCTAGTTGTCTGCCAGCGACGTCCGTGCCGCGTGCTTAACGTGGCTTCCCACAGTGCGGTTGTGCGACCCTTTCGGCTAGCCTCCTCATACTGTTTCCGGCCGAATTGCTTTCGTTGCCCGTCATCGCCGTTTTTTGACCTCTTGCGTACCCTGGGTGTGCCAAAGGTTCTTCGCCAGAACGCGATGACGCGGCCAGGCTTACCAAGTATAGTACGAGGCAGGGGGCCATCCGTTCACAATTCATAAAACTTGGGAGCGACCGCTCCACAGGCAGCCGGTTATTCGTTTGCCTCCCACCCAGCGTGGCCCGGGTCATTGGCCCACGTTGCGCCCTAAACTGCGACCAATCCTTGGCCAAGCAAATAGCATGCCAATTTGCCAATGCCGCGGTGCTGGCTTTCTTTTATTCGTTGACTGCTGCTCGTCTGCCAAGCGCTATCGGATAATCGACAAAACCAAAAAATATATCCAAGATATTTCCCTACTTCTAGCCACCCCGCCGGCGAACGATTTGACAGCCCGCTTTCGGTACTCTAGATCACACTAGAACCCACTGTGCGACCGGCCGAACCGAATCGGTCATCTTGGACGCAACTGAACACTGTTTGGTTCGCCGGAAAAACGCGCCTGGAAAAGTTCTCAAATTATACCGCCAACGCGAAATCAAACCCATGGGAGGGCAAGCCGTTTCGTCTCGAGCCATGCAATAATACCCTGTACGGAATCAAAGTGAATACCTAAATAGTGTCATTATTTACCCCTCCATGAGGTGAAGCAAAACGCTTCACGAGGTCTAAAATGGTCACCGCAGAGATTGCCACGTCAAAAGTGAAGGGCATCCGAGACGGCGAGGATTGCGCGAGGACTGTTTTCACAATCCATGGCTCCACCCATCACGGGAGGCGGGTGGAATTGCAAACCTCCCGAATTCTTGTCGGTTCGTCCCCACAGTGTACGCTGCGCCTCGTCGCGCGAGGGGTGGCGCCCTACCACTGTCTGATTATTCGCGGCCGGCAAAAGACTGTTTTCCGAGCCCTAAGCGGCTATCTGCTGCACAATGGTAAAGCGGTGGGGAGCGGCGTGCTCATTTCCGGCGACATGCTCGGAATTGGCCCGGTGACATTGCGTTTCAATTTCGACCGAAATCCGAATGGTGGAGAGTCCCCTGACTCCTTTCCGGGGCACCGAATTTCAGAAGAGGCCGATCGAGAATCGCACGACTTTCATCTTGACACAGGTTGCCAACACGAATCTCGCGCTTCCGCAGCACCGACAGTCCATAACCCGGGCGGTGAGGCCAGCCGGATTGGGACGCATGAGGTCGCCGAGTCTGCTGATCGGCCGATGTCAGCGAGTTACGTTTCGCAAAACGGGACTGGATTCGCCGAGGTTACCACCGAAACGGTTTGGAATCCGTGCGGGTATGCAGAGTGGTACTCCTGCCTACCCGAACCGAGTGACTTAACGTTGGTCGAGCTCGAAGATTCTCGTGCTGAGGAAGCTGTCAAATTGACAGCCATCACGACCGCGTTGGATCGACTGGAGTCGCTGGCCGACCGGTTTGCCCAAAGCCTTTCATCTTTAAACCTCCTGGAAGATCGCCTGGTTCGTTTAGCGGAAAAGTCCAACGAACTGGCGGAGGGGCGGATGGAGTTGCAATCCCTCGCGCGTCAGAGCCAGTCTATTGGGGGTAGAGGCGTGAAGGAAGCGGGTGCAGCTGCGCCCGGGCGACTGGGCTCAGCTAGCGAATCCACCGACGCGGTTCAGCACCGAACAGTTAAGGAGCCTCAGATCGACGGAGAAGCGGGGTCCGACGCCGCGATTGTGGAGGAACTGCGGTGCCCGACGGATTTAGCCTTGACGGTTCATGGGAAGGATTTGCCAAGATCCTCAGCAGGCGCCGGCGACGGGGCGCCTGAATCATTCCCAGCAAACTCGATTGGGCAGGCCGAACCCCCAGGTTGCGAAGGAGACACGGCGTCCCTCAGTGTAAAATTGCATGCCGTCTGTCCATCACAAGATCAAGATCTCGTGGATGAACAAACGGCGGGAGGCCCTGACTCCGGCGAGAATGGGATGGATATTTCAGCAAGCGGTCAAGTGCATCAGGACGGCTCTATATCCGACCAGGCTAGGCTGTTGGTCAACAAAGAACCACAGGGCGCGCCTGCTTCCAGCGATGAAAGCTCATGCAGTTTGGGAAGCCAATCCGATTCGTTTGACCACGACCAAGCTGTTCGGGAGTATATGCGCGAGCTTCTCTCGCGACTTCGTGTGGCTTCGGGAAGAGGCGAGACCGGAAGTGCTGACGTGGAAGGGACAGAACTGCTCTCGCAAGCGGCGACCAGTCCCGAGAAATTGCCGACGAAAACGCGTCGACCTGCCCCAGCGAACAGTTTGAGTCGGTCGCGTGGGTCGAGAAAGAGGCCGGTGGCTCCGGAGAAACAGGTCAATTTCGCTGCAATGAGGGAGCTGGCGAATTTGGCCTCACAGGCGGCGATCGATCGGTACGCCAGGGCAAAGCTTCATCGGGCCCAGCGTGGCAAGGCCGCCGTTGTTTTAACCGCAGTTGGAGCCGCCGCGGCCATCTTCGCCTTGGACTGGCTTTGGGGAATTGGTCCGTTGGGGAGAATCGCATTCTTTGTTTCCATCATCGTCGGGCTTGTTTACGGCATTCAGTATGCAATACTTACTGGAAAACTGATCGTCAATCCGCGCGGCCAACTCCAGCTTGCGGAGCGGCGAATCGGGAGAGAGATGCGAAAACTGGTGCCACCCGGAAAGCCGCTTCTACCGGATAAATAGGGTGCCCCCGTATGCGGTTGGGTGATAGGCTGGATTCTTGACAGATGAGTTGGGACGCTCTGTCGCGATGTGGGGGTTAAGTCGGGGACATCGGTGAGCGATTTCTGGTTGACCCAACGGAGTTCGGCTGGCTATCGGAACAGCGATTGTTTTTTGCACCATCCGCTGAGCCCGAGCCGCCGCTTCAACATGTGCCCACATCTTGACGAAAAAAAGGGAGGACTGTACTCTTACCTATGGGATTGCAATTATTCTTTTCGCACTGGGGTATGGTGTAACGGTAGCACGACTGACTCTGGATCAGTTAGTCTAGGTTCGAATCCTAGTACCCCAGCTTTTCTTTTGGTTCATTCAGCCCTTTGCGGGGCTCACATTCTCATGCGAGTGAGAATCCGCTCCCAGAGTGGAGTGGGAAGTCGGAGGGTATGCGAATTGGTGAGCAGCCTGACTCGAAATCAGGTGCCCCGAAAGGGGTTGCGGGTTCGAGTCCCGTGCCCTCCGCTCACATGAATTCCCCATTCGAGGGGTGCAGGGGTGGATTTTTGGATTTGGGGCTGGTGGATTCCCAGTATATGAGGGAGCTCCTGAGCCGAGTCAGCCCCATGATCTGCCGGACGGGTTGGCCCCCCTTCGGGCGAGGAGGCCTCATTCCGTGAGCTTTATCGTCCGGGTGTGTTGGCCGGCTGACGTTGCGTGACGCGAGTTGATACTTCTTTTCTTCTCTGGTGTCGCACCTTTCTCGAATCATTTTCTACCGCTATTTCAGCGAAGTCGGTCATGCGACATTGCATTTTTCGGTTGGCCGCTGGTTTTCCACATCATTCCGCCCCATTTCGACGGCTCGTTATGGGCCGAGTCCACAACGAAGGCCACACGGCCTGGCAACCTCCCCCTGTTCACGTTAGACTGTTAGGTGGCCAATTAAAGCGACGTGGAACATGAGGGCGAGGGCGGAAAGCAAGAAGTTTGTGACGCGCAAAATTGGCTTGTTCTTTACAACCGGCTGAGCGTCGGGAGGAAACAAAAGCGATCGATTTTTTGCGTTTTACAGACTAAACGGCGGAGCGTCCCGTGGCTCAGGGGTCCTTGTGGTACATCTACCGAACCGCCAGCCAGCAGGTCGTCGGTCCGATTCCGGCAGGACAGGTGATTCAGTGGTTGCAGAGCGGCGGACTGAGCGGAGCTGATTTCATTGGACCTTCTCCGAACGGACCATGGTCGCCGCTGCGTGATTGGTCGGGAACGCAGGTTGCGTCGGTGCCACCAGCGGGACCTCCAGTCCCCGCTTCCGTTTCAACAACAGGCAATCGCCCGCGAAGTCCACTGGCCGCCGATCCGGAATTCCTTCGTAAACAGCGACAGCGTGCGCGAGAACGGGCGAAAAAGCTTACCTATCTCCTCATTGGGAGCATTGGGCTTCTTTTTATTCTGCTTATCGTTGTTCTTACGCAACCATTTCAGGGCATTTTGAGAAATGACTCGAGAAACAAGCTCAGTTCCCAACCTTCCACGATGGAGGATCCAGCGTCGAAGCTGGCCAGCGCTGCTTCTGCGGACCTTGGGGAGCTTTTAGGCCCCCTCGATGTGGATGGTGGTCGTTCAGCAGCCTCTGGGGAGCGCGGGGCCGCGGTCGCAAAAAGTCGACTCGAGGGGCTTGCTCAGACCGCCAGGGTATTTGGGGGAAGTCCAGACAAGCTCCGGGATGCGCACGAAGGCGTCGAAGTCCGTGTACAGAGCCTGGAGGTCGCACCGCTCCGCCTCCACGTGGGGGACAGATCCCTACGAACACGGTCACCTTATCTTCTCGTTCGGATCCGGATAGCTAACCAGACGGACGATCGGTTTGTCACGTATTCCCCGGCGCATAGCAGTTCGCCCACGGCCACGCTTACCTGGCTCGGCAATAACGACTCACTGCATCCTTACTGGAGACAAGGGTACGAAATAGAAGGTCAGCAGCGATCCCCTGTGCGTCTCGGACCCGGCGAGGTTGCGATGGACGTTTATGCCTTCGCGGTCCCTCCCGAATCAACTGACCATGTCGTGATGACGTTGCCCGGTCAGGCGCTCGGCACAAAAGAAGACTTCGTGTTTATGCTCGCGCTCGACAAGTTAAACCGTTCGGAGCAAGCGAGCAAGGAGCCAGCGGAACTCGGCGTCGAAGAGGATGCGGGAATCGGTCCGTTGTCACGAACAGAAGTGCCGTCGAAGGAATCTGAGAACGGCTCGCCGCCCGAGGAAGAGGCCCTGCCGATTCCGGGGCTCCACGATGCCGCGGAGACTGACCGAGCGGTGATGTCGGAAAATGAGTTACAGCAACAGGAGGAGCTTCGCCGCAAAGCGGAAGCGATGCAGGAACTCCTCGACCGTCAGCGGGGAAAAAGCCGGGCGAGTGGAACGCAGAATCCAACCAGGAGGCGTTAGCAGCCCGGGGCACTTTACCAAGTTCGGGTTGACAATGAGGGTACGTGCAACGCGTCTGGAACACGAAGCAGGGTTGGGGCAAAAAGATTTGGACGAATCAAAGCCGGCTAAGTTGATTTGGCTTTCGGGATGGCAACGATGGGGAAAGTTTCACGGCACTCGCAGAATTGCATCGCAACGGTTTTCTGTCTGTTGATAAGCGCTCCGCTGGTATCAGATGCCCATGAAAGCTGGCCTCGGTTCCGGGGACCCAATGGCTCGGGCGTTTATACAACCCATGAATTCCCTGTAATTTTTTCGGCAAATTCATTCTTGTGGACCGCCGGATTGGCGGGAATTGGCCATTCTTCTCCGGTCATTGCGAATGGCCGGGTGTTCACAGCGTCTGCCAACCAGGAGACCGGGGAGCAAGTCCTAGAAGCATGGGATTTGCTGTCCGGAACAAAGCTCTGGTCGCGGTGTCTACCCGGCCATATTTCCCCAAAACACGAATTTAATAGTTTCGCCTCTTCCACCCCTGCGCTGGATGGAGAACGGCTGTACTACGCCTGGGCAGTTCCGGAATCGTTGCGTATGGTGGCCTTAAGCCAGGGCGACGGAGCTGTCGTCTGGCAGGTCGATCTTGGTCCCTTTGCGTCTCAGCACGGATTTGGGGCTTCTCCCATTGTGTTTAAGGATCTGGTGATCCTTCCCAATGAACAGGATCAGGAAAGCAGCGTGGTGGCACTCGACGCAGCAACGGGAAAAATTCGGTGGAAAACACCGCGACGAACCCAGAAGACCGCTTATTCCACGCCTTGCCTCTTGGAAACAGACAGGGTGGGCCCACAACTCATTCTGTCGAGCTGGTCGCATGGCATCGCGAGCCTCGATCCCCAGTCGGGAGAACCGTTATGGGAATTGAATCTTTTCCATAATCGAACTGTGGCTTCTCCCATCGTGGTCGATGATATTATCGTCGCTTCATCAGGCGAAGGGGGCATCGGACGCGAGATGTTTGTGGTGCGATGTTCCGACGCTTCGAGAGGAAAGCCAGAAGTGATGTACGAGGTCAAAAGCAATATTCCTTATGTGCCCACTCCTGTGGTTTATGAGGGAAAGCTGTACCTTTTGTATGACAAGGGGGTCATGAGCTGTGTTGAATTGACCAGCGGTGAGCTCGTTTGGCGGCAGCGATTGCCGGGCGAATATTTCAGCTCTCCTGTCATTTTGGGTGGAAAGATTTACTGTATTTCCCGCTCAGGAACGGTGGTTGTTATGGCGACTGGTGACCGGTTTCACCTGCTTGGCAGGAGTGAATTGGGCGAGGGCACCCACAGCACGCCGGCGGTCGCTGACGGCATCCTGGTTATTCGCGCGTTTCGTAACTTATTTGCTGTTAGAGCGATAGACCCATCGTAAGCAGGCATTTAAAGAAGCCTGGGCGCTTATGGATTATCCGGACAACAGAGATGTCCATTCTCCCAGTTCCCAGCTCGGGGACTCTCAGCCACCAGGGAAGGGAGGCCCTGCGCCCCAGAACATAGGCCAACTGCTATCAGAGTATGTACTCGTGAGACGCGCGGCGCTGTCGTGGTACTATTTCGTGCTCGTGGGTTGTACCCTGGGAGGCCTGGCTATCGGTTGGTTGGCTGCATCCTCCTTTCAGCAGCCGAAAGCGGTAGATGCTGCTGTGAAGTCGGCCTCCAACGAGCGAGTACTGCTCAGCGGTGAGATTCGATACGTGGATGGGGGAGGAATGGGCCATCCAGATGCCGGCGCCGTGGTGGTTGCGCTGCCTGCGGAACGGCTCCCCGATTCCTTAGTGCCCATCGAAGGACTTCGGCCCTGGGATAGAGACTCGGCGCAGCGCCAGCGCAACCTTGAGAAACTGATGCAACACGGTGGGGCGTGGACGACCGTCGATGAAGGTGGACAATTCAGTGTGGTATTACCCAATGCAGGGGAGTACTGGGTATTGGTTATTTCGAAAAACCTGGCCCGCCCGAGATCGCTGACGGAACAGCCGAACCGGGGCATTGGGGAATTGGATCTAGCCCAACTTTCGCGTTATTTTGAGCGCCCGGCCGATTTAATCGGTCCCCAGGAATATTACTGGTCGCTCCAGCGCGTGGACGTTAGCGGTGGGCAAATCCACCACGTTTTTGACGGCAGCTCCTGGGGTGATCTGGACAAGATTGAGTAACGTTACTTGGTTATCTCAGTCGAGCACAAACGGTGAATCGGGGATGTCTTCATAGCGAATCTCGTCCACCTTCTCCCTCTTGCCCCAACCCGCGTACAGTCGATTGGGTGCATTGAATACCAACCCTGGCTTGTCCGAAACATTCTTGTACGCGTGGACCACTCCAGGCGGAATGGTAACGCACACGGCGTTCGACTCGCCCACAATCAGTTTTTGCGCGACCAGGTAGGTGGGAGAATCCCTCCGATAGTCCCATAGGTAAAGCTTGAAATCACCCGGGCCAATGAAGGCAAAATAATCTGTTTGGTCACGATGCTCGTGAGGCCCGCGAACAACGCCGGGGAGGGTCTCGCTCACGTAAGCCATCACCGGATAGAGCTCCGGGGTGAGTTCGTCGTGACGGAACAACTCCACAAGCCAGCCTCGCGCGTCGGAAAAACGTCGCAAGGGACGGATCTGAACTCCCTCGATTTTACCATCACGAAATTGCACTTCTGGCATTGCAGGCAACTCCTCGCGGCCTATCAAAACCGGCGTTAAATTTCTATTGTATTTTCATTGTTGCGAGGCTGGAAACTGAAATTTTTCGCTGGGGGAGCGATTTGAGGGAACTACGGTTGTCCCCCTTGTGGGACACGTAGCAGCGGGATTAGCCTAGCAAAAGGTCAGAAAGTCGATCATCGGTGAGTAGCGTTGCTCGGACGATAGAGAATCACAGCTCGATGACGTTCAGAAAAAACGGTAGGGCGCTGAAAACGAATGATGTCGGAAAAGCGTTCACGCAGTCAGATTGCCCGTCTGCTCAATCTCCTCCGGGAACCCGTTTACTTCGTCGACGGACAATGGCGCATCCGGTTTTGCAATCGCGCGTGTCTGGAATGGCTGGCCTGCCGGGAAGAAGACATCGTCGACCGCCGATGCGCATTCCACAGCAGTTTCGACCTGGAACCGGGGGACGCTCTGGCTGCCGGGCTGTGTCCCCCTCCAGGCGCTTTTGAGCGCGAGCAAACCCTGGGGACCGTAGCGTGTCTTACTCCCGACGGCCAGCTTCGCAGACGGCAGGCTCGGTTTCTACGCGTCCACGACGGCGAAGGGCGACCGGCACTGCTTGTGGTCGTCGCCGACAGGGACGGCACGGATACTGCGCCGCAGGTGACCGATGTCGCACCTGACGCCGCTCGGCAGCAATCACAGGCATTGGCGCTTCACGAACAGATCCGAGAATTCCGCCAGGCTGTTGCCACGCGATTCCATGCGCATCTACTCGTGGGAACTAGTGCTGTGGCCAAAAGGATGCGGCAACAGGTGGAGGCAGCCGCAAGTCTCACCAGCCATGTGGTTATCGTTGAACCTCCCGGGGGCCACGGTACTGAACTAGCAAAAGCCATCTTCTACGCAGCATGTCCAGATCCGCAGCAATGCCTGGTTCCGCTGCCTTGTGAGGAGCTCGACCCGGATATCCTTCGAAACACTCTTCAGGCATTTGCAGCGATCCCGCTTCCGCCAGGTTTAACCCACACATTCATACTGGAGGATTTGCATCAACTCCCATGGCCAACGCAGCAGGTCCTCTACGAGTTCCTTCGCCGTGCGCAGGGAATACGGGTCATTGCCACAACTCAGTTCGAGCTGATGACGCTGGTGTCCCAGGGGAAGCTTATCGAAGACCTTGGCCAAATGCTAAGCACTTTTTTGATCTTTGTTCCACCGATTCGTGAGCGTCGGGAAGACATTCCCTTAATTGCGCAGACGATGCTGGAAGATTGTAATGCGAAACAATCCAAGCAGGTGATGGGCTTTACGTCGGAAGTGCTGGATATTCTGGTTCAGCACGATTGGCCGAATAATTATGTCGAGCTGGCCAGTGTTGTGCAGCATGCTCACAATCGCGCAGAAGGAACGCTTGTCGGAACTGGTGATCTGCCCCAGGACTTCCGCTGGGCTTTTCAGAGAAGACTGCGAAGTTTGAAAGAGCCCGAAAAGATTTCCCTGCCTGCGTTTCTCGCCCAGGTGGAAAAAGAGCTTCTAGCGCGGGCACTACGGCGGGCACGAGGCAACAAGTCACTGGCTGCCAAAATGCTTGGCGTATCCCGTCCGCGCCTCTATAGGCGGCTGGTTCAATATGGACTGATTCCTCCAGACGAGGAATGATCGGTGCAGAGGGACACTCTGGGTGAAAATGGCCCGTCCGAGCTCGCGCCTGTCGGTTTTTCCCCACTTTTCCAGCGAGAGATTTATTCCGCTTAGTCGAATTTCAGGATTCCGAATCGCCACGGTCGGTGAAAATCCACAGCGCCGGTCGGCACCCAGGAGTAGTAATCACGCTCCTGCGGGTTGAGGGCGTCGATTCGAAAAAGGTTGATAAACCATTGTTCGCCGGGCCGCGGAATTTCTGTGGGAGCTCCCACGATGGCCTTGAATGGAATGGCATATTCGGCGCACCAGCCCGTGGCGCCGTGCTCGCCGATTTTTCCGTCAACGGCCACTCTAGTCACGAGTCCATCGCAGGTGAAGTCTTTCAGCCCGATAAACCGGACTCGCTCGCCGCCAACCGGTCGCCCATTGAGGATGAATGCGTCGAACACCGTGTTGAGCGGACTCACATTCAATTCATAGTAGAGTCGGGGATTCCCCGTCGGACACAGGAAAACCTCCACACACTCCTCGTCATAAACGGGAGTGTCTCGTTCCCTGAGCGTCCCCCAGACGAAATCATCCTCACATTGAAACCCCACATAGAGATACCGGTCATTGTAGAGGAGTCTCACCCGCGTCTTGTAACGCGCAGACTTTCCTGCAATTGGGTCGCTGAGCTCGGCGACGGGCGCCGCGTGCCAAAGCGGATCGTCGAGGCCACCAGTCAATTCCAGGTCACGCTCAATTTTGAAGCAACGGTAAACAGGTTCGAAGAGAAAAATCCGCTGCGTCCCCACACTGTCCGGTAACTCTTGAAGGGCTTTGCGGCACTTTTCGCGGTATTCATCTTGCTCTCCGGCGACGGAAGGCAAGCTGGCTCCCACCTGCCATGCCTCTTTGGCTTCTTCAAGGCGACCGAGCTTGGCGAGTGCGATCCCCTGCCAGTATCGCGCGGGCGCTTCGATCGGTTTATTGGATCGTCCTACGTGCAGGTTCTTCGGGTAGGTAAGAGCCGCCTCAAAGTCCGCCAGCGCGGAACGAACATCACCGCGATCCATTCGTTGCTGGCCGCGACGAATATGGGCACGATTAAAGAGCCGCCACACGACATCCTGCCCTTCCCAGTTGGTAAAATAGGGCGCGTTTTCCAGCACCCGCAGGCAGTCGTCATATTGCTCGGCGTCGAAATACATCTGAGCCAGGAGCACTGTGAGATCGGTTCGCCGCACGCCGGAGAGCGGCATGGTTTCCACAAGTTGGATGGCCTCACTGCGGCGACCAGCTGCAACGAGAAGTTCGGCAAGATCGCGATAGAGTGTCTGGTCCTGCGGATTTGATTTGATGGCCTGAAGATAATACCTCTCCGCGGCCGCGAGATCGCCCCGCGCTGCTGCCTCCAGTCCCAGATTGCGCCAGGCCACACTGTTTGACGGCTCTCGTTCCGCGGCCCCTTTCCAAAAAGGCACCGCTTCGTCCACACGACCCAGCGCAGCCAGCAGGCAGCCAAGCTGGAACCATGCGTGACCGTCCGCAGGATTAGCGGCCACAACGTACTTCAGGATGGGAATTTCTTCCACACGCGAAGCGAACCGTTTAGGCACTCTGCGTTGCACCGCCTGGGTCAGCATCTGCTTGGCCGTTTCTGTTTTGCCCTGCCCGTCCAGTAACCATGCGAGCGTCCAGTAGCTCATCGCCGAGAGTTTGGGCACGGCCTGCGGATCTGCCGCGACAGTCTCGGCAAGGCGGGTGGCCAAAGTATCCTGACCAACATCCTTGAGAAAGTGAACGGCCTCCAGGATTTCAAACTCGAATTCCCCCAATCGGTCAAGCATGCGGTCGACAAATGCTTGTTCATCCTCGGGCTTGGCAACTGCGAGAATCCATGCGGGAACGACGGCGGTTGTTTCACGACTGACCCGCGATGCAGCCTGGTTGAGGGCTTCTTGCCGTTTCCCCTGAGCATACAGGGCCAGAATCAAATGATCCTCGCCGACAGGATCGTCGGGTTTTGCTTGCAATACTCGACGGAAACACCCTTCTGCTTGTTTGAAGTCGCCGCGCCGCATGGCGATTCGTCCTGAAAGGTCCGCCGCCACTGCGGCCGTATCGCCATGTCTTTCCGCTCGGGCAGCCAAATTCCCTGCCTCCTCCCAGTGTTGGAGCTGATAATGGCAGACCGCCGCGTAAAAAAGAGACCACGGATCGTCGGGAGATTTTTTCAACGCGCGCGTCAGCCAGGCGAGTGCCGACTCATATTGTCCGGCTTCGTAATCGAGCACGGCCAGTGCACACAATGACCGCACATGTGTGGGGTCTTTTTCCAAAGCTTTCAAATACAATTCCCGGGCCGCGCGTCGATCAGTTGCTAGATCAGCTTTTTCGCCGGCGCCATAGAAGTCGTCGGCAGATTTTTCTGCGTCGGGTTTTTCCCGGAATCGCGATGGACCAGGCGGTTCAATTTTGGGAATTTCCAACGGCGACCGATACGCGGCCAGCAAGTCGCCGTCTTTGGTGCGGAATTCCACAGAAAAGCTTTGCGATGCTGCCACCGGTACGGCAAGGCGAACAGGTTTTTGGGGTGAAAGGTCAACCGAATATCGGGCGATTTCCCGATTTTCCTGGCTGATGATACACGTCGCCCCGTTGTAAACACCTGTCGCTATTGCGCGCAGTTCCACACCTTTTCGACGACGCATCACATTGACAGCGATATGGCGGGTGGCGAATTCGAATCCATCCCCCAACCCGTGGACAGGATACCACCACTCGTCCCACGCCACCGTTTGGCGAGGACGCAAGCGGCCATAGTCAGATTGCGTCGGAAGGGGACCACTTTGCACCTCGATATAGGGGCCATCTTCGTCCGTGAGATCTTGCTCGGCGACCCGTCCGAACTCCCATTCGCCCCAGGTCCATGCCTTTTTGCCACTGAGCTCCCGATGATCTGCCCATTGAACGACTCCACGATCGGCGTCAACGTCATAGGCCCCAAAAAAGTCATGGGTGCACTGTACGGCAAACACAGAGGCGTATGTTTCATAGTTTTTCAGCCACGATAAATCTTTGCCCTCATGAATCGGCCAGCGGAAGAACTCTCGCGCGTTGTGATCTGTTCCCAAACTCATAGGGAAGATGAAGCGAGTTCCCGTTTTGTTCGGAAAGGCCGTGCAGTTCCAGAAATAATAGGGGTGCATGCCGTCGGTTGGGTTGTAGAGCGAGATACTCTCTTCCAGGTATGCCTTGCCCGGGCGGAGTGTCAATCGAACGATCCAGCGGGTCCTGAAAATTTGTTCTGTGTTGGAGATTTCCAGTGTGGCTGAGCCGTCCGGATTCTGATGAGCCGCCACGTTGACGGGCGAAAGACACGTCACGGTGTGTCCGTGAGGGCCCGAGTTCCATTCAATCCCACCGGAGATCCACGCTCCGCGCATGGCAATCATGGCGGGTTTTATCACACCATTCAAGTGGAACATCTCCTGGCCCGTTGTTTTATCGAACACGGAATGAATCCGTCCACCCAGTTCCGGAAGACAAATAACCCGCAAATACTCATTTTCCAGCCCCACAGCCCGATAGGTCCGCTCCACTTTGGTGCGGAGTAAGTGATCCTGCATGACGTAGGGATACACGATGCTACTGTGGACGGTTGTCGAAAGCCGCGGGCCGCCTTCCAAAGCCCAAAATTTGGGGTTGATATCTTCTTCCCAGGGATAGGTCGGAATGGTGAGCTCCGTTTGGAAAACGTGCACGCTTTCTGAGGGTTCCATCCCTGTTGCCGGAAGTCCTAACGGGCTGAAGAAAAACACAATGGGCCACCACACCAAAAGGGGCCGTGGTCGTTTGCTGCATTGGACAACGCCATATCGGGGATCGTTCATAGCTCACCTCCTCAGTGACGGAGTTCGCCTACGAGACTTTTTCGATGATCGACGAAATGTCAATTAAATAGATTTGCCGCCCGCCCTCGTGGGGAGAATCGACGGTCATGTATCGGCCGGTTCGACTCACCCGAGGATGGGCATCGCAACGCCATTCTCCTGTGTACTGGGGCGGGGAGAGGAGCGCGGCCAGTTCCACACGTCTATTGGTAGCCCCGTGATAGAGATAGACGTGTTGAAAACGCTGCGCATCGGGATAGGTATCGCACACAATCCACTCGCCGCCTGGTACATAGTTGCAATGACCGTCGCCCGGCCCCATGATTCCTTCTCCTACCGGTTCGACAGTTCCTTGTGGATGGTCTTCCCAGAGAAAGAAACCCCAGTTTTTATCGGGGGTCCGCCGACAGTATGCCAAGATATGGCGTGCGTCGCGCCAAATGAAATGGGAAACATAACCTGAGTCGATCACCACGCGCAATTCCGTGCCGTCGAGATTTGCCGACAGCATCCGCGTGGACCACGATTTACCACCACTTTTTTTCCATCGGTGAAGAAAGACGAAACGGTCGCCCGTTGGATTGACCAGCAAATGATTGAACCAGTGGACACATCCTTCCAGGGAGCCGTACTGCCAGGGAAGGCTCGCCACTTCTGCCAGCG
>NZ_JBAMME010000269.1:34956-37076 GCF_039793925.1 Thermogutta sp. | reverse complement strand
CAGCGAGAGGATCAAGTCACTCTTTCCCGTTTCCAAATCCACACGCCAGATTCCCGAGTTTTCAGGCGCAGACACGTTCACGTATGGATCGGGGATGCCGTTATATCCATAACCCGGACGGGCCCATCCCAGACGGCGGAAGTCCGTTGTGACGGCTGTGCGCCCATCCGGCGAAAGCGCATAAACGGGGATGGGAATTGTTCGGCATCGACCCGTGTGCGCATTCAATATTCGGGCAACGTAATGATCTCCTTCGCGGTCGTTGAAAACCACTTCAGAATCACTACCCGGGCGCCACTGAAGCATGCATCCCTGTTGCCAGGACCATGCGGTTGTCCGGGCCAAGGGTATCCACTCATCGTGATTATCGAGATCGATCATACCCAGCGTAATAGCATCGTCCGAACGGGGAGAGCGGTGTTCGAAATCGACCTCCATTCCCAAAACATAACGGTCGTTGGGGTCGAACTGAAACTTATCGTAGTATCCGAACCAGTGATAGCCCGGCGGTCGCGTCAGGGGGCGAATTGGAGCCTGGTAAGTGGGTCGCCAGCGTAAGGATGACCCCGCTGCGAAAGCCAGGCTTAAGCCGAGCCATTCGCGACGCGATAATCGATCCATTCTCCGAACCTTGCCTGTAAGTGCCCGAAAACAAGTAACCTCGTCTGTTCAAGTGCTGCAATATGTTTGTGGCCCGACGCGTCGGCATCGGTATTGTAACGCCGGGATTCGAGGCCCGTAACCCAGGGAATATAAGGATACAGCAATACGTCTGTTCCGCGATGAGGGTTGGATAACTCACATGGCTTATTGCCCAAGCGCACCCCCGAAGCGGCATTTGGACGGGGAAGGGTATTGGGGGATTGCAAATACGATAGATCGAACGGAAAGCCATGGGCTCCGAAAGCGAGTTCTAGAGTCAATCGCGTTGTTGCCCAGCACTCTCTTTCTTCCGCCTTTAAGGAGTGTCTCCCAGACACCAGCGCAGACCCTTGACCAGCATCTCCTGCACGGCGGGAAGTTCCAGGGCTTCCCGATTATGCCCGTTCGCCAGATAACACATGCGGCCCTTTTTATAAAACCGTGTGAAACCATGCACCGAGCGTCGCTCGCCCATTACTGCCTCTAAAAAAAATGTCGGCGTCGGGAACATGCATCTGTGGCCAATGGCGCTCGTCGGAAATATCGCGGCGTGAAACCGCCGCAGCGACTGGATTTGAACGGCGGACCACTTCCACGGTGTAATCCTCACGTTCCGGTTCGTGGCCGGCATAGCTGGCCCCCAGAACCTCGTGATAGAGAGCTGGCCTTCCATCTAGGGCTTTGAGGGCCGTTGCATTATGGATCGCCAAATACCCGCCACCGCTCGCTACGAATCCCGCGATAGCCTCCTCCTGTTGCTCCGTCAGCCAAAACACACGTTCCCTCCCAAAAGGGTGATTCTCGGTAGGCGACGGCCACAGCATTCCATCGCGGAGAACCACCAGGGTGTCGTATTGTCCGAGAAGTTCGGAATTCAGAAGGCGAACATCATACACGAACCGCACTTCAACTCCCGCCTTTTGAAAGGCCTTTTCCAGCGCCAGGCGAATATAACCCGGGTGATGGTAGCGGTCGCCGATCAGTGCCACTGCCCGCGGATGAACTGCCGGAGGTTGGGATGCGCGTGTCAGGGAGTTGTACATCCTCGAGATGATCTCTGGCGAGGCTTTCAGGGGGACGCCCATCTGCAGAGCGGCCCCCGCCAGCTGCGCGGCTGTGGTATCCAGCGACCGCCCCAGGGAGATTTGATACGCCACGGCGTCTCAAACCACGATGGCCTGGCTCTGGGTTAGCTGAGCGAACTGTTCACTCAACTCTTCCACGCAGAGGTCGCTCCCGGTCAATCGATCTCCCACCGCCTCCTGTGCCCATGCGGGAGAAACCGCGAGGATCAACTCGGTCATCCAGAGAGTGCCACGCGTCACTCCGCTGCCATACTTACGTCCCCAAACCCATTGCGCATGCTCTCTCATCTGACCCCTCCAAAGAATCGTCGTTCACAGAAAGTTCCCTGGAAGCCGAATGAAGCCCCATCAACCCTGTCCAGATCTTCGGCATCCCACTGATATACAACCCAT
>NZ_JBAMME010000269.1:0-34946 GCF_039793925.1 Thermogutta sp. | reverse complement strand
ATCTCTTGATGGGACACGCGACACACGCGGCTTTCTAACTTCCCGGAGAAAAAGGAATCCCCGCTCGCACACCTGCTCTTTGCCCGTATCCTCACGGGACACTCAAAAGACCGGGTATTTCTTCGATTTTCTGAATGAATTACTCAGGCTCAGAGGTGGGTTTCAGCGTTTCCGGATCCACTTCGTAAGCTTTTATGACCGATTCCTCCATCAGCTTCCCGTCTAGGACATTGAAAATCTTCACCACTTGTATTCGAATTGGTCTGTAGCCTCCGCCCTTGGCAAAACCATCTCCATAAAAATCGTGTTCGCCGAGTTCCAGACGCAATTTGCCTTCCACCACCCGCAGGCGTGCCTCCGTTGTGACCCCCCACGTCCCGGCCGCAGAGTTAACGATAGGCACCACCGTGCCCAGTGCCTCGCTGGTCGCCTTGGATTTGCGGAAGCAATACCGGGATACAAGCACTCGATCGAAGATTCTCGGCGTTTCGCTGATCCTTTTGCCGCTCTCGTCGAGGTCCCACAACTTCTGGTGGACAATTACAACATCATGGAACATCGCCATGTCGGAAGTACGGACCAAGTCCATGTACATGGTCCTCGTTTCAATCTGCGATTCCACCCCGCCTTGGTCAAATCTGATTGTTGTGTGCTGATACAAGGTTTTTCCGTTGAGGTGCTTTTGGACAAAGTCGATGGCTTCATCGAAAGGCGATGGGGATTTCCGCTCTTCCGCGGAAGCGCTAGTCACAAGCATCCCAACACCAGTAGACTTAAGAGGGCTGATCGAACCATAGCTGCTCCTTTCGCATCAGAAGGACTACGACAAGATCATCAACACCCATCAACACAGGTTTACTACGCAGGTCGAAATGCCCACTTGCCCACTATGCATTCGCACGGCTTTGTAATTGGAGGTTTTGAACTTTCAACTTGAAAGAAGCGCTGGGTTTCAGTGAGGTTGAAAGTCGCTATCGAATGCACAATTTGGATATGTGGTGAAAATCACGGCGGACCTTGCGTTACCGACGGTCGAGACATTCACAATTCACCTGTATATCACATCCACGGTAGCCCTACCGGCTATTGGTCATCAATTGCCGCGGGCCGGTGTCGTCCCGAAAGGGCCCACTCTTTTGCGACTCCCTTGACTGCGATTGATCGCCACAGGGGGGAACAGCCCTTCCGATTTCGTCTTGCCGCCCCGCGAGTGTTTTTGGTAACATGGGCAACTTGGATAGCTGATCGCATTGGCCGATCAGCTCACTACCACGCAATGGATCTTCGAAAGGGCTGAGCAGATTGGCTGCGTTTCGTGACGCTTCGTAACGAAAGCAACAATCGATTGAATGATATGAGGGGAACGGATGCCCCAGGTTCAGAATACTCACTTTCTCGCTTCTCTTTCTCGGCGACTCGTTACGCTGGCCACTTATCGGCCTGCGCTTACAGTAGCGCTCGGCGGTGTCATTGCGGCCGTCAGTTTATTTGCGGGCGCTCGATTCATCGAAATTCACACAAGTCGGGCTGATCTACTCAATCCGCGGAACGAATACCATCGTCGTTGGCTCGCGTACGTGCAGGAGTTTTCCGATCAGGAAGACGTTTACGTAGTTGTCCAGGGGGATTCTCCGGACCAAATTAAGCCGATTCTCGCTGAGATTGCGGGCCAACTGGAAGAGTACCCGGAATACTTTCATTCCGTCCTTTGGCGAGTGGACAAAGACAGTCTTAAAAGAAAAGGGCTTTATTATCTGCCGAAGGACGAGCTTGCCCAAATTGCCCGGAAAATTGTGGGCCTTCAGGCTACCGTCAGCTCCCAATTGCAGCTTTTTGACCCAGCAGCGTTTGTTGTAGGACTGGCTCACTTTGTTGCGCAAAGCGGTTCGCCGCAAGCGCTCTTACGATATCGTTCTCAGCTTGCAGAAAGTTTATCTCTCCTTGAGCAGGCATTAGAAAGTAACAGTCTATCGGGTGACGGTTCAACACACTTGAATGCGGACAGCGCCTTCGACTCCGCCAACTCTCAGGGAACGGCAGAAGCTGCCCCCGCCGATGTTCTCTCTAAGAAAGTAGGAGGCAACGAGACGTTTGTGTCCCCGGATGGCCGATTGGGACTCCTCCTTCTTCGATTTACTCCGGACAGCAGTAAGCAATTCACGCGGTTCAGTGAGCACATTTCTACCCTTCGGGCAATTCTTCACGAGGTGGAAGCTAGTCACCCAGGTGTGTCCATTGGAGCAACCGGCCTTCCTCTTCTGGAATACGACGAGATGAAGGCCAGCACCTCGTCGGCAACAATGGCCGTCCTCTCGCTCGCAGGTGTCGTCTTCGTATTCTTTGCCGGATTTGGTGGAGTCAGATACCCTGTGGCCGTCAGTTTGTCGCTTTTGATGGGGGTTATTTGGTCAGTAGGGTACGTGGCTCTCGCGGTGGGGCATCTCAATATTTTGACGAGCGCCTTTGGAGCGATGCTCATTGGCCTGGGAGACTATGGTGTCCACTTCGTCTCGCACTACTTGGAGATAAAGCGGAGGACCCATCAAACGCGGGAAGCCCTCATTGAAACGGCAACACTGGTTGGACCAGGAATTGCTACGGGCGCTATCACCACAGCGGCGGCCTTTTTCGCAGGCGCATTCACCGATTTTCTTGGCGTGGCAGAATTGGGCATTATCGCCGGTGGGGGTGTGTTGCTTTGCTGGCTTTCCGATATGACGATCCTTCCGGCCATCATCTGCCTTATGGATCGCGAGACTGATGTCACTTCTATACCATGCGAGCTTGAACTTGCACCCTGGTTCCGTTTTATAGCGCGGGCTCCGCGCGGCATCACCGTGGGCATGGTGGCTGCAACAGGCTTTCTCGCACTGGGACTGGCCGGCTTACGGTACGATTACAACTTGCTTAACCTCCAGCCCGTGGGTCTGGATAGTGTGCAAACCCAGGAAAAACTTGTGACCCACATGAGCCGAAGCAGCTACTTCGCCCTTTCCGTGGCTTCGTCTCTTGAGGAGGCCCGCCGCCGCAAAGCGGAATTTCTGGCCCTACCCACCGTCGATCGGGTAGAAGACCTGGCTTCCGTCATCCCGGAGGATATTGCCGCCAAAAAGCCTTTCGTCGAATCCATCGTGGCTGCCATGCAGCCACTCGCCAATTCAGCGACGATTTCTCCGGAGCAACTCGATCACGCGCTGGCCGTTCTGGCAAACGCCGCCAGCACGCTGCCAGGTGGCTCGCAATTGGCCCAGTGGATAGGCCAGGTGCGGAATCAGGTGCGCCAATTGACTCCTGAAGAGTTGACAAGGCGTCTGGAAACTCATCATCAAAGCGTGGGCCAGGAATTTCCACTGAAATTAGAACTGCTCAGGAATTTGACGACGGAACCGCCAGAGTTGGCTGACCTACCGCCCGCCCTGGTTGATCGGTTTGTTGGTCGATCAGGCAAGCACCTGCTTCAGATTTACTGTAAAGGTGATTTTTGGGATCCCGCAACGATGCGGGAGTTTGTGACGCAGGTCCGGCGGGTGGATCCCGCGGCTACGGGCAACCCCATCCAGATCTATGAGGCCTGCCATCAAATGAATCGCGCCTATGTCGAGGCAGCATTCTACGCGTTTTTTGCGATTCTGATCGCGCTCTATCTTGATTTCCAGAATCTAAAGGATGTTCTGCTGGCTCTTATCCCGCTGTTTCTGGGGATGGTCTGTCTATTCGGCTTGATGGGCTGGTTGAATCTGCCGCTGAACCCAGCCAATATGATCACACTGCCTCTTATTTTGGGGATTGGAATCGACAATGGGGTGCACATCGTTCATGACTTCCGGAAGCAGGGAACCCTTTACAAAATGCCCAGCAATGCGACGCTGGTTGCCGTTGTCGTCAACAGTCTCACGACTATGATCGGGTTTGGGGCACTGATGCTCTCTCCGCATCGAGGACTAGAAAGCCTTGGCCGCGTCCTGGCTTTTGGTGTGGGCTTCACGCTCGTCACGGCCCTTCTCATGCCTGGTTTACTTCGATGGATTCATGGCCTACTGAGGGGAGACTCTGCGTTCGAGAATGAATGGGCGAAATTTCTCACGGACGTTCTCGCTGAGGAGGCCACGGAAGCTATGGCAGGTGGGCCAGATACCCCAATCGGCGTACCGCCCCGTACGAAAAGGCTGCTCTCTGACAATGCCCAACCCAAAGATGCAGAGAAGGCGCCGAATATCGCGACCACGGTCGGAGAATCGCAGCCTCCAACAGAGGCGCCGGTGCAATTTGTCCGACCCCGGCGCGCCGCGTGAGTTTTCGTTGATTCGCTGGTGGTTGGGATGCGCAAACGGGGTGATGACCTCAGCCTGGGTGCACAGACACCTTGAAGTCCGCGGGCGATTGCGGGAGTCGGATGTCTAGTCAACTAAACAGAAGAACACTTCGAAATTGCAGGCAAACAAACGATGGTCGATTAAAGCAGCGCGACTTAACAAAAAAAATAATTGGAAAGTGCTGAAATAGGAGCGTTTCAAGCCTCAGGACATGGCGTCCTGTGATTCCACGTGTTCATCCCCTTGTTCCTGATCGGAAAATGCCGCGGCAGCCTGTTGCTCAGCCGACGGGGGCTCGGCAACGGCTTCCTGCCGGATTAGTTCGCCCACCAAGACTAGGGAAATCCAGACGACCAGAACCAACAGCGTAATTACCGCGACACATCCTGTACCAAGCCCAATGTAACGAAAGGTAGCAGCGGCCGCCGAATTTCCCAACGCGGCCATCACTTCGGCCACCGAAAGCACCGCCGCAAGCGAGACAATTGCGAGAAACAGAACTGTGAGCAATGCCAGCAAAACTCGCAGTCGTATCATGGGACACTTTCCTTGCAGGCCACTTAAATCCGTAACAACGTTCCGAAGTTTCATCTTCGGCACTTCGTGAATTTCCGTCAAGCTGGATAAGGTTGGGGGCATCCGCGTTTTTTCTCTGCCACTTGGAAACAGAGGGCATTTGCGACACGGGCCTGCGGAGGAGCCAGATTCGGCTGGAAACAGCAGGTTGTCAGGTCCGCTCTTAAAACCTGGAGGATCCTTCCACCTTCGCCAGGCACAAAAGCGTGCCCCCTCCGGAGCGGTTGGGAAGTAAACTTTGTCTGGGGCTTTCATAAGAAAATAGGAGAAGATGTGATAATTTCCGCATCCGGCTATGGAGCTGTCCCCCTGTTTTTTTGCCGATCCCGGTAAGCGAGTGTACGAATGCGTCCGCGAACCGGATAATGAAAAAAGTAGGCTGGGGCTCGGTCTCAGATAACGAGGGGTCGAAAGATGATTCGGATAATCAAAGTCGATCACCTCGCTTCGCTTTTTGTGCAGGGCACCATCATTATTGTCAGTGGCGTGGTAGCTCTGGCAATCCCTACTCTGTCCAACGCCTTGGCGGAGGAGGTGATCCTGAAAGATGGGCGAATTCTGACCGGGAAATTGGGGCTTGTCACAGGACTTGTAGATGTTCCCAAGCTCGTTGATCCAGAGGGCGGTGGACCAATTCCTCTGATCGTCTTCGTTGACGATGAACTTCGCCGAACGTTCGTTTCCAAAAGGCAGATCCGGGAAATCCGGCCGGGAGTTGCCGCGGAGATTCAGGAACGGTTCCGCCTTCGTCAGCCGGTGGCCGAGCAGGGGGCCACCATCAGCAGTGTGGGATTCCCGGTGCGGGTGACTCCCTTTGACGAGTTTGGACGGAGAATCTACACGATGCTCACGACGCGGGGGAAGGTGGATGTTATCCAGGGGATAACCGAAATCACGCCCCAATGGGTGCGGATCCAGGGAATTACGCACGTCTGGGACATGCGGCTGGCCACAACAAGTCTTCCGAAAGATGTGCTCTACCGAATCTTGCTCAAAGCCTCGGGAGACAACACGAGTGTCGATACGCGGAAAAGGATCGCGCGATTTCTCATACAGATGTGTCGCTACGAGGATGCGGTGCAGGAGCTTGAGAACGTGCTGAACGATCAGGGGCTTCCTGCGAACGAAAAAGCAGATATCGAGCAATCGCTTCGGTCGCTCAAACAATTATCGGCGAGAAGGATTCTCGAAGAGCTTAGGCTGCGATCGAAAGCCGGCCAACACCGCACGGTCTATACGTTGCTGGAAAAATTCCCGACGGAGGGTGTGGCTGGGGAAATCCTTCAGGAGGTTCGTGAATTCCGTGAAGATTACGACAAACGGGCGCAACAAGCAAAAGAGCTTCTTTCCAAGCTTGAAGTTCTGATTCAGGGGATTGACCAAACAGCTCTTCGACAATTGTGTTTAGAGGTTTTTCAGGAAATCGCTGCCCAGCTCAGTCCCGACACCTTGCCCCGGCTGGCAGCTTTCTCGCAATTGGTGGATGATAATTCGGTGCCAGGTGAAGACCGGGTGGCGCTGGCCATTAGCGGTTGGTTGGTGGGCGCCGATCGAGCGACGCGCAATTTATCCGTCGCCCTCTCGATGTATCGAACGCGGGCGTTAATTGTCGAGTATCTTAATGAAAATGACACCATGAAGAAGGGTGAAATCCTTGAGAGGTTGCGAAAAGAGGAAGGGAGTTTGCCGGCATATTCAGCCGGCATTCTCGCCTACATGGCACCACCGCGTCCGCTGCCGCCAGAGGTTGCCGGCAAGCCCGGTTTCTTTGAGATTGAGCTCACCTGGGATGTGAAGGAGCCTCCCGCCCGGTATTTGGTGCAGCTCCCCCCTGAATATCACCCGCTGCGTCGCTATCCAGCGATCGTGACTTTGCACGGGCTTCAAACGACGCCTGAACAGCAAATTGACTGGTGGGCTGGACCGTTCGACGAAAACGGCTATCGACGCGGACAGGCCGGACGTCATGGTTACATTGTCATTGCTCCTCAATGGACACAGGAACGACAGGTGGCCTACCAGTACTCGGCGCGCGAGCATGGGCTGATTCTTGCGGTACTTCGAGATGCCCTTTCACGGTTTTCCATTGATACGGACCGTGTTTTTCTCAGTGGTCATTTTTCTGGAGGAGACGCGGCCTGGGACATTGGTCTCGCCCATCCCAGTCTCTGGGCGGGTGTCATTATCGTGGCAGGAAGATCGGATAAATACTGCACGTTTTACTGGGAGAATGCGGCCCAGTTGCCGCTTTATGTGGTACTTGGAGAGCTTGACGGCACTCTGATGACGGATAATGCCCGAGACCTGGACCGCTGTCTTAATCGAGCATTCAACACGACCGTTGTAGAGTACCAGGGCCGTGGGAGAGATTCCTTTTCTGATGAGATTCTGCGGATTTTCGAATGGATGTCGTATCAGCAGAGAGATGCCGCTCCCCGGGATTTTACAGCGCGCACCATGCGGCTTTTCGACAACTTTTTCTGGTATGTGGAACTTGACGAAATGCCCCCGGCTGTTGTTCAGCCGCCACTTTCCTGGCCTCCCCCCAATCCAACGCCGCTCATCGTGCGGGGGCGGATCCCTGGGGAAAATACGGTGATGCTCCAAGTGGGAGCAGCGAAGGCAACGATCGGTCTAAATCCCGAGATCATCGATTTCGATAAGCGTTCGACGATTCTTGTGAACTCCCGGCGTCTCGATACGCGGGAGTTATCACCGGATGTGGAAACCCTCCTCAACGACGTGGCTCGTCGCTGGGACAGACAGCATCCTTTCTGGGTCACGGTCGAAACGAGCACGGGCCGTGTTGTTCGACCACGCCGTTAACCAGGGATAACTTTGCTATCGGGTAAAGTGCGGGCTTTTGTTAACCAGTAAAGAAGGCTCCCGGGAGCAGCCACGCGAAGAGAAAAGTGACGAGAAAACCAGCCACTCCCGCCAGAGCGGCCGTCACTGTCCAGAGTTTGAGGGCTTCGGTTTCGTTCCAGACACTCATTCTCGCAACAACCCAGAATCCGCTGTCATTCATCCAGCAGAACACCAACGAACCGGCACCTATCGAAAGGGCCAAATAGACGGGATGGCAGTGAAGGTACTGGACCAGGGCCTCAGGGGTCTTGAACAGCGAACCCATAATTCCGGCTGTGGTCAGCATAGCCACCGTGCTCGATCCCTGAGCCGTTTTCATGACGGCCGCCACCAGAAATCCGATTACCAACAGGAGAAGTCCACCGGCCTGTGACTGCGATTCGACGAAGTGCCCCACGTTCTCGCTGATACCTGTCTGCCGTAGCATGGCACCGAAGGCGCCGCCTGCAGAGGTGATCAGAATGATCATTCCGGCGCTCATCAGGGCTTCTTCGGTCATTCGGCCCAATTCTGTTAATGAGAGGCGGCGGCTCCACACGGTTGTGCCCATCGCCACAATGGCGGCGAGAAAAAGAGCCAGACTGGGATCTCCCATGATTGAAGCCACAAGGGTCGCTGGGCCGAGCTGAGGGTTTTGTTTCGCGAGGACCTTCAGAATTGTATTGGCTGAGATAAGGATAACCGGCAGGATAACCGGGGCACTGGCCAGCCAGAAAGGGGGCAACTCCTGGTCGGGACGAGGCGGGGTTTCCTGCTCACCTGGATAGGGTCGGACTGGCAAAGGGCAAAGTTTTTCGAAAACATTGAGGAATGGAAATACGAGTACCGCGGCAGGGACTCCCACCAGGATCCCCATGAGGATCATATGTCCCACGTCCACTCCCAACAGGCCTGCCACAGCGAGTGGACCAGGGGTGGGCGGTACGAGGGTGTGGGTGAGAGCTGCGCCAGCTCCAATGGCCAGGATTGACAACACGTATCCCGATCGCATCATGCGAGAAAAGGATCGCGCCAAAGGGACGAGAAGGTAAAAGACGGTATCAAAAAAAACGGGAATAGACAGCACAAAGCCGCTTGCCATCAGAGCGATTGGGGCGCGGCGTTCTCCCAAAACTCGAAGACAGGTGCGGACGATCCGGTCGGCCGAGCCGCTTTCCATCAGGCACTTGCCAATGACGGCGGCCAGAGCAATCATCACTCCGATATTGCCGGCCGTGGTGCCAAAAGCCGCCGTTACGCGGGAAATCTTTTCTCCCCAATCACCCGGCGCGAGCAAACTAACCGCAAAAGCGGCCAACATCAAAGACAGAAAAGCATTGAGTCGCACAACCACAATGAGGAGGATGACAAGGCCAATCCCAAAAAGCAGAACCAGAACCGGGCTAACCATCGTTTGCTGAAACCTGTGAGTGCGAATCTTGGAAATGTTCAGCGATGCTGGAAGCAGCACCCCCATTGCTCGCCGGGTTCGCGGTTCCGTCCGCTGGAGTCACGGAGGGCCAATTATTTCTTGGGGAGAGTAAACCCCTTGATAAACCAACCGTCATTTTCCGTCACTGCAAAGACACCCGCCGGTCCCAGGTGACGTCGTACGACCTCGTAGTCTGGAAGTTTACTTCCATCGATCCGTTGCTTGCGGAGGGCGCCCTTCTCTGGGGGCGCGAAGATCGTGTTCAGGATACGTCCCAGCATCGTCTCGCTTTCAGGCATTTTTCCCTGCCGAATGAGTTCGTACGTGGGACGGTATTCCTCATCAGTGAGCGAGAATCCCCGCCAACAGGCCTCTTTCCCGCCCAGTTTCTCGATGGTTTCCATCACCTCCACGAAATCTGGGTTCCGAGCGATGGTCTCGCGTTCACTCTGCAAATCGAGAATCTCGGTGAGATAATCGAAGTGCGACGCAATGAGAAGATATCCTTCGTAAACTGTGATTGATGTGTTGGGGAATAGCGGTTCTGTCTCCTCACTGTCACTTGGTTCGGGTTGTGCCAGTCCTGGGACACCACCAAGTTCGATACGGGGCACCGTGCGTGCTTCGGGCGGTTTGCGCTCCCATATGACCTTTCCGTTGTGCTCGCGTTTACGGAAATGCTTGTCATTGGCAAAGACCTTGGCGATTCCTTTTGCAGCGGCTTGCTCATCTTTCACTTCGATGGCAATCAGGATTCGCTCGCTCGTGGTGGTGATTGGCAATCGGTACGCCGTAAACATGGCCACCTTTTCGCCGAAGTGGGCGAAGAGTTCGTTGCGCAGGTCGATCTGCGGCCCCTGCGGATCATCTTTCAGACCGGCAAGAACTTCATCCCAAACGCCTTCTTCTCCCTCGCCAATAACTTGATCGAATACCGGCCCGATATTGTCGAAACCGGTCAACAGGTTGCAGTAGCCCATCCCTATCGTGGCCAGATCGCGGGGAATAAATTTGGGAACTTCAAAGATTTCACCGTTGGGAAAATCGAACATTTTGGCTGACTTCTCACGCGGAGGGGGCGCGTACACAAATGTGCGATGAACGAGTTCGAAGTCTTCCGTGGAAAAGCTCACAAAGCCACCGATTCCCTGAAAGACCGAAAATCCGGCCGCCTTGAGACGTTCCAGTTGCAGTCGCCGCTGCTTGCGTCGCTCGGGTGGGATGGTCGCGCGGATGGCTTCTGCATAGCCAAATGGGTCGATAAACCACCGGACCTGGGGTTCCTCCCCATCGGGGAGGTCTTTGCGACACCGGGCCATGATGGCATGGAACGACTTCACTTCTGACAGCGAGCTGCCTCTCTCTTTTTGCAGGGTCAGGATGGACTCGATAGCCGCCTGATCGTTTGCGGCGATCAAAAGATCTTCCTGAAGACAATAAAAGACCGTTCCGCCAGTCGTTCCGTCGGCACGTTTAGGCAACGTGATGGCCTGAACTTCGTTGCCGTGAATGGTTGTTTTTTCCGCACTTCCACCGCGTTTTCGGATATCTTCCGCGACTCTGTTCAGAAGATCCTGGGCTTTTTGGCGTTCTCCTGTGATGGTGACAATCGCAGCCAAATTGGCTTTCTCTTCCCCCTCTCGATGGATGACGCCCACGGCTACTTCTCCCGTCGCGACCTCAGCAACGTCTTCCGCGGTGATCCCCAGTTGTTCGCGGGTTCCAGAAAGGCGTTCCTGAATTTGATGTCGCAGATCCTCCACAAACGGCTGAAGAGCGGGGTCTTTGAGTAACTGTCCAATTTGCGTCTTTTCGAAGTGTTCACGGAGCTCCTGAACGTTTCGCACTGCCAAAAATCCCCGCGTTGTTGGGGGGAATAGAGAATCCAACGGGCTGCTCGCCCAACCAGCCGTAGGCAGTGCCAGGACAATCAGCGCTGCCAACCCGACCATCCGTGACGATGAGTTTGCGTGCATTGCTTTCATCCGGGTTTTCCACAAAGTATGCCTGGCTATTCAAATTACCGTAGATCCGCTATATCTCCCGTGCTCGCCGATTTAGTATTAAGTTTGCGCATCTTCACTAAACGGCTCCCCGTCTGTGATCCTTTTTTCTCATATCGGTAAAAAAACGGTCGGAAAGCCACTTCCGTGATATTCAAGCAACTTCCTTCGACCACTTTTTAAACTGAAGGCTCAACGACGGCAAATAACAGCGAACCTGCTATCTGAAGCGCAGTCCCGAGCAGGCGACGGCCGTGTTCGTCAACCGACCGCCACGGTACGCAAATTACTTCATTTATTGATTGCCCTGAGACTGAGTTTCTTTGCGGGCTTCGGATTGCACCGTTTTTTCCTCCGGCCTTTCTCCAGTATTGCTCACCGAAACTCCCCACATTGCCGCGATCAACGCGCACGTTTTGGGATCATACTTTTCGAGGTCGTCCCGCGTGAAAGGGTAAAAATCGTTCTTGCCGAAGAACGCTTCAGAATTTTCGGCAAAGAATTCCATGACGTTTTTCAGGGCATAAGCTTCTTGCTCGTGTCCATTGACGTGCTTGACTTTTTCGTACAAGGCTTCCCGCCTTACCTCATCAAATCGATTACGGAGCTGTCGGTTGCCGAAGCCCGCAGGCAAAAACTGGTCGTGGTACGCGTGGGCCAGTTCGTGGAGGACCATCCATGGTTGCGTCTTGGACCACTTCACGAAGTTACGGCCGTTGGCAATTTCCACGCACTTGGCTTTGTCCGGATTCATATCGTGGCTGCGGAGCCATTCTGGATCTGGATGATAGGCCATACACGGGTGATGGCCCTCGTACTTCTCAACCCAGATGGGAACTTGCATGATCTTTTTGAGGGCCTCCGGTGGGACAGCTTCGCTGATCTGTTTGAGCTGTCTCTCCAGCTCTGCGAATACCCGCTGGTTCAGCTCTTGATCTTCCAGCAGATCCGGAGCCACGTACAGTTTCCACCCCAGAAGATGCTCGACCTTATATTCGCAGGTGGGACGGTACTTTAGGGAACGTGCAGATTCCTGAGCCGCCTCCTCCGGTCGGTTGGTTTTGGAGGCTGCTTCGTACCCAACAATGCTTGCCGGGGATAGGAGGAGGAAAGTTCCTAGTACCAACGGGGTGCACAGTTGTTGCCACAGGGAATGTTTTCTCATAGACTCCAACCTTCGCGATAGGGCTTTCGAATCCAAATATCGGCTTCCGGACAGTTGACAGCCTTGAGGTTAACAGGATCCCAGTTGATCTTTTGGCCCACGCGGAAAGCCACCATTCCCAAGAGGGCTGCTTCGGTCAACGGGCCGGAATATCCGAAGTGGCAGGTTGTCGCTCCGCCTGTTTTGCACGCCTCAGTCCATTCACGATGGTGACCGATGGACGGGGGAATGGTTTGCGGAGGTGGCTGAAAACCGGCGAATTTTTCTTCGGGCCAAAGCAAGCGCCGTCCGTAGTCGGCGAGGATCATCCCTTTTTCTCCTACAAAAAGTACGCCGGAGGCCCAATCGGGAAGCTTGGCTTCGGCCTGCAGCGGCGGCCGCTTCCCACCGTCGTACCAGGTCAGGCGCACTGGGGGAAGCTCACCCCGAGCTGGAAATTCATACCGGACGATGAGCCAGGGTGGGGTGCTATCGGGATGAGGGGGTGGGCCTTCTGCCTCGACGGAAATTGGGTACTTCAGGCCCAATGCCCAGAAAGCGAGGTCTGAGTAGTGGCAGAAGAAATCTCCCAGCGCTCCGCTGCCAAAATCTTTCCAGCCTCTCCATCGGAAAGGTACGTACGCCGGGTGGTACGGCCGGTAAGGCGCGGGGCCGAGCCACAGATCCCAATCCAGGTAGGGCGGGACCGGTGGCGTGTCCTTCGGCGTATCTCCTCCGCTGTAACTCGCGGCACACCACACGTGAACTTCCTGAATGGGACCAATGACCCCCGCCTGCACCCATTCCACAACGCGACGATAATTGTCCCCCGCATGAATCTGAGTCCCAATTTGCGTGACGACTTTTTTCTCTGCCGCAAGTTCTGTTAGATAGCGGGCTTCATACACACAATGGGTGAGAGGTTTTTCGCAGTAACAGTGCTTACCGAGCTTCATCGCCGCAGCCGCTGCCGGGGCGTGTGTGTGGTCGGGGGTGCTCACGACTACCGCATCAATCGAATTCGCCATTTCGTCGAACATACGACGGAAGTCTCGGTACAGCTTTGCCCGAGGAAACAGTTTCGCGGCTTCTGCCAGGTTATTGGCGTCCACGTCGCAAAGGGCGACGATATTCTCATCTTTGACGCCATCAAGATTGGCTTGACCTCTGCCTCCGACGCCGATGGCCGCGATGTTAAGCTTTGATTGAGCGGTCTCACCTCGAGAAGAAACCAGTTGTGTACAAGACGCTAGGGAGGCGAGTGCAGCAGTTCGCTTAAGAAACTGGCGACGGTGTAGCCTGGTCATAATCGTTCTCCTGTAAGAAAGCACGAACCGGGTCGCTTGTCAGTCTCTTGGTGGCTCCACCAGACACTCAAGAGCAGGGCCTGTCCGGGCACTACCATAACATGGGTCAGCCACACGCTCAAGAGCCTGACAACAAATACAGGGGCACGATTGTCGGTTCAAAGTCGTTTCCTGGACGCGGTGGGGGCAAAAGGATTTCATGCCTCGGCCGACCAGGGAACACTGATTCTTACGGGTGGCGGACATGCGAACTTGTTGGTGGCTACCAGGCCACGGCGGCTAGAGAGAATTGTCGCTGGACGGAGCGTGTGGCTGGAGAGATTCGTCATTGTTCGTGACTGATTTTGAGGATTTCCAGGCGGCGGATGCCGGCGGGAACGCGGATTTCGGCCATTTCTCCGGGTTTTTTACCGATCAGGCCGCGTCCCAGAGGACTGTTGGCCGGGATGCGCCCTTGTTCAAAGTCCTCCTCGCCTACCCCCACGAGGGTGTACTTGATAACCTCGCCTGTGGCCAAATCGCGAACCGTAGCGGTACAACCCATGGCCACCCGATCGCGCGGCATGCGGCTCAGGTCCACAATTTCGCAGCGCGCAATCTTATCTCGCAGATAATTGATCTTGGCCATAATGAGACCCTGGGTTTCGCGGGCGCCGTGATATTCTGCATTTTCGCGCAAATCGCCTTCTTCCCGGGCGGCAGCCACCCGTTTGGTCACTTCCACCAACTGGTCCTCAAGTTCCGCAAGCTCCCGCTGCAATTTTTCGTAGCCCTCTCGGGTAACAGGAATCCTTTCGTCCTGCATCTCGTCCTCCACCCTGTTGCGTAGTGGTCACAGTTTTCCCGATACGAATGTTTCTGCATCACCGCGTGTCTATGGGTCTTTTTGACTAATTCTATCCACGATTAGATGAGGCGGTTACCCCATCTGTTTAGCCCTGCTAGAATTTTGGGCTGGTTGAGGCGGCAGCGCCCGCCGACTGATTCGAAGGCTCGCCTTCCCCCGGGCGGACGAGGGCAATCACGGTGTCGCCGGGACGGATATCAGGCAGGGGAGCGTCTGTGATCACAACAACGGTGCCTCCGGCTCGCAGGACGAACAGTGGATAGGCTTTCTCGCCGTACATCTCTTTGTACTTCACGAAGTCGAATTCTTTAGTGATTTTTGTGCTCTTAAACCGCGCACCCTGGTAAAAAATTTCAATAATTTTGGAATAGCTCAGATCTTTTCCGAAAAGGAGTCGTCCCCTGCGATCGGGCGATACGGGGTCGCGAGACTTTTCCTTTGGCGGTAGCCAGGGGAGTTGGTAGACTTCCTGCCTGCCGAAATCTTCCGCATAAATCATGCAAGCCAGCGAATTGACTTCGTTGTTGGATGTAACGGCCAGCATCCGCCCGAGCCCCATGTAGTCGATATTCTCGCGGGTACTTTCGGAGAGGGCATCGCCATGAATGGCGGGCAGCCCGGCCAGGCGTGCAGCCGTAATATTCTGCCTGTTGGAGTCCACCAGCACGACCGGGCAACCTTCCCGTTGAAGCAATACCGCAAGTTCACGTACCCAGTGACTTGCCCCAACAAACAGGATGCCCTGGGGATTCTCCTGAATCAAATTGAGAAAGCGAGCCAGAGGCGCGGCTGACAGCCCATACACAGCGGCTGTTCCAAAAACGACCAGCAAGGTAACGGGTACAAGCTTTTCTGCCCCTTCATACTGGCCCTCGGAAAGAGCCAGTGCAGCTACCGAAGCGACTGCCATGGCTACAACGCCGCGCGGTGCCATCCCAGCCAGAAAGATTCGCTCATTGCAGCCGAGTGTTTTTCCCCAGGTGGACACGAACACGGCTACAGGCCGGATGACAAAGATGAGCAGCAATAAAAAGACAATGCTTTCCCATCCCAGTCCTCGAAGATACTCCCATCGGATTCGCGCCGCCAAAACGACGAACAAGATAGATATCAGTACAACCGTAAGCGCTTCCTTGAACTCCAGGAGTTGGCGGATGGCGAACTTATGTTGATTAGCCACCACCATCCCCATGATAGTCACTGCGAGAAGTCCGGACTCGTGACGCAGACTGTTGGCGAGGACAAACGCGACCAGCGTGAGCATGAGGGAAATTGGGTTTGTCAAAAAGTCTGGAATCCAAAATCTGGCAAAGGCTGCCACCATCACGAGACCCATGGCTATGCCTACACCGCATCCTGCGAGCACAGTCTGAAGTAGTCGGCTCCCGATTTCCCAAGCCCCTGCATTGAGGCTTTGTTGTTCGAGAGCTGCGAAAACAAGAACCGCCAGGATTGCGCCCAGGGGGTCAATGAGTATACCCTCCCACTTGAGGAGTGACGCTACTCTACCGCGCAAACGCAGATGTCGCAGGATAGGCCCGATCACAGTAGGACCAGTAACGGTTAGGATGCACGCCAGGAGCGCCGCCACCGGCCAGGTTAACCCGAGAACAAATCGCCCGGCGAGGGCAAGCAGTCCCCACGTGATGGCCACGCCAATCGTCATCAAACGACCAAAGACCCCACCAATTCCCCGCAACTCGCGGAATCGCAGGTTGAGCCCTCCGTCGAACAGAATCAATCCAACGGAGAGAGCGATAAACGGCCGAATGAGTTCACCGAAGACTTCGTCGGGGTGCAGGAACCCAAAGACCGGACCGGCGAGGGTTCCCAGACCAAGAAGCAAAACGATGGCCGGAATACGCAATCGCCACGCAAGCCATTGCCCCAATCCACCAAGTGCGACAACCGTAGTTATTTCGATGAGTGACGCGTCACCCAAGGGTCACTTCCTTTGCAACTGGCAAGGGATGGGTAGAGTCGCAACCTGACTCGTGCTTTCACGATGTATTATGCAATATTTTAGATTGGACCATTCCAATGGATGCCATCTCCCCAACGAAATCACAGAGTAAAAGTAAATTGCAGGAGTGCCCACCAAAAAGTTTTTCCGAGATTGACCTCCAAACGGGAAACGAGCAAGCCTTTTGTGCCTGCGGAAAAACCGCTCGATCCTGAGGCAGGGGCTCGATGGTCGTTTTTCAGAAACGCTACTGCGTGCGGCTTGTGCCAGCGAGGCCATTCACTTCGGCTCAAATCCCGGTCGAATTGTCCCGTCATAGTCGATAAGAGGACGAGGATTGCTTACCCGACCCAACGGACGGCAACCGGGCCCCATTCCATCGCGGCCAAGGTCCTGATCCATTTCCGCCATCAGCTTTTCCAGCCGGGCGACAATTTCGGGATACTCGGCAGCCACATTGCGGGACTCGCCGATGTCCTCTCGTAAGTTATAAAGTTCGGGCTTGCCTTTTGTGTCCGAAGCGATCCGCAACTTCCAATCGCCGTGACGAACGCCTTCCAGGACCAGTCCCCGGAAATAGAAGAAAGTCTCATGCGCCGGTTGACCATCTGCCTCACCAGTCAAATGGGGCCAGATGTTCATTCCGTCCAATTTGCGGTCTTTGGGAAGTGGAGCACCGGCCAGGTATGCGAATGTGGGCAGAACATCGAACATTCCGACGATCACGTCCGTGCTCGTTCCCGGCGGGATTTGGCCTGGCCACCAGACAATTGCCGGAACCCGAATCCCACCCTCCCACGTGCTCCCTTTGAATCCCCGCAGGGGGCGATTGACTGCTCTTTGCGTGCCGCCGTTATCACTTACGAAGAGAACGAGCGTTTTTCGATCCAAGCCAGTTTCCCGAAGTGTGTCGAGCACCTGCCCCACACTCCAGTCCACTTCCTCAACCCAGTCGGAGTAAATGCCATGTGGTGAACGCCCTGCCCAGCTCTTTCCGGGGTAAATCGGAAAATGCACGGCGTTGTGGGCAAGATACAGGAAAAAGGGTTGGTTTTGATTGTCGCGAATAAATCTCACCGCCTCCCGGGTGTACATCTCTACCAGGGCTTGTTGATCGTCAGGTAGCACACGCTTGATCACCGTGTTGTTGCGCATGAGCGGCAGGGGAGGTTGTCCTTTTTGGCCAGGGCGCGGCTTGGGAAGTGGCTGGCCAAGACTACTTTTCACGCCATCTTCTGCAGGCCCCATGTCATTGGAGTACGGAAGCCCGAAGTATTCATCGAAGCCTTGCTGGAGTGGCAGAAATTCCGGTTGATCCCCGAGATGCCACTTGCCGATCAAACATGTCCGATAACCTGCGGTTTTAAGGATTTCCGCAAGAGTTACCTCCTCCGGAGCCAAACCTACAGGGTCGGCTGGAAATAGCACATGAGGAATAGGCAGAGCACGCTTCGCGTAGCTTCCTGTCATCAAAGCGGCACGGGATGGAGAACACACCGGTGCTGCGTAAAACGAAGTAAGTTTACGACCCTCGGCGGCCATTCGGTCAAGATTCGGGGTGCGATTAATTTCCGAGCCGAACGGTCCGATATCCGCGTAACCCAAGTCGTCGATATTGATAACAACAAGGTTTGGCCGTTCCGGGCGCTCTTGTGCGGCCGAGGCACCGAGCAACGAATTAGCGACGAACGTTAAGCAACCCGCCCACAGCAGGACACGTCGGTACATCAACAAGCCTCCCATCAATGTCTACGTTCGGATCCCCAAAATTGTCCATGCTCATTCTGGCGCAGGATTTCGTTTTGGGCAACCCAGTCTGCCGCCGTACCTCCATAGCAAAGCAGGGGTTCTCCACCAAGTATAATGACCGGATAGACGCATTGGGAACGCACTCGCCTGACGCTGAGCAGTGCAATTTGGAAAATTCCTGGCTGAGTACGAAAGGGCTCACGATACTCTATGGCTGGTCGCCATTGCCGAGAACTTGTACTGGCAAGTCAATCTCCACGGAGGAGGGAACTTCTCGAGCAATTACGTATTCCCTTCCGCGTTGTCCCGCCTGACGACTCCGCTGAATGTGGTATCTGCAGCGGAGAGAATCCGGCTCAATTTGCAGCGAGGATGGCATTTCAAAAGGCCCGGAATGTTGCTGAGAAAGTGGGCCGCGGTTTGATTCTCGCCTGCGATACCGTGGTCGAATGTCGCGGGCAACTTGTCGGCAAACCTCGGGACGTGGACCATGCTCGGGAGATTTTACGTCTGTTGCGGGGCAACGAGCATCGTGTCTTCACGGGAGTGTGTCTCTGGGATTACCCCGATCGTTCTCCCGATATCCGCGTTGCCTGTACCCGCCTGGTGATGGATTTCATCCCGGATGACGCGATTCAAGAATATCTGGATACCGGCCTGTGGGAGGGCAAAGCAGGGGCCTTCGGCTATCAGGACCGGCTAGGATGGCTGAAAATCCTTGAAGGAAGTGAAAGCAATGTAGTAGGACTGCCGATCGAACTTCTACAAGAAATGCTCGCGTCACTGGAACGGAAAGAGGTATAAAAATCGCCGGCGAAGGCAGACAAGTCATGGGACCTATCCATCGCGAATGGCTCACCGGCGATCGGCTAAAGTGGAAGCAGTGTGTGTAAGAAAAGAAAAACGTAGCAGGGGCAGAAAACGTCACCCTGCCACGTGGATGCAGCCCATAGCGAAGCGATCGCGCCGTTAGCGGCGCTGATTTTTCTGACTTGGCAAAGTCGGCAACTAGCACCTCATGCGGCTAACCACGAAATAACCCGCATCTCTGGCGGTGAACGCTACTGCCGGAAACGTCTCGAAACTTCCGGCGAGCGGTGAGGTGAAAAAGCCATTCGGCCGCCTGTCGAAAGGCGACAAATCTTCCCGCTGCCGATACTCGGTAAAAGCTTCCGAAGCTGACCGAGCAGGCAAAACTCGAATCAGACCATCTCTTTGAGTTGTTTCAATGCCCGAATACGAACCACGTTCCGGGCCGGCTTCGCGGGGATCGTGATGATCTCGTCCGGCTTACCAGGCTTAGGCATTTGGCGAGCAGGGGTTGGCTTCGTTTTCGCTCTCTTGATCTTCAGCAACCCTGGGAGGACGAACGCTCCAGGTCCACGAGGGCTCAAGGCTTTTTTCACTTCCTCCGTCAGGGCGCTCAATACCGCCTCCACGTCCCCTTTTTTGAGGCCGGTCGCCTCTGCCAGGGCCTTCACGAGCTGTGTTTTGGTAAGGGGCTTCTTCGCTGCGGTGTCCTTTGCCATACGCCACGTACCTCCTAAACCATGTGACACACAATGCAAACCACGTCCGTCCTACGCCCCGCAACTGCGGGCTCCAGCCACGTTTGTCATGATTAGACCGAATTTTTCCGGGATTTCAAGATGGGAGCCCGGGAAAATCCGCAAAAAAACGGCTTTTCAGGGGCAACGTCTGATCGTCTTGTCCAAAAGCATCGGCTAACTTTCTCTGGTTTTACAGTTTTTCGGCATTTTTTCCCGAAAAAGCCTGCCCGGTCGCGGATAACATCGAGCGCAGACGGAGGAGACGCCTCGCCCCAGGGGTTTGCTCTCCGGGCGGCCCATTCCCGGGCCGAACTTAACGGCCGAAAACCGCTGGTGGTCAGGTACTAGAGTCCGTTCAGTGAGGCTGGAAAGGAACGTCCGTTTCGGAGAAAAACACGCAGTCCGGCTCAGGAGCCAGATAGTCTCCTGTGACTGCATAAGATCGAGCACGGCTGCCGCCACAGACGTAGCGGTATCGACAAACACCACACTTTCCCCCCAACAGATTCGGATTTCGGAGAGCGAGAAAGACCTCGTGCTCCTGATATGTCTTGACGATCGAGTCTTTGGGGAACCGGCCACACTGGATGGGCAGGAAACCGGCCGGGTAAATCTCACCCGTATGCCCCACAAACATGATTCCTTTCCCATCACCGACACCTAGCGTGAGCCGTTTGGCCAGTTGAACCGCCTTCGGAGAAACCTTCTCCTCCGGCAGGCGTCGCAGCTCTTCCAGCACGAATCGGCGGTAATGGGGTGCCTCCGTGGTCTTGATTGCGTACGGCCGAGTTTGAGCCTGTTCCCACAGTATTTTGAACACCTGTTCGTATTCCTCTGGTGCAATCCGCTGTTCAAACACGCCACGGCCGACGGGAACCAAGAAGAACACCGACCACATATGGATTCCCTGGTCATTCAGCAGTTCGGCCATCGCCTCCACCTGCTTCACATTCCGCCGGGTAATCGTGGTGTTGACTTGGAGATAGAAGCCCAGCTCTCGGCCAATCGCCAGAATCTCCATCGTGCGGTCGAAACTACCCTGCCAGCCGCGAAAGGCATCGTGCGTTACCGCGTCGGCGCCATCCAGGCTCACCCCAAGCGCCGTGGCTCCCGCATCTTTTGCTCGTTTGAGAGCACTGGCGGTGGCCAGCGGAGTCGCCGACGGTGTCAATGCGACATTGAGACCGCATTCTTTGGCATAGGCAATCAGGTCGAAAATGTCGGCACGCTTGAGCGGGTCACCGCCGGTGAAGACGATGTTCGGTTTTTTAGGAAATAGTGAGGCTTCCTGGATGAGTGCCCGCGCTTCCTCGGGAGAAAGTTCCTCAGGATGCGCCGACGGCTGTGCCGACGCTCGACAGTGCTTGCACACCAGGTCGCACGCCTGGGTGACTTCATAGTAGAGCATGAGCGGACTGTGCTGGATATCCTTCCAAGAATAGTCTGAAAATCGCTTTGTAAACTGGGGAGCCGTGTTTTGGGCCATTGCGCAACTTCCCGACGGAGAAAGTAAAAGAGATTTGTCCGTTCGGATGGTTCCTTTAAGGAATTCTAGCTAACGCCGTCAAACCGAAAAGTCAATTTTCAAGCAGACTTCCGTGTCGCAACGCGGAGCGAAACCGAACAGACCGGGCCTTTTTCTCTGCCAGCTTCACAGACGTGAGCAGTCCGGCCGCCAAAAGGGATCCACATTTTCTCCTTGAGTCATCCCCTTTTTCTCTGCCGCGAGGAAGGAATATGGACCTCGCCGACGTGCACGTAGGATTGGACCTCAGCCTGGGGAGACCTGCTTGGAACATCCGCATTTTGACGTTGGGGAGTCCGTCTCCCTGTCCGAGTTCCGTCTAGTTAGCATAGTTCCTGCGAAACCGTAGGGCCAATTCATGAATTGCCCCGACAACACTTTACATTAGGCCTTTGGCCTCTCACCTGTTCTTGCAAAAATGGGATGGCTCAGCCTTCTTCCCAGTACCTTTGCCACTTCCTTTCCGAGATAATAGGGGCCGGCCGGAAACGTCACACGCCACGGCATATTTTGAGAAGCCAACAATCTTTTGGGCACGAATGGCATTGGTGGGTAATACTGTGAAGCAATCGCGCCGCAGTTGAAAAGAACGGTGCCGAGGAGCTTCGCTGGGTAGCTATCTCTCGGGGAGGTATGCCATGCACACACGCCGTGTTTGTTCCTTCGTCGTCAACCGCTGGCCAACCTGCATGTTGATCTTGAGCAGCTTGGTGTGGATTGGGATGTGGAAACCCGTCGTGGCAGAAGTGACCGTTTGGGTGGAAACAGCGACGCGACGCTTCTGCCGTGAGGACATGCCCCCTCGGCCTGCTATGCAGGCGATTGAGGTAGCAGCGGCCAGAAACGAATGGGTTGGTTTCCAGATTTTCTTTCGGAGTTCCCAGCCAGTTCCGCAGATCCAGATCGATACCACTGCTTTAAAAGGACCGCAAAACGCCACGATTAGCCCGTCTAATTTCCGAGTTTATCGCGAGCATCAAATTCATATTGTTCACGGGACATATCGAAATGAGGCCTTTCGTCCGGGCTGGTATCCCGATCCACTTATTCCAACTCGGAATCCCATAACGGAGGTTTCCCTTCACGGGAAGTACCAGGCTTTGCCATTCGATTTACCGGCTGAAGAAACCCACGGATTCTACATAGACATTTTTGTTCCTCCTGAAACGCCGCCTGGGAAATACGCGGGGAGAATCACGGTGCGGGGAAATGCAGTCAGCGCATCGGAAATTCCTGTGACGCTGGAAGTCTGGGACTTCACTCTTCCCAGTACACCGTCCCTGGTCACAGCATTCGGCTCGCCGTCGCAGCGGATGCGTTCGTACTACGTTAAACGTGCGACATCAGGGAAGGAGTCACCCCCTGAAAATTGGGAAGAGGTGGACAAGCAATGCGCTGCTCTAGTCAGTGAACATCGGATCAATGCCTACCCACCATCGGACTGGTTGGTCCTGCGGCGGGACGACTCAGGCTACACGTTACCTCAGGAGAGTATCGCGAAGCTCCGCAGCTGGATCGATCGTTATCACGTCAACGCGATTCAGATCCCCTCGCCGGTGGGGAGAGTAACAGATCCTGGGCAGTCGCCTGACGACCTGCATGCGTGGCTGGCAGCATGGGACAAAGCCATTGCAGAGATCGCACGTCCTCACGTGATCTTCTACATCTATCTGAAAGACGAACCCAACGATCCGGAGGCGTACGAGTTTGTCCGTCACTGGGGCAAATCAATTCGAGCAGCACAAACGAAAGTGAAGGTCCTTGTCGTAGAACAGACCGTGACTCAGAACCCGGCATGGGGCGACCTCTATGGTGCTGTCGATATCTGGTGCTCCCTCTTTCCGCTCTACGATGAACCCACCGCGAAACAGCGGCAGGCACTCGGTGAGATCATGTGGGCGTACACGGCCCTGTGTCAGGGAAAGAGAATATCGCCCTGGTGGCATATCGACTATCCACTCCTCCACTATCGCGTGCCGTCCTGGATTTCATGGCGATTCGGAATCACAGGACTGCTTTACTGGGGTGGAATGAGTTACTGGGACCAGGTGGAGGACCCCTGGACGGACGCTAACACGTACCGGCCGGGCCCGGCCGATCGACCGTTGACGTTCAATGGGGAAGGAACGCTTGTCTATCCCGCCAGACCATGCGGCTATGAGGGTATTGTACCCTCCTTGCGGCTGAAGGCGCTGCGGGACTCTATCGAGGATTATGAGTATTTGGAGATGCTGCGCCGCGGCGACCGGGCCGATGATGCTCAACGTCTCGTTTTGTCCCTTACTCCTAGTTGGTTCGAGTGGTCGGATAACCCAGAAGATTATGAAGAAGCCCGTCGCAAACTGGCGGAATTGATTCTCACATTGCCGCCGGAAATCCGGAATGCCGCCAAGTGATGCCGCCTTGGGCGAGTGCCCTTTACTCGAGACTTGAGTAAAACCGCGCGTGTGAACTGGTGCTAATCCGGACGTTCTCCGCCTGCGTGGCTGGCAAAGGGTTGAACCCTCGACGGCCGTTGCGATTTGGTTTTTCGCGATTAGAGGTTTCCTCGAAGACCTGGTCGTTTCAGCCGAGTTGCGGGGCGAGGCGTCGCGTCGGCCTGTAGCTCTCCAGCGGTCGCGGACGTTTTTCTTCATCCCGGGGACTGAACCAATTGGAAATAAAGGTCTCAAACACGAGGCCGAGCAATACGAGAGTCAAGAAAAATTCGGCCAAACTCTTTCCGTGTCGCAGAAAATCGAATGTTTGGGATAGATCCTCAGGATTTTCAGCAAAAACCAGGGGAAATCCGGAAAATGCTTCTTCAATGGTAGTATTTTCGATCTTTGTGGGATCAGTTTCATCGGGATCCACATTGACGGCAAAGACTTTCTGTACCGGTCGAACAGAAGCGAGAAGCCGGAATTGATAGACGCCAACTTGATGAGTATCCGTGTACCGAAATTCTTTACTTTGCGGCTCGACATTAAATCGCATGAGCGAGCCGCTTGGCGGTGTAACTTCGATCACTCCCGGAGGGATTTGCCCCAAAAACGGTATGACCAGCGGCTGTCCAGCGAGACCGGCGGACTGCGTGGCCTCCCCACCCGCCAGATAGAACGCAAGTCTTGCCATGAGCGGAGCAAAAATCGGTCTGAGTGGGAAATTCGTCCATTCCACGTGCACGCTTGTTCCGAGAAATAGTACTATTCCTTGGCCCACCTGTTTTTCAACCAGCAGCGGGTCCCCATCTCCGTCCAGCCGGAGTAACACTCGTGCACCGTCCGTTTCGTCGGCTTTGAGCCTGACATATTTATAGACAAGGATTGACTGATAGAGTGCGGGGGGCTCGGCAAATCCGCTGATGGCTGGATGCTGAACGTCGAGCCAGTTCACGCGCCAGCTATCTCGGCCTTCTTCAATCTCAGCCGATCTTACGGAGTCTAATGGGACTGGGAGTAGACCGCCTTTGGCCATCTCATTCATGCCATTGTACGTCGTGGGATCTACTTCCTCGCCAGCGACCCACACGAGGCGACCGCCATTTTGCACGAATGTCGCCAACTTTTCAACAACTGGTGCTTCAAGAGAGTGCAAATTGACCAAGTAAATGATCCGATACTTTGAAAGAGGTTCCGTCGTGAGTTCGTTTGACGTGAGTAGGCTCGTTTTAATAGCCCAGTTTTGACCTTCGATGGGCTCAAGCGCTTTTTCCAAATAGAAGGAATCGTTGAGATAGGCGATCTCTCGGCGTTCATTGATAACGACGGCGACGGGAATGGCAGCTTCAATCTCGATTGTGAAAAAGCGCCGGTCATCGAAGCGTGCTCCGTCCTCTCCAACAAGTCGCACCTCACCCTGGTGAATGCCTCCGCGATCCAAAGTGAAAACGACTTCGGCCGGGACGGCACCCTCCGGCGGAATTGTCAATTCGGGCGTTGTCCCCACTTTAATACCATCCACGTAGACTTCGGCAACCCGGTGCCGCGGGACGGATGACGCGTTGAACAGCTCTAGCACGACCTTCATGGGCACGCCGGCCACGGGGAGGACCGATTGAACAGTCGCCTTTCGGACCGCCACGTTGGGACGCGGGGTCCGCTGGCAGTCCACGACGACAATCGGGATATCGCGCAAGCGACGATCCTCCCTGCCGTTCTCGGGGGGTGTAGTGTCTCTGCTCGCCGGACTACGATTTTCTTCCAATCCCTCCCATGCCACACTTTGATTATCCGTGATAACGAACAGATAACGCTGGGGAGCCTGGGATTGGGCGAGCTGCTCACGAGCCTGGATTATCAGGGGCATGAGCGACCCCCGCTCGAACGTTGGCCCTTGCTGCGCGATTTGGGCCAAGAGCTGACGCACCTTATCATGCTGCCGATCGAATTTGCCAAGTTCAGGGTAAGACTGCCCGCAGGTCGCCCACAATGCAACTTCATCGCCTGCCTGAAGTTCCCCCAATATTTGGTTGGCTGCTGCAACGGCCAGTTCAAATCGCGGTCGTCCTTCGTCGATCCACCCCATGCTCGCTGAATTATCCAGGACAATGGCCACGGCCGCCTCAGAACCGCCGAAAAGCGATCGGACTTTACTGAGCGTGGGACGGGCCAGTCCAATTGCGATGAGAATGAGGACTGCCATCCGCAGTAGCATGAGGAAAATATCTCTGATCTGGCGCCGTCGCCGCGTCTTTTGTACACTGACTTTTAAAAAGCGCAGGGTGCTGAAAGGCAGTTGCTTGGCACGCTGCCGATTGATCATATGCAGGATTGGCGGAATAATCGCCGCCAAGGCCGCTAATAAGAACGCCGCCGCACCGAAGGTCATAGTTGGTTCCGCTTGGTCAAATATCGAGAGAGCATAAAATCATATGGAATCGAAGTATCCGTCATAACATACTCGACTGCGCTTTCCAAACACGCCTGCCGATATCGACTTATGAACTCTGCAAGAAGTTTTTGATATTCCTCACGCACATAAAGAGGGTCAACCTGCAGACGTTCGTCGGTCTCCAGATCCTGGAAAAGTACCAGGTCGTCAAATGGAAAGTCGATTTCTGCCTTGTCAAAGACGTGGAAAAGGATCACCTCATGCTTGCGATGACGAAAATGATGAAGCGCGCGGATGACCTTGTCTTCATCATCATAAAGATCACTGATTAATATAATGAGACAACGTCTTTTAAACCGGTTTGCCAGCTTGTGAAGCACCTCGGCGAGGCCGGTCTTTTTACCGGGCGTCAGGTTTTCCAACTGGTACATCATCTCATTAAAATGCTGAGGCGAACTCCTTGCCGGCATGTCCAGACGAATATCTTCATCAAATACGGTCAGCCCCACGGAATCCTGCTGTCGGACCATCATGTAGGAGAGAATCGCCGTGAGATAACAGCCATATTCGAGTTTGGTTATTTGCGCGTCGTGCCGATAATTCATTGAGCCGCTTGCGTCAAGCAGTATCTGGACGCGCATATTGGTTTCTTCTTCGTACTGCTTGACATACAGACGCTCCGTTCTGGCAAACATCCTGTAATCGAGATGTCTGGGATCGTCACCCGGCACGTATTCGCGATGTTCCGCAAATTCTACGCTGAAGCCTTTATATGGGCTCGCGTGGAGCCCACTGATGAAACCTTCCACCACTCCCCGTGCCACTAGCTGCAGGTTTTTGACCCTCGCCAGTGCAGACGGTTCCACATATCGGTAGGCGATCTGCGGGCTCATCGGAGTTGGAACCTCCTGCGGAGAATCCATTCCACGGTAAGGATGGCAACGAATATCGCCCAGAATAGAGGTGGCCAGAATAAAGGTTGCTCTACATAAACATTCTTTTTTCGCTGCTCTTTATTGAGCTGATCGACAAGATAGTCAGCGGCCGATATATGGGCATACCGACCTGCCGTATCGCTGGCGATGGCTGCCAGAGTTTTTTCATCGAGGTCGAGTTTTTCAAACTCCAGATACGGTCGGCCTACTTCTACGACGATGTTTTCTGCTGTGAGCTTTTGGTCACCCAGTTCGGCTTCGACTTCTATCTCCACAGGTCCACTGAAGCGGGGTTCGTAGGAAGCGCTGTAATGCCCTCCCGGCCCCGGGCGGCTAACCAGAGTCACTTTATCGGACGCCCCCGACTTGGCACGGATCGTCGCCACAACCTTGGCTTTATCGGTGCCTTCTCCTCTTTCATCACGGACAATGGCGTTGATCTGAATCACTTCGTCCGGCTCGTAAGAAGCTTTGTCCGTACTGGCGACAAGGGAAGCCCGCGACTCCACCTGTTCAAATCGGCCGGCCGCCCAACGGATAAGCTGACCCCAGAATTGCAGAAATGGTGACTCCTGATCCAGAACGCGTGGCACCTGCTGCCATTTTCGGGTAGTGTCTCCTGTAAAGACAACAGACCTTCCCTTGTCAACGGGCATCACCGCCAGAACTGGCATGCGCTCCGGAGTGACCGGGCACACCGCCAGCACTGTGGCGCCCGGCCTGGCGTTCCCCACCCGGGTGCATCCGTCCAACGGCGGGAGGGAGGAATCCTCTGGAGCTTTTGACGAAGAAGGGAAAAACCTCGCTATGTTGGCTAGAATGGGATGTTGACGGCCGTCGGGCGTCAGCTCCGGCAGAAACGGGTCTGTCACCTGTCCCATGTCACGTCCACCAACTTCCACGGGCAGGATTTCACCGATAGGGACGCTCCCATAACCGCCTGGGCCGAGGCTGTGATAGCCACCAAGCATAATCAATCCCGCACCCTCCCGCACCCGCTTGACGATTGCCTGTTGCTGCTCTGGGGACAGGTAGCTGCTGTCCAGATCGCCGATCAAAAAGACGTCAAACTGGTTGACAGTGTTTTCGTCGGAAGGAATTTCGGAGAGATTCAGTCCTTCGATATTCGTGCGCTTGACAAACACATTTTTGCGAACCTGTACCATCGCATAAAACTCAATATTCGGGTCTTTAGATAAAAACCGATCCACAATGGCCCCATACTCCGCGCGGAGAGTTCCTTCCAGATAGAGGACACGAATCTGCGCTTCGATGACAAGGGCCGACGCCGATCGTTGGTTATTCTCAGCGATTTTTTCCTCACTGACAGGCGGGATTTTAACTGTATAAGTGTGTCGCCCCTTCACGGTGGGACGGTATTCGAAGATCACTTCCTGAGCTCCTGGTTGATCATCGAGGACGAGTTCCTTCTCTTCGATCAGTTTGTCGTCTTCGTAGAAACCAACCTTGACCACACGTCCGAGCAGTCCCACCGCTTCAACGGAGGCTCGGATCCGAGCCAGATTATTGAGCATCAGCCGCTCTGGGCAATCAAGTCCGACAATCTGAATGTCTCTATATGAGGCACTGTCCCGCAAACTCGCGCCTACTCCAATCGCATAGACGGGGATCCTCAACCGGGACGAGACTTCCTGAGGTTTACGGGCTGAATTGTGTATTCCGTCTGAGAGGAGAAAGATAGCTTCTATTTCGTTGCGTGGAGCGGCCCTCGCCGCCGCCACCAACGCACGAGATAATGATGTGGCCTCGCCATCTGGGGAAAGCTGGCCCAACTGGGCCACAGTCAATATTTCACCTGCTCGTTCGGCAAAAGGGATCACAACAAGCTGAAAGTTATCACGCAGTTTTTCTGCCCATTGCACGATTTTTTCCCGAGCCTGGATGAACCGGGGTACGCCGCTGACATCGTCACTGATTTTCATTGAAGCCGATCTGTCGAGCAAAAACACGAGGACTGGTTTGCGCGTCTCCTCCCGGTAAAAATGGACAACCGGCCTGAAGAGCAATAGGATGACGATGGTAATCGCGATAAGCCTGAGAATAACCAGAGTTTGCCATCGCCCCCTTTTCAAATCGCCAAATTTGCGCCAGTAAAAAAAGATGACGAGACCCGCCGCCACAATGAGCACCAGGCCCATTGTGTAGAAACTTGCACCGTTGGCAAGGGAGATATCAATCACTCGTTAAGACCAACTCTTCTCAATGTTCCGAATATCGTTTCGAGATTGCCTTTGCGGCTGCGTCAGGACGCTCGTTGCTACCGATGAAATCATGAAATCGAGTGGGATACTCTGCCGACTACCGCCCCCTGGTCCTAGCCCCCGACAGCCCTTTGCCTCCGGTTTTTTTCATGCCCTCTTGGTAGGCCTCTTCACCCAGTCGAATGGCTTTGACGTAGACAAGTGATTTCAAGTCCTGGCCTACCGATCCTCTGTGTGTCTTGTAAAGGATATACCGCATGGGCTCCGCTTCAGGCCGATAGTCTCCCGTCTTTGCCGCCGCTCCCGGATCCGGTTCAAGGTAAATCACTTCGGAGAGCGGCCCTTCGATGGTTCTCCCATCGGTCAGGGTCACGCGATGCACATATTCGCGCAGGGGATACGTCCGACCGGTGTATTCCTTGACATCGGATGTGGTCTCTTTGAACCGCCATTCCTTTTCCATCTTTTCGCTGACTACGAGACAGTCAATCTGTCTCACCCGATTGAGAGGAATCTCGCGTTGCCGCTGTAACTGCGAGTCGTAAATCTTTAGCCGCTTGTCGCGAGTCATGTAGATTTTGCCCACGATGATCTCGCCGTTGGAGAGCTCGATATAACCGGGGATCGCATCTTCGCGCTCTGTCACTCTCGGGCCAAACGGGTTGATGGCAGGGGGTTCCTCGGCTACAAATGGTGTTTCCAGCGCAGCGCAAACGACCACAATTGCCGAGAAAGCCAACAGTCGCTTGGCAAACCTGGGGCGCTTCATGTGGTTCGCCATCACCACACCTCGTTAATCGCTGTTTCATTAATCACCGTTGGCTCGGGACCACGGCTGAATCCGCAAACAACCGGGTAAAGTTTCAACACATTCGCTTGGTAGGTTTTTGACGGCACAGCGTATCTATTGACCTATTACCTTATTGTGTCCAAAAAAGCGGACACCCGCTAGCGCCCGAATGCTGCATGGACGAGCCCATCGCCAGGTCGCCTGCCCCCTCTCCCTTTTTCCAATAACCTTTCACAGATCACGGGCACAATCTCTTGTAAGGGTAATCCATGAATCGCCCCCACCCTTTAACCCACAACTAAACCGAGTAGTTGGAGGCCGGTCGGTGAGATGGACCACCCAAACGTTGGAAGGTGACTTAACAAGCAGGTCTTTCCGAAAAATCGTTCAAAGGGGCACGCTTGTCGTGCCCGCGAAAACACGGTGCGGACGCCAAGGTTGGCAAGCAGACGTGTGAAGCACGTGCCTGCGGGTTGAATTTCCCTTTTACGCGAACCCCTGCAATCGTTCCCATGCCCATCGCCAGAAAAGAAGTAGGAATGAGTCACTTGCTCCCCCACGTTGACGTCGCTATAGGAATGCCGTAACATACGAATTTCACGCGCTGACAGTCCAGCCGCGTGCAGGTGGCGATGCGAGGGGAACCCTCACTGGGCGACGCCTGACGAATGCCGGATCCAGGAGATCAACGGTCACCAGTTTCGGCCGGTATGTTTCCCCTCGGTTGTACGGTACCTCATAAAGGCAAATAAATTTCTCGACTCCGCTGGTCACCTGGGTGTTGCCTGCGGGTTGGAAAAGGGTTTCTTTTTGAAGACTGGAACGTCGAGATGGCTGTCCCAAAAAGACGACAGAGTAACGCACGTACAGGATCGCGACGAGCGCACGATCATTTGATCGTCCCGCCGCCCACTTATTGCCCTCAGTGCAATGCTCCAGTTCCGTCGCACGTGATGTGCCCGCGGTGCGGGTATTACATGGGACGGACGCTGACAGACATGGACGAACTCGAACGGCTGAAAAAACAGCGAGAGGCGCGTAAAGGCAAGTCCTGACGAAGTCGAGTGAGGCGACCTTGAGCAGAATTGCATTTTTGTTTCCAGGTCAGGGCGCGCAATTCGTAGGGATGGGTCGACGGTTGTATGAAACCCTCCCGGCAGCGAGGCAACTTTACGATCGTGCAAGCCAAATCCTTGGCTACGACCTTGCCAAGCTCTGTTTCGAAGGGCCCGCTGAGGATCTCGACTCGACGGTCGTCAGCCAGCCGGCCATATTCGTCACGAGCTTGGCGGCTCTGGAATCGTTGCGTGCTGAGTCGCCTGAGATCGCGCTCTCGTGCGAAGCGACAGCTGGCTTGAGCCTCGGAGAATATACAGCCCTGGTGTTCGCCGGGGTCATTGATTTTGAGGATGGTGTGTGGCTTGTGCAGAAGCGTGGGGAGGCCATGCAAGAGGCGTCCGACGCGACTCCCGGCGGCATGGTGAGTATTCTGGGGCTGGAAAGATCCGAGGTGGAGCGACTTTGTCAGGTGGCGCGGCAAGGTGAAGTTTTGCAGATCGCCAATTTGCTGTGTCCGGGTAACATTGTCGTTTCCGGAATGTTGAAGGCATGCGAGCGGGCGGCGGAACTGGCACCCCAATTCGGGGCCATTAAGGCGGTGCCGCTCGCAGTGGCGGGGGCGTTCCATACCCCTATCATGCGGCCGGCGGATGAACGTCTCGCCGATGCACTCGAGCGAATCACCCTCCGTCGGCCGAGAATACCGGTGATTTCCAACGTCGACGCACGCCCGCACGACGATCCCGACGAGATTCGGGCATTGCTTATTCGCCAGGTAGTTCAGCCCGTGCTGTGGGAGGACTCCATGCGCTACCTTCTCGCCGAGGGATTTGATACTTTCTACGAGGTGGGGCCGGGGCGAGTCCTCCGCGGGCTTTTGCGCCGAATTGACCGAAATGCCACATGCCAAAATGTTGAAGTGTAGGCGGCTCGGGCATCCGGCGCAGCAGTGAAGAGGTCATTGGCTACCGGTGCAGAAGCACCGCGATTGTCATCAAGCCAACTGGCATGGGAATAAGGTATGAGCGACGTTCAAACGCGAAGGATTCAAGTCGATTTGTCGGGAAAGGTGGCATGTGTCACAGGTGCGGGGCGCGGCATCGGCAGAGCCATTGCCGTTACCCTGGGGCATGCTGGCGCGAACGTCGCTTGTGTCGATGTGAATCTTGAAGCGGCGCAGGAGACTGCCGATACGATTCGCAGTTTGGGAAAGAGCCAGGCTGAAGCGTTCGTCTGTGACGTAACTGACAGCAACCAGGTTAACGCCACAGTTGAGGAAATTGTGCAGAAATTCGGGGGGCTCCACATTCTGGTCAACAACGCAGGGATTACGCGTGATGGTTTATTGCTCCGCATGAAAGACGAACAATGGGACGCCGTCATCGCGGTCAACTTGCGAGGTACGTTCTTATTCACTCGGGCGGCGGCTCGGTATCTCATTCGGGCGGGTGGTGCACGAGTCATCAATATCGCCAGTATTTCTGGATTGATGGGCAATCCCGGTCAGGCCAACTACTCGGCGTCGAAGGCAGGAGTCATCGGTTTTACAAGGACAGTGGCGAAAGAGTTAGCATCTCGACAGGTCACTGTGAACGCTATCGCACCAGGGTTCATCGCTACGGAGATGGCGCGCGCGCTTGGGGATCAAGCTCTAGAAGAGATCAAGAAGCGGACCCCGCTCGGGAGGCTCGGCGATCCCCAGGACGTGGCGGATCTCGCGTTGTTTCTGGCCAGCGATTCGGCGGCGTTTATCACGGGGACCGTCATTCGTGTGGACGGGGGATTGGCGGAATAGTCCGGGGGAGTGATGGGCGGGAACGCAAAAAACCTGTTCTCGCGGTCGGGGAGCTGCCGGATTTCGGCGGCTGTTAAAAAGCAGGACAGGATAAGGGGGTCGACGTACATATAAGGCGAGAGTTGGTCCCATCTGCCAAAGGATGGGGAAAGATTGTCCGAGTTCTTCTGATACGTCGGCGTAGTCGATATGGACATCGCTGAGGGAAATCGGTAACGTAATAGGATTGCGTAGCCCAGGTAAAGCGTCAGTTTTGGTGGGTGCGTCCGTGTAGCGGTGTGTAGGACACTGCTGCCGAAAGCGCTCTTAACGAGAGAATTCGCGTAACAGAGGAGGATGACCGCCGTGGCCTCGATTGAAGAACGTGTCATCAATATTGTGGCTGAAAGTTTGGCGACCGATAAAGAGAAAATCACCCGATCGTCCCATTTCGTCAACGATCTGGGCGCTGATTCGCTGGATTTGGCAGAGCTCGTCATGGCTTTGGAAGACGAGTTTGATATCTCCATTCCCGAAGAGGTCGCTTCGGAGATCCAGACTGTCGGCCAGGCCATCGACCACATTAAGGCGGCGGTGGAAGGAGAAGGCAGCACGGCAACTGCGGACGAGAATGCATGAAGAGACGGGTCGTCATAACGGGAATGGGTGTTGTTACCCCACTGAGCTGCCAGGTGGACGACCTGTTTGATCGGCTCTGTCGGGGTGAAAGCGGCATTCGGTTGATCCGGGGGTTCGACACGTCCATCTTTCGCGTCAAATTTGGCGGAGAAATTCAGGACTGGAATCCCGTCGGATACCTTGACCCGAAAGAGGCGAAGAGGATCGACCGATTTGCCCAGTACGCGCTTGTGGCGGCAACGGATGCCGTTCGTCAAGCTGGGATCGATTTTTCTCGCGAAGACCCCTACCGCTGTGCGGCGATCATCGGTTCCGGGGTTGGAGGGCTTGGAGAGATTGAAATGCAGCACCGCCGGCTCCTTGAAAAGGGGCCGGAGCGTGTGTCGGCATTCACGATCCCAAAAATGATGCTGAATGCGGCAAGCGGTTGCGTGTCGATCCAGTTTGGCATCAAAGGGCCGAGCTACGGTGTCGTCACCGCCTGCGCGAGCGCGTCCAGCGCGGTGGTAGAAGCCGCTAAGGAGATCCAGGACGGACGTGTTGACGTTGCTATCACGGGAGGCACGGAGGCAGCTGTGACCCCGCTGGGAATTGCCGGCTTTAGCGCTATGAAGGCCCTTTCTGAACGCAACGATGCCCCCGAGAAAGCCAGTCGCCCGTTCGATCGTGATCGGGACGGGTTTGTGCTGAGTGAGGGAGCAGGCATCGTCGTTCTGGAGGAGCTTGAGCATGCCCGCAAACGAGGAGCTCCGATTTTGGCCGAGCTCCTGGGCTATGGGGTGAGCTCCGATGCCGGCCATATCACCCAGCCGGATGATAACGGAACTGGGGCAGCCCGCGCGATGGCCGATGCCCTCAAAAATGCAGGTCTGAATCCGGAGGACATCGGCTACATCAACGCCCATGGAACAAGTACGCCACTGGGCGACCGCGCAGAAACGGTGGCGATCAAAGCTGTGTTTGGCGATTATGCCAAACGCGTCAGCGTGTCGAGCACCAAGAGCCAGCTAGGGCATTTGCTGGGCGCCAGCGGTGGTGTAGAGTTGGTCATTTCTGTTCTAGCCGTCTGTCGTGGCGTCATCCCTCCCACGATCAACTACGAAACGCCGGATCCGGAGTGCGATTTGGACTACACACCCAACGTTGCTCGGGAACGAAAGATTAGCGCGGCAATGTCCAACAGCTTTGGGTTCGGCGGCCACAATGTGTCGCTCATCGTTGGAACGCTGCGGAACGGTAACTAGACTGGCGTCAAGGGCTCGTGATTGGCCGAGGTTAGACCAGAGTTCAGACAACGGACACCAGGGGCACGAAATGAACGAGGCCGGTGATGATCACCGGCCTCATTTCACTTTAGACCCAAACTAGTCGTGAGCAGCCTTACGGAGTGGGACTGACGAAATCAATAAGGCGTATGCCTTCGCGCGAGAGTGGAGAGAAAAAGCCAAGAAAGCATACA
>NZ_JBAMME010000268.1:0-4285 GCF_039793925.1 Thermogutta sp. | reverse complement strand
ACCCTCACGCCCGGGAAACCGTCACAGCGTGGGCCCTTGGTCTATTCAGTTGTCCTGGGGCGAATATTTCCAAGAAGACCATTGACGACCTGTTCGACTACTTAGAGGAAAACTGGCCGCTCCAGCGGCCGCTATTTCCGAGGCCGAAGCTGAAGTTGTGGTGAGGAAAGCAAATGAAAAAAAGGACTTGTGGGACTATGTATGATATCGGTGGTAGAAGAGGAGACACGCGATGCTGTATGACATTGATTTCGCTGATGAGACATTCCATGGAAACATTGAGAAATCGGCACAACAACGCTGGCCTGCATGCGAATTGCGGCGAATCAGGCGACCGGGGAGAGGCGGACACTATGTGTTTTCAATCGGTGCGTTTAAAGATGGTAAATTGATTGCATACGCAAAAGTCAATCGGCGCGGTGCTGTCTACTGGTACCAGCCTTGGCCGACCGAAACATGGGAAGTGGAAATTGAGTAATGAACGGATGTAGACGATGGCGGGGGATTGGATTAAATGGTGCAAAGGACTCCACCGGAAAAAAGAGGTCATTGGAATTGCTGCCCGCCTCGGAATCACGCCGGTTCACGCGGCCGGATTATGCATGGTGTTTTGGGAGTGGCTCGACGATAATATTTCCGAAAAGGAGATCGACGAGAGTGGCAACGCCCATTTGAATCTCGGCGCTCTTGAACCCGCATTTATCGACCGCTTGGTTGGGGCCGATGGGTTCGCCGCCGCGCTGGCCGCCGAAGGATGGCTGAATATCCGCTTCGGTTCCCTCACGGTTCCGAACTTCACCCGCCACAACCAAACCGGGAAAATCCGGGCACTCAACGCCGAACGGGTCAGCCGCTATCGGGCCAAGTCCCAAAAACCGTGTAATGGTTTTGTAACGCTTGAAGCGTTACAGCCTAATAATAACGACGACGACGTCGTCGAACGAACGAAGGGGAAAGGGGGTATGGGGGAAAGGGGGCCGCCTGCCCATGTAACGCCGCAACCGTTACATGGTGCCTCGGATCCCGACTCGGAGCTGGTGCGGTCGCTGTTCCGCAAGCACGGCCGAGTATGGTGCGGAGGGCCGGTGGCCAAGCGCGACCGTGTCCTGCTATGGCGCGTCTGCCACTTGGCTGCGGCGGGCCTTGACTGGGCCTCTGCGGCTTTGGAGTCGCTCGCACACGCACGGCCTGCGAACCCAGGGGCCTACCTCCAAAAACTGGTTGTGGAATTCGGACCGCGCGACCCCAACGTCGCGGTTGTGTTGGCGGGGATTCCGGTCCCAGAGGATATTTCGGCACCGCCGCGCGCACAAATGCGTGCTAAAGCCACAGAAACGCACGAGACCCCGCTCAGCCCGGAAGAGGGCCGGGCCATGGTGCGCGAAGTAATGGCGATACTTAGACCATCGATAGTAGGCGGAAATGGCCAAAAAACGCAGACGGAGTGACGAAGGAGGTCCCATCATTCTGAGGCTCCCCTATCCCCCATCGGTGAACCGATACTGGCGCAGGCTCGGGAACCGCACCATCCTCTCGCGCGCGGCCAGGGAGTTCCGATCGCGCGTAAAGGACCTCTGGTATGTGCAGAAGTGGGTGTATCGGCGTGAATCGCTCGGCAGTGCGCTAGTGCAAGTTAGTCTAATGATACACCCCCCCGATAATCGCAGGCGCGACCTTGATAACGTCCTCAAGGCGGTGCTGGATGCGATTGAAGCGGCGGGCATCATCGAGGATGATAGTCAAGTGCGCCGGCTGGAGCTGGCGTTCGGCGACTGTGTGGACGGTGGTTCGGTTACAATTACGATAGGACCCATACGATGCGACACCCAATGCTAATTATGCGGCTGGTGGTGGCTGGCTTTGGAGTCGGAGCGTCTTTCCTTTCGGCGCTGGTGATGTTAGGGGTGCTTTTAGAGTCTGGTTTCTTAAAAAGCATTGAGAAAAACGTTGCTGCGCCACTCGATTATGGTATGTACGGCAGCTATCTGGTGGGTTTTTTTGTGAGCCTTTACGCGGGGTGCTTCTTTTTAGAGCGATTGCTGGCCATCTGCGCGGAGTTTGATCGGGGATGAGCATGGATGAGAGCGGACTGGCGGTGCGAGACGTTCAGGCCGCGCAGCTTTTGCTGAGTCGAAAAATCATTGAGCTATATCCGGTCCCGGCGTGTGGGATTACACCCGCCCAATTGCGGGCGGCCGTGGATTTCGCGAAAAAATCCCACCGGATCGCGGCGCTTGTTTGCGAAGATTGCGACCCGGCCGAAAAATATCTGATTATCCGGCTTATCGATGTTCCTCTTTTACTTTCGCTCCTCTATGAATTGATCGCCAATCAGTGCTAATCGTGGCGGCATTTTGGGAGTGGCACTCTTTATACTGCGTGCATGTACGGTTTTCGCGCGCACATTGCCTATTATCTGGCCCGTCAGGGTGTGTCCCGGAGAGCTATTGCCCGGCTGCTAAATCTGGATCGCGGGACGGTTGCCCGGCTGGTGGCGCGTGCGGTGGTCACTCGCCCGGTGCTGGTACTGTCCTGGTGTAATCGATGCCGCGCATGGGTGCGGTGGCCTTGCTTGAAGTGCCGACTGGAGAGTGAGAAATGAGACTCATCGAACTGTTACGACTGTTGCGGAGCATCCTTAAAATCCCAAGTATTGAAGATGAGGAGGGCCTGCGCACATTTCTCACCGACCTGTTTGACGCACTGGCCGTCCTGGCTAGCTACACGCCGACAAAAGCCGATGACTTGGGGGCCGCGGCTCTCCGGGCCATCGTCACGAACGATGCCACTTGGGCGGCATTTTATCGATTGATCAAGTTCGCTCAGGGGGCAGATGACATTCCCTCCCTGGTGGCGGCAACTGGACTCGGAGAGGATCAGCTCTTAGCTTTAAGGGACGCCATCCATGCATAGATTGATGTGCAACCTTTTCCTGGTTTTGGCTGTGGTGTGGCCGGGCGGCCAACTTATCTCGGGGAGTGAATTGAAACTGGAAAAGAGCGGCAATGCCGTGGCGATCACGGCCGACGGCGCCGCCGACATCAACGTGGTTCCGATGGGGGACGGCCGCTGGGCCATCGTGTTGGCGGTCGGTGATCCGCCCCGGGTGGAAATTGTCTATCTGGCCGTCCAGCCGGGTCCTGGACCAGCTCCGCCGCGGCCGGAGATACCAGAAGCGCAGCGGCTGGCCTGGGAGTGGCTTTCTAGTGTGTCGGAACAAGCGCGTAACAGGGCGGGTGCGCTCGCGGATGCTTTTCGCAGTGTTGCAGAACGGATTGAAAAAGGGGAACTCACGGATCCGGGTTCCATCATTCAGGCAAGTACGCAGGCCAACCGGGCCGCACTGGGAGAGGACCGCAACGCCTGGCTCCCCTGGTTTGAGAGGCTGCGCGAATACATGAACGGCCTAGCGGAGAAGGAACGCCTGAAGAAGGCTGCCGATCACGCCGTGTTGTTTCGACAGATTGCGGATGGGTTGGATAAAAAGCCATGAGCACGGTTCCCCCGGAATCGATCATATATCTGGGCGGGTGGCGGCATGACCAGGAGCTGGTTGACCGCATCTGCGCCGACAACGGCCCCGTGGACCTGTACGCGGCGGCCCCGCATCTCAAGGGCGTGGGGGTCGGAAAGCGCGTGATCTTGCTCAACGCCCTGGCCGACATCGAGGGCGGCTGGAAACCCTACCGCCCGCAAACGCGGGGAACATGCGTGGGCCGCGGGGGCGGTCGGTCATGCGACATCCTGGAGGCGCTCCAGGCGAAAGCCGGCGCCGAGTGGAAGGCGCGCATTTCCTCAGAGATTGTGTATGGGTTCGCTCGGGTTGAAATTGGGGGACGCCGCATCCGGGGGGATGGGGCGGTGGTGGCCAACGCGGTCGAGGCGGTGCGCCGGCTGGGTGTTCTCCCGCGTGGTCGGTACCTGGTCAACGGCAAGGAATACGTCATTCCGCCACAAGATGATGATGAGCTGGCGGCCCAGTGGGGTTGGCAGGGCGTCCCCGATGATCTGGAACCGCTGTGCCAGAAGCATTTAGTGAAAACCTGGGCGCCGGTGCAGAATTACGAACAGGCCCGGGACGCGATTGCGGCTGGGTACGTGGTCTGGTTTGGGACGTCCCAAGCGTTTTGGCGTGGGCTACCGGCTAAACGTGACGAAAAAGGTTTCTTGCGGGCGCAAGGCGTGACGGCCCATAGCTGGATTGCGGTAGGGGTTGATGACAATGCCCCGCATCCGCACCTAATCCTGGATAACCGGTCATGGGGCGACGGATGGGTGACCGGTC
>NZ_JBAMME010000267.1:0-30632 GCF_039793925.1 Thermogutta sp. | reverse complement strand
TTCACAGGCCACCACGATGAGTCGCATAATGCAACCGCTCTAATCTTAGTTATAAGGCGCAATATAAATACGACGGATCATTGAATGGGATACCGGCCTTTTGCGAGTGCCGTTTCAAACATCGCCATGATATTCTCAGGGGGGCAGTTCGCCTGAATATTATGGACTGATGCAAACACATACCCACCGCCGGGGGCTAAGATCCGGATGTTTTCTTCCACCTCTCGCGCAACGTCTTTAGGGGTTCCAAACGGCAGTGTCCTTTGACAGTCGCACGCGGCCCCCCAAAAAGTAAGTTTATCGCCAAATTCTGCTTTGAGGCGAGCAGGATCCATCCCTTTGGCCGTGGTCTGGACGGGGTTGAGGATATCCACCCCCATTTCGATCAAGATAGGAATAAAATCATAAATTGCTCCGTCGTTGTGCATAAAGACTTTGTAATTGGTATTTTGGTGGATCCAATCAAGCCCCCTCTTGTAGTATGGGAAAATAAGGTCCTTGAACAACTTTGGAGATAAAAACGGTCGATCTTGTGTTCCAAGATCGTCATTAAATTGAATGATGTGAATGTGATCGCCGACCGCCTCATAAAAACGTCGCAAATTCTCGAGCCAGGCTTCAACAATCCGTTCGTACAACGCCCGAACATACTCCGGTTCGCTGACCAAAGTGATCATCCAGGCCGCAAAATCGCCGGTTCCCAGCCCAAAGAAAAGCTCGAAAGGAGGTCCCATCGCCGCGATAATCGCAAAATCCGTGTTGTGGTACAGGGCTTCCGCCTGTGCCCCAAGCTCATCGCATTCTTGCTGACTGAGTAGAGGGATATCCAGGGTTTCTGGATCCACATGAGCAGCACCGGGATATTTATCGAGTCGATCGAAATAGAAACCATCCTTGGGCATTTTGGCAATGGGGCATCCCCGCTGATCATAGAGCGTGAGTGAGCCGTCGGGTTCCGTAACAGGGTTAAATTCGCCCGGCACTTCAACGGGCGTGCCGTCAAACAGTCGCCAGGGCTTCCAGTTCTCGTTCGCAATTCCGAAGGCCACGTGGCGCCTATGAAGTCCGATAACATCAGCACCGAAGCGTTCGAGAATCGGCCGTTCAATTTCAGCCAGCATCTGGTAAACGTCGTAAACACGTGTAGGAGTAATCAAGCCCAGACGCTGTTTAAGGCGGTGGTAAGCGGCTGCCGCTATGCCGGTTTGACGCGTGGCCCCAAAATCGATGGGCACGCGATCGGCCTCCTTGTGAGACAGGGCGCAGAGAACGCGTTCGCGTGGGGTCATTGCAGAGGCCTGAATATGCGTTAATGTGAGTCGAGTGTATAACTCAGGAAACTTTCAGCCATTTTTTCCCAATACATTGCGTACAGCTCTAATGAAATCGGGAGTGGTTCCACAGCACCCTCCAATAAAGCTGGCCCCCGCTTCGACCAGTTTGAGAGCACACTCCGCAAATTCCTGCGGGCTGATGCGATAAACGGTCCGCCCATCGACAACCTCCGGCAAGCCTGCATTGGGTTTGACCCAGACGGGCTGATCCGTGGCTGCCTTCAAGCGCTGGCAGATACTGACATAATTCTCAGGACCTGCGCCACAGTTGGCACCAATCACATCCGCACCGGCGGCCGACAGTTGTTGAGCGGCCTGCTCGGGCGTTGTGCCCATCATGGTTCGGTCCCGATTTTTTCCGGAATCAAATGTCATGCAGACGACGACGGGCAAACCGGTCGTTTTGGCCGCCTCAAGGGCCAGAAGAGCCTCGGCAGGATCAGACATAGTTTCGATCACCAATCCATCTGCTCCCGCCTCGGCCAGAGTCTGGGCTTGAACGAGGAACGCTGATCGGACTTCTTCCGGTGTCTTGGTACCCATCATGAGCATGACGCCTGTCGGCCCGATGGAGGCAAACACAAGCGATTGACCCGCTGCTGCCCGTTTGGAGATTTCCACACCAGCCCGATTGATTGCGACAGTTTTGTCAGCGAGGCCGTGGCGCTCCAGCGTGATGGGATTGGCGCCGAAGGTGTTCGTAAGGATGATCTGGCTTCCCGCCTCAACATACGCCCGGGCAACTGCTTCCACATCGGCTGGATGCGAGAGATTCCATTCATCGGGGCAAGCACCCACCGGCAATCCGCGGGCTTGCAGTTGAGTTCCCCATGCTCCGTCCAGAATCACCGGGGCGGTTTCCAGCAGTTGCTGAATCAAAGCGTGTACCATCGAGCAACCTCTTTTTTCTTAACGACTCCGAAAAGAACGGCGCAACTCGAGAAACGATCAGAAAACTACGCCCACACTTCCCTCATTCCGCGTAGAATTTTCGGACCGCCATAATCGCATCGAAGCCTTCGGCTTGGAGCACCGCTTCCAGACATTGCATGGCGGGATGGTCTTCCGGCAGCAATTCGTATTTCCGTTTGACCGAGCCGATGATCATATCCAGGCCAAGCGGCATGGCCCTTGTGAGAAAAGCCGACTCGAGAGCGCTTTTCACCGGTGAACCATCTTTCCGCTTGGACGGGAGCATGACAGTGAAGTTGCTCAACCCTACTGACATATGCACACCGGCCAGGTCGGGATCCTCGTGAATGAGCTTCATCGCACCCAACAGCCGTTTGAGATTTCCTTCAATATCACTGGCAATGGGCACGATACCAGGATCGATAATCAAATCGTCATTTCCAATTCCCGGGCAGTATTTTCGAGCGAGATTCACAAGGTATTTGGCCGCTTCGTAGGTTTGCTCGGCAGTGCGTGCGGGTTGCGGGTGACCATCGAGCAGAACTTCGGTGGCCAGCAGAATGGGCTTGAACGGCCGGATTTCATAAAGTTTCCACATTTCCTCGCGGGAAACGGTGATCGAATTGAGAATCGGCTTGGCGCCACCAGCGCGGTCAACTATATAGGCTTCCAGTCCTGCCCGGGCGATCTGGGGGTCGGGAGTGTCGATGGAAAGTGGCTTATCGATGGCTTCCTGAATGCGGCGGACTACTTCGGCCATCAGGTGAGGGCTTCGGGAGCCGATGTTTACATCAATGTAGGCGGCTCCACCCTCGACCTGACTTTTGGCGAGGGCCACAATCCCATCAAGATCTCCGGCGTCGAAAAGTGCCTTCGTGGAAGGCACAGAGTCGTTAATTGATTCCCCAATAATCGTAAGCCCCGGAATGGCCATAGGTCCCTCCTCGGTCAATGGTCCGTATTGGACGACAGCGAACAAGTGATGATTTTTTATCACGTTTCGGGCATTTTTTCCACCCGGCCGGGGGTGAACTGTTCGATTTTAACTCGGGCGACCACTACAATAGGTTGTTCAATATAAAAAGGCGTGGTGTGAAAGCGATTGGTAGGACTTCCCTATGTGTGGTCGATTCACGCTGCGTGCGACGCCGGAAGAAGTAGCAAGCCATTTTCGCCTGCTGCAGGTTCCCGAGTTTTCGCCTCGTTATAACATCGCTCCGGGGCAAATGGTTGGGGTTGTCCGGCACTGGCGGGCTGAGCTGGATACGGGACAGCCAATTCCCGAAATGAATGCAGCTTTTCGGAAACCAGCAACGGATGCCGTTGGCGGTGATACAGAGGCCCCTGTAAAGCGGGAATGGGCGTGGGTCAAATGGGGCCTTGTGCCGCATTGGGCGGAAGACCCTTCTGGGGGTAATCGACTGATCAATGCTCGGGCGGAGACTGTCAGCACCAGACCGGCCTTTCGTACCGCTGCCCGGCACCGCCGGTGTCTCATTCCGGCCGACGGGTTTTATGAATGGAAGGCATCTCCTAGCGGAAAGCAGGCGTATTTCGTTCGGCTGCGAGGCGACAAACTGTTTGCCCTGGCCGGACTCTGGGATCAGTGGCACAGTCCCACCGGCGAGATTTTGGAGACGTGCACCATTCTCACAGTAGACCCCAATCCGCTGGTCGCCAGGTTCCACAATCGGATGCCTCTCATCTTGCCACCGGAGGCCTACGATTTGTGGCTGAACCCCGCAATTGTCCAATTCGACAAGCTTCGGGACTGGATTCGGCCGTATCCTGACGAGGAAATGGAGGTCGTGGCCGTCTCTTCTTACGTGAATTCAATTCGACATGAAGGGCCACGCTGCATCGAGCCCGCAACCGGAGGGGGCACATTCTTTGAGGGCGATTCATCGTCATTCAAGGGATGACGCAGGCGGCTGGGAGTCGTGGGTCAAGCCAGGTGCTTTTCTGACTGCTGGTCCCAAAAGTTGGTCCACCATTTCACGCAACTGGCCGTCGTATCCCGCAAGCCATCCCATCCACACTGCGCGGATGATTCCGCTTCGATCAATGAGAACGATTGTGGGAATGGGGAGAGGGCGAAGACTAGCTGCCTCAGCTACCTCGGAGTAATCGAGAAGCAGGAACCGATACTGGCTCGTTCGTTCCAAGTCGACATAACATGACGCGGGCAGACGCAGTTCCTGCCAGGCAGTCTGTGTCCAAGCCAAAAAGTCTTCCGGGAGGTTGCGATCAGGAGGTGGGGGGCAGGCAATGGCCACAAAACGAAAATCCTCTCGCGTGGTCATTGGGAGCACGTCAGCTAGATGGGAAACTACTTCTTCACTGGTAGGAACCCACGGGCCCCAAAACACGACTAAGGTCACATGGCCGCGAAGCGTGTCCAGTGTGAGTGGCGAAATTGCCTGGGGTACCGGCGATGCAAAGGCCCGGCCCGCGTTGACGAGGTCATCCAGCGAATACACGTGGACAAAGTCAGCTGGCTTTCCCACCGCTGGATGCCTGGTGGGATCCGGTTGGCTGAACGGACGCCAGAAAAAAACAGCAAACACAAGGGCAAAGCAAACGCCGGCGAGAACTAGATCAGCAAGCAACCGCTTTTTCGCCGACTTGCTGCGGTCGTCCGAGGACTGACGGGAGCCCTGCCGCGTCCTTTCTGAAGCGCGCAACAAGTTGTACGGCTTTCGCGACGAACTACTGCTCACGTGTGGCCCTCGTTCTCACACGCCGTTTCTCGGTGCTTTTTTATTTGCTGAGATGGTTGACGCCAGCGAGCTCGGCCGATTTCGATCCGCTTCTTAACATCGTCAGCGGTTGGCGGAGCAGTGGTGGTGGCCTGAGGATAGATGGAAACTCGGTAACCGGAATAAGCTTCAGTGCGGAGGTGGGCCAACATATGATGTCCCGATCGGCGCTCGCGCTCCTCACGAACAGCAGCGATATCCACCGGTCCGATAACGATTTTTTCGCCTGTCCCGGGTTCTGCCTGAACGACGATTCGCCCATCGTAGTCCACGATCATGCTACCGCCCGGCCAGCTAAATGGTGGATAATTTCGCAGGGAAGCGCCTTGGTTGCACGCCACAACGTAGGCCAAATTTTCTATGGCCCGCACCCGATTGATGAGCGTCCACCATTCCATTGGTGACGCCGTTCCCCATGGATCCATGTAGGCCGATACGCGCACCAGCACTTCGGCTCCTTGGAGCGAGAGTTGGCGAATAGCCTCCGGAAATAGCCAGTCGTAGCAGATGGCTACACCAATGCAACCGATTTCCGTCTCGACCACCGGGAACAGTGGGTCTTGATAGTTAGGGAGATCATGAGGACTGGTATGAAGTTCCCAGGGGATCCAGGGGTGCACTTTGCGGTACTTCAGCAAGAGTCCGTCAGGGCCGACCAGGCAGGTTGTGTTGAAAACATGGCCAGGATACCGTGAATCCCGCTCCAGGAAGCTGCTTGTCTGGATATAAATGCCAAGTTTACGAGCCAGCTCGCAATATCGATCGAGGAACTCATTAGGGATGGGAACCGCCAGCCGATCATGGAGTTCTTCCACGGTCTCGAACACGGGCGCGACCTGAGCAAACTCGGGGAATACCACCAGTTTCACTGGAAAAAAAGGCTCGTAACCCGTAACGGCATATTGGGCCATTTCCAGCATTCGACCAACATTTCGGTGAATGCCAGCCATATCGACGGGATTGGGCAGGTTTGTTTGACAGAGGGCTGCGTAGTAGCGCTGCAACAACTGAGGCATGGACCTTCCTTTTCTTTGGCATCAGAGCTGTGTTTCTCGATGTTGTTTCTCCGCATACCATCTCGACCGGTGTGTTGCCGGGCCTGACATGCCGAACCTCGAGTGACGCTATTCTTGGGCGTAGTTGCCTGAAGAACTCTGCTGCCCTGTTCGCACGGTGCGAGTCGGGGTGTCGTGCGTCCCCGAACCTATGAAGGGATTTCAACTCCTGCCCCGTCCTGGTGCTGATTCAAGTCTGGTTCTGAATCTACGGATGGTTCGAGAAAGATTCTTCTGATTCGACGGCGATCTCCTTCCAAAACCGTCAGCCGGACATTTGCGATCACCAGAGACTCCCCCACGTGGGGCACACGGCCCAGATGCGTCATCATCAAACCGGCAATTGTGTCATATTCCTCATCCTCGGGCAAATTGAGATTCAACCGCCGATTGATTTCTTCCACCCGCGCTGAACCCCGCACCTCTGCTCGGCCATCTTCGCGAATGATGATCTCCTGAACCGTTTCCTGATCGAGCTCGTCCTCAATTTCTCCCACGATTTCTTCCAGAATATCCTCAAGGGTGATGATGCCCGAAACACCTCCGTATTCATCGAGAACAACAGCCAAATGATTATGCGTCTTTTGAAATTCCTGCATGAGGGCATGGACGGACTTGGTTTCTGGTACGAAGACTGGTTCTCGCAGCAGGGTAGTCCAGGCCGGCCGCTGTTCGGTTCCGGGCTGCGCAAGATACGGGAGCAAGTCTTTGATATAGAGTATGCCGATAATGTTGTCTCGGGTTTCCTCAAAAACAGGAATCCGCGTATGTCCTTCACGGGTGATCGTCTGGAGCATCTCTTCCCAGGACACATCACTGGGCAGACATACCATTTCTGTTCGGGGGGTCATGATTTCGGAGACGGTGACGTCCGCCAGTTTGATGACCCCCTCGATCATTTCGCGGGCTTCCTCCTCGATGAAACCTTCCCTCTCACCTTCGTTGACCAGGGTGCGGATTTCTTCCTCAAACTGTTCTTCTGACTCTTTGGGGATCGAACGTCCCGCACTGCGGCTGATGGCTACTTCGGTGACGTGACTGAGCAGCAGCAATGGAGCCATCAGTTGAGTCAGGAGTTTCCAGAGGGGCCAGCCATAGAACACCACGGGAGTGGCGCAAAGCAGCGATATCGCCCGGGGGACAAACACGGTTGCAAAAAGGATGGCGATCGATAGGCCCACCACAGATGGAGCCACAATTTGGGTTTGAGACAGGAACCCTTGAGAGTGGGCCTCATTCCAGAGTTGAGTCCACCGTATAGCATTGAGAGCCACGACAAGGACCAGGAGGAGAACTTCCAGCAGTTCCGCGGCAATGGACGCTTTACGGTAGCCCTGGAGGACGGCACGCAATCGCTCGGGTTGTTTTCGCCTGCGGCATAACTCTTCGAGATCGTGTCGCGAGTAGTCGGACAGTGCGCGGGTGCCAATGGACGCCATGCAGGCCAGGACAAGCCCAACCGCCGATACAAACCACCACAATTCTGGCATCTTTTCAGTTTTCGCGGACTCCAAGCAAGCCCGAGTTTTTTATCCTTTCCCCGATTTGCTGTCGGTCCTCCGACGTTTTTTTGCTTCGCAGGCCCTCCCGCGATTTTTCTTCGAGTTTTCCTCGGGGCCAGGATAGGGGATTCTCAATGCTTCGAACACGTGTTTTTCCGCGGCCCGCATTTTTCTGCGGAGCGCTGGAGTGATGTCGTCATACCCAACCAAATGTAGTGTACCGTGCACGATGTAGAGTAACAACTCGGATGCCACTGAGACGCGGAGTTCTTTTGCTTTGGCAACTGCGGTGTCATAGCTCACAACCACTTCCCCTTCGAGATGTTCGGGACCGGTCTCGAGGACAAAGCTCAGGACGTCCGTCGGAGCAGGATCATTGAGATAGCGGCCATGAAGGGCAGCCATCGTTGGATCATCGACAATGGCCACGCTCACCTCACCGGTTTTGATATTCGTCTGGCGCATAATCCACTGGATGACACGCCGAATGAGACGCCGGTCCAGTTTCAGATGCTTAATTTGATTGGCAATTTCTATCCGAACCAAAGCTCATCCCTCTCGACGGCAGCGATCTCCAACAGCACCAGTGCATCCCGACCCATGATTCAACGAGGGGTACCCACATGCCGAAATCGACGCTTTGAGCTGGCAAATCCAGGGAGTTTTTCTCTTGCCTGCTCGGAGATGTTGCTATCGCGCATCGCTAACATTCTACGATCAGTTATTCTTTTCCCTCGGCGAGTCTGTTCACCGTCGTTTCCCAGTAGTAACGGTTTCGGGCGAGGTACTGTTCCACTGTTTGGACGAGACTTCCCGGATCTTCGGCACTCATTAGATGGGCCAGCCGGGCCAGTTCGGTGGAATCTTCCGGAATGCGGCTTTTGGCGGTCGGTGCTACAAGCTGTAACCGGTTTTCGAGGGCCCGGAGAAACCGATAGCTTTCGTAAAGTTCGTTGAAAGCTGGTTCAGGGAGGAGGCCTTTCTCATGGAGTGCCCGCATGGCTGCAAATGTGGAAGTCTTGCGAATGTCGGGGTGTTCCCGGCCATGGCGAAGCTGGAGCATTTGTACGAGGAACTCCACGTCGACGATTCCACCCCGGCCCCGTTTGATGTCGAGGGGCCTGGCGGTTTCTTCCAGTCGTCGGCGCATGTCGGCAATCTGTGTGGCAAATTCCGGACGCCACGGTTCGCTGTAAATCACCTCTTGAATGAGTGACTCCACCACGGGTCTCATCCGTTCGGAAACGACGGCCGGCCGAGCTTTGCACAACGCCTGGCGCTCCCACAGTTGCCCCATTCCCTGATGAAAATAATTAGCGAATTCGCGGAGAGAAAAGACCAGTGTGCCACTCCTGCCGGTTGGTCGAAGACGGGCATCCACTTGATAGAGCCGGCCGTATGGCCCCAGGTAGGAAATCCGCCGGATAATCCGTTGCGTCAACTCACTGAAAAAGTGCTGGTTGGTGGTTGTATCGCGGGGGCGGACATAACCGGACTCCACAACTGGCACGGTGGTGCCGTCTTCTTCATAGAGAAAGACAAGGTCCAGATCGCTCTGGTAATTCATTTCGCGCCCGCCGAACTTCCCCATCGCGAGGATCACCAGCTCCGCTCGCTGTCCTTGGCGCGGACCTTCACCCACTGTGGGCTGACCGTAGCGGAGGACCAGGTGCTCATACTCCCGCACGACAACCTCGGTAAGGCACGTTTCAGCCAGATCACTGATCGCCTGAGTGATTGCTTCCACGTCATCCTTGCCCAGCAGGTCGCGGACACCGATTTGCAGAAGGTGGTCATTTTTGAAAGCATGAAGGATGGGATCCAGATCTTCGGCCGCCAGGGAGAGTTCCCGCAATGTCATCTCCATAAACCGCCGGTCGGGCAATTTATCGAGGACCAGGCTGTCCATGAGGCTATCAATCATGCCTGGGTTGCTGATCAGGAGGCTTGCCAGGAATGGTGTGTAGGCACAAAGCTGGACGTACAACTTGAGGGATGGCGGATTGAAACTAAAAAGTTCCCAGAGGACACCTTTTCCCCCCAGAGAATCACTCACCTGATTGAGTGTGACGAGGGTTGCATCGGGGTCCGGTGTGGCCGCAATGGCGGCTAACAACATCGGGGCAATTGAGGCTAGAAAATGGCGACAGCGACGAGTCGATAGAAATGGAATCCGCTCCTCCGCGAGATTCATGAGATTCCGGTAGGCCTGGGGAATGTCACGAAAGCGGTGTCGCGAGAGGACGCTGTGAATGAATTCCGGTGTTGGTTCGGGATCGAGGACCAGCTCAACTTCGGCGGCGGTCTCAGAATCATCAGTGAAAGCATCATGAAGCAGGTGATTCAGGATCTGGCGGTTACGGCTGGTAAAACGGCGATAATCCCTTTCGAATTGTTCGCGTGCTGAAGCGTTTGCACCATCCACATAACCCATCCGGATGGCCAATTTTTGCACTTCCGCCGGGTCACTGGGGATGCTATGGGTTTGCAGATCGAACATGATCTGCAGGCGATGCTCTAACTTGCGGAGAAAACTGTAGCTTTCCTGAAGATGGCTGCTCTCCGCATGCGTAAGACATCCCGCCTGTTCCAGGCCCGCAATGGCTTCCAGTGTATTGCCTGTGCGAACGCTGGGTAGGTCGGCACCGTGAAGTAACTGAAGGAACTGAATAACAAACTCAATATCGCGGATTCCCCCCCAGCCGTTTTTGACGTCGCGCTGATCCACTCCCTGGCGATGAGCCCGCTGCTCGATTTTCCTGCGCAGCGTTTTGATGCCGGCAATATCCGCGCGCGTGAGATAACGCCGGTAAACCCACGGCTCCAGGTCGTGCAGGAAGCTGTATCCCAGATCCAGGGAACCAGCGGCAGGTCGTGCCTTGATAAACGCCTGGCGCTCCCAGGTTCTCCCGCGGACATCGTAATAATGGAGGGCCGCCGGAACGCTCATGGCTGCCGGGCCGTGCTCACCTTCTGGACTCAACCGCCGGTCAACCCGGTATACTGCGCCGAGTTCCGTCCGCTGAGTAAGCAGACGGATGATCTCCTGCACCAGGCGGGAAAAGTACTCTGCATTGGTGACTGACCGCGGCCCATCAGTTTGCCCTTCACCCTCGTAAAGAAAGATCAGGTCGATATCGCTGGAGTAGTTTAGCTCAACCCCGCCCAGCTTTCCCATAGCCAGAATCACAAATCGAGCCTCCGCGCCGCTAGGCAGCCGCGGAAGCCCCATGCTGGGAGCCAGCCGACGCTGGGCACTTTCGTACGCAGCCTGGAGAATTGCATCGGCTAGGTACGAAAGCTGGCGAGTCACCGTGGAGACACTCTGGCCGATAACGATATCGCCATACGCGATGCGCAACATTTCCCGCCTTTTGAACCGTCGCAGCGCTGCAAGGATCTCCATCTCGTGAGGAAGTGCGCGGACTTCGGCGGTCAGTTCGTCGACCAACACCTGTCGAGCAACCGGTTGTCCTTCCGTAAGTCGCAGCAGATCGTAGGCCTCCGGATCGGTTACCAGGATATCGCTGAGAAACTGACTGGCGCTGAAAATCTGGAGGAGCGGCGGTAACGCCTCCGGGTCCCGCTCGAACAAAGCGGCCAGCGAGAGGGGGGTTCTAGCGGCCGAGAAAAAACGCTCTAGATTATTAAGCGCCATATCCGGATCAGCCAGAGTGGGTAATCTCTCCTCAAGCTGATGGGCGAGATGAGCAAGTAAATCGGGGGGAATTCCCTGCCGAGCAATTCCCAGGAAATTTCTTAGACCACGATTCACGTCGCGGACTTTCAATCGCCCAAGCCAGCTCCGAGCAAGTTCCGGCTGTTCCAGGAAAGAACGAACGGTTGCAATCTCCATCGATGACGGTAGTTCTCTGGAGGCTACGCGGATATCGGTGCGCCCAGCCGATCTGCCTGCACGTCTTGCTTCACCAAACTCAGTTCCCCGAACAAAGTGACCGGGCTAACTTCTTTGATTGTCACTTTTACAAACTGTCCCGCCAAGTCAACTGGGCCTTCGAAGACGGCGATGCGGTCGCAAACTGTGCGACCGGTTAACTGGATGGAAGACGACGTTTTTCCGGACTGCCGCTCCGCCAGCTTGCTAGGTCCTTCTACGAGGACCTCCACCGTTTGACCGATGAACCGCTGGTTCTCCTCCAGACTGATCCGGTTTTGGATTGCCAGCAACTCGTTGTTGCGCCGTCGTTTCACCTCATCGGGTACGTCATCGGGGAACAGTTCGTACGCTTTAGTGCCGGGGCGCGGACTGTACTTGAAGATGAAACTGTTCTTAAACCGTGCGGTTTCCACGAGTCGTACCGTTTGCTCAAAGTCCTCCTCCGTTTCGCCGCAAAATCCCACGATGAAGTCGCTGGTGACGGCTGCGTGGGGAACGATTTCTCGAATACTCGCCAGCATCTCGTAGTACTGTTCGACTGTGTAACCACGTTTCATCCTCTTCAGAACTGCATTCGAGCCACTTTGCGCTGGGACGTGGAGATACGGGCAGACCTTTGGCAGGTCGCGAACGGCTTCCAGCAGTTCCCGCGACATGTCCCGGGGATAATTCGTCACGAACCGGATTCGCCGGATCCCCGATACCTCGTGCACCTTTTCAAGCAGATCTGCCAGTCGGACTGTGCAGCCTGGTTCTTCCCACCGATAGCTGTTCACCGTTTGGCCCAGAAGTGTTATCTCCACGCAGCCCTGGTCGGCCAGTTGTCGGACTTCCTCCAAAATCTCCTGAGGAGAACGGCTCTGCTCCGGACCTCTTACTTTCGGCACGATACAGTAAGTACAGAACTTGTCACAGCCGAACATCACGCGAACAAATGCCTGGTGCTTCACCGGCCGGACAATCGGCCGGTCCTGCCGATCAGGGTTAAGGAAACTGGCCTGGACCTTTTGGCGTGCTTGGCCACGGCGGTCCAAACTAACCTCCATAATGGGGCCCGTACGTCGCGCCAGCGATTCGAGAAGCTCCGGGAGGCGGGCGACCTGTCCGGGACCCACAACCAGGTCCACGTGCGGTGCACGCTTGAGGATGAGCTCCTGGTCCTTTTGCGCCATGCACCCCAACACGCCAATGACTTTGCCGGGTTTCTGCTCCTTGAGGTGCTTGAGCCTTCCCAAAGCGCTGTAGATTTTGTCTTCCGCATGTTGCCGCACGCTGCAGGTGTTGAAAAGGATAATATCGGCCTGCTGACGCTGGAAAACCTGCTCGTAGCCCGCCTCCTGGAGCGCAGCCACGACCAGTTCGCTGTCCAGCTCATTCATCTGGCAACCGACCGTTTCGATATAAAATCGTTTTCCCATCCACTCTCACCTGGCTGATTAAAAATTTGACATCAAGGCGGGCATACGCCCAATCTCGCTGCCTGGCGGAAGTCCCTCTAGCGCGGGGGACCAGATCGGCATGCGAAAGTGTCTCGCAGCACTGCCGGTTCAAACTTACATCGAACTCGGCCCGACAAAAGTCGCTGCGGTCGTGTTTGACAGCAGTTTGTCAGGATCGCCTCGCCTGGCCAGCGGAAGGGGATTCATTCGTCTCTGTCGAGTGTGCATTTCCCTCCGCCGGGTTTTGCGCCCGGTGAATGTCTTCCTGCAAACGGCTGATCCACGCGGCCCGAAAACGCAGCATGACCTGTAAGAGGAGGTTAACCCCCACAAAGCCGAGGATCAACCAGAGGACGACATCCCACGTGGACCAACGATTCGCCATCGACAAATCCTTTTTGGTGGCTTCCCGGGCCTGTAAGCTGCTTCCCCAATTCTTTGCCATTGTATCCTGGGGAAAGCGGCAGAAGACAGAGGTGCTTCTGGCAAGACGTTTTGCCGAGGGAAAACTGTGTGACCCCACTATAGTGGCACCTTGGGATAGGACGATAAGGTGTTCGATATTGCAACACGTGTTGCATTTTGCTGTGGCAAAAAAATACAGGCGAGTGGCCGCGGCCAGCTCGCCTGCTGGGGATAGAAGCCGGTGTTCCGGCCCGTCGGGTGGGTTCCTCGTCGTTGCGGAGGAGAGCATCGCGTGTTGGGGGGAGCCCGACGGTCCCGGTCCGCTTCGTTGGCCTCTTCTGTCTGCCGGCCCCTATTGGGGTGCGAAAACCTCTTCTCTGTCCCGGCTCACGCGGCGAGGCCAGGTTACGCGTGTGCAATCAATGATATTGCAATCGCTGTGCCAAATAAACAGAAAAACTTCTGACCTTTAGGCTCCTTTGCCGGTTCAGCTTCGACGCGCCGGGTTTGGTCCTCCCATGGACACGGACCCCCTGCCGGAACGCCTCCAGTATCCGAGCCATAACCAGAGACCACAATTTTTTGGCGGGTGGAGGCCGGCCTACACGCGGATGAGTGAGACGGCTGCCTGAAACAGCCGTTGGTCCAGAAAGAACGCCTCCGAGTTCTCCTGTTCGAAAGTAGCGGCCAGGTAAGTAATGCCTTTTGCGTATGCAATCTGGTAATTGTGGCCGATGATCACCGAAGGAACGGTTACCGACTGAAATGCCCAGGGGGTGTCGGCCACGCGTTTTTTCAAACCACCGGCCACGAGATTAGTGAGTTCTCCCACCGTATCCACCACCTGATTATTGAGCGTGTCCACCTTTTCCTGGAGAAAGCCCGAAGTGAGGTTCTTCGCGACGGCTTCGGAGACATTGAGAACGAGAAAACCGGTGGCTTTACCGTGAACCCCCAACACACCCGTGATCGTGCCGGGCTCATGAGTCGGAACCGAGGTAATCCCGACCAAACGGGCTTGGGCTCCGCACATACCTAATGCGTCTTCAACGGCGGCCACCAGCGCGTGAGCCAGGCGAGGGTCCCCTGGTAGAGGGATAACCTGGTCGGGAATTGTCATGGTGCTCATCGGGATGTTCCTCCGTGTCCACCAGTATGCGTCGAAAGGTCTGCTCTATGACTGGTCACACTCGACGGTTAGCAAATCGCCGTCTTTGGGGTTTCAGTAAATGATGGGTTACGGTTGGAGGTGGAGACGCTGGAAAAACAAAAGAAGCCGCCGGCAGCAGCGGCTTCTTCACCATTTCACTCGTGGTATCCGGTGTTGCCAGATCAATCAGTCGCGGCAAAACATTGGGCAAAGGCCGAACCCTTGGTTTTTTCGGAATGCCTGCCCACGAATGGGCGTTGCTTCTCTCCTTTTTAACCGGTCAGTATTTTTGCAGCAGAGTGAGCAGTTTTCGGTCGAGCTTGTGGCCGTGAAAATCTTCATAGTCCACGTCTTTCCGGCCGGAATCCAGAACCCCGAATGAGCCACGGAAGTTCCACAATGCCCACCCGATGTTGTGGCCTTTGAGGATATCCAGCACATCTTCCATCCAGGCCAGGAACACGTTATGAGGCGTGCGGTTGAAACAGCCGGTTTCGCCGCAGTGAACCCCGATGCCCTTTCGTCGCAGTTCACCCCAGGGGGCGAAGTGTTCTTCCAGTTGTTGTCGGCCGATGCGGATTGAACCATCCGGATTCTTGATAGGCCAGGTGGGTTCCGGAAACTTCGAATCTCGATCCACCCAGGAAGCACGGTAATGACTGATCTGCGCCGGATAATATGCGTGGACACTCTGCGGCGCAGCGGTAGAGATGAGACATTCCACGACCTTTGTGCCGACATTGAGGCCGTCCACGAAGATCAACCTATCTGGCGAGATTTTGCGAATGGCCTCAATGGCCTGACCCATGATCCGGCAGTAATCTTCGGCCGTCATGTAGCCTGGCCGCGGGCTGGGAGCCTCATTCACCAGATTGAAGCTTAGTTCCTTCGCGGGGATGCCGCGATACCGCTTGGCAAACACTGTCCAGTGGTGGAGAAACGCCTCCTGGGCGGTTTTGTCTTTCCACAAGCTGAGCGGTTCCCGCTCTGGATCGTTGATACAGTAGCCGGGGGCTCGATGAAAATTCAAGTTAACGTGCAGGCCGTGCTTGCGACAAGTTTCGATAGACTGATCGATTTTTTCTAGGGTTGCTTCGCGAATTTTGAAGAGGTCGTCCGGGCGGAGTTTTTTCGTCTTCGGCCAATCCGAGTCGATCCAGAGCCAGTAATCCATTGGCAGCCGCACGAAGTCGAAACCCAGCTCCGCAATCAGCCGGCAATCCTCTTCCGGCACCGGCTCGACCCTGACAAAATCGCCTTCCACTGGCCGCCACATCGCTTGGAAGAAATCAAGCAAATTGAACCCCCGCCAGCGTGGCACGGGGGGTGGGGTTATCGCACTGGATTCTTCGCCCAGTACACGAACTGTGTTGGAAATTCCAAGTAATCCGCCTGTGGTTACAGCAGCGGTCTGTGTCAGAAAATTCCGTCGGGTCATGCGTTCGGACATAGCTTCGCTCCTTTCTTTGAGTTGCTGGGCCATTGCCGGGGATTCAGGTTTACTCGGCCACGTACTTCGGCGAAACGCTGTGCTCCACCGGCCATGTTGCGCGGACCGGGCTGGGATACAGTCCGATTTCGTCAAACGGAATGGCTCGGAAATAAAACCACTGGAAGGGCTTTGCCTCGGATTTCAGCCCGAAGCGACGCTCGGACACCGACTCAAAACCGATATCACCCTCGGCAACGTGGTTGTCCAAGAAAACGTTGACTCCCGGGTCACGAATGGCGAATTCACCGCAATTGACGACCAATGACCGCAAAATGAAATTCCGATTGGGATGAGATTCCAGATCGAGTAGCTCCGGGTACCTGGTTGAAAAGGGTGGCTTGGTGACGTCGAGTCCTCGGCCCCGTGCGTTTTCCAACCAGCGTTGAACACTTTCGACCCAGCGAGACTCGCTCCATGGGGAAAAGCTGATCGCTGCTTTGCAGTCAATGAAAAGGTTGTTGTCGACCCAATTATCTTTCCCGCCGTGGATCTGCAAGCCACCAAACCATCCACCTGCCGAACGATAGAAGACATTCCCGTAAACGACCACTCCGCTGATCATGTCGTCAAGACGGATGCCCGCCTGTCCGGCGACATCGTGACCGCTCCCAATATGATGCCAGAAGTTCCATCGCAGCACGTTGCCGCGACTTACAGGATTGCCGAACATATCGATCCCCGACTGGTCGTCCGCTTCGTAAACAACACTGTGGACCTCATTGAGTTCCACGAGATGGTCAAATCCCTCTAGTCGCATCCCGTGATGAGGGGAATCATGCAAGAGATTGTGCCGGATTATGCTTCCCACCCCATCCGCATGCACGGCAGGAGCGTAGTTACGGTCGACCCGGCTGAATTCCCAGATGTGGCAGTTTTCCACGATATGGCCGGAGGGGGTGAGCGTTTTCTCGTCGCCGCCTGCCAATCGGATGCCGCCGGCTCCCAGTGTTCCGATGTCGCAGCCCATCACGAGATGCTTGGCACCACCCAGAATGATGACGCCGTTGGTTCCCAGCCGCATAATCCGGCACCCCAGAAGGGCAACTTCCTGCCCACCCTCAATGACAACCCCTTCGGCACGCCCACATTCAAAAGTGAGCTTAACCAGTCGCACATGGGCGCAATTCTTCATCCGCACGAAGGGGGTCGCGAGTGTCGGAAACGTAATGCGCAGCTTGCTGATATCACCGGGTGGATAGAAATACAGAATTCCCCGGGTGCGATCGAGATACCACTCGCCCGGCTGGTCAAGCTCTTCCAGCACGTTGAAAAAATAGTAGGGCATCCCTTCCCCGAAGCCATAGCCAGAGCTTCCGGCGGTGGTCAATTGGCGGGATTGGGGGTCTATTTTGGCCACCTGAATGGTGGTCCCCGCCCAAAGATAGCGCCAGTAGCCGAACATCCAAATGTCGTCGCTGGGGGCCCATCCCAGAGGCCGTCCCTCAACCTTCCAAACCGCCGGTTTGCCGGCTCCTGCGTCGCCTGCGGGAGTCGCCAGCCCCTGGATGGCTAGGAAGCCTTCGTTTGGCCATCGGGCAAGCGTGCCCGGGCGATCATTGAAATAAACATCCACCCAAGGATGTGCCGGATAACCCGCAAGACCGAACCCGCGAGGGCCCAGACTTCCGAGATCCTTGATGCCGTTTGCCCGGAGGTCGATTTGCAGGACCTTGTCACGCACCGATTGAGGCAATCTGTCCCTGATTGCATGATCACGCACAGGTTCAGCTCCTGTGAGAACTGTCCCTCCGGTGAACACGGGTGTTTCATTGTCGGCCGCGCGATACACAATGGGGCTGTCCGCCGTGCCAGAGTCCTCTTCCGTCAATTCCAGTGTTTCGGACATGCGGTAGATTCCCCTATGGACCAACACGGTGATTCCCCCACGGGGCAAGCTTTGCTCTTTTCTGATCTGCCGTATGCGATCCCGCGCTGCAGCCAGCGAGGCGAGTGGGGCGTCGGCGGTGCCCGAGTGAGCGTCGTTACCATGCGGTGCCACATGAAGCACCAGCCCCGGCGTTGGAAATGCCGGGATGGGGGTGCGATGCCACTGGGGATCTCGACGGGGTAATCCCTCCCCAAGGCGCTCCATCTCGCGGGCAAGCTCCTCCGCTTCCCATCGATGAACTGGGTACACATCCTCCATGGCCGCCACTTTGCGGTAGGCTTGCGCGGCTTCCCGCCATTGTCCTGCTCGCTCATACGTGGATGCCCATCCCAACCACGACAGACTGCGGACGGGAGACGGTGCTTGAGGATTTTCTGCAATGTCCCGGTAGGCGTCGCGAGCCTCGTTCCACTGTTGGCCTTCCCGCAACGCGTGCGCCATGCGGAGTTTAACATCCCATCGCTGAGATTCGGTGAGAGATGGTGAATCAAGTGCCTCCACAAATCGTTTCTGTGCGATGGCGCTCGTTCCTGCTTGGAGAGCAGCTTCACCGGCGAGGAGGAGAAGCGTGGTCCGTTCCTCGGCAGACCATTCCCGCATTTGGAGGAGGCTCTCGTAGAGCTGGGGGATGGGTAGTGCCCAGAGCGTCCCGTTGGTTGCCAAAAGGCACGATGCGGCAGCGTTGAGTTTGATGATTTCGGGGACATTTTCCCCTTGTGAAAGGGCAGCCCAGTCCACCACGGCTTGCCCCGTGGCGCCATAAAGACGCTTGGCGACCGCCCCGGCAAACCTGCCCAGTGCGCGGATTTCAGAACTTGCTTGAGGATGAACGGCCAAGGCGGCCCACATTTCCCCGGCTTCACGCCACTTGCCGCTGGCCGCCTGTTCAGTAGCCTCCTGCCATCGCAAAAAGGTGGGGGGCCCGAAGTGGGACGGCGTATCATCGACATTCATCGGGCCAGGAATGGCGGAGAGGGCATGTTCCGCGACGACTGCTGGAGAAAGAGCTTCGGCGTAAACCACCCATTGAGCAACCTGCAACCGCAAAGAGCCTACCCCAGCGTCAGCGTAACCAATGCGGAGAGGACCATTTGGTGGGGTGTACGCCTCGTCGTAAGGACTGGCCGCGACGAGAACGCCATTCCAGAACAGCCGAAGTTGTTGTCGATCCCAGGTGACCGCCACATGCTGCCACACCCCCCGAGGGATTCCGAGCGGCGAACTGATGCCGAACGCATTTCGGGGCTGCGGCCGTCCCATTTCAAAATGGAGTCGTCCTGTTGAAGTGTCACAGTACAGCCGCAAGCCATGCCAGTAGCCGTCGCCCTGAGCAAAGATCATCCCGTTCGGCCGACCATTTCCCAGTTGACTTCCCTGCCCGAACTGGCGAAAGACCACCTCGATGGTGAAACCCTGGCTTGCGTCGAAAGGTGGTCCCTCGTAGGCCGTGGTGTCGAGAATATATGTCTCGCTTTGGTCAGTCCTCCCTTGTTTGCTGGGTAGACTTGCGGAAACAGGCAACCGCAGGGGTGCTTTCTCTGTCCCCAAGCTCGCACTTTCGCGGAGGGGCAATGGGCTCTCGTCGAACACGTAGTTACGCAAAGGTGGGGTGGCTGACGATGCGCCACCCAGAAAGCCAAGGCCGCATAGTGCTAAAAACTGTATGATTCCACGCACCATCGGCAACAAATTTCGCATCGTACTCTTCCTTTCAGCATTACCGGAGCAAGAAACCTTTGATTCTGGTGGACTGCTGGGAATGGCAGGTCGGATGTCAGTTGGTGGTTGATGCCTACCCTTTTGAGGATGTTTCCCCGAACAGCTCTCCGGACTCTGTGTAGCCTTCGCTCAGGTAATTGGGTTGGTAAGGAACTGTTTCCAGAAACTGATTGATTTCCGCCAGCAACCAATTCTGTTCTGCTTCACTTTCACAAGGAATTTTGATCTTACCCTTTAGGTAAACGATTTCAACGCCGAACCAGGGTCCTGCTTGGGCTCCGCTGTCGGCCCTAAAAATCGGCGGTGTAGCGACGCGTACCATCTGCACGTCTTCACGACTGACTCGTTTTCGGAAAGAAAGGAAAAGGCATTTCCAGTGACTTTCCAGCCAGGAGCTGTCGAGGTAGACAATTCGCCGGGAAAACATAGCAGCGAGAGCACCCCCGAAAAGGCCAAGGCCGACGAACCAAAACGGGATTGAAAACAAGGCGAAGACAATATTCTCCCACTTGGGGAATTTCCCTGGATTAAAGAAAAGCCCGAGTGCACTGGCAGTCCAAAAGGCGACAAAAGCCAGCCAGAACAAGCTGAACAGAAGAAGGCCCACCGCCGGGGCCTTTAATCCCCCGGGTGGCAGATCGATTAACATTTTGTCGTTCTTGCGGATCAGGCGTATCCGGGTGTCTATAGGCTTGACGGGCGGAGCCTTCGGAGCATCGCGTGCCGGAGCCGCCTGGATTGTCTTAATATGCTCAACGAGCTCGGGAATTTCGAAAATCTCATTGCAGTAGCGACACCGGCCCAATCCCGTCTCCAGATGCACGTCTTCCACGGGAATCTCTTGATGGCAGGAGGGGCAAATGGGTTTCATGACGCTTCTCCATGCAAGGGAGAGAACACGAGTCAGAGTGCAAACGAACCAAACGGGCCGGCTCCTGTGAGGCCCCCATTTTATTTCCACGGGGCTAGTACCACAAGAAGCCTCAATTTCGTTGGCTTGGGTTCATGCCTGAGTGTTGGTTCGTTGCAACACTCCGTAAGGCCAGCTGTGCGGGTGTTGATTTTGGTCAACGTTGATCGAAGGAGCGTTCATTTTCCCGCGGTACTCCTTGCGGCAATGATCGAGCTACCGCCCGTCGGAGAATCGATCCCAACAGGATGGGCATAACAATTGCCATTTGTCTTTTCAGGTGGTCACCGGTTAGGGGAATCGCCTGCGAGGCTCTCATCGCGAAACTTTTCGTGTTGGACAACTCTCTTGAGAAAGGGCTGAACCGCTGTGCGTCATTTCGTTGTGCTGGCGTTGCTCTGTGTGGCTGTGCTTGTGGTAGGGGAGGGGCTTCTCTCCTGCTTAACAAACATCGGTTTGCAAGAAAAGGGTGCAGGGCAGGATATGTCGGACCTTTGGCGGAGAACCAAAGATGGTTGGGAGATCGCGTGGTGGCTGGCCGCGAGGCCCCGACTTTACTCGCCGGTGATTCACCCAGCTTGGTTGCTGCTGGCGCAGATGATGGGTGTCGTCGGCGCGTACTATGTGCACCACGTACGGCAAGGACGGCATCGGCGCGATTCCACACCCTGGACACACGAGAGACCTCCCCACGGACGGGATGCCGTTTGCCAAGCCTCACATTTCGGGGGATAGCGGACGGAGGCCCAGCGAGCTTTTAAAAGCAGTGGCGGCTGAGTTTTCCGTCACGGTCCTTTGCGGAGTATTGGGCAAGACTGACGGATTGAAAGGACGTGTCGCTTTTTGGGTCACTGATGGGCAAGACGCACGGTCACGTCCACCTGGTTTTCCAGCCGCTTCCCGGATCCCGTTTCATACCGGACGAAGACTTTTAAATGATCATGCGGAGGCGGAGCCTCGGGCCAGGGAAGTTCTAGGAGAAATCCCTGGATCTCGGGTCGGTTGAGCAGGTAACTTTGGAGTTCCTCGGGTTGGATTTCCCATCGCGCAATTCTCGCCGCAGGGCCTCGCGCCTGCGGGTCCACGGCAACCACAGTAACCGTCCCCGGTTCGAGTATGATCTTTCCCCGGGAGTCAGCTGGTTGGAGCAGAATGGCGATTCCGTCATCGCCGGGGAGGCCATCGTAGTCACGCCCAGTAGCGTGATCCAAAGGCAAAAGCAGTTGCTCCGGGTCGTGCGCGGCGTTCTGCGGGGACGTGAAATCCGCGGAAGGCAGTCGGTCACCGATGCTCGGTGCCGGTGTGAGATTGGCACCGCCGTCGTGGGAGGCGCCGTCCAGGGGGGCCGCTTGATCCCTCGAACTGGGAGGCAGAATTTGTGGTGGTGACGGTTGCGAATTTGCTTGAGGGCTGAGCCAAAGGGGTGGTTCGATCTCGGAGGATGATCTGCCGGGTCCCGGCTGGGAGGAGGGGCGCGAGGGAAACGCGGCTTCGGGGGTGGTTTCCGCTTGCGGTGGGGCGATTTCAATTTTGGGCGCTGCAATGGCTTGACGGGGCGTTTCGGCGTCCGCAACAGGGGGTGCCACGGTCATGCTTTGCCCGGAAGGGTGTGTCCACAGAGGAGCTGCAGCGTCCGAAATACTTCCCCGTTGTGTCGGTGTGTGATCACGCTGGCTGGTTTGCGTTCTCAGCCGCTCCAGCTCCGATCGACACGCGTCCAGCTCGGCCTGCTTCTGCTCGAGCAAGTCCACAAGTTCCCAAATCTTGTTTTCGAGCGCGTAGTTTTCGCGTTCAAGCTGTGTGACAACCTGAGGCGTCCGACAGCCTGAGTAGAAAAAGACTCCTATGCTCAACAATAAGAGCGTGAGCCGAGGAAATGACATGGGTGAAACTACAAACCAGGGCTAGGTCGGCCCCCCATTGAGTTGACCAACGGGGCCGGCCGTGGTTCTGCGGTAGCCCTTCCATACCGATATCTCCCACCGTGTGCAAGAGCAGTTTTGTGTGCAATTAAAATAAGTAAAATGCATAGGTTGCTTAAGCGTCTCTCAACTCCAGGTACTCGCAAAAGGTAATGAGCAGTCGCTATCTGAAGAGTTTGTGAACGAAGTCGGGCCGGACCAGGACAGGCCACTCGGAACGCGGGCCGCCTACAGAACCATGAAAGTGATCGCCTCTCAAGAGCGTTAGCCATGATGTCCAGCAAGTCACCCGTCCGATGGCGATTCAACTGGCCTGCATGGCTGTTGCTCGTCGTGGTGAGCGTGGCCGGAGGAGTCGGACTCTCGTGGCTGCATCACCGGCAGTTGGAGAGAACGGCCGACCGAATCCGTCAGCGCGCCGAGCGATTCGAACAACAAGCCGCCTCTGCCCGCGACCGAAGGGACAGAACAGCACTGGCCCAGGCATTGGCAGGCGTGGTGAAGAATTACGATTTGTATTTGCGGTATCGGCCGAAAGACAGTGACGTGGCCATCCGACTGGCGCTAGCAGTCAGCGAACAGGCACAGAACTCTCCCACCAATGCACAGCTCCAGCTTAACGCGTACCGCGTGCTGAATAGGACACTGGCGCGCTTTCCGGAAAATCGCGAGCTCCTGCGCGCATTCGGGAAGGTGGCAATGCGCCTGGGCCGGTGGAACGAGGCGCTGTCCGCCTGGTCCCATTTGCGACAGATGGAGCCCGACAGTCCAGAAGCGGTTCTCAATGTGGCGAGGTGTCAAATCGCGCGGGCTCAGCCTTTGGAAGCCATTAAGACCCTTCAGGAGTGCCTCACCCGGCATCCTGATGTGCTTGACGCATACACACTTTTGGCCCGGTGCTATCGGGATGAGATGGTGCGCGACGACGAGTCCGCGCGGCAAGTAATGGAGGAATTGGTGGCAAAGAATCCGGACTCTGCAGCGGCCTACGCTCGTCGGGCGGGATTTTGGCTGTGGGTAGCCCAGACCTCAGCCAATCCGCAGGAAGCAAACGAGGCACTGGCTGCGGCCAAAAAAGACGCCGATACCGCTGTGAGCAAGGAGCCCAAAAACATTGAGGCTCTGCTGGTCAAAGGTGAGCTGGAACTTGGCGATAATCGGCTTTCGCAAGCTCACGACTTTTTTGAAAAAGCCGTGGCAATTGCGCCGGACGACGAACGGGTCTGGTCGGGCATGGTGAAATGGGCAAGATTGACCGGTGATTTGGCCACCCAGGAAAAGTACTTGCGGTTGCTAGCCGAGCAAAATGCTGCTTTCCTGCCTGACCTTGTTGAAGTTTTTCTTCGTAAAACGCCTCCGGATATCCTGGGGGCTCGTTCCGTCATTCAACAGATGCAGAAAGCTCAGTTTGACCCAGACACTCTCGAGCTGTGGCAGTTCCGTGTGTCGGTTTTTGAAGGACGGGCGCGCGAGAGCATCGGGCCACTTGATGAGCTTTTCCGCAAATTCCTGGACAAAAATGATCCGCGAGCGGAAACCACAGGACTGACTTTGGTCTTAGCTTACACGCAGGCGGGTGCCTCGGACGCGGCCGGGGCGCTTCTCGCGGAACTGCGCGAAAGATTCTCGGACTCTTCGCGGGTTCAGCTCGCGTGGATCAACTGGCTTCTTTCCCAAGGGATGACTGAAGTGGCCCAGGAAGCGATCACCAAGCTGACGCAAAGTGGCGCGGCATCATCCTGGGCCGCTTCCCCCGAGTTCCAGATGGCGTATTTCCTCACGACCCTAAACAGCCGAACGGATTTAAGTCCGCAGGATCCTCTTTGGAAGCAACTCGATGACATCCGCCAGTCGCTGGAGAGTTCTCCTGCTTTGTCCTCAGAGCAAAAAACGTTGCTTCAGGTCCGATGGCTACAGGCACAGCGTGAGGTGGACCAGGCTATCAAGTTACTGGAGGAAGCGATTCGAGCAAAACCTTCTTTGAATCTATGGGTCGTACTTGGCGAACTATTGGGCCGAGCCGGGCGGATTTCTGAGGCGCGTGATCAGCTCTTGGCCGCCGAAAAACAGTTTGGACTGCGGCCGGAAATTTTGCTCGCCTGGGTAGAGTTGATCCAGCATGCAGAGCAAGATCGGCGAGACGAAATACTGTCTGGCGTTGTGGCGAAAGCGAAACAACTGAAGACGGTCGACAGGCAAATGGTCCTTCGTGCGGTGCTGCGTGTTGTGCTTCAATCGGGAAATTGGGATCGATCCGCGGAAATAGCCCGGGAACTTGCGGTGATCGACCCAAATGACATCGAAATTCACCGCTTACATCTGGAGGTTGCGGTCACTCAAGGGGACTGGGAGGATGCCGACAGGATTCTGGAACGGATTCGCCGTGTCGAAGGTGGGGCGGGACGTGTCACCGCATACGGCAGAGCCATGATTGATGTGGGGCGGGCTTCTCAGCCCAGCATGTCTGCCTCCGAACGGGAACGGCTGCTGGCGGATGCAAAGTCCCAAATTGCAATAGCCCGGCGATATCTCCCCTTTTGGCCAGACTTAATTCGCTTGGAGGCCCGAATTGCACAACTCGAAGGCCGCTGGGAGGCAGCCATCGATGCCCTGCGATCGTTGGAACAGCGCGGTCTTCTGGGCTCCCAGGGACGAGAGGAGCTGGCTCGATTGTTGCTTCTTGTCGGCCAACGGTCGGAAGCCGAAAGGCTGCTGCAGACGACGCCCCAACAGGCTGGCAATATCAACCTCCAACGTCTGAAACTTCAGGCGGAAATCTGGGCCCAGCAGGGGGAGTTCGACAGGGTGAAACAGGTGCTTGGACCAATAATAGAAAAATCGAGCGATGCCCTGGATTGGCTTTGGTGGGCCCAACTTCTGAGCAGCAGTCGGTATACCGAGGAGGCCGACCAGGCATTTGAAAAGGCACAACAGCTTGCTCCGCATGCGCCTCAGATTGCACTGGCGCAAATCATTTACCTGGCCCGGACCGCCCGCGACTCCGAAGCTCGGAAGCGACTGGAGAAACTGGCTGACTCGCTGAAAAAGGACGCTCCGTCGCTCCGCGTCCTCGCCCTGGGATACGAAGCGGTGGGCGACATCCGCCAGGCGGAACAATGCTTTCGCCAGGCGATGGCCGAGGCTCCACGAGATGCCGATTTGCTGCTCGACTGGGCGGGATTCGCCTTGCGCCATGGTGAGATCCGGCAGTGCCAGGTTGCTCTCGAACGGATTATTGCGGCTTCGGCGAACAATCTTGTAGTGAGTGAAGAGACCCTCCGCAACGCACGGCGGAATCTCGCGCAACTCCTGGCCAAATCCGCGGATTATCGAGACTTCGTGCGTGGCCGGTCACTTCTGGAAGCGAACTTGAAGCAGGCGTCGCAGGTTTCGGATCGGTGTCTTTTGGCCAGAATTTTGGCAAATCGGCCGGAGCGGACGGCGAAACAGGAAGCCGCTGACATGTATCAGAGATTGCTTCGCGAAGGCGTGATCCTCTCTGCGGAAGATCGTTTCGTTTACGCTCAGATTCTCGCGGCTCTGGGACGCTGGCCGGACGCCCGCTTGCAAATGGCCGCGTTGTTCCAGCAAACGTCGGAACCGACCCCGACCCAGCTTGCTTTCTTTATCCGTGAGATGCTGGCCCACGAGTCGCCAGGAGAGGAGATTCGGCCGTATCTCGAGAAACTTGAGGCTCAGTTGGGAAGTGACTCACCCGTTGTCCTGGAATTGAAAATGCGTCTGGCGGTCCAGGCCGGGAACACGAAGGACATCGAGGCCCGCTGGCGAACCTTGGTGTCGAAAGCCATCGAGGACCGCAAGTACGATCAGGTCATCCAGCTTGCTGAAATGGCCGAAAGGGCCGGCATGACCTCGCTCACTTCCGAGGCCTTGGAACAGGTAGCGACCACTTATCCTGAAGCACTGATCGCCAAGGCTCTTTTCCTGGCGCGTCAGAAACAGTTGGACGCGGCCCTCGATTGCTGCCAGCAGGCCCTTGCCCATGTTCCTATAGGACGTGTTGTTGTGTGCGCAGTAAACTGTCTCCGTACTGCTCGCGAACTTGTTACGCAAGGTCATCTTGCACGGGTGGACGCCTGGTTTCAGCAAGCGAGCGTCAACTTCAGGGCTGATAAAGGAATTGTTCTTGCGTACACGAGCTTTCTCAATTTGTCCGGACGCTACGAGGAGCTTATTCCACTCTATCGCCAGCTCCTCACGGACAGCCGTTTGTCCGATCTGGAAAAAGCCCTCCTGGAAAACAATTTGGCCTATATTTTGAGCGCCCAGCACGACCTCCCGGCGAAGGGAGAGGCTCCTCATTCGGAGACCGAGGCAGTGCTTCGTGAAGCCGAGCAGCTTGTCGAACATGCCATCACGGTTCTAGGGCCGATTGGGAGTTTTCTCGACACACGCGCGGTGGTTCGAATGCGGCAGGGGCGTCTTGCCGAGGCCATTTCCGATGCTCGTCAGGCCGTTTTGGAGGAACCCTCGCCACTTAACTATTTTCACCTTGTGGAGTGTCTATGGTTCTCAGGGGACAAGGCCACTGCGTTGCGAGAATTTCAAAGAGGCCGGGCGAACTACCATCTTTCTGAAGAGTCGCTCCCCCCCATCGAGCGCCCCCGCTTACGACGCCTTGTGGCCGAACTGAAAGAGCTGGGACTCTCTTTAAACTGAGTGCGCAGGCCTGGACTCTCCTCAGTTGGCTAGTGGTTTGTGTTCGAGCGCGCACGAAAAAAAGGGGGATTGTGGACAATCCCCCGGTTAATTCGCTACAACAGAAGCGGCCGGCATGCTTAACCGCCGCCTTCACTTTTTGGAAGCGAAGCTTAGTTCTTGCGGCTGGCCTTGATAGAGGCCTGCGCTGCGGCTAACCGAGCGATGGGCACCCGATAGGGCGAGCAACTCACGTAGTTCATGCCCACTTTGAAGCAGAACTCCACCGAATCGGGATCGCCGCCCTGTTCCCCGCAGATGCCGATTTTCAGATCAGACCGCGTGGCACGCCCTTTTCGGACTGCCATCTCGATGAGCTGTCCAATCCCTTCCTGATCAATCGTTTGGAAGGGGTCGGCCATCAAGATGCGCTTCTCAAGATAGTCCGGCAGGAAACCGCCAATATCATCCCGGCTGAAACCAAATCCCATTTGTGTCAGGTCATTGGTACCGAACGAGAAAAATTGAGCGGTGCGCGCCATCTTGTCGGCCAGGAGGCAGGCACGCGGAATCTCGATCATCGTGCCATACAGATACTCGATCTTCACGCCAAACTTCTTCTCTACCTCGGCGTGGACGCGATCTACAATCTGCTTCGTGATATCGAGTTCCTTGACATCACAGGTCACCGGTACCATGATTTCCGGACGAGGATCCTTGCCTTCTTTAATGAGCTCAGCGGTGGCCTCGAAAATGGCCCGCACTTGCGTCTCGGTGATTTCCGGGTAGGTGATGCCGAGCCGAACACCACGGTGGCCCATCATCGGATTGGTTTCGTGGAGTTCCTCCCCACGGCGCTTCACATCTTCGACGGAAATACCCATGGCCTTGGCCAGCTCGGCCTGTTTCTCCTCATCCTGCGGAACAAACTCGTGAAGCGGCGGATCCAGCAACCGGATGGTAACTGGTAGGCCGTTCATGGCTTCCAGAGTGCCCTTGATGTCCCGTTTCATGAACGGGAACAACTCGTCGAGGGCCTTGCGCCGTTCCTCCGCAGTCCGCGAGAGAATCATTTTCCGCAGGATGAAGAGGGGCTCGTCAGAACCTTCGCCGTAGAACATGTGCTCCGTGCGGAACAGGCCGATCCCTTCCGCGCCGAATTCGCGAGCGATTTTGGCGTCCGCTGGTGTGTCGGCATTTGTTCGCACTCCGAGCTTCCGGTATTTCTCCACGAGCGCCATGAACTCTTTGAGCCGCGGATTCTCGGTGGCATCGATCAAAGGAAGTTGACCCTCATAGACAAATCCCCGCGTACCATTGAGGGTGATCCAGTCGCCCTCTTTATAGGTCTTGCCATTCACGGTCATGGATTTCTTTACAGGGTCAACTTTGATCTTACCCGCACCCACAATACAGCACTTGCCCCATCCACGGGCAACCAGCGCGGCGTGACTGGTCATCCCACCGCGCGCCGTGAGGATCCCGACAGCTGCCCGCATGCCTTCGACATCTTCGGGGTTGGTTTCTTCACGAACAAGAATGACTTTCTTACCCTTCTTGGTCCATTCCACGGCGTCTTCACTGGTGAAGACGATTTGTCCGCAAGCACCGCCGGGGCCCGCTGGCAATCCCGACGCAATCGTCGTGGCCTTTTTCTCGGCGTTCGGATCGACGATCGGATGGAGCAGCTCGTCAAGCTGCTTAGGGGCCACGCGGAGGACGGCCGTCTCCTCGTCAATCAGGCCTTCCTTGAGCATATCCATGGCAATGTTGAGAGCCGCAGTTCCCGTCCGCTTGCCCACGCGGCACTGCAACATGTAGAGCTTGCCTTCCTGGATGGTGAACTCGATATCCTGCATGTCCTTATAGTGCCGCTCCAAGCGATTGCGAATGTCGAGGAGCTGCTGATAGATTTCCGGCATGGCCTCTTCCAGAGACGGCAGATGCTTGTTCTGCTCTGTCTTGGTGGCCTTATTCAAGGGGTTCGGGGTACGGATGCCGGCCACCACGTCTTCGCCCTGTGCATTGGGGAGCCATTCGCCGTAGAATTGGTTTTCGCCCGTGGCGGGGTTCCGGGTGAACGCCACCCCGGTCGCTGATGTGTCACCCATATTGCCGAAGACCATGCTTTGCACATTGCAGGCTGTCCCCCAGTCATCGGGAATTCCTTCAATACGGCGATAGGCCACTGCCCGCTTCCCGTTCCAGCTCTTAAACACTGCGGCAATGCCACCCCACAGTTGTTCGAACGGATCATCCGGGAACGGCTTGCCGAGGACTTCCTTGACCTTGGCCTTGAAAGCTTCACAAAGCTGCTGAAGATCTTCGGCCGTCAGATCGGTGTCCTTTTCATAACCTTTCTTGTGCTTGAGCTCTTCCATCATCCGCTCAAGCTGCACGCGGATTCCCATTCCCTCAGGTGGTTCGATACCCTCGGCCTTTTCCATCACCACGTCGGAATACATCATGATGAGCCGCCGATAGGCGTCGTATACAAATCGCGGGTTGTTCGTCTTCTTGATCAGTCCGGGAATGGTCTTGCTGCACAGCCCCACGTTCAGTACCGTCTCCATCATTCCCGGCATGGACCGACGGGCACCCGACCGGCAGGACACCAAAAGGGGATTCTCTGGGTCCCCAAACTTCATTCCCATAGCCTTTTCGACTTTTCGAAGTGCCTCCTCGACCTGCTCCTTCAAGCTCGGAGGATACTGCCCGCCGTGCTGCATAAAGTAGGTGCACACTTCCGTGGTGATAGTGAAGCCAGCCGGGACAGGAAGCCGCAAGTCGGGATGCCCGGCCATTTCTGCCAGGTTCGCTCCCTTGCCGCCCAGCAAATTCACCATCGAAGCGTTGCCCTCAGTCCCCTCCGGTCCAAAATAGTACACGTACTTCGGTGTTTGCGTCATCGTGAACACTCCTTGACAATTTCCGCTGACAAAAACTAGGTTTAAGGGGCGAAAGGTATGTCTAACTGCACCCGAGTTCCTTCGAGGCTGTGCTCCACAAAGAGCGGCTCATCGCACGATCTGAAAGAATTACGTAGTTTACCCCTTCTCTGATCATCCGTCAACGAACCGAAGTCTCCACAAAGGAGACTTGCGTGCATTTTGTGCAGCCTGCCGATGGTAAAAACGCCGTAAAACTGTGGGCCCTGGAATCCCGTGTCAGCCTCGACTCGGTCGGAGCTGTGAGCATCAACCAAGGAGCTTGAGCAACCAACGAAAGAGCCGGGGAAGCCAACAAAACAAGCTTCAGCAGTCCGTTCCAGGAGCGGGCGTGTTCGTTGACTTAAATTTTTAAATCGGTCTATCGAACGTTCGAGATAGTGATGTTCGTCGCGCTCGGCTTGCATCACCGGACGTCCTTCCGAAACACCGACAGATTTCTCGAGAGCTCCAGACTACACAAGCCGGTCTGTTCGGCGGATGTTTGGGGGCACGACGAGCGTGCCCCTCCGAGACATCCGTTGGAGGGACCTGCTTGTCAGGTCCGTGGCGGGGATCAACGTTCGAAGAGCTATACGGATTCATCGGACGTTGGCAGGGTTCACGTTTTGAGGGGGCTGACCTATCGGGATGCCGACGG
>NZ_JBAMME010000266.1:0-4310 GCF_039793925.1 Thermogutta sp. | reverse complement strand
TTTGCCCAGGAAGGCGCCGTATTGGTCTACGATGAGGTGGGGGATGATGGGCATCTTATCTCCGGGTCATCATGCGAGGACCCACACACCGTGTCCGTCAATCGCCAGCCGCACAAGTTGCTGCACGAGGGAGCCAGGCGTCCAGCAGACCCTCATAAAGGTCAGAGCCTGCCCGAACACGTGGCTGGTCCCCCTTGTCTCACGCCCAACGAGCGGCTCAACCTGTCCGTACACTTCCATGTTCCCGTCCACGGGCACATGGGCCGGCAAGGTGTCACCGGCGCTGAGGTCTTTTTGTGGGCGATCCGCGTCCAATTGCCAATCGCTCGCGCTTTCTCGGCTGAATCGGACCATCCGCAACTGCCCCAACCCGTAGCGCCGCTCGCCGCCGATCTGCAACTCGCCCAGCCAGGCGCGCCATTTGGATTCTTCGCCCAGCAACGGAAGGGCGACTTCGTCCAGAAATACCCAGCCGCCGATTTCCGTCGGCAAAGCCTGTTCCCCCTCTCTTGGAACGACGGGGTGATAAGGAGAGATGAATTCAACCTCGTGGAGGCTGCCCTCCGCGGCGGAGGTGGTGGCGGCATCCAAGGCCGTGGTGACGTGGGTATCCAGATAGCGGCGCTCAAACTCGGCAGCGGTCAGATTGCCGTATTTCAGTTCACCCGCTGCGTAACTTGGCGCCAGTTCTATATCGCCCTCGCGCACAAACCAGTAGCCAAAGGCGCAATGGGTCTTGACCCACTCGCCGATCTGCCGGTAGTCACCTTGCGGGAGGCCGTCAGTGGAGAAGCCGCGGCGGGTCAGCGCCTCGGTCACCGCACCCCACAGGTTGCGGGCCGGGATATAGTAGCGCGTGCGCTGCACATTACCCACCTTATGGAAGCCGATATGGAGCGGGCTGCGCAACTCATAGATCACGCGGAACATCTGCCAGGCCATAGCCACCTCCATCATTCCAGCGCTTTGGCGTGATAGCGGGCGTAGATGAGGGCCTGCTCCAGCACTCGTTTAGCGAGGAGGAGTCGGTCGAGGTCGGAAGCCAATCCGTTCTCGCGGCGGATTTCCTCCATCGCTTTCTCATATACATTTTCCCCATCGTCTGCCCGGATCAGATTCAGCGATTGATGTTTCAAAAGCTGTGCGGCCTGGTTTGCCAGGGCACTTGCTGCATTTGACCTTTTGTCTTTCTTATCACCTTTCTTCTCTTTGATTTGAGAAGCAAGGTAGAGAAAGAAGGCATATACCCCGTCTTCTTGCAGCACTCCCAAAGACTTGGTAATCATATTCTCTGTATCCGATGCCTTCGAGAGTTCTGCGTTAACTTTTTGTGCCATTTCATAACCCAATAGGGCACAGAGTTGATCCAGATTCTGGAAGTTCATTGCGCACCTCCCTCATTCAGGTTGAGCACGCGCAGCCGGCCCATACCGCGCGTGTTCATGCCGCCAGCGCCAAGAAACTCCAACAACTTCAGGCCATTCCTCACGGTTTCTTTTACTTTGTCCAGGTTTCCTTCCGGATGCTCCTCGTCGCTGAGCGGAATCACATACTCGGTTTGCTTTTTGCCGTCCCGCTCAACCGTCCTGGCAATCCGATAGTATTTAGGGTGGCTTACCACAACCTCAAAATAGAGCACACTGGCGCGTGGAATGGCTTCGTAAGTGAAGAGCGCGCCCTCGGCGACGGCGCCGGTGGACGGATCAATGCTCACCGAGGTACGCACCTCCAGGTTGTCGTTGACGATGTGGCCGAACATCTTATTGGAGACCAGGACGGCATGGTGGAGGATGTCCTGCGATATGCCGGGGAGCTGGGAAGCCTCCGGTGCAAAGTCATTGCCCGCCACCTCCAGCATCAGCCAGCCCAGGTTGAGTCTCTTGCTGACTTTTACGCCGCTGGCCACGTGCACCTGGCCGTCCTGCGGCTCGACCTCGGAAATTCCCACATCCTTCAGCACCATCGGGCAGGTGACCCAGACCGGCCCGGCCAGGGAGTGGACGGGGAAGAAGAGCAGCCGCGCATCGGAGAACTGCGCCAGGCCCTGGAAACTGGCCCCGCTCCCTTTGGCGAAGCCGAAGGTCACACAAATGGGGCAATCGGGTTGGCCGCAGTGTCCCTGGTAGCCCCGATTCGTGTCGGGCTGTCCCTGGCCGGCGCAGTTGGGAAACTTGCCGTCTTCCTGCATGGCCGCGTAGGTGCGGCAGGCGCCGGAAAGGCTGGTGCCGGGGATTTTGGGGAGATTGGTGCCCGGCTCGCGCACGATGGACATATCCACGCGCCCCAGCCGCATCCCGCCCGTGCCCACGTGGATGGGGTCCAGGGCGAGGGCGAAAAACTTGAGCACATCCGGTTGATAAGCCATTTCACTCCTCCTTTATCCTTGCTTTGAGAACTGTGAGGTAGAGTTCCAAACAGCGGGCAAAGCGCCCGGCGGTAACATCTTCCGGCGTGACCACATCGGGCAGGGGATTCCCCGCCTGATCCTTACGTTGGAACAGGCCGGCGTCCTCGAGGGTGGTGTGCGTCAGATGCTGAAACTCTGCGCTGCCCATTCCCCAGGCAGTGCCTTTTCTTTCCAGCAACGCCCATATACCGTTCAGGCTGGTCTGGGTGATGCCGCTCTGCTTCAGGTCTTCCCACATCCTCCTCAGGCGCGGCAGTTCGTCCAGCAACATCACGTCCCGCTGAGGGTCAAAGCGGAAGCGCTGGGCGGTGCTCTCCAGAAACAGATAGGCGAAGCGCGAAGGGGTGACCAGGACTCGATCGCCCGCTTTCAGGTCGTTCACGTGAACCAGCCAGCGGTCAGCGTACGTGGCGCTGACTGCGCCCACTTTCCCGGGGTCGCTTTTGCCCGCCTCGCAGAGCTGGAAGCGACGCGTGTGGTGCGCTGCTGGATTGGCCCCCCCTGGGAGGAAGAAATAGGGATACCACTCATCAGATGTTGTGCCGTCGCCCATCCGGGTCGGCACAGTCCAATCCAGGCCGTTGCTGAACTGGACCTGGCCATTGGTCACATCCCGGGCAACTTCCCACTCTTCTTCCGGCAGCGGCATTCCCAGCATCCGCCGCGCGGTGTCCATCACCGCCAGGAGCGGCATCTTGCGTGGGAAGAAGACCAGGCCCAAAAACAGCGGCAGGCGGTTCTGCACCTTGCCGAACTGTTTCCGGTATTCGGCGTAAATCTGTTCGGCGATCTCCAGGGCGTCGGCGGCGGGGACGAGGGCCAGGAACTGGTCGGGCGAGGCGAGCAAGGTAAGCGTGGGATGGTAACACAAATAATCTGCCGACGGCTTCTGCACGTCCCGTACCTGATAGACAGCCTGCCCTTTGCGGCCATCATATTCCCAGGAAAGGCTCAACTGCCCTGTTGAGGGCTCTTCCGGCATAAACGACACAGTAAGCAGTTTATCACCTATGCGCCAGACGCTAATGGGGCGTCCGTTGAGCGTACCATCACACACGACGCCTTCAGGTGGCAATGACACACCTGATTGAACCTCCAAAAGCCAGCGCTCGCGACCAGGTAAAGCATCCAGGATTCCTTGTACCGTCTCCGTCCAGAATCGCTGGCAGGTCTCCCAGACGCGGCGCAGGCGGGCCGGGGAGGGGTTCTTGGGGGTGAAGGTGTTGCTGGCAGTGTCCGCCCTCACCAGCAGCGTCTGCACCAGGTCGCCGGAGAGCCAGTCGTCCAGGCCAAATTTGCCGACGATCAGCGCCACGCGGCCGTTGTGGTCGGCAATTTCGTCCATCCAGATGGTGCGGTGCGGGTCGGCCTGCCAATCGGCGATGCGCGAGCCGCGGCGCTGCTCGCAGGTTTCACATACATCACGGTCTTCGCGCTTGGGGCGCAGGCGACAGACCGGGCAGACTTCCCATTTGTCATCGCCTGCCTTGTTCCATTCTTTCTGCCAGTAGTCGCTCAGGTTCTGGCTATCAAAGGGCTGCGCCAGTTCTTGCAGCGCTTCCTTGTGTGCTTTGGCCAGGACGCCCTTGAGTTGCTCGGTGGCGGTTGCCCCATCGCCCACGGTGACGGCAATGCGCGGGGCAAGTTCCATCTCCACGGCTTCCACGCGGCGGCGGATCTCCTGCGCCAGATCGGCGGGGAGGTCCAGGTCGGGGAAGGTGAAGTAGATGCCGGTGGTGTCGCGGTAGACCTCGTTGCCGAGGGGGTATTCTTCTTCTACCAGTTTTTTCACGGCTTCGCAGGCCTGTTCCACGGCGCGCTGATAACCGAGCAGGTCGCCGATTTTGATCGCTTTGGCGTACAGGCCGAGCACGTCAAAGTTGACGTGCAGCAGGCGCCAGTG
>NZ_JBAMME010000265.1:9871-31166 GCF_039793925.1 Thermogutta sp. | reverse complement strand
CGAATGGGGACCTGGGGACTAGCTGCGTCGCTGTCTGGCGAATTGATCAGGCTGGGAGGTTACGGCCGTTTCTCTGATCCCTCGCTCAGCAGCAGTCGCCGGAGCTGCGCGATAACCGGGGCATTGGCCGGGGGAAAATCCTCGGGGACGAGTCGGGTGACGTCCAGCCAGAAAAACGGTGCTCGGGGCCGCGGAATTCCCGCTGCGGTAGGCACGGCAGTAAAGAAGCGAATTTCCAGGCGCCCGTAATCGTAATCCGCATGGACTGTGAGGAGGTGCTCTTCAATTCTCACGCTCAGGCCAGTCTCTTCCTGAGTTTCTCGCTGAGCAGCCTGTTGCCAACTTTCTCCCGGTTGCAGACAGCCACCGGGAAATTCCAGATACCCGGCCCACGGGCGTCCCGCGGGCCTCCGCCCCACGAGGACGAGCCCTGCGAGCCGGACCACCGCAACAGCCACCAGTTGTTCCTTCTGCTCTGAGGCCCACGGCGAGTCGTTCATGACCGCAATCTTGTGGCGTTTCCCTGAAACGTGGCAGTGCTAATGGCAATCGTCAAACGGTCTTCTGAGGCACCTGCGTATTTTCGATGACATCGGCGACCCGCGCGATGCTCCGACGCCAGGTGGCCAAACGCCCCTTCAGACGCCTTGCGGAATAAATTACGATCCGTTTTGCTCCTAGCCGTCCCGGTTTGGGATGGAGGGCCAGGTGCCAATCCCAGTAGGTCGGTGGATGTTCATAAAGTGCGTCCATGATGTGAAAAACATCCTCCGCGGTGGGCAGTGAATTGGCCTGAGTAACGTCCAGCACCACCCAGAGGCTTGTATGAGGATTCTCCCTCAGCACCAACCGGATCCATGGTATGATCTCGCCGAACCGTCCCGCAAATTCCGCTGCCGTGAACCAAAGGGTATGCGCAATGTCCACTGTCTCCGGTGAGGGGATCGCAGGGGGGTTATCGAGATCGATTTTCCATACACTTCCACCGTGGCGCACACGATCGAATGAAAGCTCGTCATTGGCAATGGGGAGGGGATCGAAATCGGTGTTGAAAGCGTCTTCGGCCTCGGCCATTAACTGTTGGATTTCCTCCGGTCGAAGGGATGGTGTGCTCAAGACGTGATAGGGAGGTCGCGGTTGAAATTCGAGCCCCAGTTCCTCGCATCGCCGACGAAACTCCGTGCCTGGCAAGACAGATAGCCGAAAAACCTGTGGTTCGTGGTAAAGTCCGGAGGAAGCGAGATATTCAATGCCCTCGCGGACAGTTTCGGCGGTATCCCCAGGCAGACCGATGATCAAATCGACACGGACGTGGATTCCTGCATCCATGAGGGCTTGAACACCGCGTTCAAAAGCCGGAAGATTAACACGCCGGCGCATCAAATCCTGGGCCGTGCGTCCAACCGATTGGAGCCCGAGCTCAACTTCGACAAAGCCGGCCGATCTCATAAGCTGCGCCAGTTGGGGACGAATTCCTTCGGCCCGGAGTTCTCCCGAGTATGTGAAGCTGCCTCGTGGATTACCTTCCCGAAGTGTATGAAGAAAGTCTTCAAAATCCCGTCGCTGGTTGAGTGTGGGATCAAGGAGAAAAACCTCGGCCACTCCGGACTTTTCCGCCAGCCGGAGGTTTTCCAAGATTACCTCGCGCGACATGTAGGCAAGCCGGTCGAAGCTTTTGGGATAAAAGCAGAAACTGCAATGGAAAATACATCCCCGGATGGACTCCAGCAGGAGCGTGTTGTGCCAGCGTGGGTCGATCATGCCGTCCAAATAGACTCGGCCGACAGCGTCCAAGGAGCGCAATTGTGGGCGGGGTGGGCCAAAGCGGCCACGATGACGGTTCCAAGTTCCCGGAACGTCTGGTGCTTCGATCGGGTGCACCAGCAGCTCCGGCGAATCGGTGAGAACGGCGAGGAGTTCCGAAAACGTCTCCTCACCTTCGCCGAGAACGGCCCAATCCACCGCCGGATGGTTGACAAACCACGCGTTATCGAATGTGGCCTCCGGACCGCCCACCACAATGCGGGTTTGCGGTCGGAGCTCCTTGATCCGCTGGGCAAGCCACAGAGACCGCTCGGCATTCCAAACGTAACAGGAAAAGCCCACGATGTCAGGCTGTCGCTCCAAAATGGCGCGAAGGAGTGCGGCATCGCCAGCCCGATCGGCGAGTGAGGGGGGGAGGATGTCGATTTCTGCCGGGATACCATGCACACACTGCGCGAAGTACTTCAAATACCCGGCGGCAAGGGGAACGTTTCCCTTCACCAGTTCGGGACCGAGCGGTGGGATCGGAAGTTGGACCAAAACAACGTGAAGTGGCATCCAGGTCAATCTCGCTAAGTTGGGAAAGACCTCCAATAACGGGCCAAAAGGGAGCTTCAGCACATTTTATTCGGTGGGATGGAAAAACTCGGCTTCGTTCTGGAAGTTTAGGGCGGCGCAAGAATGTAAGACAAGGGTCGCGCACGACTGATAGCGATCCGCCACCTGTGGAAAACGGCAGTGGTAGGGTTGTCGCTTTGTCCACGCCGTTTGGTCGGCTTAGGCCTTGGCGGAAAGTGCGGTAACTTCTGGCTGCTGACCCGCCAGTTCCTGGAGTGTCTGCAAGAGCGTTTCTCGCCGGATCGGTTTACTGAGATACTTATTGCAACCGGCGGCGAGGCATTTTCCTTCATCTTCCGCGAGAGCATGGGCAGTGAGGGCCACGATGATGCCCGAATAGCCTTCCTGGCGGAGAAATCGGGTGGCTTCGTAGCCGTCCATCTCCGGCATTTGCATGTCCATCAAAATCACATCAAAAGGCTGTCCTTCCTTCCAGGCTGCCAGGGCCTTTTCCACGGCCTGTCGGCCATTTTCAGCAAGCGAAACTCTGATTCCCGCTTTCTCCATAATCATTTTCAACAACCGCTGGATGTCCGGAGCGTCTTCTGCCAGCAGCACGCGGAGATTGGAGAAATCGTTGGCCTGACTTTCGGGACTGGCCACCGGTGAGACGCCTGCAGCGGCGCTCTGGTTGGAGTGCGTCGTCGTGCCGCTGGACGACAGAGCCGGATCGGCTTGCTCCTTGCCAACGGGTTGCACCAGGATGGTCACGCTGAAGGTACTTCCCTTGCCAGGCGTACTCAAGACTGTGATTCCACCACCAAGCATCTCCGCGAGACGTTTGCTGATGGAGAGGCCAAGCCCCGTGCCCCCGTGTTTTCGGCTTGTCGACGAGTCTCCTTGAGTGAACGGCTGGAACAACCGGGCCAGGAGGTCGGGCGGTATTCCAATACCCGTGTCGATGACGTCAAACTGCAGGCGGGCGTTGCCGGCTTCTTGGGGCATGCACGAAACACGGACGCGCACCTCGCCTTCCTCGGTGAATTTGATGGCATTGCCGATCAGATTGATGAGAATTTGCCGAATGCGAATCGGGTCTGAAATGATCATATCGGGAAGCGGCGTCAATACCTCCAAAAGAAGAGGTAGCCTCTTCTCTTCGGCGCGAATCCGCATCAGTGCAATAATGTCATCGAGGGTTTCCCGAAGTGGGAACGGCTGCATCTCCAGACGCAGTTTTCCAGCTTCGATCTTGGAAAGATCGAGAATATCGTTGATAAGCTGGAGGAGATAATTGCCATTTTTCTGGATGGTTTGCAGCGCAGCACGGTGTTCGGGCTTGCAGCCCTCTCGGGTCAGGTCGTCAAGGAGCATTTCGGTATAGCCCAGAATGGCCGTCATCGGAGTGCGGATTTCGTGACTCATGTTGGCGAGGAACTCGCTTTTTGCCCGGGTGGCCATTTCTGCCCGCTCGTACAGTTCCTGAAGGGCCTGATTATTCGCCTCAAGGACCGCGGCATATTTGGCGAGTTGTTCTTCCGCTGCTTTTCGCTGGGAGATATCCCGAATGATGGCCACGTGGTGCTGAACGGTGCCCAGCTGTACTGTGGAAACGGTGAATTCCACCGGAATGAAGCTACCATCCTTGCGGCAAGCTGCGGCTTCTATCTGCCGAGTTTTTTGGACGTCGCCTTCCGTCAGAATTTGGGAGCGCTCATTCTCCTTGCCGAGTTCCGCGGTATCGTGTTCGCACGCGATGAGTTCCTGAAGCGGACGTCCCAGCATTTGTTCGGCGGAATATCCAAAGATGTTCTCGGCTGCCGGGTTGCAGAACACGATTTTTCCCGACTCATCACTGAGTATGATCGCGTCGCCCGCAGAGTCCGTGATAACACGAAGTTGGGCCTCCTTAGCTTGCAGCGCCTGTTCTGCTTGCTTGCGGGACGAGATATTGAGAAACGCGATCACGAAATGTTCTGCATCGATTCGGTAGGCCGTAATGTTATACCAGCGATTGAGAGCGGGATAATATTTTTCACAATTAATGGATTGAGACATTTTCACCAGAGTATGGAGCATCTCCAGCCATTCATCGCGGATGTTTGGGAAAAGAGTAAGGACGCGGCGACCGAGCACCTCCTCCCTTTTCTTGCCTGTGTCCTCTTCGAAGGCGGGATTGACGTCCACAAATTCAGAGTCCACGGGAGTTCCGTGCTCATCAAAAATGACTCTGTGAACGGCGATTGCCGCGGGGGCATTCTGCATGAGAAGGCGAAACCGGCGTTCGCTTTCCCGCAGTTGCTCGCGTTGTCGATATTGCTGGGTTACGTCTCGAAAGACGAGCACCGCGCCGAGTATATTCCCGTTTGCATCGCGAATCGGGGCACAACTGTCGGCAATGTGAAATTCGCAGCCATCGCGGGAGATAAGCACCGTATGATTGCTTAGCTCCAGAACCCGGCCGGTGGCGATGGCTTCTCGCATCGGATTGGGCACCGGCATCCTCGTGGGGCTATCGATGATGACGAAGATTTCCTCCAAGGGTCGGCCTCGCGCTTCATCGCTTTTCCAACCCGTGAGACATTCCGCCACGGAGTTCAGACCGGTGACCCGGCCGTCTCGATCGCAGGTGATAACGCCGTCACCAATAGACCGGAGCGTGGCGTAAAGGAGTGCATGGCTCCGCATGATTTCCGCTTGGGCTCGTTTTTCTCGGGCCCTATAAGCAAGGAATGCACCGCATAGCCCGCCGAAAAAAACAAGAGATGTAATCACGGCTGCGGCAAGGCGCCCCGGTAGTTGGGCAAGCACCTCTTGCCGCATCTTGCTTAGGGGCACGGCCACAATTTCCAGGGAAACATCACCCACCTGATGGCTAAAACCCTGCGGATCATAGCGGGTGAGGAGGGCCGGTGGGGCATCCTCGCGTCGCCCGTGGCATTGCAGGCATGATTGTTCAAAACGTCGCGGTACCGCCTCAGCAAGAAATTCTTCACCACCTTCAAAAAATTGAAAACGTCCAGACCAGGACCGGGCGGTGGGATTGTCTTCGAAGAATCGAATCAGTTTTTCCTCCCCGGGACTCGGGCGATTAGCAGGATTGAGTGGTCGCTCAACCGGGAACCGCACGATGTAGCCCTTCTGTGAGAGTTGAGTATCTTCGAAGACCTGCCGGGCGGACGCAGTCGTGGACGTAAGTTCGGGCGGCAGATCACGGGGCGAAGCATGCTTGAGCAGTTCGGGGCGAACATGCCGACCCAGAAAGTCATGCAAGGCTGTCTTAAACTGTTGGGTCAAGCTGAGCCGTTCCTGAGCCTGTTTGAGGACGAGTTGCTCCGTAAATCGATAAGTTCCCCACACTGTAGCCGCAAGAAACAGAACTGCCAAAAGGGTCACGGCCAGGAAGAACTGCCGTGGAGCTGCCGGCGAATAAACCAGCGTTTCCGCAGAAGAGCGTAGCCGTTGAGCGACTAATGTACACCACAGTGAAGTTCTCGCAACGAGACCAAGGGCCACAACAAATGCGAGAAGAACCACGCTCGGCACACCGGCCCGCAGCGCTACGCGTTGATACCAGTTAGCGGCGTGGATATCCACGCCCAAAACGGCCATCACTTTCTGGGTGTCGGGGGAAACAATGGGAACAAAGGCAGAAACCCAGGTGCCCCAGCGGTCTGCACGGGGACCTTCGGTGGCATCTTGCGAAGAAGCAAAAACTCCCCGAAGAGTGTTTGAGGCTTCCTGGTAATCATCACCGGGCAAAGAGGCCGCTGGACTTTCATCCGGTTCGCTGTCAGCATAGAAAAACACGCGGCCGTCCGATCTTTGACCCGCCAAATAGGCGAATCGGCAGTCCGGCACGGTGGTGCGAACTTGTCGAAGCCACTCCTCAAGCTGCCGATATTCCTCCCGCGACTGATCACTGGAATTCCCGTGAAGCCCCTGGAGCGCGTGAAGAGGCAGCCCTGATGCTTGGGCACGCACATCTTGGAGGAAATCTTCCCGCAGAGATTTATCCGCCCAAAAAATGATAAGCCCGCACCCTATCAGAAAGATGGTGGCAAGTCCGCCCAAAATAGTAAAACATCTTGCTCGCATAAGCACCATTTGATTCCGCATTACCCACGCTTGTTGGATATGTTTTTCGCGCTGTCTGCTGATTGTCACGGGTGTGGTGCAATGGAGCTGTCAGCAGTTCTAGGCAAATATAGGACACGAATGAGGGGGTACCGCCAACGGTTGCCGCGAAAATTTCCCTGGACGTCCTGGAATGATAAATTTGACGGTTGTGCGAAGATGTCGCGGGGTAGGGATTCCTTTTGGAGTAGGTTTTCAAATCGGACCGACAAATCATAGCCACGCAAGGGATTTTTCTTAAGCGCAAGTAAAAAACCAACGGGATCTGGGATGCATCTGAGCGTGCGGCTAAAGCTACGGACGAGGGACTAAAATACTGCAAATTTGGAATTCTCCTTAGGCCGCATAGAATTGCGCAAGGATCGCAGTGGCTGCCCGACGTTCGCAGAGGCTTGATGTCTGAATCCTCACGAAGAGGAGATCTCCCATGGTGAGGGAAATTCGGTTGGAAGTTCGCGGCATGCACTGTGCGGGATGTGTTGCCCGCGTGGAAAAAGCCCTGCGATCAGTGCCCGGTGTGGACGATGCGCAGGTGAATCTCGTCACGCAACGTGCAGTGGTACACACATCCAACGAGTCGTTGCAGACTCAGCCACTTGTTCAGGCAGTAGCAGCGGCCGGATACGAAGCAGTCCCGTTGGAAGACTCCTCCGAAGAGGTGGAGGGCGAAGAATCCGCTTCTTCATCGCCCTGGTCTCGCGAGGCGGAAGAACAAAAGACTCGCCTTCGGCAGCTCGCAGTGGGGTGTGTGGGGTTGATTGTTATCCTGGCCACCATGCTTGTCCCGGGTGTTGCCGCCACGTTTTCTGCCTGGCCGGCGATCATCGCAGCCACAATCGTTCAACTGTACCTGGGTGCGGTGTACGCGAGCTCGGCGTGGAAGCAATTGCGGCACGGTGGTGTGAGCATGGACACGCTCATTGCCGCCGGCACCTGGACGGCATATCTGGCCGGGATTGGGGAAGCCTTTGGCGGCTGGTCTCTTGCGGGCCACGTGTCGACCAGTTCCCATCCCGGCGGCAACCTCTTTCTGCCCGTTTTGCCCATGTATCTCAACGATGCCGCAATGATTCTTACTTTCATCACGTTAGGAAAGTATTTGGAAGTGCGGGCAAGATTTCGGGCATCCTTGGCCATTCGACGATTGATGGATCTTTCGCCCTCTTTTGCGAGAGTGATTCGTGGGGAATCCGTTCAGGAGGTCTCGGTCCGCAAGGTCCAGGTGGGTGATCACGTCAGAGTGCTACCGGGTGAAAAAATTCCTCTCGACGGCCTCGTCGTAGCAGGGGAGAGTGAAATCGATGAATCCTGGCTCACGGGGGAGTCAGTGCCGGTGGCGCGAACCGTCGGTCAAGAAGTCTTCGCCGGGACGCTCAATCTTACCGGACCGATAACCATCCGGGTAACCAAGCCTGCCAGACAAACGCTCCTTGCCCAGGTGGTCCGGATGGTGGAACACGCTCAGGAGACTCGACCGCGTCTGGGACGCCTGGCAGACCGTGTGGTGGCCTGGTTTGTCCCCGGGGTTTTGATCACGGCTGCCGCGACGTTTGTGATCTGGGGCTTCGTCGTCGGAGAGTGGAGGATGGCCCTCAGCACGACGGTGGCTGTCCTGGTGGTGGCATGTCCGTGCGCTTTGGGCCTGGCCACGCCGACGGCGATTGTGGTGGCAAGCGGCCGGGCAGCCTCACGCGGTATCCTCGTGCGTGATGCTCAGGCGCTAGAGTCGGCGGCCTTTGTGAATACCGTCGTTCTGGACAAGACGGGTACGGTGACTGTGGGGAGGCCGCAGCTTGTGGAAATCCGCCCTGCTCCCGGCCACACCGAGGAGGAGCTTCTCCAGGTGGCAGCGACGGCCGAACAGTTGAGCCTCCATCCCGTTGCCCGCGCTGTCCTCGAAGAGGTACGTCAGCGGGGCCTCACGTTTCCGACGGCCCGATCCATCGAAGTGTTGCCCGGCCAGGGCATCCGGGTGGAAAGCGATGGCCATACCATCGTCATTCAATCGCTGGATTTGGCCGATCGGTTGGCAGGAAAATCTGCGGCAGTTATCGGGGCAGGAGCGGAGGAAAATGACGTTGAGGGCGAAACGGCAGCGGTGGGAGCCAAATCGTCGGCGATGGTCGTCGGTTCCGGATCACGGATTGTGGTCTCCGTCCTGAGGGATGGCGAGCTTTTCGGAGTTCTGGAGTTTGCCGACCTGCCGGCTGAGGAAAGCCGCGAGGCCATCGCCACGTTGCAGCAGATGGGGTTGCAGATCATCATGCTGACCGGCGACCGTGAAGAAACGGCCCGTGCCGTGGCGGAACAGTTAGGAATCAGAGATTTTGAGGCGGGTTTGACACCACCCCAGAAACACGAGAGAATCCGAGAACTTCGGCAAGCTGGTCATTGCGTGGCCATGGTCGGGGACGGCATCAACGACGCGGCGGCACTGGCAGAGGCCGATGTGGGAATCGCACTCAGCCACGGTGCCGACATCGCCAAGGAAGCGGCTGCGATCGTTCTCATTGGCCGGGGATTACTAGCGGTGGTAGATGTATTGCGGCTCGGCCGGGCCACCGTGAGGACCATTCGTCGCAATCTTTTTTGGGCCTTTGCGTACAACGTGGTGCTTATCCCCCTGGCTGCCGGAATCATGTATCCGTGGACGGGAATCCTTATTCCGCCGGCTGCGGCGGCTGCCGCAATGGCCGCGAGTTCGGTTTCGGTTGTCTTGAGCAGCTTGATGCTCGGCCGGGCGGTCGTTGACCGTCCGTCGCGCCCGGGATACACTGAATTGTAAGATGCCACCGGCACTGCCATTTCGGCACTGCTCACGAGATGGTGCTAAGTGGGTACATTTGCTGCTGGGTGCGTGCCGGATCGGCGGTCGCGTGCTGTGGAACTGTTCGGTCGTATGGTGGCTGTAGCTCAGCTGGTCAGAGCACCAGACTGTGGATCTGGGTGTCGCGGGTTCGAATCCCGTCAGCCACCCTTTGTGAGTCTCTGCTTGCGGCGTCACGGGCGGGACATCTGGGCATAGTGAGGCTGGGATGCCGCGCGGACCCTCCGATAGATAGCGCTCATCCTCAAGGATCCTTGGTTGCCCAGCTCTTCTGTGGACTTGCGGAGTTCGCAGGCCAGACATATCTTTTTCTGTAAGTGCCCCTGGCGCAGTCGTCGGTCAACCGTGAGACGATTTCTGCATAGAGCGCCGCCATCGCCGGGTGACGGAGAATCGCAGCGCCGTGGGACTACGATTTTTTTGGAGCATGTGCCCTCGTAGGTTGAGGCCCGTCGCCCACCGGATGGCGGAGATTGACTCTTCGCATCGGTATTTCCGGGAAGTAGATTTCTGAGCTTCCAATACGCAGGCCAATTGAGAGGACGCGGGTATGCGTGATGCTTATCGGGTGGAAGTGGACTCGATGGGAGAGGTGCGGCTGCCTCGTCTGGCGTACTACGGGGCGCAGACACAGCGGGCGGTGGAGAACTTCCCAATTTCCGGTCAGACACTGCCCGCCGAGCTCATTCACGCCCTGGGCTGGGTGAAATGGGCGGCCGCCAGGGCCAACGCGGAGCTGGGACGTCTGACCTCCGGGCCGAGGGGACTTACACCGGCGCAGGTGGAGGCCCTTCTTCAGGCCTGTCGGGAAGTCGCGGAAGGAAAGTTCGATGACCAGTTTCCTGTGGACGTATACCAAACCGGCTCGGGTACGTCTAGCAACATGAACGCGAATGAGGTCATCGCCAACCGAGCGATTGAACTTTCCGGCGGCGATCGGTTCCAGGCAGAAAAGCCGATTCACCCCAACGACCACGTGAATATGGGCCAAAGCACCAATGACATGTTTCCCACGGCCATCCACGTGGCGGTGGGACTGGCCATTCGCGACCAGTTGATCCCTGCTCTTCGCGAAGCGGTGGAGGTGCTGCAGGAAAAAGCAAGGGCCTGGGCCGATATCATCAAAATCGGTCGCACCCATCTGGCGGACGCCACGCCTTTGACCCTTGGTCAGGAGATGAGTGGGCTGGCGCGGATGCTGGAGCTGGGTGTCGAGCGTGCCGAGCGTGCTCTTCAAGCGGTGCTGGAGTTACCGGCTGGAGGAACGGCCGTGGGTACAGGGATCAATACCCATCCCGAGTTCGGGAAACGTGTGGCCGAGATCCTTGCCCAGGAACTAGGGGTTCCATTCCGCGAGGCGGTCAATCATTTCGAAGCCAACGCGCAGCGCGATGGGTTGGTGGAATGCCATGGCCTGTTGCGGACGGTGGCGGTCAGTGTGTTCAATGTCGCCAACAATCTTCGCTGGCTCGGCTCGGGGCCGCGATGTGGATTCTACGAAGTGATTCTGCCGGACCTTCAGCCGGGCAGCTCGATCATGCCGGGCAAGGTGAATCCGGTGCTGTGCGAAAGTCTTATGCAGATCGCGGCTCGAGTGATAGGAAACGACGCCACGATCACGTTTGCGGGGGCTTCCGGCGGGCAATTCCAGCTCAACATCATGATGCCGGTGATGGGCACGACCGTCCTGGAGTCTATTCGATTGCTTTCGCAAGGCCTGAGGGTCTTCACAGAGAAGGTGCTCCGTGGCATGGAAGCCAATCGTCAGGCGTGCGAGGCGGCTGTGGAAAAGAGTCTGGCTTTGGTAACAAGCCTCAATCCGTACATCGGATACCAGCGCGCAGCAGCCATTGCCAAAGAGGCTTTTCGCTCGGGCAAGACGGTGCGGCAGGTGTGTCTGGAACAAAATGTATTGCCGCCCGAGCAGCTTGAGGAAGCTCTGGACCCGAGAAATATGCTCCATCCGCGGTGATGAGCGTACCCGTCGGTTTGTTCTGTCAAGGGAAGAAAATCGGGCAGTCAGAGAAAGCCCGGTGGCGAAGGTGACTATTTCCGTTGGGGTTGCGCAAGTTGTCTTGAGTGCGCTGGTTGTGACGGTTTGGCCCCGGTGCGGGGAGGCTCCCACGTGTTGACGGGGGTTGGGCCGATTTCTAGAATGCCAAGATCGTACACATTATAATTGTTTCATTTGCAAGATGTTTCATTTCCCGCGGGACTTGAGTTGCTACCTCTTCGGAGTCGGGTGCGGGCAAGAAGGGCGCGGAAACTGAACTTGCGCTCTGAGTATTGCGTAGTAAGGGTGCCAGGGTTGCATTGGCGCGGTCTGTGCAATGGCACTTGGGCCTGGAAGCGATAGACCTGCCCACCCTGGTCCCGCCACCCGAGCCGAGAGCGCGATGCCGGACGGCCGGCTTGGGAATTGTCCCGCCTGAGATGTTGAATGGTTGGCTTCAGTGTTCCGCGATGATCCGATGCCAACGCTATCGTTGGGCGGTTAAGTGGGGATCGTTCTGAGCACAGAGCATTGACTGGGCACAAGGTTGCGAGGGCCCCATGGAATTTGATCCGGCAGTGATTCCCTTCACGTTGTTTCTGCTGGCTCTGATTGGTGTCAGCGTCGGTCTTATCGTGCTGGGTCATCTGTGCGGGCCGAAAAGGCCTAATCCCGTCAAGGCGATGCCGTATGAAAGCGGGGTGGATCCGTTTCATGACACTTCCCGCCGGTTTCATGTGCGGTATCACGTCTTGGCGGTCGTGTTTTTGGTGTTTGACGTAGAACTGCTCATTCTTTACCCGTGGGTGCTGGCGATTCGAGGCCAGCCTGGCGTCTCGTCAGCACAAGTGAGTGTGGCTCAGGGACCCACGACGTCTGCTGCGCCAGCACCGGTGGCGACTGATGCTTCGGGGGGGATCCCTACCTTTGCGCCGTCGGTTGGGAGTGGAACTGGGGAAGGTGGTTTCTCGCTGATGAGCGTCATGACATCGGTGGTAGGAAGTGGATTGATTTTCCTCGCGCTGCTGACGCTGGGTTACATTTACGATTGGCGTCGGCGGGCGCTGGACTGGAGTTAACCAAGCGAGGTCAGCCATGACCGATCTTCCCGATAATGTGGTCATCACCAAGCTTGATGCTTTGGTGAATTGGTGCCGCAAGAACAGTCTTTGGCCGATGCCCTTCGCCACCGCCTGCTGCGGTATCGAGTTGATGGCAACGGGGGCCAGCCGCCATGATATTGCGCGATTCGGGGCGGAGGTGTTCCGGTTCAGTCCCCGGCAGTGCGATCTGATGATCGTGGCGGGGCGTGTGGTGATGAAAATGATGCCTGTTCTCCAGCGGATCTGGCTGCAGATGCACGAGCCCAAATGGTGTATTTCCATGGGCGCGTGCGCATCGACGGGTGGCGTCTTCGACACGTATGCAGTGGTGCAGGGGATCGACCGCTTTATCCCCGTGGATGTGTATGTGCCGGGATGTCCCCCCCGGCCGGAGCAACTTCTTCAGGCGATTATCGATCTCCAGGAGAAGATCCAGCGTGAGGGAACGGCCAGCGGCCGGGAGGCCTCTCGTCGGCGGCAGCCGCCGCGGGCACTCGTGGAGGATCCCAGGAACCCGCGGCTGGTGGTGGCTGGGCCGCCGCTCTTTGCCTCTTCTGAGAATGATCCTGCTGGCGGTCGGATGTCGGATTCGGAAACTTCGGCAACTTGAAAATCCCGCACCGAAAGGAAGCCGAGAATGGCGAGTCCCGAAACCCTCCAGAAATTGAAAGAGCGCTTCCCGGAAGCAGAAATCAGCGAATTTCGGGGACAGCACCGGGCCGTGGTTCCGGCCGGCATTGTCCATGACGTGTTGAAGTTTTTGAAGGAGGACGTCGGGCTGGCCCTCATTATTGACATCACATGCGTGGACTACCTGTACTATCCCAACGCTAAGGATCGGTTTGGGGTGGTCTACATTGTGGGCCATCCGGAAACGGCGGAGCGAATGATCATCAAGACGTTTGTCAATGACCCGGCGCCGACCCTGCCTACGGTAACCGATTTATGGGAGGGAGCCAACTGGTTGGAGCGGGAAGTGTGGGACATGTTCGGTATTCGCTTTGAAGGTCACCCCGATTTGCGGCGGATCCTGCTCCCGGAAGATTTTGAGGACCATCCTCTGCGCAAGGACTATCCCCTCCAGGGACGCGGCGAACGCCACAATATTCCGGTCGTCACACGGGATTTGGGGTGAAAGGACCAGTTGACCATGCCGCTGGAAAAGAGCACCACGTATATCCCTAAAGACGATGCTCAGGAATATCTGTGGACCATGAATTTCGGTCCACAGCATCCCGCCACGCATACCACCCTGCGATTGATCCTCAAGCTGGAAGGGGAACGGGTGGTCGATGCGGATTGCGACATTGGATATCTCCATTCAGGCTTTGAAAAGCTGGCGGAGCACCTCAACTACAACCAGTATGTCACGATCACCGACCGGATGAATTATGTGTCGCCGATGGCCAACAACGTGGCGTGGCACCTGGCGGTGGAGAAACTGCTGGGGATTGAAGTGCCTCCCCGCTGTCAGTATCTGCGGGTGATTGTCGCCGAGCTGGCGCGAATTGCCGATCACCTGGTGTGCAATGCGGCTGTGGGGTTGGATACCGGCGCGTTCACGTTCTTCATGTACGCTTTCAATCCGCGAGAGTTGATCTATGACATTTTTGAGGCTCTTTGCGGTGCCCGGTTCACCAACAGCTATACTCGGGTGGGGGGACTGATGTATGACGCCTCGCCCAAGGCCATCGAGCTAATCCGGGAGTTCGTGAAGCGGTTTCCTCGGGCGCTGGATGACATGGAACGGCTTCTCACCCGAAACCGCATCTTCATCGATCGCACGAAGGGGATCGGTGTTCTTACCAAGGAGGAGGCCATCAACCGGGGGGTGACTGGGCCGATCGCCAGGGCCAGCGGAGTGACGCGGGACCTCAGGAAGGACGAGCCCTACCTGGCCTACAAAGATTTTGATTTTCAGATTTGCTGTGCACAGGCCGGCGATTGTTACGCGCGTTATCTTGTGCGCATGGCGGAAATGCGGGAGAGCCTCAAAATCATCCAGCAGGCGGTGGAAAACCTGCCGCCGGGGCCGGTCAAGGTGGCGGTGAGCGAGCGCATCGCGCTGCCCGAAAAATGGCAGGTGTCGTCCACCATTGAGGGGCTCATCACGCACTTTGAGTTGATCATGAGCAATCGGGGTTTCGAAGTTCCCTGCGAAGAGGTCTACTGTGCCACAGAATCACCCAATGGAGAGCTGGGATTCTATATCGTGGGAGACGGTTCTCCCTATGCGTACCGGGCGAGGTGCCGACCGCCTTCATTCGTCCACTTTGCTTTGTTCCCCCACTTGATACGCGGGCACACGCTGAGCGATGTGGTGGCGGTGTTGGGAAGTTTGAACATCATTGCGGCGGAGCTGGACCGGTAAGGGGCATCCCGGCGATGGCATCATCGAAAGAGTCTAGCGAGGAGGAAGCAGTGAACGACAAGCAGACGGTGACCGAGGCCCCATGCGAAACTGGCCGACAGGTACTCAACGACGACCTCCGCGAGAGGATTCGTGCGTATTTGCCGCGTTATCCGTCGCCGCGGGCGGTCGTGCTCCCGGCGCTCCACTTGATTCAGCAGGAGTTGGGCTGGGTCTCTCCCCAGGCGGTACGGGAGCTGGCCACCCTGCTGGGAATTCCAGCCCCGGAAATTCAGGATACACTTTCCTTTTACGGATTTTTCAAACAGCAAAAGCCCTTAGGGAAATATCGCGTGTGGGTGTGCCGATCGTTAAGCTGCGCCATCTGCGGGGGAGAAGATTTGCTCGGCTATCTCCAGGAAAAATGGCGGATTGAGCCCGGTGATACGACCGCCGACGGGCGATTCACGCTGGAGGCTGCCGAGTGTCTGGGCGCGTGCGAAATGGCGCCGGCAGTGCTGATCAACGAGAGCATTCATGCCCGTGTGACCCGAGAGAAACTCGATGAAATCCTGGATCAGTTGCCCTGAAGGCTTCCGCTAGAGAGCGCCATGGAGAATTTTGAACCGGTCCTGTTAGCGAACATCCATCGCCCTGACAGTCATACCCTGGCCGCCTACGAGGCGACAGGAGGATACCAAACTTTGCGCCGGGCGCTGCGGGAGCTTTCCCCCGCACAGGTCGTGGACGAGGTTCGACGAAGCGGTTTACGGGGCCGCGGTGGCGCAGGGTTTCCCACAGGGCTGAAATGGTCGTTTCTTCCCGCGGATCATCCGGGACCCATTTACCTGTGCGTCAATGCGGATGAAAGTGAGCCGGGCACGTTCTGCAACCGTGTCCTCATGGAACTGGATCCTCATCAGGTGCTGGAGGGGACGATCCTCAGTGCCTATGCCACACGTGCGACGACGGCTTACATCTATCTCCGCTATGAATACCCATTGGCCTTGCGGCGGCTTCAGGCTGCCATCGACGAAGCCTACGCGGCGGGTTATTTGGGTAAGAACATTCTTGGTTCAAATTTTTCGCTGGATGTTTACATTCATCGAGGAGCGGGCGCCTACATCTGCGGGGAGGAAACCGGCCTGATCGAGAGCATTGAAGGAAAGCGGGCGTGGCCGCGCAGCAAACCTCCTTTCCCGGCAGTCGAAGGACTCTTTCGCAAGCCCACCGTTGTCAACAACGTGGAGACGCTTGCCTGCGTGAAACATATCGTGGAGCGTGGGGCCGACTGGTTCCGCACCATTGGTGTGCCTCCTGCTCCCGATGATCCCCGTGACCCGGGAAGTTTTGGGCCAAAACTGTTCTGTATCAGCGGGCACGTCAATCGGCCGGGGTGTTATGAGGCACCGCTGGGAATTTCCTGTCGCGAGTTGATCGAAAAATTCGGCGGTGGGGTTTGGAAGGGCCGCCGCGCCAAGGCGGTTGTGCCCGGGGGATTGAGCACCGGGCTGCTCTCCGCAGACGAACTGGACGTGCCCATGGATTTCGTGGGGCCAGTTCAAAAGGGATGCCTGGGGCTGGGGACAGGGGGCGTCATCGTCATGGACGAGACGTATCCGATTATTGAATTCCTTCACAACAGTTGTCGGTTTTTCGCTCACGAAAGCTGCGGTCAATGCACGCCGTGTCGGGAAGGAACGAGTTGGGCCCTGCAAATTGTGAGGAGGATCAAAGCAGGGCGAGGGAGACTGGTGGATCTCGATCTCCTTTTGGAAATTGCGGACAACATCGGCATTATCCCGGGCACAACCATTTGCGGGTTGGCAGATGGCGCTGCATGGCCAATGAAGACGGCGATTCGCAAGTTTCGAGAAGAGTTGGAAGATTATATCAAACGAACGAACCCCACCGGCTACAAAATCCGACGTCCGGTACCCGCTCTCGATAATGGAACCTGTTCCCAAAAGGGAAGTTCCGTATCGTTTCAGGCATAACAGAGGAAGATGGGGAGAGAATTTGAGCGGGCGAATCGCGTGATAACGGCGGGAAAAGCTGGGCAGTGAACCCTGAGTGGTAAGTGAAGACAAGGCGGGAAGGAAGTTAATCATGCCCGTGGTGATTGTTGACGGAAAAGAAATTGAAATCAAAGCGGGGGAACGCCTGAACGCCATCGAGGCAGCAGCGCGGGCAGGCGTGGAGATTCCCCATTACTGCTGGCACCCTGGCTTGTCCGTGGTCGCCAGTTGCCGGATGTGTTTGATCGAGATGGGGACACGCGATCCCCAGACGGGAAATATCGTCATGCTGCCCAAACTCGTCCCTGCCTGCAACACGTTGGTCAAAGATGGCATGGTGATTGTCACTAACAGCGAGAAGGTGGCAAGAGCCCGCGCGATGGTGGAGGAGGACTTACTTCTCCGCCATCCCATCGACTGTCCTATCTGTGATAAAGCCGGGGAATGTCGGCTTCAGGATTATCATTTTCAATACGGGCAGGGAGAGCGTCGGGCCGATATTCGGCCGATCACCAGTCGAAAACGGGACATCGGAGACCTGTTTCTGTTCGTGGACCGCTGTATCATGTGCAGCCGCTGCGTGCGGTTCACACGAGAGATTTCGGGGACTTCGGAGCTCATGATTGTCAATCGCGGGACGCACGAGGAAATTGACGTGCTTCCCGACGTTCCGCTTCACAACAAGCTCTCCGGCAACGTGGTGGATCTCTGTCCGGTGGGGGCCCTGGCTGATAAGGACTTCCTTTACAAGCAGCGGGTGTGGTTTCTCCGTCGCAAGGCCAGTGTGTGCGGGCTGTGTGCCACAGGGTGTTCCATCTGGATCGAGGAGAACCAGGATCGCGTCCACCGCATCAAGCCGCGGGAGAATATGTTCGTCAACAAATGGTGGATCTGCAACGACGGGCGGTATGGATATCCTTTCATCCATCACCCCAGCCGAATCCGGGGGGTGATGCGTCGGAAAGCGAGTGGCTTGGCGGCCATCGGCTGGAATGAAGCTCTCCGGGAGATCGAGGAGAAGGTACGAACGGCGTCGCGCCCGGCACTGTGTCTGTCCCCATTCCTTACCAACGAGGAAGCGTATCTTGCCGCTCAATGGCTGCGGAACACGCACCCGGAAAGCGTAATCGCTCTGGGACCCGTCCCGCGAGAAGGGGAAGATGAGCGATTCCCGGGTGGCTTCGTGATCTCAGCCGAAAAATGCCCCAACCGGCTTGGGGTGGAAGCCATTGCTTACGGTTTGGGGAATGAAGTGTTCGGTTGGCCGGAGTTTCTGGAGGAACTCGCGGCGGGCCGGATTGATCGCGTCATTTTCCTGGCAGGCTATATCAAGCCGTGGCTCGATGAAGCGCATGCGGCGGCGGTGAGAAAGGCAAACTGGGTGGCACTGGCCGATCTGTTTCCCAGCCCTCTCAGCGAAAAAGTGGATTTGCTTTTGGGAATGGCGACCTATGCCGAACATGAGGGATCCTACGTGAACCGGAATCATCGGCTGCAGTGGTTGCAGCGCGCGGTTCGGCCGCCCCTCGGCAGCCGCTGCGTGGGCATGGTCTTCTGGGAGCTGAGCGGTCGAACGGGAGTGTATCAGCCCCGGCTCATTCTGGGAGAACTGGCGGCGGAACTGCCGTACTTTTCGGCGGCTGCCGGGGAAATCCCTGAAGTGGGTGTGGATCTGCGGGTCAACCAGTTGGCGCCGAGTACCGCAGAAACACAGGCCACCACAGCCTAGCGCACGGATAACAACTTTGTGAGGCGAAGGTCAAAACGGCAAGCGAGGATTGTCCGAATCGCTGGAAAGGATAGCCCGAAGAGACACCGCACCGAATCAGCGGATCAGCCCAATTGAGGCTAGAATATGGTCGGATTGATTATCGAAACATGTGTGAAAATTGCCCTTGCACTGGGGGTCTTGATGACCGGGGCGGCCTACCTGGTCCTCGTGGAGCGGTGGATTGCCGCGTGGGTTCAGGACCGGATTGGGCCCAACCGCGTGGGGATTCCTCTCACCAATATCCGCCTCTTTGGTTTGGGACAACCGATCGCTGATGGTCTCAAATTGATCTTCAAAGAGGAGTACGTTCCCGGACATGTGGATCGAGTCGTTTACAACTTGGGGCCGATTCTCACCTTTGTGGCGGCTGTGGCGGTGTACGCCGTGGTGCCTCTGGGCCAGGTGGATCTGGGCATTTCGGGGTGGCGACCCATCGATCTGACGATTGTGCCGCAATTTGATGCAGCGCTCGTGTATCTCTTTGCCGCTAATGGGGCGGCCGTCTATGGTGTGATCGCAGGAGGCTGGGCCAGCCGAAATAAGTACAGCCTATTTGGTGCACTTCGTGCTGCCGCTCAGCTTATCGCGTACGAAATCCCGTTGAGCTTGACGCTTCTGGTGGTGGCGCTGTATGCGGGCAGCCTCCAACTTGATCAGATGGTGCTCCAGCAAGCGCAAACGGGCGTATGGAATATCGTCCTGCATCCGCTGACGTTCGTGGTGTTTTTCGTGGCAGTCACGGCCGAGGCGGCCAGGCTTCCCTTTGACCTGCCGGAAACCGAACAGGAGCTCGTGGGTGGGTTTCATACCGAATACAGCGGCATGCGTTTGATGACGTACCTCGTTTCAGAATTCCTCCACATGGTGACGGCCGCGGTGCTCATTGTCCTGTTGTTCTTGGGAGGATGGCATTTCTGGGGGCTGACGGGTTCGGAACCTGTGGCCGGGATCGGTGGGGCACTGCTGCGCATTATCGTCTTCGCGGTGAAGGTTCTCCTGGTCATCTGGTTTTTCATGATGATGCGCTGGAGTTGGCCGCGGTTCCGGTTCGATCAGCTCATGCGGCTGGCGTGGAAAGTTCTCATTCCGTGGGGAATGGTGCCGCTGGTGATCTTGGTCTGGTGGTATTCGGGCGGGGAAGAGGTGCTGGGGCTGGAAGGTGGCCGGGGCCTTGCCCTTTTGGCAGTCATCAACTGGGCGGCACTGATTGCGGTGTGGATCGTGACGGCCCAGCTCAGCCCGCCTTCGTATGACAATCGGCCGCGCCAGGACCTGGTGAGATTGGCAAGGCAGCCGGAACAGGCCATCCCGGCTGGTGTTCGCCCGACGGCAAAAGCCTGGCAGCCGAGCTTCGACAATGAAGAGTGAGGGGAGTTTGTCGCATGAAGCCCGATAGCTCCGAAATACGCTGGGTGGACGAGTCGCCGTTGACACCGGCCGAGCGGTCCTATTTGCCGCTGTTCATTGAAGGCCTGACCACCACATTCCGCCACCTGGTCAGTCCGAAAATCACGGTGCAATTTCCCGAAGAGCGCCACGAGTTTCCGGATCCGATCATTTACCGGGGGGTGCACCGTCTCAATCGGGATGAGCAGGGCCGGGTGAAATGTGTTGCCTGTTTTCTCTGCGCGACTGCCTGTCCCGCCCATTGTATCGACATTGTGGCCGCGCCCAGTCCCTGGCCCGATCGCGAAAAGTATCCCGTGGTGTTCAACATCGATATGCTCCGCTGCATATTCTGCGGGATGTGTGAGGAAGCGTGTCCCGTGGATGCCATCGAACTGACGAGCTTGTACGATCTGTCCGGCAAGAGCCGGGATGAGATGATTTTCGACAAAGAGAAGCTGCTCAGCGTGTATGATCAGACTAAAGACCTTGAGCCTCCCCGTTGGATGCGGGAGCGGGACGTGTTGGAAGACCAGACGAGTGACTCGGCTACCGGAGAGACCTGACTGACAGGCGAGGGGCAAATTCTTTCAGGCAGACGTTGCCGGAAAAGGTGGAAATACGATGGTTTCGGGCACAACCATTCTTTTAGCGGGGATGTTGTTGACTCTGGCGGGGCTGTTCTGGGCCCTGCCCTGGGGGACGGATCGGCGTCGAACCCCGGGCTGGATCCTAGTGGCCTCGGGACTGGTGATGATGGCCAGCCTGATTCCCTCGTTTGGTGGTTTTCTTGCCCGAAGCGTCCTTTGGGGAATGACGCTGGTCACACTGGGCTCGGCGGTGGCCATGATCACCTCGCTCCGTCCGCTTTACAGTGCCCTGTGGTTCGGGATGACGGTCCTGGGCACAGCGGGGCTGATTTTGTACCACGGAGCAGAGTTCGTTTCCATGGCCCTGATTGTGGTGTACATTGGGGCCATTCTGGTGGTCTTTCTCTTTTTGATCATGCTTGACGAACCGCGTGGTCAGGCGGGGTTTAATCGGAGAAGTTGGGAGCCTTTCATCGCGTCGCTGGCCGGGGTCGTACTGATCGGTCTAGTGAGCGGGAGTGCCCTGGAGGCGTTGCGGCCGCAAGATGCACAAAATGAGGCTACTCAGACGGCTCTCTTAAGCGCCGAGAAAGCCGCGTCGAGTTTAGTGCCGACCAAGACGCTTGAGTTGGGTGAGGAACTTTTTGGGGCGTTTCCCCTGGCTGTGGAAGGGTTAGGGCTTTTATTGATGCTGGGGCTCATTGGGGCCACTGCGATCATCACCCGGCCGCTGGAGCCCTTGCTCGATCTTAGAAGCTGGGAGACGCCGGGGATGCCCGTCCTGGTGGAATGGCTGCC
>NZ_JBAMME010000265.1:0-9861 GCF_039793925.1 Thermogutta sp. | reverse complement strand
GACGAGAGAGATGGAACACGACAGCGATGTCTGAGAATGCCCTTTTAATTCAACAGTTATGGGTTGGTGCCTGCCTGTTTGGACTGGGGCTGGTGGGCTTTTTGAGCCGGCGCAACCTCATCCTCATGTTCTTGTCCGTGGAGCTGATGCTCCAGGGGGTGTCGCTCAGTTTTGTGAGTTGGGGGCGTTTCCACGGGCAATTACAGGGGCAGGTGTTCGCCCTGTTTGTGATGGCAGTGGCGGCGGCTGAGGCGGCAGTCGCACTGGCCCTGGTTCTCAACCTTGTTCGCGCTCGATATGGACTGGACGTGTTGAAGATCCAGCACCTGCGAGAAGAAGGTTTAGGAGAGATTCCTCGGGAGGTGGAAGAGGAGGAAGTCCCGCCCCCGCCGCCGCCCAGTTGGCCCAAGTTGCCGCGGGTCGGACGCGCTCCTGTTATTCCGGAAGAAGTCCTCGAATATCGACCGACTGTCTGACGACCATGAGCTTTTTGATTGTCCTGGTTGCCGGTATGCCATTGGTGGCCGCCCTCGTGACGGCTGTGCTGGGACCGCGCGTTTTGCGGGAAGCCAGTCACGTGCCCACCGTGACAGCTACAGCGATTTCGTTCATTGGCTCATTAGCGCTTCTGGGGATGCTGCTCCGAGCCACACCGGCGGCTCACGACGCTCATTCTGAAGAACACGTCCGGACGTTTGAGCGGGTGTTCGAATTGTGGACCTGGGCGGACATCAGCCCCAGTGGAGCGTCCATCGAGCGGCCTGTTCCCCATGGCACGTGGGATTTTGTGCGGTTCCATATTCCGATTGCGCTGCGGGTGGATCCGCTCACCGTGTTTATGCTCGTCACAGTGACGTTCATCTCACTGTTGGTGGCGATTTATTCCATCGGATATATGCATGACGATCCCGGCTACTGGCGGTTCTATACGTATATCAGTCTGTTTGTCTTTTCCATGATCATGCTCGTTTCGGTGAGCAATTTTGTCCTTCTTTATGTGTTCTGGGAGGCGGTGGGCCTGTGTAGCTATCTGCTGATTGGATTCTGGTACAGGAAGCCGGAAGCCGCCGCAGCAGGAAAAAAAGCCTTCCTGGTGAACCGTGTGGGTGATTTCGGTTTTGCCCTGGGCATCTTTCTGCTGTGGTCGATGTATGGAACCCTCAACTTTCACGACACGATTGATCCGCAGACGCAGGAGGTGTTTTCTGCCGGGATCCTAGGGACTGCTCGACTTCTCCACCCGGAAAAGGGACTTATTCACGGGGGACTGGCGACCGTCGCATGTCTGCTTCTGTTTGCGGGAGCGTGCGGAAAGAGCGCCCAGTTTCCGCTCCATGTGTGGTTGCCCGACGCAATGGAAGGTCCGACGCCGGTGAGTGCCCTGATCCACGCGGCCACGATGGTGACGGCGGGCGTTTACATGGTGGCGCGGTGCATGCCGCTGTTCCAGGTCGCCCCGCATGTTTTGGAGATTGTCGGTGGGGTCGCGACGTTTACAGCCCTGATGGCAGCGGTCATAGCGCTCACTCAAACGGACCTCAAACGGATTCTGGCGTATTCCACAATTAGCCAGCTCGGTTACATGTTTTTGGGACTGTCGGTGGGCGGTCTGGTGGGAGCGGCAGCCGCCATGTTCCACCTTTTCACACACGCTTTCTTCAAAGCTCTCTTGTTCCTTGGGGCGGGGAGCGTGATGCATGCAACAGGAGGCGTCATCGACCTGAATCAAATCGGGGGGCTGCGGCGGCGGTTGCCGTGGACGCACGTGACGTTCCTGATTGGCAGTCTGGCCCTGGCGGGGATTTTCCCTCTGGCAGGCTTCTTCAGCAAGGACGAAATCCTCCTCGCTGTTGCCGGAAAGGCCCCTCACAGCGGCTACTATCAGACGTTACTGGCGATAGCAATGGCGACCGCGTTCCTCACCGCGGTATACACCTTCCGGGCTTATTTCCGCACATTCTTTGGCGAGGAGCGCCTCCCTGCGGAGAGCGTCGGCCATGTCCACGAGTCTCCCCCGGTGATGCTGATCCCGCTGGGAATTCTGGCAGCGGGCTCGGTCGTCGTCGGAGCATTGCTGGGACCAACGCGGTGGGTCGAGCATTTCCTGAGCGGAACGACAAGCCTGGATGCAGCGGCGCATCTGGCTGGGCATGGCATGGTAGCTCATGCGGGAGCTATCCCCTGGATCAGCCTCGTGCTGGCGTTACTGGGTGTGGCCCTAGCGGCTGGCGTAGTTCTCGGTCCCGGCGTGTTCGTGCAAGGAATAGTCGCTGCCTTCAGAGCCGTCGGCCTTTACACTCTTTCTTACAGAAAATTCTTCTTCGATGAGATTTATCAGTGGTTTATTGTCCGACCGCTGGCCGGACTGGCGAGCGTTGCCGCCTGGATTGACCGGTTTGTGATTGACTGGCTGGTGGACGTCGTCGGCCTTATTCCCCGATTTCTGGGAGCCATGTTGCGCAGCGTGCAGAACGGGCTGATCCCGTGGTATGCCCTGGGCATGGTTCTGGGCATGCTTGTGCTCCTGGCAGCACTTGTATTGTAGTGCTGCGGTCATGAGAAAGAGGGCCGAAAACAGGCGTGAAAGAAACGCACAGCAAAAAGGTAAATGCGACGCGACCCAACAAAAATGCCATTGGCAGGGTTTTCCGCGATCTGTTAGTTTTGACCAACTGTAGGACATACACATGGGCACGTTACTGGCAATCACCATTTTTCTTCCGCTGGTGGGTGTTCTCCTCGCTGGTCAAACGCGGGAGTCGGCCCGACTGGTGGCCCTGACGGTCGTGCTCGTGAACTGCCTGCTCAGCGGATATCTCGTGTTTTCTTATCCGGGAGGCGCACCGAGCTTCGCTGTGTTGGAAGTCCCTTGGTGGCCTCGCTCGGAAGCCACCTTGGGAGTCCGCTTCGCCATGGGATTGGATGGCCTGAGCTTGTGGTTGTACGGCCTCACATCGCTCCTCATGATCACCTGCGTCCTGGTGAGTTGGGAGGCCGTGAAAGAAAACGCTCCCGCGTTTTATCGTCTCTTGATGCTGCTGTATACGGGAATGCTGGGTGTCTTTGTGGCCCGGGATGTGCTCCTCTTTTATCTGTTTTTTGAAGCCACACTCATCCCACTGTTTTTCCTGATCGGGATTTGGGGGCATGAGGAACGTCGTTATGCGGCGATGAAGTTCTTCCTCTTCACCCTGGCGGGCAGTGTGCTGACGTTTCTGGGATTGCTGGCTCTGGTCATCTGGAATGCCTACGCAAGCGGTTCGGGAGTGGTGACGTTTTCCATCCCTGAGCTCACGCAACGGCTAGCCGAACTCCGTGAACGTGGGCAGCTTCCGCTGGCCTTTCAGCTTTGGGTGTTCTGGGCACTGTTTGCGGGATTCGCGGTGAAAGTGCCGCTTGTTCCGCTTCACACGTGGTTGCCGCTGGCTCACGTGGAGGCTCCCACCGCGGGAAGCGTTCTGCTGGCCGGTATTTTGCTGAAGGTCGGTGGGTATGGATTCTTGCGTTTTGTCCTGCCGATGGTGCCCGATGCTACTATGCAGGTCACTCCATGGATTCTTGCCCTTTCGGCGATCGGAATTGTTTACGGGGCCCTAACGGCTTTTGCCCAGCGCGATATCAAACGCCTCATCGCCTATTCCAGCGTCAGCCACCTAGGGTTCTGCATGCTGGGAGTATTCACCCTTAATGCTTTAGGACTTCACGGCGGGCTTTTGCAGATGATCAACCACGGACTGGCGACCGGTGGCCTGTTTGCCGTGGTGGGAATGATCTATGAGCGATATCACACGCGGAAGATCGAATCTTTTGGCGGGCTTGCCCGAAAGCTCCCCATTTTGGCGTTTTTCATGTTTGTGCTCACATTTTCCAGCATCGGTTTGCCTGGTCTCAACGGCTTTGCGGGAGAGTTTCTGGTTCTTGTGGGGATGTTCCAGCGGGCATGGCACGTCGGGGGCTGGGAATGGGTCTTTGCCGTGGCGGGCACACTGGGGGTGGTGCTTGGCGCGTGGTATATGCTGACGCTGGTGGGACGCGTGTTCTTCGGTACGCTGCGGGAACCGCTTTCGGAGAGTGTGGCTGCCCGGGATGGAGCGGCGGCTGAACAGACTGAGTCTTCAGAGAACTGGCACACTTATTCCGTGTCGGCAGGGCAGCACGGCGTCCGCGATCTGTCCCTCCGCGAGGTGTTGGCTCTTGCGCCACTGGTCGTCTTCATCGTGTGGATCGGCATTCAGCCGCAGTTTTTCCTGAGCCGCATGACACCCGCCTTAAAGTCGGTGCAGAAGCCACTCGCAGCGCCCGCGGCCACCCAGATAGCGGATCGAGCGGCCCTTCCCGCACGATCTGTCCCACCGGTTGGCGATACAGTCTCCGATCATCTGACGCAGATTTCTGGATGTGATGCGCAACTCGCTGACGCGACGTTTGACACTGGACAAGTGACATCCGATCATCCGACCGACCATGATGACTGACTGGCTGCCTGAAATTTTGCTTGTGTTCGCGGCCCTGTTGTGCCTGGTATTGGCGCCTTTCCAGGTACGGCGGAGCTGGTTTTACGCACTGGCCCTCATCGGGATAGTGGCCGGTGTGGCGCTGTTTTACCTTCAGCAAGGGTTTCTCGTGTCCAGTAAAGACATGCTGGGCGTGTTCGGACGAGGGCTGGCCTTTTCCGTGGGGCTGATCCTTGTTCTGACGGCTGGCTCCTCCGGACAGGAAAGCCAACACGAAGGTGAGCGATTAGGGAGTCTGCTGCTGGGGATTGTGGGTCTGGCGCTGGTTGCTCGCGCGGAAGACCTGGTGCTCCTGTTCGTCGGACTGGAGCTCATTTCCGTTGCGTCCTACATTCTTCTTTATGTCGATAGGGAAGGGCCTAATTATCGGGAGGCGGCCACCAAATACTTTTACCTCAGCGTGCTTTCCTCGGCTGTGTTCCTGTACGGGCTCAGTTTTGTTTACGGCCTGGCCGGCACGCTGTCGCTGCGGGAACTCATGCAAGCGGGGGCGCAGGGGGCGTTTACCGGCGTGATGGGGGCCATCCCCCTGGTGCTCATTCTGGCGGGCATCGGGTTCAAGATTGCGGCCGTGCCGTTTCACTTTTATGCCCCCGATGTCTATCAGGGGACGTCTCATCGCAACGCGGCCTTGCTCTCGGCCCTTCCCAAAGCGGCGGGCATGCTGGTGCTGGTGCGGCTTCTGCTGGAGGGAATGTTCGGAGGACCGGACCGGGCATGGCAGGTGGTGCTGGCACTTTCCGTCCTCACCATGACATTGGGAAATGTCCTGGCTCTGTGGCAGAGGAATCTACGGCGACTTCTCGCCTATTCGTCCATTGCCCATGCGGGGTACATGCTCATCGGTCTCACCGTGGCGATGACATACGCCACTCCCCAGGGCCACCCATGGGATGGGGCGGCGGCGCTGCTCTTTTATCTCATTGTGTACCTCCTGGCGACACTGGGCGCATTTGCCGCGCTCGGCACGCTGCGACTCGGCGATCGACAGGTCGAAACGCTCGACGACCTGCGCGGTCTGGCGTACGCGCCCCTCATGGATTTGCGATTGCTGGCCTGGTCGCTGGCCATCTTCATGCTGAGTCTGGCGGGGATTCCACCGCTGGCTGGCTTTTGGGGGAAGCTCGCCGTGTTCTTCAGCGCGTTGGATGTGGGAGGAGTTCCCGGTGGTGGGCCCGCGAGATCACGCCTTGTTTTCCTGGCCGTGGTGGGCGCGGTCAACGCGGCTATCGCCGCTGCCTACTACCTGCGGGTTGTGAGCACGATGTTCTTTGCCACGCTTCCCGGCGAAACTGCGAGCCACGAAGAGCGGACGCTGCAACTTCGGCAGGGTGCTATGCCGGCCATGTTCGCCGTCGCGCTGTGCGCCATCATGACGGTCCTCATTGGGATCAGTCCAGGGAGATGGATCGAACATGCTCGGCGGGCCAGCCCCACGCTCCGCGGCCCGCAGCGTTCGATGAAGCTTGCCACCATGGAAGGGAAACTTTCGGAAATGGCCGGTTCTACCGCATCATCTCTGTCGCCCGTGTCTCAGGACCCGTCCGAATGACGCTCCAAGGGGCCAGGGAAAAAGTGAGCGAACCGTCTCCCGAACGGCCTTCCGGTTTTCTATGGGTGAGCCCTTCCTAAGGCATGCGCTCAATCGTGCCTGGTGTTTGAGAAACGGCGACAAAAACGGCGAATCGAGGGCGAGCAGAGACACTAGTTTTACTGGGAGGGACGGCTAATCTGTCAGTCCTCTGCGCCGTCGAACCGCGGGTGTTGCTCGTCGCGGGATCTGATTTCACAATGAGTCAAAAGTGGCGCGAAGCTCTGGGGCAAAGAAAAATGGTATTCTGGCAGGACGTTGGGGACCGTTTCTGGAACAGAAGTGACAGGATGTTGACCTTTACGTATGGTGGATCAGGGCGAGTGCCTCATCGTTATCGCAACCTACAACGAGCGGGAAACACTACCTCCGCTTTTGGAAGCCATTTTCGCCACAGTGCCCACCGTAGACGTGCTCGTGGTGGACGATAATTCCCCTGATGGAACAGGCGCATGGTGCGAGGAGTATTCCCGCCAGGATCCGCGATTACGTTGTCTTCATCGACCGAGCAAGCAGGGCCTGGGGTCGGCGATCATCGCGGGACTTCGAGAAGGCATTGCCCAGGGCTATCGGTACGTGCTCACCATGGATGCCGACTTCAGTCATCCGCCGCACAGACTTCCCGATTTGCTGGCGGCTATGGAACCGGCCGATGGGCCGAAGGTGGACGTGGCGATCGGCTCACGTTACATCCCCGGCGGCCGCATTGAGGGCTGGCCGCTGCGCCGTCACCTGATGAGTCGTGCAATCAACTGGTTTGCGCGATTGATGCTCGGCTTGCCCGTCCGTGATTGCAGTGGCAATTTCCGGTGTTACCGAGCGGCGACACTGGCCCAACTGGATTTCAATGAGTTCTGTTCGTCGGGCTACGCGTTTTTTGAGGAGATCCTTTACCGTCTCCGGAAAATAGGGGCCGTCTTTTGCGAAGTGCCCATCACGTTTGTGGACCGGCGGAAAGGAGCGTCGAAGATCACCTGGCAGGAAGGGCTTCATGCGGTGAGCGTGATCATGAAACTCGCTCTCAATGAGAGCTGCCGGCGAAAGAAACGGCGGGAAAAGCCAGGTCTGGCCTCCAGCAAATCGTCAGCTACTCGGTGATCGCGCTTCATTGAGTTCGGGACATTCGAAGGGGCGTGGGCCGTGCCCATTCTGCGACCAGTTCCTTACCTGATCCTTCCCCTCTGGCCGCGCGCGATCTCCCCGGTGGCTTGATCTTCTCCCTCACTCTTTCTCCAAAAGCGGTTACAACACGGACGGCTCAAGAACTCAGGTGAAAGCGTCCAGCAGCTGAAGGATCACCGCGATGATGCCCATGAAGACCGCAATCCAGACGAGTGTCTTCAATCCATGGCGGAGCACGGCCGGCATGGCCTCCTGCCGGGTGCCCGCATACACCAGACTCACGGCAATGAGGAGCGGTACAAGATACCACATGTAATTGACGGTCATAACGCGATCGATTCCTGCGTCGAATTATAAACAATCGCACCGCTTTTCGAGGTTACTTCGAACTGGGCGTCTCGCTGGGTGTTGCCGGGGTCCCGGTGCTCGGTGAGTCCTGGTCGGCCTCCTGTTCTTTGCGGCTGGGGGACTCTGGAAACAGCGGCCCGCCAAATGCATCGAAAATCACCAGGATGTTGAGCAACCCGGCAATCGCTGTGTAGAGGCTTCCCAGGTCGAAATAGGCGTGCAACTCGTAGCAGATCCGCGAGAGCGTCGGCGGATTATCGTCATCCGTGCCCAGTCGAGGCGGAGCCATGAAATTATTCCATAATGGCGGTTTATTCTGGCGAACTCGGGCCGCCTGGATGAGGGCGGGCATGGCCGGCAGGCCCACACCAATCTGGCAGAGGTAGTACAGCCGCATATCCCCCGGCCGAAACGAGGCGTACACAACTCGGGCGTATCCGAGCTCGCGATTTCCCCCCAAATAGCATCCGTAAACGAACAAGCCCATGATGCAGACAAAAAAGAGAATCGCTTTGGCCTGGCGGCCCTGATACCAGTGACCGAGCCCCGGCAACAGCCAGGCCAGGAACGCCGCTACCCAAGGATCTTTCAATGTCACCCACCGGCCTTCCTCGTCCAGAAAACCAGCGCCGGATCGCCCGGAAGGTGGTTGCGTCACGGGACGCGATCGTTCGCCCATAATTGCCCTTCAGATTTGGTGGGATGGGTTAACAGTGGTGCAGAAGTCGGGGAAAATCCTATCTTCCCGTTCAAATACTAACCTAATAGTAAAAATACGCCTTAACCGCCCGTGTGCTATTCCATTGAAGCTAGTCGAGGCGTCAGAAAATTGCAACGGGTTGAGCGGATCAGGAAGACCCGCAAACCCACAAGAGCCAACTCCCAGAACACTGTGAAAACTGGTCTCCTTGCGTGTTTTTCCGGTCACCGGCCTTTCAGCTCCAGCATTCGTTCGAGGGCCACCAGCGCGTCCTTCGCCGTGGCGTCATCGACGCGAATGACGTTGACCGGTGTGCCGGCTGCCAGGTTTTCCGCGGCCCAGCAGAGATGCGGTAGATCGATCCGGTACATCGTCGAGCACATGCACACGACCGGGGCCAGGAAGTAGATCTCCTGCTCTGGGTGTTTCTTCTTCAGGCGATTGACAAGATGAAGCTCGGTGCCGATGGCCCATTTGGTGCCGGGAGGAGCTTCTTCCACCGCCCGGATGATCTTACCGGTCGACCCGACGACATCCGCCTTTTCCACGACCTCCTTCATGCACTCGGGGTGCACAAGGATTTTGATGCCGGGGTAGTTGGCGCGGAAATAATCCACGTGCTCCGGCCGGAAAACTTGATGCACGCTGCAGTAGCCTTTCCAGAGGATGACGGTAGCCTTTTCGATCGTCTCGCGGGAATTGCCGCCCAATTCCCGGGCATAAGGGTCCCACACCGGCATCGCCTCCAGAGGGATACCCATTTTCAAAGCGGTATTTCTGCCCAAATGCTGGTCGGGAAAGAACAGAACGCGCCGTCCCCGGGAAAGCGCCCACTGGAGGGCCACATCCGCATTGGCGGAGGTGCACACGGTGCCCCCGTGCCGCCCGCAAAACGCCTTCAGCTTGGCCGACGAATTGACGTAGGTGACGGGAATCACCTCGGAAATATCGATGACCCGGCTTAACTGTTCCCAGCAATCTTCAACCTGGTCGATTTCAGCCATGTCCGCCATGGAACAACCCGCCTTCATGTCTGGAAGAATGACGGGGATGCGTTCGCCGCGCTGGGCCAGTTTCTCGGGTCGATTGGCAAGAATATCCGCGGTTTCTGCCATGAAATGGACCCCGCAGAAGATGATGGCGCGGCAGGCTTCGTTCTCAGCTGCCAGAGCGCTCAGGCGATAGCTATCTCCCTGAAGGTCGGAAAGCTCGACCACCTCATCCCGCTGATAGTGGTGGCCCAGGATGAGCAGTCGTGGTCCCATTTGCCGTTTGACGGCCAGGATCCGTTCTCTTAACTCATCCGGGGAAAGTCTTTTGTAGGCCTCGAACGGATAGGTTTCGCGCTCGGCGGTTTGCAACACAGTCGTCATTGGTCCAGCACCTTGTTTGGAAAGGTCGTCGGCATCAAACTTCATTGTTTATCTTGAACCGCAGGAGAGGACTCTTACCCCTCAACGGACCCTGCGGAACTCCACATCGAGGACGTCATCCTCACACGGAGACTCTCGCGGCACAGCCGAATGAGTTGAATAAAACCACCATGCGGATCCAGAACGACGTGTCCCGACTGTGGTAAATACGAA
>NZ_JBAMME010000264.1:0-4496 GCF_039793925.1 Thermogutta sp. | reverse complement strand
CCCCACCGCTCGCGTGTCGCCTTGCCGTCGTAGTCAAGAAATGCCGGCGATATCGTCTCGGCCAGCTCGCGATAAGCCCGCGCGGCGCCTTTTTCTCCCGCGCCTGCAATCAAGTTCAACACCTGCTCGTCGCTTGCCTGCAACAGCGCTTCGACGTCCGCGAGCTCTTTTTCAACTCGCCGCGCAACCTTCGCGATATCCTGTTCGCCCGGGGCGACCTGTCGACGAAAGACCTTGACGATCTCGTCCGCAAGGGTATATAGCCCGCGAAACTCATATTCTGTATAAAGTGCCGCGATGGATTCGAGATCAAGTTCCATTAGAACTCACCGGTCGGAACCGCCAACCCGCTTTCCTCAAGGATCCGGCGAACTTCACTTTCGACCTGATCGTGTGTCCAGTCCGGGTGAAGCAGTCTGACCATCGTTTCCTTGGAAACCGCGCCCGCCCTGCTCAACAGTTCAATGCTTTGTGCTACTTGCGACAGCTCGCCGCGTACTGAATCTTGCATTTCAACGCTTACTGGCACTGGAGTGAATCCGCCGCCCAAATATTTAGCGTCGATTGCTTGAGCGATGAACGCCAGCCGCTCCAGAGCCACACGCCAGTGTTCGGCTTTCTTTGCGGCGGTCATTAAAGATTTGCGTTCCCTGATCATTAAGGCTGTTCCGGACTCAGCCTGACCTGTAATATCTAAACCAAATGTTTGGGGCGAATAGCCTGCAGTTTGATATATTCGTTTCAAGAGTTCTAGTGCAACGGTTAAGTGCTGTTCGGCCCGTATCTCAAATTGAGTAAGTTTGATGTTGTCGTTTAATGTGCTGTTCGGGGATTCCATCACCTCGAACGCAACATAGGCTTCGCGGTCCAGGTCGAAGGCCAGGGACTTGTTGTCGTCGGAAGTCATCAATTGAAAGAATCTCCGGGGCGCGATGATTCTCGCTTTGCCCAGTTGAATGTCACGCATCAGACTTGAATAAGTCTCGTCCAGCGACTCCATGAGCCCCTCTGCGCCCAGGTAGTCGCTTTGCCCAAGGTCCTTACCCCTAGGATCGTTGCGGAACCAACGGTTTGGGCGAACGTTCGGAACATAAACCGCAGCCAGGCCTGAAAGCCCTGTGTCTACTTCCGGCAACATGCCTGCAGTCTCATCTCTCGAATCAAGATCAACCGGCGTTCCGAGCTGGGCCCCTGTTCCAAGAAACAAACTTGTCAATATCCTGCCTGGTTCATGGCGTTCGAGTAGCCGCCAAACCTTGTCGCCGGCTTCGTCGAGCACGCGCCAGAAGGTGACGGCGGTCAAGATGCCATGGGAGAACTCGGGTAAAGCTTGATCGGGCTGGACCACGCTCAGGATCGGGATGCTGGCCAGAGTCTTGTCCCAGTTGATTTTTAAAAATATCCCACCCAACGCCGCGCAAGCCTCAGCGGCTTCGATCAATTTGCTACGCCAATGGCCCTCGGTGATTATAGTGTCAAGGCGCGCTTGTGCTTTTCTTGCATTTAGTGAGCCGTCGTCTTGCACTTTTATCTTGGGCGGTTCGGAGAACAACAAGGCAGCACTTGTTGCAGCGATATCCCCGGCCACTGGAACGTGTAGCATTGTGCGCCGCCGCGCCGCGAGCCCGCGACCCCAAAAATGATCATTGTCGGTGCGGAAGGCATTGAAAAACTGCTCGAAGTTCGGGATCGTGACCGCCTGCGCGTAACACGCCGCGAGCCGATTGGCGTCGCCGCTGAACCAGGCGTCGTGCAAGGCATAAAGCCTGTATATATTGTTCCATTGCGGCGGTGGCCAGGTCGTTTTAGGGTCAATGAGCGTCAGCATCGGATTTTATACTGTCTTTCTCAATAGATCTATCCACAAATGCCTTACGTGTTGGACAGCATATCGTCCAGCGTCAGGGTCATGATCGTTTTTCTTCAACGGCTGGTCCTTCCCCTGTTGCCGTGCAGTCTCGTCCCATTGATAACTCAGCCACTCGTTCAAGCCGCCTTTGTCAACAACCCGCCGGCTAAAGAGGAGCAGCTTTCGACTGAACAGCGAGTAAACATCTTGAATGCCCCTTAAGACACTACCCGGCGACTGATCGGCCCAGTCGAGCCGCTTGACTCTCTTCAATTTGGCCCGGGAGTCTTGAGCCAGGACCACAAATGAAATCGCGTCAACAGGCACTACGATTGAAGCCGGTGTAATGTCGAGACTATCAAGCCAATCGTCCAGTCCCTCCAGCAGCTTCAGATCTGAAGCTTGCTGGTAGCTTTGAGTCACGTCCCAGCGCCAAAAATCGACGAAGTAGAACCGGCCGTCGGCACCCTGGCCGAGAAGCCAGAACGTAGTGACCGAACCTGGGCCGTAGTCCATTCCCACCCAGTAATTGGCCATTGCTGGCAGGTTTTCAGTCTCAACAACGTGTTCTTTTTCGTCGAGCAGGTCGTAAATGGCGCCTTCTAGTCCAACCCACTGGCCATCTCGATACCGCTGGCCGTACTTTCCTGGCAAGGAGTCGAGCCAGACTTGATAGTCTCGTGGTAGAAACCAGTTGTCCTTGCTTCTAGTTTCGATCACGCGGCAATTGCTGTCCCTTGTGCCGCCGGTTAACCCGAACCTTTCTGCCAGGTGGTGTCGCGGAGGGCCAGGGTTGCAAGCCCCAAACAGTTGACGGTTCTCGTCTGCTTGGTTCCGGCACCGGCTCCTTAGCATCAACCATTCTTCCTCGTCGAGCTCGGTTGCTTCGTCAACAGCGCAAGCCCCTAAGTTCAATGACCCAATTTTACTAGCTTGATCAATGCCGAAATAAACAATCTCACCGCCACCGTAAATTTTTATTGTCTTTTCAGACTTGTTGTGATAGTACGTTCCAACCGGCAACACAGGCGGCAGTTCCCCGTCCGGTTCAAGTAAAGTTTTTAAAGTTGTGGCCTTTAAGCTCACCAAGGTTTTTCTGCATAAGCCCACTCTATTGCCCGGTTTTATCGCGTGCATTAGAGTTTTAACGCAAACGGCGCGTGTCTTCCCTGCCCCGAAGGCTCCTGAGTACAGAACTTCCGGTTCATTGGCCATGCAAAACTCAAGCTGTTTTGGGAGCAAGGCATATGTCAAGTAGTTCATTGAGTATCTTCAGGCGGCTTAGCAGGGACCAATTGAATTGAAACCTTCTCGCCATTGTTTTCATCAGGTATGCCGCGCGCTTGTCGCTCGATGGCCACGCTGGCTTTGAACATGTCGATGATGTCTTTCGAGTTCATTTGCGAAGTGTCGATTTGATCAAGGGCTTCAGAGACCTTTTCGCCCATTTTTACAGCTAAACCCGCGTGGCGCTCGAGCATTTCCTTGCGTTGTATCAGCGAAAAAGTCAGCTCGGCGTCGGCGCGCAGTTGGTCGTAAACAGCCGCTCTTTCAATCCACCCGAATTTTTGGGCTTGTTTTTTGATCGTGCTGGGCTTGCAGGCAAGAAGCCGCGCTAGCGCTGTGTAAGAGCGTGCGGGCCCCATTTGAGCGAAGAGCAGGAAGTTGTGATACATCCTCAGCGGCTCGTGAGGCCATCTGCGCAGGATGGGGTTTTCCTCGATGAACTGCAGTATCTGGTCTCGGATCTCCTGCGGCTCGCCAGGCAAGGGGCATTCAAGCTCGATTATTTCACGAAGGTTGTCTTGCATTGTTTCTCTGCAATTGTGGCCGGGGGGCGGGGGGCTTGCGTCTCTGCTCTGCAATTATACCAGGTCGTTTTTTTTTCTGTCAACAGGTTTGTCTTGCGTTTTTTGGCCAGGCGGGGGGGCGCGGTTTTTCAAGCAGCAAGTCACAAGGGGTCTGTGCTCGAGATCATCCGGGGGTTGTGGTGGGGCTTTCAAGGCTTGTTTTTTGCGTTGCGGGCTTGTCTTATCAATTTGCATCATCCTTAAGGTTCCCAACACAAGTCGGCATTGGGGTAAAAGTCGCCCCCACCCCGTCCCATGTCCCAATATATATATAATATATTGGGACATGGGACGGGGCGGGGACTTACCCATGCCGAGTTCTGGGACACTTCAATTTCTGTATTATTCTTGACTGTCCCAAGGTGGGACACTTAACAAAGTATGTTTTTTTAAGCCCCCCTTAAACCCTTATGGCGTGGTTTTCTAGGTCTCACGTGTGTGTATGATTTTCTTTTTAACATCTTTTCTTGTCCGTGTTGTCCCATTGATGTGATTTAATGGGACACCAAGCCAACCAACACATTTTGCGCCCTTTGTGAAAACCTTGTCAATGGGACAACTTGGGACACACACGGCTTGCACAAAAGTGTGCAGTGGCACAAGCCCGTTGCTTGGCCCAAGCGATGGATATCCACCGCTGTTTTACACATAGAAAACGTTTCTCTAGCTAATTTCACAAAACCTTTTGCAAGCCCCCTCGTTTGTGAGTGTCCCATGTTGTCCCATTTATGGGACACCGACAAAAAGGCGGCCGCAACACAACAACTTTGTCATAGCCATAAGCCGTGTTTTACTCT
>NZ_JBAMME010000263.1:0-31463 GCF_039793925.1 Thermogutta sp. | reverse complement strand
TTGAAAACCCGGGAGGCACTATCACAATGGGAGGACTGGTTCAACGTTTTGCGTTCATTTTTGGGCTAGGGTGTCTGCTCATTCTTGCTTCCTGCGGAAAGAGAGTGGAGCCGCTCAAACTCTCGAACGCCACACTGGAAGGTACCGTAACCTACCAAGGTAAGCCTGTACCGTTCGCCCTGATCATTGTCACCAACGGTAAGGAAACTGCGACGGCGAATGCCGACGCCCAAGGGAAATTCAAGGTTGAACATGTCCCCCTTGGTCAGGTCCAAATTGGGGTCAACACGGATGCCGGAAAGGGCGCTGCGATGAGCGCCATCATGGCTGCGCGGCAAGGTGGCGGTCAGGCACCGACGCTTATCGACATCCCCAACAAGTACTTTGAACCTTCGAGGTCCGGGATTACTACGACAATCTCAGACGGTGCTAACACGTTCGATATCAAAATCGAATGATCGTAGAATCGCTGAAATAGGCTGCCAAACAAGGTCGACTAGTAAAAAAGACTTGCGGTGGGATTTTGCACGGCGATCCCACCGCTTTTTTTTGCTAAGGCCGTCTTTCGAGAGCTTGGTGTACCGATTGGTGTACTGACGTGTGCCGGTAGTGACGGCGAGCGCTTACACGTCACAAATTCGCACGCAGCGTTCAAGAGATGCCAACGCGGCAGCCGGTTCAGGATTGCGCGGCACAAACTCTTGCCCCACAAAGCCCTTGTATCCCGTTGCCACGATGGCCCTCATCACGGCGGGATAGTAAATCTCCTGGGTCTCATCAATCTCATGTCGACCGGGGTTTCCACCCGTGTGGAAATGGGCAATATACTGAATGTTTTCCTGAATAGTACGGATGAGGTCGCCCTCCATAATTTGCATGTGGTAGATGTCGTACAACAGTTTGAAATTCTCTGAACCGATCCGCTTGCACAGTTCAACTCCCCATGCCGTGTGGTCGCACATATAATCTTTGTGATTGACCTTACTGTTAAGTAATTCCATCACCAGGACCACTTTGTGCTTCTCCGCGAGACCCAGAATTCGTTTAATGCCCACGACGCAGTTCTTGAGTCCCTGCTCGTCGTCCAAGCCCGGCTCCCGATTGCCGGAAAAGCAAATCAGGTTGGTAAAGCCCGCTTCGGCCACGATGGGGATCATCTTTTCATACCGCTCCACCAACTCTCCGTGATTTTCCAACTTGTTGAAACCCTTGGGAATGCTGGCCCCGGAAGAGACCATCGCACACGTCAGCCCATACTTCTTAATTGTTTCAAAATCATTTGGGCCGAGCAGTTCCACCGACTTGATTCCAATTTTCTTGCAGAATGCACACAACTCTTCCAGTGAAACGCGGCCATAACACCATCGGCACACCGAGTGATTGATATTGCCTTTGAGCGGGGCTGACGATTCTTCTGCCTGCGAATGAGAGTACCGGGCCACGGTAGCGGCCATCGCTGTACCCGCTAGCGTTCCCATCATCGCGCGTCGAGTCACTCGCGTCTTCATTGTCGTCCTCCGATGCATTTACACCAGAATTCGAGCACATTCCCCACAGCCAATCAGTCCCCCATTGTAGTTTGCCAGACGCAGAAATGCGACGGGCGAGTGTTGGCCCTGCTTTTGACAACAATGTCTTTTCCGTTTTGTCAAAAAAAACGGCGCGCCATCGAAATGATGCCGCGCCGCCATGTGCGCGAACCTCACTGAGAAACGCCTGCGTAACTCAACGATTACGTCACGGACCGGTTCGTACCGGACCAGGAGGCCCTGGAGGCTGCCCAGGCTGAATCCCCTCCATGGGGTTAGCGATTTTCTCAGGATGTTTGGCAGTCTCGGGATTAAATTGCGGGTTAGCTTCCGGCTTTTTGCCACCGCAACCTCCCAGGGTGGTTAACGCCAACCCTGCCATCAAAACCAAGGCAAACACTCTGAGCATACACAGCTCCTTCCCAAGAAATCCCACCGCTGCAAAAACACACTGGTTACTCACACGAAGTTCACGGTCAATTAGAAAGCCGACTGGAGAAGGAGGCCGTCAGCAATCGAATTGAGCCGGAACCATGTTCCCCACGCGATATTGTCGCGGATGAATTGGACACTTCCATCCACCATGAGAGCGTTCACCCCACCCGGGTGATAGCTCGATGGGCTGGGCCACTCAGCGTTCGGTCCCCAGGCCGCGATATAGGTGGGCATGTACGTGCCCGGGTTCCAGCGGAACCAGCTCCAGGCCGACTTGGAGCCTCCATCGACGTTCTGGACGTGTTGCCCCGTTTCGTTGGCCCCCCAGCCACCCACCGCGGTGCCCAAGAAGGCGCTGCAAGCGATGGCATCACTGATGGCGCGCCGCTTCCCTGTACCGCTCGTCCAAATTGGTCCGCCGTAATGCCCAACCGAGTCCTTTTCACAACAAATAATCGTGTTGCTTGTGCCATCTGTTATTTGGGATATGTTGGTCGTGCGGGTCTGAGTGAAAACACCATGGATGGTACAAGTCTGGGTAATCGGATCGGGAACCGTATTCCAAGGACTCCAATTGCCAAAGCAACAAGGACCAGGATGCCAGTGGTACCCCTCACTGCCCGGGTAATTTGTAATGGCAATATTGTTAGACTGGTTCGGCTTAAGGAAATTCCCATCCGAGGGGCAGCGGAGCGTGGGAATAGCCGTGCTCACCACCCCTTGGGGGCTTCTTCCTTGGAGGTCGGGCCCGATCCAAACGGGGGCCTTCCAGTTGATGGTGTCGTACACGGTTTTCTGCTCAATGAAAGGCAGAATCATAGCGTTCCAGGTGTGGTGATAGGCAAGAGGAACCTGGTTGTTCTGGCAATAGTCCTGAGCGGAGGTATCCCCTGCTGGCGCCCCCATGCATCCCTGTCCCCAGACGACGCCGGGCGGAAAACTCTTGTAGGTGTCGTGATAGTTTTGTAACCCCAACCCGATCTGCTTCATGTTGTTCGTGCATTGTGACCGCCGAGCCGCTTCCCGCGCTGCCTGCACAGCCGGCAGAAGCAAAGCAATGAGAATTCCGATGATGGCGATCACGACGAGAAGTTCCACGAGCGTGAAACCGCCGCGGACTCGCAGCACAGACCTTAGCAGCTTCATGAGTTACCTCCTTCTTCGAAAAGGTTGTCAAAAGAAACACAATAACCCAAAATACGGTATACGCGTCATACCCAATCGCTTCGCCGCCCCAGAGAAGCGACCTTTCGGCAAATCGCCCGTTGCCCATCCCGGAGGTCACACCGACACCGATAGGTTGGCACGGGAGCCTCCCATGCTTGGTCACCAATGATCCCCACCCTGCCCCGCGGCTGGTATTCTATCAACCGTTTGCTTCGACTGCAATCATTTGGCATGGATTTTTTGAAACCTCCTGGTACGGATTGGAGGCCGGGTTTTTTTATCGCGGATGACCCGATTCGCCGGGAGGCCAGTGCGATGGGCGCAATGGTCTTGGTAAGGGCTTATTTTTTCGCTATTCTTTCCGGCTTGACAAAGCACCATCAAGGCAAGACGCAGAATTTGACGCCCGGGATGTATGGGAAACGCTGGCGGTTCACAATCCGTGCTTGAATTTCGCCGCAAATTAGGGCGGTGGATCGGCGCTGTGGCGATAGCCACCCTGGTAGTCGGCGCAGGTCATTCGGCTTTGGCCGACGACTCTCCTCCAGCAAAAGAGCCATTGCGCATCGAAAATCGGGTTTACCGCGGTCGCGATGAGCTGATCAGTCAGAGCCTCACGATCATTCTTTCCGATCGAGCGTACGACTTTCTCGATTCACCCTCGGAGGCCACGATCATCGATCTTTCCCGAAAACGGATCACATTCCTCGACTTCCAGCGCGGGGAACAAGCGCAGGTCAGCTTTGAAACGGCCCTTTTGTTTCTGGATCGCCTTCGGGCACGCGCCTCCGAACATCCTGACCCAGTATTTCGATTTTGTGGCCAACCGCAATTCGAAATCCGCCAGGACGGTCTGGATCAGTGGACATTTTCCAGCCCCTGGATGACGTACCGGGTGAGGGCACAACCGTGCCTTGACGAGTCCACCTGTGTGCAATTTTGGGACGTCTCAGATTGGATCGCCCGCGCCAACACGCTGCTGGTTCCCGGATCCCGGCCACCTTTCGCCAGATTGGTGGTCAACGACACGTTGCGGGAACATAAACTCTTGCCCCGAGAAGTTGTGCTCATCCCCGCTGCAAGAAACTTTCTGGAGTGGCTACCCGGCCGACGCCTGGAGCTACGGAGCATTCATAGCATTTCGGGCGCATTGACACCGGAAGACCGTGATCGGGTTGACAAGGCAAACCGCGCTGTGATTGCTTTCCGCCGCGTGGACCTGATCGATTACCAAACGTCCCGTCGAGCGAAAAACAACGAAACGCGCTAGAGCCGCGTTTTCTCCGCTTCTTCCTCGATCGCCTTGACCTCTTTCGGCGTCAGTTCCCGTAGCCGAATACTTTTGATAACCCCGGTCGAGCACCAGCTCGCGAAGCCAAATGGCTTGCACAGGTCCACCTCGTATCGGGTCGAAATTTTGTTATCCCCGATAATGAAGTCCACCACTTTTTTCTCGTCCACCCATACCTCGATTTTGGCCTTGGTAACGCGGACCCGGAATTTGTACCACTGGTTGTCGTTAAACACCATGAATTGTGTGGTCTCATTATCTGAAGCGTCGTTGAAATTGATCGAAGAAAGCCCGATCACCGAACCGCCCCAGCCGCCCGTGACGAAGCTGCAGAAGCTGTCGCCCACGGGAAATGTGACCGTGGCAAAAAAGTCGATTCCATCTGTTCGCTTGGCAACGTATTCGACTTCATAATTGGTTTTTGGAAAATCCCCCGCCCAGGCGATTCCCGTCATGGGGTCCCCGCGTTCCATTACGATGCAACCATCTTCGACTTTCACCTGTCCCTCTCCCCCGAACTTGGGCACCTTCCAACCGTTGAGCGTTTTACCGTCGAAGAGGTCACGCCACTGGTAGGGCGAAGGCTTTTTCTCTTTGGCTTGTGCCGGTGAAGTAGCTTCGCCAGGTACATGCCTGTTCGGAGTTTCAGAGCCTGCACCGCCAGACCCGGCACTGCCTTCAGCAAAAGCGATCTTTGCACTACATGTCAAAAAGATGCTCACGAGGAGTATCCCGGCGACCACTTCCAAAAAATGGGGGGAACGGCTTCGCATGGTTGACGCCTCCTCAACCTAGGATGCTGTGAGCTTTGCGCAGCTAGCTGCGCACAAGAACAAATTCGACCACGTCGGTGGTTCTCGTCCGAGTATCATTATGGCACAGCATCTGGGGCCCGGGAAGCCAACACCCTGCGCGTCTCTAAGTAGGATAGCAGAATAGTCACCCAAAGTGCACGTGGAGCGGCGTGACCACCAGCCGTTTGTTAGCACAATATCTCACTGGCCGATAAGCAGCCCGATGAGCGCTGCCGCCAGGACCAAACGGACGGGGGAAATCTTCCAGACTGCGGCCGCCCACAGGGCAAATAGTCCCAGCGCAATTGCCGTGGGATGAGTGAAGACTTGTCGGCCCAGATCCACGCACACTCCCAGAATTAAACCGATGACTGCGAGGGTTAGGGCGTCTAAAAAAGCAGCAGACCAACGGTAGGTGCGTGCCTTTCGCACGAAGGGATGGAGCACCGACGCCAGCACGACACAGGGGGTGATCATACCTGCTGTGGCCGCCACAGCTCCGATATGGCCCCCCAGCAGATAGCCGAGAAATGTGGCGACCGTAAGGATAGGACCGGGCGTACTCTGGCCCACGGCTAACGCGTCCAGCAATTGTTGATGCGAAATAATGCCGGTCTTAACAAATTCGGAAACTAAATAGGCTGCCAGCACATTTCCACCACCATAAAGAAAGATGCCCACCTTAGCAAAGGAAAGAAAAAGCTGAAAAGGTGACAACTGTGTGACCAGGGATGAAGCACCAGCGGCTGACACGCCACCGATAAAAGGGAAAATAAGGTGGGAAACGGTGTCATTAGGACGGCGGTTGCCGGGCGGAGAAATGCCATTCCTGGATGGAATTACATGAAATAAAACGATACCCAGGAATGTGCCCGCGACAAGAACGACAAACGGATTGGCGCCGAGCAAATACGCCGCCACCACGGCTGCGAGGATCGCGAGATTTGTGGGTCGCCGCAATTTTCCCTGTGCAATTTGAGTGATGGAAACAAGGATGATTGCGAGAATGACCGGTCGGATCCCCGCCAAGCAGGCCTCCAGAGCGGGCAACCCTTGATTGCGCACGTAGACGACTGCGCAGAGCCAGGTAATCATCGCCGCCGGAACGACGAATCCCACGACCGCCGCCAACGCTCCCAGTAAGCCTGCCCTCCGATAGCCCAAATGGAGGGAGAGTTGCACGGCAATTGGGCCTGGAATCAAGTGGCTGGCTCCCACGTAGTCCATGAACTCTTCGGGACTCAACCAGCCGCGACGCTGAACGAGTGCTTGCTGGATGATCGCGATGGAGGCAGCCGATCCGCCAAAACTCGTCAATCCGATTTGCGAGAAGACCCAGAGGATTTCGGCCAGTTGCCGCAAAAGCATGTTTGCACCTTAACGCCCGGGCAATTTCCGAACAGTCTCTTCGAATTTGGAGGCCAGTATACAATAGTGAGGGATTGCCCCATCCGTGCGGCTTCTTTATGCTACGACAATTCTCTCCATTATGTTCGGCTGAGGCTTTCTGCGGTACATGAGAATTTTATGAAACATCTCAAAGACTACCGGGATCGCGAGGTCGAGTACGAGTTTGGCGTTCCCATTCCTGGGCGAATCCTTCCTCCGGAGCAGTGGGTGAAAACGGCCATCAAGCGACTTCCGCCGCCCGGTCCCATTGATTGGTCAGCGGTCTTCGGCCGGGAGGCACCGCTCGTTTTGGACATCGGCTGCGGCAACGGACGTTTCACCTTGGCCAGCGCCTTACGGCGTCCCGAGCTTAATCACATCGGCCTGGACATTTTGCCGGTTGTGATCCGTTACGCGACCCGACGGGCCAATCAGCGTGGGCTTTCCAACGTCCGTTTTATTGTGTGTGGAGGCCACGAATTTCTGGAAAATTACGTGATCCCGCATAGTGTGGCGGAAATCCACGTGTACCATCCTCAACCGTACAAAGACCCGGAAAAGCAGCACCGGCGGTTACTGACCCCTGCTTTTCTGGCGTTGGTGCATCGGTCGCTTGTTCCCGGTGGGCTGTTCGTTCTGCAAACGGACAATCCCGCCTACTGGCGCTATGTGCGACCGCTTGTTGATCACTTCTTCCACTTCCAGGACCAGGAGGGCCCGTGGCCCGACATGCCAGAGGGGCGAACACGGAGGGAAATCTACGCACGGTTGAAAGGTTTGCCGATCTTCCGCGGTTACGGGTACGCCAGGCAGGACATTACAGATGATCAAGCCAGGGCATTAGCCACCACGCTGCCCCCTCCTGTTTTTTCGGCGGAAGAAGATCGCGACCCTTTGAAAAAGGGCCATCCCCGAAAGCCCCATCGCCCAAAACCGCGAGGAACCGGGCGGACTCGGCGGCGGTAATCTCTCATGAAAAGTGCATGACTGGCGCTAGGCGGAGGTGTTCCACCGATTTCGAGGGATCATAGTCCTGCCGTCAGGGCGGCAGAAGCGCGAACCCCACTGACCTTTGGAGGCAAAAGATTGGGCGGAGTCCCCTTGACGAACAGTTGCTCCACGGCCTGGGCTTTTTCCTTGGTGCTCACATCGGGATAGTTGATGGGGTCAGTGATCCCGTGTTTGGCCAGAATGCGGCTGGCCTCGGAGCGAGCCTGCCCGGCGAGATCGAGGGCTGCAGCAAGAATCCGCAGGCACTCCGCCGGTGAGTGAAAGCCCATGCCATTGTTGGCCGCCACAAAGTCCCATCGAAGCTGTGCGCGACGGATGAGCTGGCGAGCAGTTTGCAGTTCCTCGTTTGTGGCCCCAGCCTGCATGGCGGCTGCCACGTCGAAGTGCGCTGCTACGAGGGCCTGTTCTACCCGTCCCCGCACTTCGTGAATTTTGTCCTGGATGCTTTCCACACGACTGCGGATCTCCTCCTCGCTCCACCTGTGACACACAGCGCACGAGTTGGCGATGTTGAGCAGCGGACTCTGCACATGATGGTCGGTGAATTTAACGCCCCCCTCACTCATGTATGGCATGTGACAGTCGGCACACGACACATTGCGATACGCGTGGATTCCCGTGGAGTATATTTCGAAATCCGGGTGCTGCATTTTCACCATGGGAGCATGACTAATAGCGTGCGTCCAGTCGCTGAAGTTGGCTTCCTCGTAGTAGGCTTCGATCTGTTCGAGGGACGTGCCCTTGTCCCACGGAAACGTCAGGTACTTCCCTTCACCCTTGAAGTAGTACTCGACGTGACACTGCGCACACACCATGGTTCGCATTTCCTGGTGCGAAAGCTTATCGGGATCGCGCCCCTGCCTTTGCAACGCTTCACGGAGCGCCGGCCTGGTGATGACCAACCGCATGTCTGTGGGATCGTGACAATCCAAACAGCCGATAGGATGAGTGATCTCGCTTTTGAATGCAGCAAAGGGCTGTTTGTAAAAGTCGGCAGGCGACATCTGGGCCAACAGCCGCGGGACATCTGAGCTCTTGCAGGTCCAGCAGGTGGCCGGTGTTTTCTCGTTAACCCGTTTGGTGTGCGTGACATCTTCCACCGCACATACATGACCTCGAGCCTGCCGGTACTCTTTGGCAAAAGCATATCCTGCAAACAGGATCACGTTAGCCGGCGTTTCTTCGAGGTAGTCCCGGGGAAAAGCGCCGCCGTATTTCGTTCGCGTGGTATCGTCCATCATCTGACGGTAGCGATCATATTCCCGCGGGAAATTGGCCGCCCATTTGCTGCTATCCGATTCCCATCTGGCAATTGGGTGAACGGGCTGGGGCGGCAAGGCCTCTCGCCGCCGGGTGAGTATCGACGACGCCAAGAGTCCAAGCGCAAACGTAACGATCAAAGCAAGCCCGAAAAGCAGCCATCCTGCCCAGACCCATTGTTTTTGATGTGAAGTCTTTTCGGTGTGATTCATCGTTTCTACCTCTGTTTCAACTCCTCAAAAAGTTTTCAAAAGTGCTTAACAATCGATCCGGACGGATCACCGGTGTGCACCATTACCAGACGCCCGCGGTTCCCGGCCACCCACTTGTGGTCCCAAAGTGTTGGGCCCCACCGGCGGCAGGCTTGGGTCAAGGTAACCGGGTGTGGTCGCCAGGCCCCGTACTGAACCGTGGGGCACCTCTGTGTGACAATCCCAGCAACGGAGATCCCCGGGTACATGTTCGCGAAGGGACGTGAAACTGATCAGCGGTTCATGACAGCGCCGACAGTTTTGCTCCACAACTGGCTCCGCCCTCCTAGACAACTTGATTACCTGTGGCTCCCAGCGCATCGTGAACACGGTGGCGTGCCAGAGACCGTCCCGGGCCTTGAAAAGCCAGTGTCGCCAAAAAGAATCCTGAGGAACGTGGCAATCATTGCAGTGGGCCACCTCCGCGTGACTGCTGTGACGCCAGCTTACATATTCGGGCCGCATCACGTGACAATTGACACACACCTCGGGGTCATCGCTCAAGTAGGAGGGAGCACGAGAAATATGAGCCACAAGGGCGGCAAGCCCCAGGCAGATCCCCCAACTACCAAAAACCAGCAATCGCAGGGGTACGGGAAGCCACCCCAGCGAAAGAAAGTTCCACAAGCGTGGCTTCCTCGCCTTCGGGAAAGCAAGGTCCATGTCAGATAAGTCTTTCATCTTTATCGAACAGGTGAACAATACGCACCATGTGTGAAATAGCCTGGCATCCCGTTCGTAACCTTGTAACTTAAAACCATTGTTTAGGGGCGCAACATTCCAGAAACTTTCCTTTTTGACAATATTCGCATCGGCCGCTCTGTGGTCACCCTCCGTAAGGAATTTCCTGGAACGTGAGATCTCAACGGTCGGTTAACTAACCCAGATGAAGGAAGCGGTAGGGAGCCTGCAGATTCCCTACCGCCCCTTTTTCCCGGGAGCCGGGCACGGCCGTTCGAGGACGACGATCAGCCGGCGATGTTGGCTTTAGGTGACACCGAGCGGGTGTCTGCGGTGCTGGAGCCCCGGACCGCCAGGACGCGCCGCAGATCGTCTTCCGCCCTCTGTCCAATCAGTCGCAAGTCGTACTTTTCCTGGAGAATTTTGAACACGTTCGGGGTGATGAAAGCCGGTGGTTTCGGGCCGATGGTGATGCCCTTCACCCCCAGGTAAAGGAGCGTCAGCAGCACAGCCACGGCTTTCTGCTCGAACCACGAGACCACCAGCGTGAGCGGCAGGTCGTTGACAGAGCACCCCAGAGCCTCTGCCAATCCCAAAGCCACCTTAATGGCTCCGTAGGCATTGTTGCACTGGCCCATATCCAGAAGCCTGGGCAGACCGAGCAGCGTACCGTAGTCATAATCCCGAATCCGGTACTTCCCGCACCCCAATGTCAGGATGAAGGAATCAGGCGGTGTCGCCCGCGCGTAATCGCTGAAGTAGTTTCGCCCGATTTCCGCACCGTCGCAACCACCAATGACGAAGAAATGACTGACTTTTCCTTCCTTGACGGCCTGGACGATCTGATCGGCCAGCGACAGAATCACGCTGTGATGGAAACCAACGGTGCTTTCACGTTCGATTTTCTCCGGGAGGGGTGGGCATTCCAATGCTTTCTTGATCACCGGAGAAAAATCACCATCTTTCAGGCGGGTACCGCCGGGAACGGCCGTCACCCGGGTTGTGAACACGCGATCCTTGTAGCTGTCCTTAGGGATAAGGATGCAGTTGGTGGTGGCCACAATAGGCCCGGAGAATTCCTCAAACTCCCGACGCTGCTTCTGCCAGGCGCCTCCGTAATGCCCAGCCAAATTGGGATGTTCGCGAAGCTTGGGATACATGTGGGCGGGGAGCATTTCCCCGTGCGTGTATACCTTGACGGGAGTACCTTCACACTGTTTCAGAAGCTCCTCCAAATCTCGGAGGTCATGGCCCGTCACGAGGATCCCTGGTCCGGCCTGGGTCCCCTCTTTGACCGTAGTCGGACTGGGCTGTCCGTACCGACGGACATGGCCTTCGTCGAGCATTTCCATAACCCGAAGATTGTGGCGGCCACACTCGAGGACCAGCTCGAAAAGGCTGTCTAAATCGAAGTTCACGTTGGTCATCGTGGCAAAAAGGGCATTTTCGATGAACGCATCCACCTCTTCATCAACCATGCCCAGCCGCCGGGCATGATGGGCATACGCAGCCATTCCTTTCACGCCATAAAGCAGCGTCTCCTGAAGGGATTGCACATCCTCGTTTTTGCCGCACACACCCGGGCTGATGACACATCCGGTGCAATTCGAGGTCTGTTCACACTGGTTGCAAAACATAGGCAGGTCCTCCTTTTCTGTATCACAAACTCGGGAACTTCTTGTGCACTCACTCTTTCGTTTGAAGGTCTCATCCCGCTGATCGACCATCCAACGCTATAATACGGGCTCAGACCTTTCGAGATTTTGACGCAGATCAAGTCCGGCGAAAAATTTTGGCGACCTCAATCAGCCACCTCATTTCGCAACCTATCATGTCACCTTCAGCAGTAGAAATCCTGGAGAATTGCCCGTTCTTCGCGGATGTCAACGAAACGGCTTTTCGACGACTGTTTGCCATTGCCCGAGTCGTCAGATTTCGCAGCGGCCAAACCATCTTCGTGCAGAATGAACCCTGCCCGGGAATGTATGTGGTGGGCACCGGGCTGGTACGGATCTTCAAGCGCACGCCCCAGGGCCGAGAGCGGGTACTCCACCTGGTTGGTCCTGGAGAAACATTCGCCGAAGTGGCCGCCATCGGCAATTTTTCGTGTCCTGCCTGCGCCGAAGCGGTATCCCCCACCACGTGCGTGCTTCTTCCTCTCGAACCTTTGCAGAAGCTGATTGCAGAAGACCATGAGCTGTGCCGGCAACTGCTCCTCAGCCTTTGCCTTTGGGTAAAACGTCTCGTGGATCTGGTGGAAGACCTGACGCTCCGCGACGCGGCAGGCCGGGTTGCGAGGCTACTTCTAGAAAAATCTCAGCGGGATCATCGGAAGGTTCGGCTGCCGACCCTCAAGCGACACCTTGCGGCCCAACTTGACCTCACAAGTGAAACGTTTTCGCGGGTGCTCCGTCGGCTGGAATTGGCGGGAGCGATCAAACACCTCGCCCGCAACGAGCTGGAAATTATCAACAAGAGAAAACTGGAAGAGCTGGCACGGCTCGAATGATAGGGAGTGGTGGAATTTCAGAAACGCTGCCCCACTGCGCACCGCAGCAACTCAGGGCTGTCGTAATAATACCACCCACACGCCAAATTCCCCTTGCATCGGCAGCCGCACCGGTTGACCTGTGTACTGCCCCTGTAAAACAGGACGCCCGTACACATCCCGCGGATCCATAAAACGATAGATCATTCCCGGGGTTGCAAAACTATCCAGGGGCACATCCACGGTGGCACTCTTCTTCCAGTTGAACACGATGACGTGCGCCCGCATGGGATCATACCGATTCCGGCGAAGAATGACCCGTGCCGCTTCGTCGGGTCGCGGTGCCCCAACTGGAATAATGAGATTGCCCTCTTGAACGACCTGGCGAAACCGATTGATTGCCAGATTACCGTTTACGAGGATGTTGTTGCGGACCTCGCAATCCTCGTTGAATGGAGCAGAATAGCCCAGCTGGAGATTGACATTGTAGAAAACATTGTCCAGGACTCGAATATCACGGCTGGGCCGACCGCCACCAATAAGGAAGGTCCCGCCATTGTAGGCGACATTCCCCTGCACGAGATAGTGATCGACGAACGCTCGCTCCGACCCGTAGGCATGCATCGTATATCCAAATCCACCAGTCATAATGCAATCGGAAATGATTTTGATACCATTTTCATTTTGGGTGTAAATCGCGTGGCCGTGGCCGCGGTCCGGTGCCTTCCATCCGTTGTCAAAGATGATGCAGCCGTGCAACTCGCTGTCGGTGGCTCCTCGCCAGAAACTGACCCCCTGGGCATTGTCATGGATGACAAGGTTGATATACTTGCAGCCTTTTCCCGCGTGAATGTTAAGTCCACCCCACGGCCTGCCATAGCTTTGAGGATGCGAACCCGGTTCGCTCAGTTCGCGGCTCATCGTGAAGTTTTCCGAAACCAGAATCTCTAGATCCCAAATCCACACATAATCGCTGGGGCTGACCACGCTTAATCCCCCGTCGATGGTCACGCGCTCTCCCGGAATCGCACGCACGTGAATTGGCTTGTCCCGCTCTCCCACCAGCCGAACGGTAAACCCCGGACTATTGAGCGAACGATCCGGGAAGCGGTAGCTGCCGCCCGATATCCAGATCGTGTCCCCCGGGTCAATCTTCTGTCGGCCACCCAGTGCCGACTCCAAATCCCACGGCGATTCGCGGGTCCCCGAATTCTGCGGGCGGCCATTGCTGGTCACGTACCACTCGTGCGCCCAAGCTCTCTCCGCACCCATCCCGCCGATCACGGCAATTGCCACGACGGCGCAAAGCCACACCGTACGTTTATTTGCCGGTCGCATGGCTGCCGCACCTCCTGAGCATTTTCTCATTTGTTCCCCGATCGTGGTTTTACTATCATGGCGTGCTGCCTGTTGATTCCATGGAATCTGATCGGATCGCGACACAGTGGCGCCGGGTCACGATGTAAAGCACGCCGTCCCCCGCAATCGGAGTAGTATAGACGGAACTTACCATAGGATTTTCGGCTAGGAGTTTCATTTGGCGGGCCAGCTCAAACACGGCCACATCGCCCTCCTCGTCCCCCAGATAAATCTTTCCGTCGGCGATCAACGGCGATCCCCACACGGAGGCCATCATGTCGTAAGTCCACAGCAATTGTCCCGTTTTCGCATCCAAGCAGTGGACGATCCCGGAGCCATCGCCCACGACAAGAATTCCCCTTGCCACCGCGGGCATTCCCAGCGTGCGATGCAATGTTTCTTCAAACTCTAGCTTTCCATTCCCGTTGAGGTCCTGGCCGTGATAATGCCAGATGACACCCGAGTTGGGGTTAGGGACGACGCGCTCCCCATGACTCTCATTGACGGCAAACGTTCGCCGCGGCGGCACCGGATTTCCGGCCGAATCGACGACCAGCTCCGCACTGATATCTCCACGTTTTGTAGGATCGATACACCAGAGATCGCCCGGGCCTTCACCCCATTGGGGATCCCGACCCGTGACAATGTACACTTTGCCATCAGCGATCACGGGGGCAGCCACTAGGTAATTCCGGTCTCCCTGTCCCCCTTCTTCAAAACGCGTTTTCTTGGGATTGGCGTCGAATTTCCACAGGAGTTTCGGCTTCCCCTCCGTTGTGCGTTCTGCCAAAAACGAATAGACCCAACCGTCCCCTCCTCCAAAGATCACCTGTGGGACACCTCCCAGAATTCCACAGGCCGGGCTGGACCATTGCCCTTCCAGAATGCGATCACCGGGCGAACTATCGGCCCAGACTATTTGTCCAGTTTTTTTGTCTAATGCGAGAAAACTGGGAGCATCCGGCCGGATAATCTTGCCTTTTTCATTCGCGCCATGAGAGGTGACAACAAAAAGCAAATCACCCCACGCCGTGGGCGAGGAGGACGTCATATACCGGGGATGAACCCCCAGTCTTTCGATCATGTTGAGTTCCCACACCACGTCAGCCTCACGGAGATCTGTCGATTCCTCCTGTGTAAACGGCCCATCATTCTCGCCGTCATAAAACCCCTCGGTATCGAGGCAAACGACACATCCCCGGTTGGTAACCACCCAAAGCCGGTCTCCTTCGACGAGCGGCGTGGAACAGAGGCCTTGTTCCGGCCAGTTCATCGCAGAATCAGGCAGCACAGGCGCTGAATACTGCCAAAGAAAAGCCCCAGTCTCTCTGCTCAGGCATAGGAGACATCCCAAATCCACTTTCGGCGGATACCGCGGTACGTACCCCTGACCATTGTTCGTCCCGCAAAATATCTTTTTCCCTGCAACCACGGGGCTGCCGTACGATTCGCTTCCCAGCGATGTGACCCAGCGAATATTTCGGGCGGTTGGCCCGCCAATCCACTGTCCGGTGGCACGATCAACCTCACCCAGCGACCAGGTCATCGGTAAACCCGTGGCTGGCGAGACATTATTCCGGGTCGATGAGCCGCCGAGCTGCGGCCAGTCCCCTGCCGAGGTGCTTCGGTCAGCATTCAACCCACACAGAGCGAAAACAACCACGCTAACCAGCAACACAGGCCCCTCAGCATCCCCAACAGGCCGTGGCCGAACGTCTGTCATCGTGTCCCTCCGTCCCCTTCTGCTGGAAAGCGCTGCCGCGGTTGTCTTTTCTCTACGGGATAGACAGGAGAGTGCTAACCCGCCCGATCGCTGGTCAACTTTTCCCCATTCCTGTCGCCGTTTGGGTAGCTGCTGATCATGTTGCACGGGTTCACAGCCGGACGGTTACAAAGACTCTTCCGAGGGATGGTCTTTTGGATCGTCCAGCAGGACTTCGTCGTTGGGATCAAATTTGGGCACCACGATGTTGAGGATCACCATCCGCCCGACGGCGCGGTGAACCACACCGGGTGGGATAACAACACAGACCCCCGGGCGAGCGGGTATGACGTCGCCATCCAATTCCAGAAACGCATTTGGCTCCGCTTCCAGGACGTAGTAAGTTTCCGTCAACTTGCGGTGGAAGTGAGGCCGGGCGGCTGTGTGGATTTCTGTCCTGTGAATCGTGCCGGGAAACTCTGGGACGTCAGCGAACGCCCGGTAAGCCGTGCCGCAGGGACAGGCCACGCCGGGTAATTGGTTGAAGTCGGCCAGTCGATAGCGTCTGTCACTCATGAGCGCTATTGTGGGAGGGGCGTGAGGGCAATTCAAGATAGGCTTCATTGACCTGTGGGGGTGGCATGAGCGGAGCTACCGATCGCCACCCGCGGAAAACATAGAGAAAGTTTAACGGCTGATTGTGATCAGATCCTGCCGTTAAATATTGCCCCGTCTTTCTATTCTTCGCAATAGAAAAAAGCCACCTCTTCAGAATAGTAACCCATTTTCAGAAATAAACTTGCGCACGCTCAAGGGTGCTCAACTCGAATGCCGATTACGAAAACTGAACCTCGCCAACGCGAGGCTCTGAAGCAGCCAGAAGGAGGCGTGTCAGGCAACCGACGGGGAACAATCGAACCACGGAATGGTTCGACGGACCTGACGCGAATCAGTTGGGTTTTGAGGGACGCGTGCGATCCTTCCCGCGCTGCGACCCTAATCCACCCAGTCGGTTCTAACCCATGGGAGAACCCACTGACCGAGATTGAGCGCGTCGCGCAGCGGCCGTGTGCGGTGCTCGGGTTGGGGCCGACAGGTTGGAAGGCCACGCTCTCTCAGGTCGTTTAGAGGAGTGCACGTTCGATGAGAAAGACACTGCTACTGGGAGCGCTTGTGATCAGCGCGATGCTGTGCGGCCGAAGCTGGGGAGCCGACATGTTCGGCCGCATGGTCAGCCTCGACGAGGGCTGTCAGGCTTGCGCCCAGCCAGCCCCGGCATGTGAGCCCTGCGAACGGGCAAAACGTTGTGATCTGTTTGCCGGCCTGCGGGATCTGTTCGCGTCCCACCGGCACGTGACGGCCTGCGAGGCCTGCGAACCGGCCAAGTGCGCTGTGCCCGAACCGGCCTGTGCCCCGGAATGCGTCACTTGCCGCCCGCAGCCTGTGCGACACCTTGTTCGCAAAGTGCTTGGTCCCGCCTGCCCGACCTGCGGCCAGCCTGGTTGCAACGCCTGCGAACAGGCAAAGGCTTGTGAACCCGCTTGTGAGAAGGCATGCGAGCCTGCCTGCGAACCGGCCTGCAAAGAACCGGTTTGTGGCCCGCTGTGCCGTCTCCATCACCGCCTCCACTGCCGCGAGTGCGAGGCCGCATGTGAGAAGCCGGCTTGTGAAAAGGCCTGCGAACCCGCTTGCGAGCCCGCCTGCAAGCCGCGATGCGAACGGCCAGTCCTCAACTTCCTCCGCAACCTCCTTGGTTGCGAAAAGCGAGCGTGTGTCGTGAGCGAGTGCGGCTGCGGCGTCGAAGCTGCCCCGGCTGAGCAGCCAGCCCCCAAGAAAGCCGAGAAGCCTACTGCCCCGGCTCCGCTTCCTCAGGCTCCCAATGCCTGAAATCAATGAGGCCGGTCCTGTTCCCAGGGACCGCTTGCGAGTGAGTCACCCGTCGCCCGAAGGCCATGAGCTTTCGGGCGATTCTTTTTTGTCGAGAAAACCGAGCACTCTTCAGCACACCGGTTTTGACCCGGACATCGAGCGGGTGTCCCACGGTAGAAAATCACATCACAGGCAGGTACGATGAACGCAAAGTCGGGGATGCATCATCCGCAACCGTCTACCTTTCAGCGAGAACAAGGAGTATGCCAGCGCTTCCCTGGGAGCAAAGCAGTTTCATGAAGGCAGCCCGCCGCGAGCCGGTGGAGCGCGTCCCCATCTGGTTGATGAGGCAAGCCGGGCGGTATTTGCCAGAGTATCGCCAGCTCCGTGAAAAGGTCTCCTTCCTTGAGTTGTGTCGATCTCCAGAGTTGGCCGCCGAGATTACGGTGAGCACGGTGGCCCGACTGGGCGTTGATGCGGCAATTCTCTTCGCTGATCTTTTGCCCATTCTGGAACCGATGGGATTCGATCTTCGGTTTGGTCCCGACGAAGGACCAGTCATCCGCAATCCATTGCGAGATCCTCGCGATGTAGAACGCGTTCGTGAGTTTCAAGACGCCGATCTGAATGCCTTGGACTTTGTCTTCCAGGCAGTACGGCTGGCTAGAGCCAACCTTCCAGCGGAGATTCCCTTGATCGGCTTTGCAGGTGCCCCGTTCACACTCGCCGCTTACGCCATCGAGGGCCGCACGTCTCGCTCCTTCGAACGCACGAAACGTTTTCTGTTTGCCTACCCTCAGGCCTGGCAGGAACTCATGGATCGCCTGGTGCCGTCCGTGGGATGGTATTTGAAGGGCCAGGTCGACGCTGGAGTGCAAGCGATCCAACTCTTCGATAGCTGGGCAGGATGTCTGTCTCCCGAACATTATCGGCAGTTTGTTCTGCCCTACACTCAGGCCGTGCTTGGTTACTTGCCCCAGCACGTTCCCGTCATCTATTTCCTGACGGGAAACCCGGCCCTGATTCCGCTTCAGGCTGAAGTTGGCGGACAGGTTATCGGCGTGGACTGGCGGGTGGATATTGCCGACGCCTGGGCAGCCGTTGGCGAAGACCACGCAATCCAAGGAAATCTCGACCCCGCTGTCCTTTGCGCGTCGCGGGAATTCGTCCTCGAAGAAGCCCGCCGCATATTGGAGAAAACCCGCGGGCGTCCGGGGCACATCTTCAATCTCGGGCACGGAGTCCTCCCATCGACGCCCGTTGAGAATGTACTCGCCCTTGTCGATTTTGTGCACGCGTGGGACCCTCAACAACTGCCTCAGTCTTAGCAAACCGAGTCACCGAGAGTCCTTCAGGCAGGCAAAGGCGTGGACTGCACATATCCCGGCAACTTGCGGTCTGAAGGGCCTTTCAGCACAATAGGGCTACCCGCGTTATTCCAGTGGTGCAACTTGCACCTTTCTCCCGTATTTGAATCACGTGCAATCCGTGTGAGTTGGGGAGGCCCCTTCATGAAGCGTCTGAGCGGACTTCGTATGGCTTTCTGTTTACTCCTGACCCTATCACCTGCGTTATGGGTCGGCGATCGGGCTTCAGGACAAGAAGTTCGGCCAGTGCTTGACGAATCGCCCGCCCAGCCAGGGGAATGGGGCTACCGTCCAGAGCATCAGTCGATCTCCGCCACGGACCCACCGGCGTTTAGCTGGCGTCCTCAAGCCAATGTCCAGGATTGGGAAATCCAGGTTGCGCGAGACTCATATTTTCGCGAAATGGCTTACGAGGTAAGCGGAATCATCTGGAATGTTCATTGCCCACCGAAGACGTTCGGGGCAGGCCAGTATTTCTGGCGGTATCGTGGACGCACCGAGACCGGCGTAACAAACTGGAGCCGCGTGAGGCAATTCACTATTCCTCAAAACGCCGTTGTTATGCCGATGCCACCCCGGGATGACTTACTGGCGAGAATTCCGGCCAATCATCCCCGCCTATTTATTCGACCGGGGGACCTTCCCCGATTGCGGGCAGCTGCGGAAGGCGAGCTGAAAGACCTTTGGGAGCGGCTGGTCGCGCGGTGCGAAGGTGCCCTCCGCAATCCCCCGCCTACTGAGGAACCACCGAAGTATCCCTCCACCGTGGAAAGAAAGAGCGACGAATGGGCAAAAATCTGGTGGGGAAACCGCGAATACACCATTCGCGCCCTCGGAACATCGGCACTTTTGGGATTCGTTTATCGCGTAGGCGGTCATAGGCCTTACGGAGAACTCGCCAAAAGAATTCTTCTGGACTGCGCGAAATGGGACCCCGTCGGCTCGACGGGTTTTCGCTACAACGACGAGGCGGGAATGCCCTACGCCTACTATTTCTCACGCACCTACACGTTTGTGTATGACCTACTCTCCGAAGAAGAGCGCCAAAAATGCCGCGAGGTCATGCGGATTCGGGGAGCGGAAATGTACCGTACGCTCTGCCCACAGCATTTCTGGCGACCGTATAACAGCCATGCCAATCGAGCCTGGCATTTTCTGGGCGAGGTGGGAATCACTTTTCACGGCGAAATTCCTGAAGCAGATGACTGGACGTGGTTCGCCCTCAATGTGTTTTTCAACACTTATCCGGTCTGGTGCGATGACGACAGTGGATGGCATGAGGGTTCCAGCTACTGGGCGAGTTACATGGAACGCTTCACGTGGTGGGCAGACATCATGCGAGCGATGTTCGGAATCAACGCCTTCCAGAAGCCGTACTTTTCTAAAGCGGGCTACTATGCGATGTATCTAATGCCTCCCCACGCCGTGACGGGCGGTTTCGGCGATTTGGCCTGCACTCGGGAAGCGCGAAGTAACGTACCTCTCATGTCCATTTTTGCGGTTCAGGCCCGCAATCCCCACTGGATGTGGTATGTGGAAAGCATGGGCGGACCGCCGCAACCTAGGGAGTTCTGGGAGTTCGTCCGGGGAACACTTCCCAAAGTTCCATCCCAGCCGCCGGATGACCTGCCCACTTCGCGAGTATTTCGCGGGACGGGCCAAGCCGCCCTGAACACCACCCTCCTTGATGCCCGCGACAATGTTCAGATTCTCTTCAAATCGAGTCCCTTCGGCACGCAGTCGCATGGGTACGACGCCAACAACTCCTTCCTCCTCACGGCGTACAATGCTCGCCTTTTTGTTTCCAGCGGACGTCGGGATCTGTATGGGAGTGCCCACCACGTTCGCTGGATGTGGAGCACGCGATCGGTCAATAGTATTACGGTGGATGGGATTGGCCAGGTTCCCCACTCGGCCGAGACACGTGGACAAATCACGGCGTTTTACACCTCTCCGGAAATTGACGTCGTGGAAGGCGAAGCAGGCTCCTGCTACCGTGATCCCGGCGATGCCCAGGGCCAGGGACAACCTCTCCTCAAAAGATTTACCCGGACGATCATGTTCCTCAAGCCGGAATGGATCGTCATTTACGATCGGCTAGTCGCCACGCGTCCGGTGAAATATCAATACTGGCTCCACAGCCCGGAGAAGATGCACGTTGACGGCAACCGCGTTGTTGCCCGAGTGGGTGATGTCGAATGTCCCGTCCAGTTCCTGAGCCCGGAAAAGCTCACTTTCACACAGACGAACGCATATGATCCCAATCCCCGGCCGAGAATTACCGTGAGGGAATGGCATCTGACGGCCGAAACTTCGGAAAAATCATCGCAGATTGAATTCCTTACTGTTTATCATCCGCACCGCATAGGCAACGAGCAGTCCCCCCAAGTCATGATGAAGCAACACGATGGGGGATACGTGCTCGTTCTCAACTGGCCCGGCGAAACGGCCACGCTGCTCCTACCCAGAGACGAGGCGCAGTCCCTGCAATTCGGCGAGTTGCATACAGAGGGGAAAATCCTCATATCCCGCCAGGGAAAGGACAGGCGGGGGACACGAACTGTGATCGTCGATGGAGTAGTGCCTGCCGCTCCGTAATGCTCAGAAAGGCCAAGGTTTTTGAAGCCCGACAACACCCTTGTGACCGGCATCCCAAGCCGGTTGTGCGGCACCGCGTTTTGGCTGACGCGGTACGCCTCCGACGGAATATGCTACATTAGCTTATCAGGAACCATTTCCTGGCCACCGGTCACCCCTCATACGCGGGGTTGTGGTCAATCACGCTGGTCGTGCCTGATTCAAACTGTCGGTAACTCAACCGGTGTGCAGCTCAGACGCATGGGAGACACAAAGTTATGACGTACGAAGAGGTCCTGCAAAGAATCAATGAGAAAAAGGCCAAAGTGGGCGTTATTGGCCTGGGTTATGTAGGATTGCCTTTGCTTCGCGCGTTCATTCGGGCGGGATTCTCCACAATTGGGTTCGATATCGATGAGACCAAAGTGCACAAGCTGAATAAGGGCCAAAGTTACATCGGGCATATTCCTTCACAGTGGATCCAGGAATGGATCAGCACTGGGCGATTCGAAGCGACCGCCGATATGTCCCGGCTCAACGAGCCCGACGCCATTCTCATTTGTGTTCCCACCCCACTCAATGAAAGCCGGGACCCGGATCTCCAGTACATTGAGGGAACCACCCAAGCGATCGCCAAAGTACTTCGGCGGGACCAGCTTGTGGTTCTGGAAAGCACCACGTACCCCGGCACCACACGGCAAGTGATGCTGCCGGTGCTCGAGGCAACAGGGCTGAAAGTTGGCCAAGACTTTTACCTCGCGTTCAGTCCCGAACGCGAGGATCCGGGGAATCCCAACTATTCCGCAGAGCGGATCCCCAAGGTGGTTGGGGGTATCGAACCCAAAAGCACCGAGCTGGCGGCCGCCCTCTACAGCCATGCGGTGGTGCAGGTCATCCCGGTCTCGTGCGCTGAAGTCGCAGAAGCCTGCAAAATTCTGGAAAACACCTATCGGGCGGTGAATATCGCCATGGTCAATGAATTGAAAGTGCTCTTCCAGCGACTGGGGATTGATATTTGGGAGGTGATTGAAGCAGCCAAAACAAAGCCGTTCGGGTTCCAGGCATTTTATCCCGGTCCTGGTCTGGGTGGACACTGCATCCCGATCGATCCCTTCTATCTCAGTTGGCTCGCCCGACGGCACGGCATGACCACCCGTTTTATAGAATTGGCCGGCGAGATCAATACTTCTATGCCCGAATATGTAATTCATCAGGTCATTAAGGCATTGAACGAACATGGGAAACCGCTGAAAGGAAGCAAGGTGTGTATCCTGGGCATGGCCTACAAAAAGGATGTCGATGATCCCCGAGAGAGCCCGTCCTTTGCATTGATGGAAATGCTGCTGGACGGCGGCGCGATCGTGACGTACAACGATCCGTTCATTCCCAAGCTTCCCAAGATGCGTCACTTCCGCGTTCCGGAAATGACCAGTTCCGAACTGACTCCAGAGTTTTTGGCCTCCCAAGATTGCGTGCTCATTGCCACGGACCACTCTTGCTATGACTACGACTTTATTGTTCGACATGCTCCTTTAATCGTCGATACGCGGAACGCCACGAAAAACGTCAAGTGCGGACGAGAAAAAATTCGGAAGGCGTGATCCCGAGAAGAAATTCTTTGAGAAAAGGTCCCTTCAGCCGCGCGGACAATCACCCAAAGGGGTTTTCAGTCATTGGAGACCGGAGTGATCTATGTTAAAGCAGGGCGATTCCGTTTATTCAAAAAGATGTGAATATTTTTCCGGAGAATAGAAGTTAAAAGCCACCTGGCGAAGATATTCAATCGGACCGGTGCGGCGCTGGACTTCGACAAGGACCTCGATCTGCTCTTGACTGGCAAAGCAACGGATAGCGTTTAGCTTCCGCTCGTGAAATTCACCGGGCACCACAAGCTGAATTTGCGGGGGTTCCGGAAAATCGCAATAAGTGGCGTACTCATAGACGACTGGAACCTTTTGAATCGGCGGTCCGAGTTCCGGCCAAATACTGCCCTGCGCATGAAAGAGACTGATCAGCATCTCCTCATAGACGATTTTATGATCGGGATGAAGATCAGTGGGCGTGGGAAGAAACACTCGTGTGGGCCGTACCTGCCGCAGGACGTAGGGGAAGGCATTCTGCAGGCCGCTGGCGCCTTCAATTTCCGTGGGATCACCGATCGTCGTGAAATGCCGCCCACGGTAGGCATTGAGATTACAGTCCGGAAACCCCAGAGCGCGAATTCTTTCCGGAGGGAGTCCCAATGTCCGATATGCCTCCTGGGCTTCGTCCGCACGAATACGGATAATCGTCCTCCGCTGCGGCAAGCGGCAGTATCCCATCCGACCATCCGTAGTGATCACCACGTGAACCTCGGCCCCTTCGGCAAGTCCTGTCTGCACGGTCAGTCCCGCACCGATAACGACGTCGTCATCGTGCGGCGAGACGAACATCCACCTCTCCTGCTGGTCCTGCCAATCGTCGAAAATCTCCCGCACATCGGAGGAAACGATTTTTCGATCACCGACTCGCCGCTTATAAACTATCCCCTGCGCCATGATAGGTGAGCATCCTTCGTTCTCTAAGCAGCAAACTATCGGCCAATGATCACCTAAATGATTGACCAACTATCTCAACACACCATCTAAACAAAGCAGCTTTGCAGCTTGTGGAAAACCAACGCGAATGGTCCGTAGTCGTTGATTTTGCGAACTGCCTCTGCCATAGCGTGCAAGCAGCGACGGAATGGAGTTCACCTTCGTACCTAACAATCAACTTCAACCAGGTTGAAACTCGTTCCCAATTTTACGGGCCCGCACCGGTTTATCGAGGTCGATTCCCATCGCGACTCCCACTTCAACAAGCAAATTCCAGCCCGCCAAAAGCTGGAGGACCGTTTCATAACCGGGCACGGTGGGAATTCGAATAGTGGGAAAAATCGTTGGTTCGGCCGAAATGGCGATGATCGTCAAGCCCACTTTTTCCGCGAGCACCTGTTGGAACTTTTCCATTTCAGCCGGGAAAGGCTCGATCACCACCATCACTTCATTGGCATCCATCACCTCTTCGATGCCGTGGACGGCGTAAGTCCCTTCCAGGAAATCGCTTTTTTTGCGTGTGATTTCGTTGGTTTTGAGCGTCAGCTCCTCAGCCACACCGTTATTCCGCCCGGCAAAATAAATGAGCGGTGCCGCCACCAGTTTTTGAATCAGTTCGGGATCAATGGGCATTTCCAGAACCTGGCGGGCGGCTTCTGCCGCTTCACTCCGCGAAACACGCAGCAGGTCGTCCCCCTCTGCCTGAGCAAGAATCGCCCGATAGAACAAAGCCTGTTCCACAACACTTTTTGTAGCCGCCACAGCATTTTCCGGTCCACACGTCAGGTGGTAACACTGCGTACTGACTTCCTCAAGTTTCACGCCCCTGTTGGCTGTTAGTCCGAGGCGACGCGGATGGTTTTCCTCAGCCAGCTTCATGAACAAGGAAATGACTTCCTTGGTTTTACCGCTGTTACTGGCTGCGAAAACCGTGAAGTCCCGAAGGCGGTATTCATGGGCCTGACGTGCCCCGTCGGTTGCGATGGTCCACACGCCGCCGCGTCGCAGGTTCTCATAGATCAGATTCTTCGCTGGGAAAATCCTGCTGGACCCCTCACCCGTCAGAAACAGCCGTTTCGTCTGTTCCACAATCCGGCAGGCTTCGTCGGCCACCGCAGGATCGAAACGGGCGAGAATCTCGGGTGTTTCCATCATCTCGCGAACCAGCGCGAAGCGGGCATAGCGTTCCTCTCGCAGATTCATCGCAAACTCCCTCTCCAACTATGTGTCGGTCTGCAAAGATAGTGTCCCTCCACCGTTCGCGTCATTCTACCAGATACAGCGGATAAGTGAGAGTGAACTGGACTGCGGGGCCGGACCCATATCTGAAACCCTCAATTCGGGTCTGCTTGCCGGGTTTTGTCAGCTCCCGGCATACGAGCATTCCCTCATCAGGGCCCCAGGAGGTTTAGACGGTGGGTCCTGATAACCGGCTACATCACACCAGAGGATCAACCCGTCAAAAACTTCGCGGCACGTTGAAAGGCTCGGAGGTTTCTGCAGGTTCCTCAATTGAAAAGGCCGACTCGACAATCGCTGCACGTTCACGTTCTGGTTCCCGCTGAACGGTTCTATCTCTGTCCGCACCGCCGGGAATGCCCTCTTCCACAAGTTCCTCTGCCACCCTGACCGGCATGACCCAGCTATAGAGCAGATAGACTACAGGGACCAAAAGCAGCGCAAGCACGGTGGTGAACATAAGGCCAAAACAAATCGTCACCGCCATAGGGATGAGAAATTGGGCCTGGACAGAACGTTCAAAAACCAGGGGGGCCAGCCCTCCAATAGTGGTTATCGAGGTCAGCATAATCGGTCGAAAACGCCGTCGTCCCGCATCGACAATGGCTTCTTTGACCGACATGCCGTTTTCCACCCGCATGTTGATGAAGTCCACCAGCACGATAGAGTCATTGACGACCACGCCCGTCAGGGCCACCATCCCAAAGATACTCATCAGTGTCAAAGGCATTCCCATGATTACATGTCCGACGATGGCCCCCACCAGTCCGAACGGAATGATGAGCATAATGATGATCGGCTGGAAGTAGGAACGGAATTCCAGCGTGAGCAGCGCGAACATGGCGACCAGAGCCACCAGCAATCCCCAAATCATGGCCTGGATGGATTCGTTCGTCTGCTCCTGGGTTCCCTCCCAGCGGACCTGAATTTCTGAATAACGGGGGTCCGCAAGCAACTGCGGGATGACCTTTGACTTCAGCTCCTCCACGATCTTCTGCGAGTTGACCACGGCCTCGTCCACGTCGGCCGTGATGGCGATGGCCCGAAGCTGGTCGAGCCGGTTGATTTGCGAATATCCCCGTTCGATTGTAATTTGAGCCAGTTCTGTGATGGGGCGTTCCACATTCCCCGTGCGGATGCGAATATCCTCAAAATGGGCGAGGGAACGGCGCTCCTCCTCCGGATACCTGACCATTACTTTGACCTCGTGACGGCCGCGCTGGAGCCGCATGGCCTCCTCCCCGTAATAGGCGGCGCGGACTGTACCTGCCAGATCGGCCAGGGTCACCCCTAATGCCTTGGCCTTATCGTTGGTCTTAATCTGGAACTCCCACTTGCCCACCCGCGCATCGTCCTGGATATCAAACACACCGGGAACTTGAGCGAGGTAGGCCTTGCATTTCTCCACTACTTCTTCCAGTTCCTGCATTTTGTGCACGGGTGCAACAAGTCGGAACTCAATGGGCGTACCCCCGGGTCCCCGCGATTGGCTTTGGAACGTAACACTTTCCGCCCCGGGGAAATTCCGCCCCAGTTTCATCGCTCTCTCTCTCCATAGCTTTATGATCACTTCACTTGTAATAGGTCTCTCTTCAGCGCTGACGAGCTCCACTTCTAACTTCCCGGAATGGCTACCTGTGGGAAGTTCGTTCCCTATCTGAAGAGCTCCCGCCGAAGTTTCCCCAACCACGCGATAAATCGTCTTGACAAGCGGAATGCCCTTTTCACGCCACTCCCGGTCGATCTCCCGGATTGCCTCTTCCATCGCGGCCGTGGCCTGCTTTGTCACCTCCTCAGGCGTACCCGCGGGATAGTAAACCTGCGCTTCCAAGAATTCCGAATCCAACTTGGGAAAAGGAATGAAGGGAACCAACCCCGAGGCCACAAGTCCCAAAGCCGTAATCAGCCCTGCCAGGCCAACACTGAAACTGACCGGAGCGAAGTGAAGAGCCACTTTGAGGACCGGCGTGTAAACCCGGTCGATAAACTTCTGCAATACCGAATCCGCATAAAAGTTAACAGCGTTAGTGAATCTTTCAATCGCCGGCAGATACAACCCGAGAATGGGAAGTCCGACGGCCAGCACCACGGCGGTCCAGACAATCCAGGCGGTCTCGCTGGGCACGGTGCCACTGGCGAGAAACATTAAAACGGCCGCCATCACAACCACACTGGCGATCCGCCAAAGGAGCACCAGCCACTGACGCCGCCGCCCCCGTATCGCCGGGACATCGCCTTCACCCTTCCCTAATTCCTGGGAGTCCTCCAACTCCATCAGGCGGCGCTCACGTTCCCGACGATGACGCGGATCATGGGCGAGGTGGCAGGGCAAGATGAAAATCGCTTCCGCGAGGGAGACCAGGAGCATCGTGATCACACCAAAAGGCAACAGCCAAATGAACTTACCCATAATACCTGGGACAAAAAACAAAGGCGCAAAGGCGATCACGGTGGTCAAAACCGATGTGGTGACGGAAGGAATCACCTCGGCCGTGCCGTCAATTGCTGCTTGGATGTAGCTCTTGCCCATCTGTCGGTGCACGTAAACGTTTTCACCAATGACGATGCCGTCATCGACGAGCATGCCCAGAGCCATCAGAAAGGCAAACATGGACATCATGTTGAGCGTCTGGTCGCTCCATTGCATGATGATCGCGGTGCCCAGCATCGCAATAGGGATGCCCAGGGCGACCCAAAAAGCCAGATGAATCTCCAGGAAGATGGCGAGGAGTACGAAGACGATGATGAGTCCCTGCAGCCCGTTGCGGGCCAGCAAATTGAGGCGATCCCGCACATAGGTCGAAAAATCGCCCCAGGTCACCAATTCATATCCCGGCGGTAACTTCTTTCTCGCCACATATTCATGGACATCGTGCGTCGTCTTGATGATGTCCTCGTCAGACGTACTGCTGACCACGATGGCCATCCCCGGATGCCCGTTGATCCGACTGAAGGCAGTTGTGTCCGCGAAGGCGTCGCGAACAGTGGCCACATCGCCCAGCCGAAGGATGGTCCCATCTGCCGACGTGATGAGCGGGATGTCGGCGATCTCCTTGCCTGTCAACCCCTTGTTTTTTCCGCGCAGAAGAACTTCCTGAGCGTGAGATCGAAGAGTCCCGCCGGGAACCTCAATGTTCTCACGGCGGATAATCTGGGCTACCTGCTGGAGGGTTAGTCCGTATTTGCGAAGGATATGTTCTGGGATTTCCACAGAAATTTCATAGGCGCGAACCCCCATCAGGTCTGCCTGATTGACGTGGGGAAGTGCGACCAGTTCGTCGCGAACTTTTTCCGCCACTTCCCGGAGGGCCCGCTCGGCACGCGGGTCATCAGAGTCCGGCCCTATCACTCCTACCGTGATAGCTGCCCGGCGCAACGTGATAAGACGCACCTCGGGTTTTTCGGCCAGCTCTGGAAGGCTGGGAATACGGTCCACCTCCGAGCGGACTTCGTCGAGGACGCGCTGGGGATCGGCGACATTACTTTGCAGCTCCAGGATCACTGATCCGGCGCCCTCACGTGCCACTCCGTACACTTTCTTGATCCCCGCGACAGAGTGCACCGCTTCCTCGATTTTCTGACAGATCCCCTCCTCCACTTCAGTGGGGCTGGCCCCCGGATAAGGCACTGTGATGAGGATCATGTCGAGGTTGAACTCGGGAAACACTTCCCGGCGCATCCGCGATAAACTCAGCAACCCCACGACCACGATGCCAATAAGCAGCGTGTTCATCGCGGGGGTATTTCGAATCGACCAGCGAAGAACGGATTTCATAGGACTGACTGCACCTCGACAGGAAGCCCTTCCTCGGAGAAGGCTAAGGGATTATTCTCCACGAAGGGGGTGGGAGACACAGCGACGCTATCACCTTCCCGAAGCAATTCGGGAGGGGCAATGACCAGAGCCCCTTCCGGTACCACCTGAGCGAATTCCACCGGGACCATCCGGAGCTTTCCATCCCGAACCCGTCCCACCACATTCCCTGGCTGAATCGCCCGCTCGGGAACACGAAGCACGGCCATCTTCGGATTGACATGAATCCGCACGGAAACGTACATCCCACGAACCAGTGCGGGAGGCTGCCGCATGGGCGATGTTGCCTGAGCACCAGCACTGTTGGCCGCTTTCGATTTGACCGCTGTGGGATTGGGCACCAGAATCCGGCACGGGACCATACGTGTGCGATCGTCCACGCCCAAACCTTCATAGCCATCCAGCGTGCCATCCCAATAAAAAACCCGTCCGTCCAGTTCGTACTCCACCGTCACGGGAAGCTTGGGAACTTTGTAGGCTTCTCCCGTGGCCAACTTTGCATCCACCGAAGATCCCTCCAACATGGCCCACAGCCACGCTACTTGACGCATGGTCAACTGGCAATTGACCTGTGCACGGGATGTGTCTTCGAACACCAGGACGGTCGTCCCTTTTCGCACATATGTATTTTCTTCCACCAAGTCGTTCACCACCACGCCATCGGAAGGTGCGCGAATCTCTGTGCGGGCCAGGTCAACTTCGGCCTTCTGGAGCTGGACGGCGGCTTGATCCCGCACGGCTTCCAGTCGATCTTTCGATGCCTGCTTTGTGCGGAGCTGGTTTTCCAAATTGACCACCTCCTGCTCCGCCAAAAGGAGGGACTTTTTCGCGTTATCAAATTCTGCCTGCGGGATTGCGTTATTGCCGAACAGGCGCTCCGCACGCTGATAGTCGCGCTTGGCTATCTCCAGTTGTTGCTGAGCAATTTCGAGGAGCTTTTGCGTGTTTTGAATATCAACCGCCCATTCTGCCAACGCGGCTTCTGCCTGCCGCAACTGTTCGCGTAAGCGATTGACCTCAATTTCGTAGTCCGTCTTGTCAATGCGCAGAAGGAGAGTCCCCTTGGTAACAAATGTTCCCGCTTCGCACTGGGGTGTTTTCTCTATGACACGTCCATCCACCTCGACCGCCAATTGGATTTCTCGATAGGGAACGACAAGCCCATCCGTGGCCAATTCCAGCCCGCCAGAATGCTTCACCACCTGCGCCGTCTGCACCACTGGCAGAGGTTGCTCGGGCACCTCTCGGGGAACGGGTTTACTGAGCGCCTTCAAAACAAAAAAACCCACCACACCAAGCGCCACAACGACGGGCGGTACCACGATGTTGATAATCGTTTCCAGCAACGTTAACGAATGCGACGCTCGCGCTGGCCCTAACATGATGAACCAGTCCCTTTGACACAGACGGTATTAACGCGGAATTTTAACCGCTAAATCATACGTGTACCCCAATTTCAAACTTTTTCGCCGCAGCACCCCTTTGTTGCGCCATACACATTCGCATCGGACGTTGTGAAGGACAAAGATCCATGGAAACCTCTCTCGGCCCCGTCAACTCCCGGCCTTCGCCAGGGAATCGGCCTCCTCCGTCCACTGGGTAACATAAGGCGAGGCTAACCCCAGGGCCGACAACGTGAATTCAATGATGTGCCGAGCAACATCTTCAGCCGTGAATTTGTCCCTCAACTCCGGAGGCACGAGAAAGTCCAGCGTATCGTGTGCCATCCGGTAATGCACACACTGCGCGACGATGCTCAGCCCTGTTTGAATTTTGCGCTCGAGCGGCATTTCTTCAGGGAGTAGTACCTCCAGTATTCCCAAAAGAATTGCAAAGTTACGCTGGATGTGCTGGCGGAAAAACTCGCAGCAGGCCTCATGTGGCTCAAGCATTTCCCGCATCATGAGTTTAACTTTCCACTCGGGGACCACCTCGGCGATCATGTGGCGAGTCATCAGACGGATGTAATCAGCAAGCAATTGCACGGCCTGCGCTCGGTCCCCGGATTTCTTAACTTCCGCCAGACGGAGTTCAAGATCAGCCTCTTCCGGACGAAATAGTGGTGCTGCCGCCTTCACAGCCTCCACGTAGAGATGCTCTTTGGACTTGAAATGGTAGTTTATGGCCGCGATATTGACGCCCGCGCGTTCACAAATCTGCCGCGCCGTGGCTCCCTCGTAGCCAAGTTCGGCGAACAACTCACCGGCTGCCGTCAGGAGTCGGCTTTTTGTGTCTTCCGGGAACTGCGACATCCTCGACAAATCACTCCTTTCTCTCACCGGTCCCTGTCAGCCAACCCAGACGAGGCAATACCCGTAATCTGGCCATATTTGATTCCCCGATCCTCGTCAAACGATTGTATTAAACAATTGTTTCAAAGGCAAGTTGCAGGGAACCGCAGTTTTCTTCTAGCGGGAAAAGAAAAAGAGTGCGGAGCTCGGCAAGCGCCTGCGTGAATGTCATCGGGCGCGACAAGCGTGGTGCTCCGTGTGTGAAAGGGACGGCCCGGTTGCGAGCCGTCACACAAGCAAGTAGCATTTCCGGGGACAGCGATTCAATGCGGGCGGGAATGGATTGTGGTGGTCCCTCTGGGACCACGCTTTTACCGCAGCCATTTGTGCGTCCATTCTCAAGTGCCTTACGCTTTCAGAGGGACGATTTTTC
>NZ_JBAMME010000262.1:0-4501 GCF_039793925.1 Thermogutta sp. | reverse complement strand
TTCTTCGTATTGGGCACCCGCTCAGTCGCCGCGAGAGGCGGCTAAGAAGGTGCCGGACGTTTATCACGCTGTTAATATATCCGATCGTCTAGGGTTTGTCAACAGGAAAATCCGGCTCGCGCCGGAATTTGTCGCAACTACAATTAGCACCGTGACTTAGGTCGGCCTGGTCGCCTTTCCTCTCGCTCCAATCGCTGCACTTCGCTTTCTGGAATCACCAAAATGTTGGCGATCCGTTCAGTACGCACATTGCGATCGCGAATGATCTGATGAACACGACATTTGCTCACGCCGAGCCGCCTAGCCAGCTCTCGGACAGAGTAGTATCGTTCCTTGCTTTCAAGCATCGTACTCATGCCCTTATTCTAGACGGACGACTAGCGTTTTTCAACACAAACTGGCAGGTGGTGATAGGCGGTCCGGCACGGAAGCCCCCCGGCCCTCGCGGAACCGGGCACCTGCCAGATGGAGGATAGGGGATTCGAACCCCTGACCTCTTGAATGCCATTCAAGCGCTCTCCCAACTGAGCTAATCCCCCAACTTGCGGTATTCCAGAAGGAATCCGCGGCAGCCTCATCGGCTACCTCATTTTAGTCTATCGAGGCGTCTGTCATTCGACAACCCCACCTCTTCCAACCGATGCTAGCCATGAATGGAAATCTCCCCTCATTCTCACGAATAGAAATGTCCCCCGCTGGGGGTTTACGGAAATCCTAAATCCGGCGGAGGAGCGAAGGACTGGGGCAAGAGCCGGGAATCCCGGTGATCGGATTCCAGGAGCGATACCGGCGGGGATGGCTGCCCGGCAACGGAAGCGCTCTTTCAGAGGCAAATTTCTCTCTTTCCGCCAAAGTTGTCGCAATCGCCTGAAGTGAAAGTTTGCACTCTTGATGGCTCGGCGCGATCGTGCGGGAACTGCCGGCGACAGCTGTTTTTTACAGAGCCGATCCACATTCGACCGATGCATGCCCAAGGGGTCCGGGCATATTATGCGCTGGCATTTTTTGTTACCTATTCCTGCCCGGGCTCGGATGCCTGTAGCGTTTGGCGGACCACAAAAGTAGGAATATTTTCGGGCGAGGTCCTCGGACACACCGATGCCGAGATTGTACTCGTTGGTCTTACTAATCGGAGGGATTGCCGCGGCCTGGTTGCTCATTCCGCGGCTCCAACAATTTCGTTTGCCAACTGGCTGGCCAACCGGGCAAAAGAAAGAGGAAGTGTCCTCCAATCCCATGGTCCCCGAGCTGCCCCCGGCCAAAGTGCAGAAGACGGTTCGCATCGCCGTGTGGGACGTGACCCCGCTGGACATGGTCAAAGCGTCAGAATCCGGCGTCCTGCGGGCGATCGCCGGGGTTGTTCGACAATTCGACATGACCGTTCTTCAGGGGGTGGACCTTCGCGAGCGGGCGGTGGTTGCTGCGCTTATCGATACTGTACGAGAGGGAGACCAGTATTACAGTTATGTGACGGTACCGGAGCCTGTTCGTTTGGGAATGCCGAGAGGAAGTGTTATCATTTTTGACATGCGGGCAGTGGAAGTGGATCGCAGCACAGTTCGCATGATCGAGTCGCTGGGACCGCGGTTTCGACGCGTCCCCTTGACGGCCGCCTTTCGGGCAAGGGGGGTGCCACCAGAACAGGCGTTCACCTTCTCCCTGGTGAGCGTCCACGTGGATCCCTTTGCGGTGGAGGAGGAAATGTCACTGCTGGATGATGTCTTTCGGGCGGTACGGGATGACGGACGTGGGGAAGATGACGTGCTCCTGGCCGGCTTTTTCGCATGTGGGGACCGAGAACTGAAAGTCGCCTTGCGTAGCCCCGATGTGGTCTGCGTCAATCCGGGCTTTCCGACGAACATTTCGGGTACCGAAAGCAGTACGAATATCGCCTTCGACGGAAGAGCTACCGTCGAATATACGGGGCGATTTGGTATCGTTGATCTGATGCGGCAATACCGCTTGACCGCCGCCCAAGCACAACAGGTGGCGCAGCACCTGCCGGTTTGGGCAGAGTTCAGCGTGTATGAAGGCGGTGCTCCGTAAATGACCTTGGGGCCCAAAATTGGCCACACGTGCGTCCACCAGAAATATTTTCCATTTGGCACTCGTCATCCTGTGTAAGCGGGAGACTCAAGCGCGATGCTGGAACTCACTCCTCGTTTCGACGAAGCGTTACGATTTGCCGTGAGTGTGCACCGGCATCAGGTCAGAAATGTGACAGAAACTCCTTATGTCGGCCATCTTCTGCGGGTGTGCGGACTGGTGCTGGAGTACGGGGGAACCGAAGACGAGGCCATCGCAGGGCTGCTGCATGACTCACTGGAAGATCAAAACCGACCCGGTTTGGCGGAAGAGATTGAACAGCGATTCGGTCCGCGGGTCTTGGGAATTGTCCGGGAATGCAGTGACACCACCGAATTTCCCAAACCCCCCTGGCGAGAACGGAAAGAACGTTTCTTGCGGCGATTGGCCGAGGCCAACTCGGCGGTGCGGCTCGTGGTCGCCGCGGATAAGTGGGACAACGTCAACAACCTCCTGGTGGTCCTTCGTCAGTACGGGTCAGAAATCTGGCAGCACTTTCGCGGCGGGCGCGAGGGAACTCTGTGGTATTACCGAGAAATTGTGTCTGTGCTACGTCGGGCGAGTCAAAATCCGCTTATTCTTGATCTGGCCGAAAGAGTAGAGCAGCTTCAGCGACTCGCGAAAGAATAGCGCATCGAAAAAGTCGAGGCGGCTCGAAATGCCGCCTCGACGCAGTTGTTCAAAGGCTTCGCTCCCATCTGGGGAGCAACTCAAAATATCAGAACCAACCGAGGGCTGCGAGACTGTAGCGCACAGCCAGTCCCGCCACGACCACGCTCACCATGCTCATCAGTTTAATGAGGATATTGAGACTGGGACCGCTGGTGTCCTTGAACGGGTCGCCAACGGTATCGCCCACGACGGCCGCTTTATGGGCATCGGTGCCCTTGCCGCCGTACGCCCCGCGTTCGATATGCTTCTTGGCGTTATCCCAGGCACCACCGGCATTCGCCATGAAGACGGCGATGCAGAACCCGGAGGCCAGCGCCCCCATGAGCAGGCCGAGAACGCCCGTCACGCCCAGAATCAGCGCCACGAGCACCGGGGTAACCAAACCGAGCAGCGAGGGCAGGATCATTTCCTTCTGGGCGGCCTGGGTACTGATCCTCACCGGCGTGGCATAGTCCGGCTTTTCGGTGCCTTCCATGATACCGGGTTTTTCACGGAACTGGCGTCGGACCTCTTCCACCATGCGGTAAGCCGCCCGACCCACAGCCTTCATTGTGAGAGAGCAGAACAGGAAGGGCAGCATCGCGCCGATAAGTACGCCCACGAGGACCTTGGGATTCATCAGGTGGGCTTCATAGTAATTGGCAAAGTCTGGCATTGTGGCCCTGTCGATCCGGATCAGCGGGGCCTTCGTCTTGGCGAACTGCAGCCGTTCACGCGGGATGCCTTTGACTTGGTCCGTGAACTTTTCCAGGATGCCGTCGGGTACCTTCTGGGGACCTTTGGAAGCATCCAGCTTGGACCAATCTTCGGCGACGGCCGGGTCAATGATGTCATTGCCGAAGGCCAGATAGCCGTAGATAATGTTCTTGCCGCTGCGGTCTTTTTGGTTTGTGACCTCCGCAACGAACTTATCAGATAATTTATATAACCCCGGTTCAGCCCGAACGAGGGCCGAGTGCGCCCAGCGATCGAAGCCCACCCGAACCTCTTCCACATAGGCCGCCAAAAGGGCGAGGGCTGTCAGCGCAGCGGAACCAATGGCAAAGCCTTTACCGGTCGCCGCGGTGGTATTTCCGAGGCTGTCCAGGGCGTCCGTACGCTGACGGACCTCCGGCTCCAGGTGCGACATCTCGGCATTACCGCCGGAGTTGTCGGCGATGGGACCATAAGCGTCGGTCGCCAGAGTGATGCCCAAGGTGCTGAGCATCCCGACCGCCGCGATACCTACGCCGTAAAGCCCCATAGCGAACCAGCTCAGATCATTGAAGTGGAACTGAGCGGCAAAGCCGAAGGCCAGGATGGTGGCGACGCCCACCACGATCACCGGAAACCATGTGCTTTTCATCCCTTCGGCAAAGCCGGCGATGATAACGGTGGCCGGACCAGTCTGCGCCTGGCTGGCAATGAATTTGGTGGGTTGGTATTCGTCACTGGTGGAGTACTCGGTCCATTTTCCGATGAGCCAGCCCGCCACCAAACCGACGATGACGCTCAGGGACACTGTCCAGAAGTCGGGTAGGAGCAAGTACGTGAACACGAAGGTGGCCACCGCAATAAGCGCGGTGGACAGGTTGATCCCGCGTCCCAGGGCCTTCAACAGCGTCTTCTGGCTGGCATCTTCTTCCGATCGAACTGCGTAGATCCCCACCACTGAAAGAGCAATGCCAACGCCGGCCAGAACAATGGGCAAAAACAGTGCTGCGAGCTGATAATTGAGCTTGGCCGTCTCCAACGCCAAAGCACC
>NZ_JBAMME010000261.1:0-4520 GCF_039793925.1 Thermogutta sp. | reverse complement strand
TCAGTGCCGGCGCAGAGTGTGGACTTTCCGTCCCTCTTCGAGCTGCACGATACATTCCATGACGCGGCGGTGGCGTTACTTCTGGAGGCCTGCCGGTTACTCAAGATTGAGCTAGTGGACTGGCCCAAGGCTGCGGAGCGTTTCGCGAGGGACGCGGCGCTTTATCCGGAGGGGTTGAAAACACGCGCCGGCAGCAAGATTGCCAAATGAGCAATGGCTCTTGTGACGCGGAGGAAAAGCGATAATGCGGGACGTTAGTCGAGGATTGACTTCCCGGGCCCGGGGAGCCCCACGATCATGATGACGAACCCGTGGGCGGGATAGGGGACGCCTGACAAGCCGCTGTACCCCCGGCTTCCCGCCCACGTTTTTTTGTTTTGGGGTACGGTTTCTATTGAGGGGTACTGGCGATGGCTTTCATCTTCAAAAAGACTCTCGTGCGGTAGTACCACGAAGGGGAACGGGTCACGGCAGCCAAGGCCAAGCGGCTCATCAAGTCCGGGAAGCAAGTCAAAAAAGTCAAAGAGCAATCCCGTAAGTGGTCCATCCGTTTTCGATTTCCCAGTGGCCAAGTGAAAGAGGTTCCGGCTTCACGGACAAAAAGGCCACCCAGGCCTATGCTGTGGAATTGGAACGGGAAGCTGAACAGTTAGCCGGCGGAGTGATTCAGCCCACGGATAAGTTTCTTCGCGAACCGTGGGAAAAGCACCTGGCCGACTTCCAACGGGAACCGGAAGCCCGCGGGAGAACAGGCAAACATATCGCGTTAAGGCTTTCCAGGATTCGCAAGGTATTCTCTCTAACGAACGTGGAAACCCTTGACGATATTCGCCCGCAGATACCATCCTTTCCCTGGACGTAAGCACAGAAACCCGCAATCATCACCTGGTGGCCTGTAAGGCATTCGCCCGCTGACTGTGTTCACCAAGTGGTTGGGGAATACCCCCTCCATAGCGTTGCGACACTATGTGGACCCGACGGATGGTGCGTATAAGACTGCCCTCCAGCGGACTCCCAGGACCCGGCACGATTCGCACAATATGCATCCAAAAACCGCTAGCATCCCAATGGACTGTCCACATCCGGACACCGCTAGCGCCCCAATGGATGGTGCACCTCCGGGCAGTTCTAATGTTCAAATGAACAGTGGCGCAGAATCCGGCACACGGGTTTCACAAAAAGCGGCTCAGCAGGTTCCCGCAACGAGTGGCAAGATAGAGAAAAGTCAATCACAAGAGCAGTTCCGTTACGATGTTATGCAACCCACTGAGTGTCGTAACTTATGGCTGCAAAATAACTTAATGGAGCGGAGGGGATTCGAACCCCCGACCTCTAGAGTGCGATTCTAGCGCTCTCCCAACTGAGCTACCGCCCCGGGGCCTGCAAAGTGGGCGATGCGGGACTCGAACCTGCGACCCCCAGCTTGTCGAGCTGGTGCTCTAACCAACTGAGCTAATCGCCCATGCCGCTTTCCTGGCCGTTTGCCAACCAAGCGATCACGGCCACCGCCGCCGGAGCCCAGGCGATCAAGTATCTCCGCGTCTTGGACTGCTCGGCCTGTTCCAAGGGCGGATAAACTTCGCCACGCTCTGCAGTCCAGCTCTAGGCAGCGCGACCGCCCTGGCTTGCCAGGATGTTCTAGCTCTATTTTAACCGGCCCAGCCACTGGTAAGTCAATAGCCCCCGTCGGCCGTGATAGCCGTCATATGGTCGCCTGCAAGGGGGCCGTTTACAATGGGCGAATATCCGGCCGTGGTCCCGTTGCAAATTACCTTTTAATTCCAATGCCGTGGGCGGCCGTGCTGTGGGCTCAACCAACAGAAGGGGAGAATCTGTCCCTATTTTTCGGCACGGTCCGCCAGCGCTCCTTGAGGCAATACACAGGTTGCGTCACCCAGGATTGTGGTAATGGCTAAAGTGACATACAAATCGGCGGGGGTGGACCTGGACCTGTACCGCCAGGCCATGGCCCGAATCCCCCAGCTTCTGCGAAGGACGATGACACCGCGGACCATCGATTTGCCCAATGGTTTCGCGGGGTTGTTCCGTCTGGACTTTCCCTGGCCCCTGTTTGCGCGGCGATATCAGGACCCCGTACTTGTCGCCTGCACGGACGGAGTCGGAACCAAGCTCAAGGTGGCGTCGCTGGCGGGCGTTTACAATACGGTGGGCATTGACCTGGTGGCCATGAGTGTCAACGACGCCCTGTGCTGTGGCGCAGAGCCGCTGTTTTTTCTGGACTATGTGGCCATGCCTAAAGATGATCCCCCGCTTTTGGAAAAACTGCTGGAAGGAATTGTCGAGGGGTGTCGCCAAGCAGACTGTGCACTCCTCGGGGGAGAGACGGCAATCCTTCCGGACCTCTATCAACCCGGGGACTTTGATTTGGCTGGCTTCTGTGTAGGGGTAGTGGAGAATCGCTCGGTCATCACCGGGCAGGCGATCTCCCCAGGTGATACCGTGCTGGGGCTGGCCTCTACCGGCTTCCATTCCAACGGCTACAGCCTTGTCCGGAAGGTGGTCTTCGAGGTGGCCGGGCTGAAGGTGGAGGACTCCGTTCCGGAATTAGGCATGACCGTGGGACAAGCCCTGCTCACGCCGACGCGTATTTATGTTCGGCCAATCCGCTCCGTGTTGCGGTATTACCGGGTCAAGATGGTGGTACATGGGATCGCCCATATCACTGGTGGCGGCATTCGCGAGAACCTGTCGCGAATTGTGCCAGCGGGTGTCCGGCTTGTTCTAGACAAATCGGCCTGGCCGGTGCCCCCCATTTTCTCCTGGGTCCAGCGCCTCGGGGATATTGATGACGAGGAAATGGAAAACGTGTTTAACCTCGGTCTGGGAATGATTCTCGTCGTGAGCAGTTATTATGCGACCAGTATTCGCCATCAGCTCGAAGACCAGGGCGTTCCCTGTTGGGAAATCGGTCGGGCAGAGGCTGCCGAGGCAAGCGGGGTCGTGTGGGCAGGGAGGCCGTCGTGAGCTTCAATGAGGCCAGCCGCTTTTTCGATCTCACATAATGGCTGGACAAGTTGACAGGCGGCGTAAGAACGAGATACATCGACGGGATTCATGGACTGGGACTAACGGCGTCGAACGGTTTTCATGGGCAATCAGACAAACTGGAAGGTGCAACCAATTGCTCCCAGCCAGCGGGTTCGAAATATCTCAGGCTGCGCGAGCCTTTCGAACCCGAGAGCGTCTAGCCGTGGGAACAGGCGTTTCACCGGTGTTCAGGTCGTGAGTGGCTGAATCCGTAGCGTCATCGGGATAAGGATCGGGCACAAAAAACCAGGCATCCGGAGCCGACAAAGCCCAGGGGTTACCGCCGACGTCCATGGGATCGGAAGCCGAGCCGAGCGGCCTCTGCGCCTCGGCCTCATCGACTTCTTGTTGCGCTTTCGCGGAGGGATCTTCTCGAAGAGTGTTTTCGTGCCGTGATTCCCCGACTGAAGGTGTCTGGGGGGAATCACTCGTTTCTCCCGCATGGGAGACGGTAGACGTCGGTGTGGAGTTTGCCCCATTCTCCCGTGACTGTGCGGCCTCATGCATGGGCGTGGAATGTGATCGGCCAACTGAACGCTGCGGTCTGCGGGAAGACTTGGCGGGAACTGCGGCCGACGTCAGATTCGTCACCGGGATTCCCAGGTCGTGGCAGACGTTTGTGATATGCTCATGACAGGTTAGCAGGAGAATTTGCTGGCGAGATCCAGCAAGCTCGGCCAGGGTCCGACAGGCTGCTCGAACACGGTCCTGGTCAAAGTTCACCAGCACATCATCGAGAATGAGCGGCAGTTGGACTCCGCGAGCCGCCCAATCACTGGCCAGAGCCAGTCGCAGGGAGAGGAAAAGCTGTTCTCGGGTACCACGGGAAAGCTCATCCACGCGTCGCAGCTTTCCGGAATGATCTTCTGTGACAAGCACACGCTCAGCAAGGGGTGTCCACACGCGGCGGTACCGGCCATCCGTCATAGATTCCAGGAATCGGGAGGCCCTCTGAAGGATCCGGGGTTGTCGTTCGTGCTCGTACTGCTGGCGAACTTTTTCGAAAAGAAAGAGCGCCAGCCGTGGTAAACGTTCGCGAATAAAGACGGGACCGAGCTTGTATTCGATGGTCGCCAAGGCCAGGCGTTTTTCCTCGATGCGGCGGTCGCGGGCCAGCGCTTCGATCTCCGTAGTCAGTCGTTCCAGCATCTGGCGGCAGGACGCGACCTGAGCACTATATTCCTCCACTTTCCCAATTGCTTCCTCAAAGCGCGACTCCAGACCAGCAAAGAGCTCGCCAAGTTTGTCGGCTGTTGTGAAGCGGTATGGCAAACCGTCGAGCGACTGCCGAAGCGTCGCCGTGATTTGCTCGTGCTTCTGACGGAGTTCGCGGGCCTTTCGCCAGTGACGGTACGCGCTGCTCATCGGTCCCGAGAATCCCGTGCGACGCCGGAATTTTTGGATGTGCTGCCTCAATGCGGTCTGTAACTTTCGCAACGCGTTTTCCTGAAGGCGGAGGTCTTTTGATGCCG
>NZ_JBAMME010000260.1:8237-31743 GCF_039793925.1 Thermogutta sp. | reverse complement strand
GAGGGGCACGCTCGTCGTGCTTGCGCAACTTCAAGCGCAATGGTGGACCATCGCTTTATTGTCTCAGGCGTGGGTGTTCTGTCCTACGATGAACTGAGGGAAAATTACGACGTTTCCTGGCGTAGATGAACTTCGGGATCTACCTAGTAAAATGTCTATTTAGATATATAGTTCTTCGGCAGGAAGGGTGAAGTGATGACTATGCGGATTATAAGATGGGCTTGTGGCTCGCTTCTCCTTGTGATACTGGCTGTGGCCATTGTGTGCCTTGCGTTGGGAGGATGGGGGTGGGTCACGGAGATATGGATCAGCCGGTCTCTAAGGGCGCAGGGGGTTCAGGTCGAGGTCGTTAGCCACTGGGAAGATAAAGGGACTTGGTCACCCTTTTCGCACCGAGCTTATCAACTTGTATACAACAGCGTGAATCCAGAGCTCCGATCAGCCTCGAGGCTTGGAAAAGTTACCGACCTATCGTTTCAAAACCTTCGCTTGGACCTGGATGACTGCGTTGCATTGGGGCAACTGAAGTCGTTGCGTACACTCGAACTTTATCGCGTAACAGTGCCCTCGGACGGCTGGCAGTACCTTGGCCAATTGTTTGGCCTTATGTCGGTTACTCTGCTGGAGGTGAGAATTGACGAAACAGGGGTGGTCGCTTTGGCCCAGATGCCCTCCCTATCGTATTTGTGGGCGAGCGACACAGAATTCCGCTTATCGCAAGAGTTGAACTTCAAGGCATTTACGGCGTTACAGGAGGCCACATTTGTAAACTGCCAAATGGAACCGGGGTTTCTGGCCGTTATCGCGGATGCCCCACTTGAACGCCTAGAGATGCTGGAGTGCCAATTTTCGGATCATGCATTCGCGTACCTCAGCGAACTGAAGGCACTACGATCGCTATGGCTTGTCACCGACATGCCAGGCCTTCTGGTCGGTGAGGTACTTCCTTCATTGCAGCGGCTGCGCAGTGTTAAGCTCTATATTGGCTCGCACGCTGACGAGGTATGTCAATCCCTTGCTACGCTACCGAATCTAATGGAGGTGCAGATTAATGTGAGCAGGAACATCGGTGTAGGTGATATTGGACTTAAACACCTTACCGAATTAAAGGGGCTCACAACCTTGGCAGTAGACGCTGAAAGAGTAACAGACGTTGGGGCCGAATATGTGGGAAGTTGTTCCAGTCTGCGTGTTCTCCGTCTGGATAATAGCCAGATTTCAGATAAGGGACTGTATGCTATTGCACAGCTTCCGGAACTTTCCGAGTTGTTTATCCCAGGAAGCCGCATTACTGACCATGGCATGAAAGCACTGGTAAGCTGTAACACACTGCGAATTTTGGATGTATCGCGAACAAAAATTACCGATCAAGGTCTCGAGTACATCAAAGATTGCCGTTCACTACAAGTGCTTTATATCCGCGAAACAGGCGTCAGCCGCCAAGGTATCACCACTCTAAAACGATGGCGGCCAGACCTTGCTGTGGTTAACGATAGTCATTGAGCTCACATGGGATGGTCGCATGAGATGGGCGCGGGAGGCGGTCTTAAAGTGTCATCACATTGCTCTTGTTTTTGTGCTGTCGAATTCAGATCTTGCCGCGATTCTTCTCTTTTTATTTGTAACCATGACCATCCCATCGGTGTACAATGGTGACGGAGAGGATGCGCACAGGGGGCGTAATTATCGGAGTCGAGCGCGGGCATCCGATGCTCCTGATAGAAATGAGGACATCAAGGATATGCCCGGCCGGGTCTAGACCGTACCTCGCGGGAGGCACCATGAGAGGCGTGGTCATCTCATCGATCATCATGTTGTGCGCCGCGATGTCCGGGGCTCGACGGGCTGCAGCTTCCGACGGCCACTTGGTGGGGCTTGCCAGCTTTGGCGAGTCCCAGGCGGAAATGTCGAGAGGCGCCGACGCCGCAACCGACCCCGAATTGGCCCGATACTTGGCCACCGGGCCATTCGCGGTGGAAAGCTTTTTGGCTGACTGGCACGACGGGCAGCGGAACCGAACCATCCCGGTCAAGGTGTATTATCCGACGGAGCATGGCCAACCGGCATCAGGACCGATGCCTGTCATCTTATTTTCCCATGGTTTAGGTGGAAGTCGCGAGGCTGCCGCCTATCTCGGGCGTCACTGGGCGAGCCACGGGTATGTGTCGGTTCACCTCCAGCATCCGGGAAGCGACGAGTCCGTCTGGCGGGGCAAGGACCGGCCAATAGAAGCCCTTCGAGAAGCAGCGCGAAACCCCCGCGCGGCCTTGGACCGGGTCGCCGACGTGCGTTTTGTGCTCGATCAGATGGAACAGCTTCAGCGCGAACCAGGCCCTTTGAACAGCCGATTGGATTTAGAGCGGATCGGCATGTCTGGCCACTCCTTTGGGGCCCATACCACCCTGGTCGTGGCCGGTCAGGTTGCTGTGTTGCCTGGCGGACGGGAAATCTCTCAGGCCGATCCCCGCATTAAGGCCGCGGTGATTCTTAGTCCTCCTGTGCCGCAGCGACCAGATCAGCGGGAAAAGGCCTTCCGAAAAATTGCCATCCCCTGTTTTTACATGACGGGTACGGAGGACGACAGCCCGATCGGGGAGACCCGCAAGGAGGACCGCCGTATCCCGTTCGATCTCTCCGGTGATCTGGCAGATCGCTATTTGGTGATCTTTGCCGGGGGTGATCATATGATCTTTTCGGGGCGCGAGCGTTCCCTCTTTGGGACGTCGGGAATAACAAGAGGCGGTTTGCTGTCTCTTCGTCGGGCACGGGAGAAAGATGAGGTGTTTCATCGGCTGATCTGTGCCGCCACGACTGCCTTCTGGGAAGCTTATCTCCGCGGAAACGAGAAAGCCAGGCAGTGGCTGGTGGAAGGTGGATTCGAAAAAGTTTTGGGGAGCGAGGGCACTTTCGAGAAAAAGCTGATTGCGCCCCCTGCGTCTCGAGGAGGAGCCGGGTAGAAGCCGTCTGGACTTCGACAACGATGATAAAATCAATCGCGGAAAAGATGCCGGGATTCCCTGCTTCGGCAGAGCGAGACAAGCTGAACGAGCGTCCTCTCGGTGGATGAAGTGAAAGCCTCAAATGACAGGCATTTTGCAGAAAGATCATACGCGGCATCCGGACCTCAACGGACCAAGAAACCATGAGAACTGCTGTGCTATTGCTTGGGCTTGTCGGTGGTCAATTGATTGGCCAGGCCGCGACCGATCCGCCTTCTCAGCGGTCCGATAAGAATGCCGTCGGGGGGCGATGCTTGAAAAACCTGGCACGGCGGCGGGAGGCGAAACGGAAGGTCGTCGATTCGCCTTGGGTGTGGAATACATGGTGCCGGGGTTAGCAGAGGTCTATGCGAAGACCGGCGTGACCTGGGCCAAGGCCGCGGCCATCGGATGCACCTGGGGGGATATTGAGCCCCGGCCACCGGTGGCCGGTCAACATGTGTACCACTGGGACGCGGCCGATCGGTTGATACTCGAATACCAACGGGCTGGTTTCCGCCACTTTCACGTGTACGTCAGGAGCATGAACCGCTGGGCTTCCAGCAAGCCCGTTAAACCGATCGGTGGCGGGAGTTCGTTGCCCAAGCCCGAGCATTGGGAGGATTACAAGGCGTTCTTGCGGGCGTTTGTCCAGCGTTACGACACCAACCATCTGGGGCATGCACCGGGGCTGCTTTATCCGATCGAGTACTGGGAGATTGAGGCGGAGTGGGGCACAGGCTTCTGGCAAGGGACGGTGGAAGAGTACCTGGAGCTGCTCCGCGTCGCCTACCAGACGGTCAAGCAAGCCAACCCCCGCGCCAAGGTCATTCTGATCGGTTTCTTTTTGGCGGGACTCTTCGAGGGTCATCCTGACCCGAAGGAAATCCCAACCACCCTGGCCGCCATGCCAGCCCAGCGTCGCCGCGTCACCGAACGGTACTTGGACGAGATGCGTCAGCTCTTGGCCCATCCTGACCTCTTCGATGTCGTGGAGTTTCATAGTCTGAGCGATTGGAGCGAGATCCCTGGGATGACCCGCTTTCTCCGCGAAACGATGCGCCAATACGGGTATGAGAAACCGATTTGGGTTGGGGATGTCAATTACACGGCTTCGCCGATGATGTTTTGGGGGATACCTGTTCCGCCTTACACGGAACAACAGAAACCAGCCATCGAGGCTACGTTGAAGGCCCTTTCTCAGCCCAGAGATCGCCATCATCAGGAGGCCCTCGCCTGGTTCCGCGCCGAACAGGCCGAGGGGTTAGTCAAGAAAGTCATCCTTGCTATGGGTGAGGGACTCGCTGGCATCAACATTGGCAACCTCAAGGATGAGGGACTGTTCGGCCTGGTTCCGCAAATCACCGGCACAGTGGCGTTTCAGGGACTGATCGACACAACGGGTCTGCCACCGAGACCTGGCGAGCCGCGGCCCGCCTACCATGCCTTGAGTTTGCTGGTCAAAAAGCTGGGGGAGTTCACCGATGTCGAGAGGCTGGACGTCGGGCGGGGTGTTTACGCCTACCGCTTTACCGTGCGTCGCCGGCCCGTCTATGTTTTCTGGTACGACGATGGACGACGCTATCTCCCGGGTGATAAAGAGCCTGCAACGCGGGTGCACCTGACGCTTCCGCCCGGGCAATATCGACTGACAGAAACACCCACCGCCGCGGGGCCGATCCCTGTCCGCACGGTCACTATTCCCGCAGAAGGATGGACCATTGAGGTGGGTTCCACCCCCATTTTTCTCGAACCTGCTGGCGAGGTCTAAGCCATGAGCCCGTTCGCTCTTCTCCTCTGCGTGCTTGTCGTGTCCAACGAGGGCGGGCCTTCTTCCATGGAATTGAGCAGGACGATCACCCTTCCCCTGACGACACGGACTTTCCGCACCGGGACGACACCCACCGTCGATCGCACAGGGAATCCCGCTGCCGCCTACATGTTGAGCAAACAGGTGGGTGAGCTGACCATGCTGTGGGTCACGCCCAACGGCGTGGGCCTGTACGAAAAACTCTCGCAAATCAACCCGGTGGCCAAGAAAACCAACTACGAGGCAATCTGCGAGATGGGGTTGGTGCCTGTGGTGAATCTGAATCCCTGGACGGTGGGGTCGGGCAAGGGCGTGGTACGCAATGATGGCTCCCTAAGCCGTGCTTTCGCTGATCCCCAATTCGTCGGCCGCTTGTGCGAGGAAGCCCGGCAGGTGGCTGCCCGTTTTCGCCCCGAGTACTTTTCCATTGGCAACGAGGTCAATAGCGTCTATGAATGGTTGGGCCCGGCAGCGTTTGACGATCTGGCATCACTGGAAAAGGCGCTTTATAAGGCGGTCAAGGCCGCGTCGCCTTCTACGAAGGTTTTGGTGGTTGTGTCCTATTCGCAGTTGGTCGATCTGCCGGGACCACCACGGTTTCACCTGGTGGATAAGCTGGCCGGGGCTTATGACGTGCTGGGTGTCACCACATATCCCTGGAAAAAGTACGCGACGCCCCAGGACATACCCGCCGACTATTACATGCGGCTGGCCAAACACACCGACAGACCGCTGGGCTTCACGGAAATCGGGTGGAGCAGCGATCCTGCACAGGGGGGCAGCGAGGACGAACAGGTTGAGTTCCTCATGCGATTCCTGGAACTTACCAAGGGTCTACGCCTGGAGTTTGTCAACTGGGCCTTCCTACACGACCTGCCGGAATCGAGCGTCACAGGTCTGGTCGTGCAGCGAACCCACCTCGGTCTGGGACTGAGAACCTACGACGGGAAGGCGAAAAAAGTCTGGGAGTATTTTCAGGCCCTGCATCACCTGCCGCGGCACTGAACACCACCGCAGCTTCGCCATAGCAGGTGGGTTTTGAAGCCGCGGCACGCCGCCTCGGCACGAGCTGCTGGGTTCCCGCCCCTTTTCCGCGGTAGAAGTGCCCCGTGCGTCTGCAATGAGACCACCCAATTCTGAAATCAGTCTTGTGCCGCGCACCTATCGTGTCAAACTTCCTTCCGAGATAGCAGACTCCGGGAAGATTCCCCTGAGACCTCATCACAGTCGTAAGCCTCGCGCTCGAGAGGCGGGTGCTGGAGGACCGCAGAGTTAAGGACAGGGAAAAAGGATGCGCGGCGGGAGAAGATAAAAGGAAGCCTTGACGGCGAGAGGTGATGGGCCTCGATGGGAAAAGAATCTTTTTCTGGAACCACCGGGTTAACCACCGCGCCAAAAGTGGCCGTTGAAAACGTGCGCTGATATTTTCCGCACGCGAATCACGCCTCCGTTGATCTGTCGCGACATCAACTCCTTTTGCCACTAATGTCCATTTGCTGCCAATGCTTCCGAGGGACCGGAAAGACGTGCGAGTCCTGGATGGCAAACACCAATGCCGGGCTATTCCGTTCAATCGAGGTCCTCGGCAACGGTGCGGAACCCTACATTAAAGACGCGAGAGTAGGGCGGATACGCAAGGCAGAATGATGATGTGGTTCGCTTCGGCCGATCGTACCATGATCCGCCGCGGACCACCCGACATCCCGGCGGGGCCACATCGGTGCGGCCGTCATTATCGTCATAAAGGTATGGCTTGTAGGGGGAAAGCGTCCATTCCCACACATTGCTGTGCATGTCGTGGAGGTGCCAGGGGCTGGGTTGGTAGGAACCAAGTGCTACGGAGACGAGCCCGTCATCATTCCAGCGCACGTCTTTGGGGATCCAGTCGTCGAATGGATTGGGGTTGGGGATCGTCCTGACGCGGATAAAAGTGTCGAGCACAAACTCGCGAAATTTCGCGTCGGCCAGGTTGGTATACCGGGAAAAGTCGGTATCCGCGGTACCGTACCAGAAGGGGCTCTCGGTTCCTGCCCGGCAGGCATATTCCGACTCCGCCTCGGTTGGGAGTCGAAATCGTTCACCGTGACGGCGGAACAACCACTCGCAAAAGGCCAGGGCCTGGCACCATGTGACGCGAACCACAGGCTGCTCGGGTTCGTTCAGTGAAAATCCGCGGTATCCGAACTGATCCCCGTGAAGCGCTTCCACGTGGCTATCGTGGGTTGGATCGAAAGCAGCAAACTGCTGGTTTGTGATTTCGCAGGCGCTGATCCAGAAGTCTTGCGCAATCTCGACGACACATGGTGGGGATTCGTCGGGAGCCCCCTCTCGGCTGCCCATGACAAATCGGCCAGCAGGAATCCGAACTATGGAAAGCGTCACTCCCGGTGTGATCGTTACGGTTCGCTGCCATTCGCCAAGTTTCGCCTGGCGTTCCTGGGCGACGCTTTCCGCGAACGGCCAGCTGGGAATCGAGGGCAAGCGAGCATCCTGAAAAGAGGTCTTCTGCAAGGAGTCATTTTGTGCGTAATGTCCTGCAGGTGGAGAAGTTTCCAGCGAGGTTTTATCGTCGTGGCTCTCGTGTGTCCCCTGCGCGAACACAGTAGTTGCCCGGATTTGTTCCCAGTTGTCTTCCATGCCGGTGTATTGCTTCCGCATTTGAAGAGCGCGTGCCAAAAGTGGGTTCACTGTCTCTTGACCGACGATTTCTGACCACGTGCCGAGGTACGGAGCATTGAGGTCGATCCATGTGTAGAGCCGATCCCTGGCCTCCGGCGGTAACCGGACCCGGTGGTGTCCCTTCTTTAAAACCTGGACGAGTTCAGCGGTTACTGCGCGTTATTCCATAGGGGAGAGCAAATCGATATCGCTCTCGATCCCTGGTCGTCGCACGTATTGATGAAGATTCCCACAAGCGACGGAAAATTTCCGCCCAGGTTCTCCGAAAGGTGCCCCGCGATGGCTGAGGACCAGCCGGTTAGAAGGACATCTCCTCGCAGATCGAAGGGCCCCCACGTGCTCCGACCGGCCGTCGTGGCACGACACACAGTAGCGATCCAAACCAGGCTGGACTTCTCGCGAAAAACTGAATCCTCTGGGCGGGCCATACCAGGGATCAATCATTAGGGGGGATTTCTGAATGCGAAAGTCTCTCGGCCCGGGACGGCCTCGTTCGCGTGTTCCTGACAGCCGATGCACGAGAGGACCTCTCCCGGCATGGCTGTGAACCAATGCCGCATGATTTGGAGGGCCCGGCCTTCCTCGTCCAGAGGTTGTACGGCAATCGGGGTGTAGGCGGGAACGCGGAAAAGCGCGGAACCATCCTCGTGCACCGGCACAGTTCCCAAAATCCGTTTGACATCCCATAAGCCATCCATCCCGATGGCTCCCCAACAATCCCCCCATCCCCCGGAAGCTGAACTCGTAACTGATGAGGCGGAATTTTTTAACCGTCCCGCGAGGAATCCCCTTGAGGCCAGGCCATGATACACATCAACCAGATACACGAGGGCTTCCCTCTGCAAAGGCCGAATTCGGTCGGGGATCACGGGTCGTCGTGGCCGAGGAGCAAGCGGTACTGGCTCCGAAAGCGCGTGGCCAGGCTTTTCTTTGATGAGAACCAGATTGCCGACGACGTCGGCCAGGTAGAGCCCCAGGGGCTCTCCGGTACAGGTTCGCAACTCACCAGAAAATATTTCTCGCTAAGAGGCCAGGGCATCAAGAACTGCGGCCAGACACCGTCCACGAGTTTGTCACGGATGATTGGCTCTATCTTTCTCTCCGCGGGCGGGATCTCGTGCACGACACCTTGTGCCTCCTGCCGCCCAACGGCGGGATCAATGACCACCAGCCGTCCCGAGCGACGAACCCCGTGATGGCTGATGATAATGCCAACTACTTTCCTGACATGGTGGGGAATCGCCCGCGCATAAAAGAATGAGTTTGGGAGATAGCTGTTACTCCCATAATAGGCCATTTGGTTTGTTCCGTCGGGGTTCATAGTGAACAAGATCCGCGAATGTGCGTGGGGAAGGTCGGTGTATTCCCAGCGGAGATAGAGGATCCGCCCATCATTGAGAAGACTCGGATACCAGTTGTGTTCCTGATCGACCGTCAACTGTCTGGTGGAGCCGTCATGTTCCAGGCGCTACATAATTGGTGACGTGAGAGCTCCCATACACACAAGGCACACCCACGAATGGGGCGATGGAAGTGAAGACGATTCGATCGTCCGGCAGGTAACAGGCGTCGTAATTGTCAACATCGGGTTCCCGAATCAGCGGGAGTTCACGGACCTCACTAACACGCAACTGTCCGTTATCGAGCACCAGGGACAGCTCGAAGACCTGAAGGCAATCGAAGGAGCCTGGCATGGACACAAGGAATCGGCTGGCATCGAAATGGACGTCAATCTCGCCGACGTAGCGGCCACCGGTTGGCTCGAAGAGCACCTGGGTGGGTGCGTCCCTCCGACGAAGCGACATAACACACAGCCGATTGTCATAACCGGCTTTGGGAAGACTTGAGAGGCTTTCCCAGTTGGCTGGAAGTCCGAGATCGGGCTCCTTCTTTCGATATTGAGCAATTCGTCGAAATCCAAGAGAGGGTTGGCAAGCAAAGCTTCTCGCTGAAGGGCGCGGAAAGCGTCGCGGAGCTCTTGGGCACGCTGGATGCTGAAATACTCGCGATCCCGGAATTGGTCGCAGGCTACACTCAGCTCATCGAGCCTTTTGCGAAAGACGTGGCCGTTGGCGTACCGATCGCCGTATGATGCGACGAGGTCTTCGATCGCTGCCCTGAGGGACGAAAGCTCCTTGGCCGAGGGAATCAAGGAATTGCTGCCCAGTGCTGCTAACGCGTCCGCTGCGCGCCAATCCACCCGTTGTCACTTGCGGGCCAGATAATTGATGATATTCCCTGTCAAGGGTGCCAGCTCCTCGCGATGGAAATTGTCTGCGAGGGCGTAATGAGGAATTCGCCAGCCCAAAATGATAATCCGTCCTTTCCCGAGACGGTACTCTACCAACGGGTTCTCATCAGCGTAATTGGACCGAGCCAGGAGCAACTCCGCCGGTGGAAGACGGCTACCATAGAAATCGGCAAATGCGGGATAGCCAACCGAGCATTGCCTCCGTCTCCGCGCCCCACGACTCACCACGCTTCTGTGGGATGAGAAAACCAACGCCGTGGGAAAGCCCAGGTCGGCCCGAACAAAATGACAATCCCCACAAGCACGTTCGAAATCCATTTGCGACCCACCACTTTTTGGATCCTCTCCAAAAAGGCGTTTCCGAAGGTTTCTAACAGAAATCCTCAAATGGACATTGTCTTCGACGCCAGACAGGCGAATCTCCAGAAGATATCCCACTCCAGACGCTTTTCACAATCCAGGCGTTCCATACCTAGGTGTCGGTCCGCACTGGACAGCCGCATTTTACTTGGCGAAATGTCCCAAAGCGATACAGTCTCGTGAGTACTGGCCCGCCGATCGGATACGAAGACACCTGGACAATGCACGGTCGCGACCACGTGGTGCTGTTTCGCTTCGGGATTAGCGGAAAGGCCCAACGAGTCACCTTCCAAAATCGTCTAAGGATGCCTCTCAACAGTGCGCCAGTGCGAGTGCCTTTGTGCGAAAGCCGCAGTTATATCCGGGTGCGTCCACAAATGAGTTTGCTTGTTATTCGAACACTTTCCAAGCTCGTTGAATAAACGCTTGATAGATTATCTATAGAGAGTGTGTGGCCAGTTTCTCAGGCTGACGACCCAGGCCACGACACGCTTTCAACCTACCGGACTCTCAACGACGTTCTGGCAATGATTAATCGCCGGATTGAGACGCCGTAGAGAGCGTTCTTTATGCTCGTTCGGCTCTCCGAGTTGGCCGCAGTACCCTTCCACCTTTCGTCATCGGACTGTTCTCGAGGAACAAAAGCAATTGCGTAGCACCTGAGCCGATACTTCCGTGGGTTGCAGGTCCAGAGAAAAGGGATTGGAGAGGGGGATCTTACAGAGGGCTTAATCAGCACAGTTTATTGGCGAGAGAAGGCTGTAGCGTCGGTCAGGCGGGACAGTTGACGGTGCCCGGGATTTTCCCCATAGTCCCAGGGGCCGTGGTTTGCTGGCTCGAGGGTGGTCTGCGAAAAAGGTGGCTTAAAAGATGGATTTCCCATGGTTCGGCGAATGGCACCCAGCTTCTGGATCACGATCTGGCTGAGCCTGCTGGCAGGCCTTTCGGAGGTCCGGGCTCAGGTGTGCAATATTAAAGTCGTCACCAAGGCGAATCCCGACTTGTCCGACATTGATAGCTTTCTCCGCAGTGCTACGGGGGCCCGGCGAACACCCGCAGAGAAATGCTGGGCGCTCTTTTATTGGGTCCATATTGCTCGCCGTCAAACATCCCCGATGATCTTTCACGGCGTGGAAGTCACGGACCCCATCCGGCAGTTCAACGATTTTGGGTACACGATGTGCAGCACAGTGGCGGGAATCAACTGCGGGCTGTGGCACCACTTGGGATTTCCTATGCGGTTCAGGGACGTGACGCTCCATACCGTGTCTGAATGCTTTTACGATGGTCGCTGGCACATGTATGACAACTCAATTTCGGCTATATACACCCTCTGCGAGGGCCACACCGTGGCGGGTGTGGAGGATCTCGGGGCTGATGGGGCCTGTCCGCGTTCGGAGGGTCGTCGGGAAATGGGCCACGTGGTCAAGTATCACTGTCTCACCGCGACCAGCCCCCTCGGGTTTTTCACAGGGGCTGACTGTGCCCGCGACCTGGAGCAGGAGGCCCGTTGTTTTCGTCCCGCGGGGCTCAAGCTTCGCCCGTATTACAACAAGTGGAAGTGGGGGCACCGGTACATCCTCAATGTTTACCCCGGGGCCAGTTATACTCGTTTCTACCGGAGTTTAGGACAGGGAAAAGAGTATTACGTGCCGAATGGTGGAAAGGACCCAGAATCAGTCAACCCACGCTACAGGATAAGGGGGAATGGTGTCTGGCAGTTTCGCCCAAAGATCACACCCACTCTCTTCCACGAAGTGGTTTACGATTCGCTCGATGTGACGGCGACTTTCCAGCAAATCATTCGCCCCGTTGAAGCAAAACGGACGGGTTATGTGACCTTCAAGGTCCAGGGCGCGAATATTGTGACTTCTCAAGTCATTCGTGGACGGGCTATCAGGAAGACAGCCGAGGACCATATCGAGGTGGCTATCAGCACGACGGCTGGCCGCACCTGGGAGAAAGTCTACGAAGCCCACGCGACGGGGAGTTTTCCATTGAACGGGCGCTCGTAGACGAGGTCAACGGGAGCTACGAAGTCCTTGTTCGATTCACGCTCTTTGCTGCTAACGGTGTTGAGGATGTGGGGATCTCCGCAGTGGAGATCGAGACGCGGACGATGCTCAACGACAAGACCCAGCCCCAATTGCGGTTGGGGGAGAATACCGTCTACGTCGACGTTGGCTTACCCACCGACACGATCGTCGTCTGGCCAGACCTCCAGGCTGACTATTACCGTGCCTACGTGGTGGAGGAAAAGAACATCGCGACCGAGTCGAAGGCTAAAGGTTGGCATGGAGTGATGTTTGCCGAAAGGCCGAACGAGGAGGCCTATACGATTTATCGGATCACTGCTCCCCGTTCTATCACCCGGGTGATCTATGGCGGACGGTTTTACAACCGTGTGCCCAATGGGGAGATCGCCCTCGCGCACTCCTTCGACGGAGGCAAAACCTGGCAGATTGATTATCGGCTCACCGATACCTCCCAGCCTTGGGACGTGATTCACTACGTGACCGTCTCGAAGATTCCGCCCGAAACTCGGGAGGTGCTCTTAAAGTATTCCCTTCGCGCGCCCCAGGCGGGCCCCACTGCCTGCAGTCTTTACAGTGTCCGCACGGAGGTCCACCACGAGATCACCGGTCCGCGATTTCGACCGTTAGAGGTAACATTCACATGGGATGAGGTCCAGGAGGACCGCACGTTCGTCCGGCGGAGTCATCGCCAGCGGGTGGACTGTGTTCCTTTGCGTTACACTATTGATGGGGGAAGTGCCGATCATCCGGTCATTGAAAGCTTGCGGGTGGCTGTGGCCGATGAGGTGGTCCAGGGAAGGTACGGCTATTCTGATAACCGCAAGGGGCTGGGAAGGCGGGTCCTCGATGTTTGGCGGGAGTGTGGGGAGAATCTTTTGCGAGGAAAGCCCTATACGGTGAGCGCCAAACCGACGGGGGCCTGGGGGGCGGACGACCCCCAAGGACGAAAACTCACCGATGGAATTGTCGGTTCTAATTACGCTGGCGAGACGGCGATGAAATACGCGGTCGGCTTCGACGAGAAGGTCTCTCCGGTCGATATCACGTGGATATGGGCGAAGAGCACGCGATCAGCGCGCTGGGAATTCATCTGACAGCCGGCTGGCCCTGGTGAGACGCCCTACGGGGCGAAGTCCGCGATCAAGTCGAGGTCTTCACCTCTCGCGACGGAAAAAGAGTTTCAGTCCCAGGGATTCTTCCGAATGAACCATTTTCGGCAAGAAATTCCGGTCAACCACATGCTTCCAGACGATGAGACGGCTCAAGCCTGGAACTATGTGCTCCCCTTGCGGTCGCCCGTCAGGGCTCGGTTTGTCCGTTTTCGGGTAACCGCGAGGCGAAGTCTGGGCATTACGGAGGTTCAGGCCTTCGATCGACTGGACCGCCGCGATTTCTCCCTGCGGGTCCTCCTCCCTGACGAGAATCCGTGAATACACGGCACAGTTCCGGCATCGGGGTGCGGCAGAGACAACGTTCCGGTTACGGAAATTGGGGAGCAAACCCGGTTAATGGCAGGCGAGCCTTCTGTGCGGGCGCGGAAGTCTTTGCGAACCCGGCTGTGCCGCGTGGGCTGCCTCACATTGGCTAGCCGAGAGGCTCGAGCGTGCCACTGTAGGCAGGCAAGTAAAAGCGAAGCGTGAATGTTAAGCACGCTGGCTACCAGGTGCCACCGGCCAACTCGTGGGTTTTGAAGTTTGCTTACTTATGGTCCCAAATCTTGCCAGTGCTCTTAGATTTCCCGAACAATGCCTGAATCAATAGATGGAAAATATTGAAGTGCGCTGTGCTGAGGCTGTCCAAGCCGTGCGCCGAATCCTGACCAAGTGCGGCCTTCTGTGAGGATCTTTCTGCCCGAACGACATAGGCACACCGGAGCAATGCCGCCCGGGAAGATCAAGGTTTCGTGTGCCTCCAACCTAAGCGGTGATGATCGAAGCATATATCTATGGCAGGCCGATAAAAATCGCACACCGCGTCCAACGATACCCTGGGCAAGCGGAGGAGGTCTTACTCCATTAGTTTTGCGCGTTGCGCGATGAGCGCACTTGCAGATGATTTGGTGTCTGCAATGAACCAGGAAGTAACACATGTGTCAAGCTAGCTGTTTGAGCAGACCGATTATTGCGGCGACACAACAAATCGGATGTACCGACATGCAGTACGCGGCCAGCTTTCTGGGCTTGTGGAGTGTTCCAAGGGATGACCAACTGGCAAGGCTGCCGTCAGGCTTCGACGTTTTGGAAAGAATGTGGCGGCCGTTCGCTGGAAAATCCCTTGAGTGCTAAGCACCGCGACTCAGGCCGGAGTAGATATTTGGAAATTCGCGATTCCAACTAATACCAAGAAGGTTAGAGAAGCTACAGTGATGAGCGAAATCAGAATTCGCGGCATTCAGAGATCCTGCGTGAACGGGGCGGCCTCGAAAAAACCATGGAATAAAAAGACCTCTACCGAGGTTTAGTAATTGTCTCCGCATTCCGAAAACTGACCGCCAGAGGATTACAAGAAAGCTAGTGCCGAGTACGAAGCGAAGATGACGGAGTAACGGGTGCAAATAATCTACTGGGGCTCAAAGAAAACGCGGTTTGTGAGTGGCCAGAACCTTGTCGGGATCCGGAGTCGAAAGCAATCAAAGAGCTTGTTCGTTGCGATCGCTTAGTCTCTGAGCCCCAACTTTGTGTCATCCTGAAGCCTTTATGGCCGTCATCCAGTTGCAATTTTCATCTCGCTGTGGAGTCGAATCCAGGGCGTGAATCTCTATACGTGTTCCGACGACGGCAGTCTTGTGTTAGGCGCCCCGAGCTGGGCAGAAGCATGGTTGATATCGTCTCTAGATCCAAGGCGGGCGCCTATAATGCTAATCGAACAAGCGGAGAGAGGGTCTCGGGTATTGGGTCATCCAATAGACGTGCGGAGTATGGTATGCCGTAAGCCTGATAAATTACGGAGAAGACACAAACAGTGCTCGGTTCGCGGTGTGTTTCCGCTAGTGCAGGATTAAAAAGCATTCGAGTGTTTTGCGCCGCAGCTGTCTGCCGGAGAAAGGTAAGCGGCTGTGTAGAGATTATGCCCGAGGAATTCCCTGGATAGTTGTCACAATTAGGCTGCGTGCCCGCGCAAACGGCACCGATCGATCAGGGATACGTCTTTCACGCGATAACAGCATAGAGGGAGAAATAATGTGCGGAGAATAGATCCTTCGAAAAGCCCAGTGTCGCGAAAAGAATTCTCACGAGAATCTCTTCTTCCCGGCCAAGTTTTGCCCAACGGCTTGGTTCTTGAGCGCCTCCTAGCCCGCGGTGGGTTAAGCAATGTGTGGCTTGCCAGCAACAAGGGGTATCGGCTTGTTGTCAAAACCTTTCGTCGTGATCCAGAATGGACTGAAGATCAATCACAGCGATGTTACGATTACTTTGTTCGCGAAGCTCGCTACCTCCAATCATTGGCTCACCCGAGGATTGTCAAAGGCTTGGGCACGGTGTCGCTTATCGGCGAAGTCGGTATTTTGCTGGAATATCTTCCTGGTGTTAACCTTCGCCGTTGGATGGACACCCATGCCCAACCCCGCACCCTCGAACAATTCCGGCAAATTGCGATCAGCATTGCCGAAGGATTGAAGTTTGTCCATGCCAGTGGTCTCATACACCGCGATATCGCCCCACGCAACCTGATGATCAATGGCAATCTCGTGGCCACACTTATTGACTTCCAATTCGCCTGCCCTCATCCGTCCGATTTGGCTCGGCAAGATTTTGAAGCAGGAAAGCCGATGACGTGTGGGCTGGGGCACTGGGCCTATACCGCGCCAGAAATAATGGACGGGTTTGACACAGTTTATGACTACCGTGTCGATATTTATTCGCTCGGCGCAGTCCTCATTGAATTGCTCGTCGGTCGTCCCCCGCGCCGCCGTCCACCTCAGGAGTGGCGGCCCGACGTGCCCCCGCGGCTTGCCGAGTGTCTGTGGGCTATGGTGGATGAGCTCCCCGCCAACCGTCCGAGTTGGCAAGAGATTGAGCAGGTTCTTGATTCAATCCGTTGAGGATGGCAAGAAAACGATCGACATACCCTGCTTTGCTAAGAGTCTCGAAATGCGTGCGGGATCGGCCAGTTTTACGCTTCCCGCGACGAGCGTTACGTTTTCTAGAGGGGCGCTGCAGGCCGTCGATATGACCAGCGAGTCTTGCTCTTCCTTGGAGAGATCTTCGAATCTGTCTGTGATCTTTAAATGGCCCAGACCCAATTGCATAGCCATTTGAAGAGCGGGTGTGCGGACGTTCAGCTCTTTCCAAAGATCCTTTAAAGGAACAGTACTCGCGATTTTAATAAGGCTTCTATTGTTCGGGAGGACGACGTAGGCGGATTCCCAGCCCATTCCGGTACCCTCACAGGGCGGACATATTTTCCAACGAAATCTTGATTTGAGTTCCTGTTTATAGCCTGGGTCTCTCATCTTGCCCAGAACCTTGTGGACGTAGTAATGAAGTCCCCGCCAGATGAAGAAGTCCTGAGTCCGGTCGTCCCTTGCAGCCCCTGGCTTTGGAAATCGCCGCCAGGGTATTCCGTTTTCGAGAAGGAATGCCGTCTCACGATCCATGGCGGTGTAGGGTTGCAGGAAGTCCGCCACCGCTTGCTGAGCAAAAAACTTGGCCTCCGGAATGAGTCTTTGTCGGCGCAAGGCTCGAATAGCTTGCAGGAGGCTTGAATGCCAGAAGCGGTCCTCCTCAATCGTGCTGCGGGGATCGGCGATGATTAATTCGAGGGGGTACGCCATTAAGCGGCCGGTGCCACTGCAGTAGGCACATCGGCCGTTTGGGGAACGACAATCTCCCACCCGCGGATCCCCCAGAAGAGTACCAAACCGGGCAATCCTCTTTCCTTCAATCAGCAGGAATCGGGTGGTGACGATGGTCCCCACATCGGGGCCCTCCATGAGACGAACGACCCCATGGGACCAGCGGAGGGCCACCTGTCGAAGAGGGGGTTCGGCGTCGGCCTCACAAATGACCCAACAGTCCAGAAGTTCTTTCCTGTTTTTTACGTGCTTGAGCAAACCAGAAATGGGCCAAGTTTGGCCATCATGCCACACTCGCCGGAAGCCCAGTCTTTGCAACTGCCTAAGGGCCTCGATAAGGTCCAAGGGCGTCGCCAAACCCAGGCGTTGGCCGAAGCTGACAGGCGAGAAGCCGAAAGGACGGTGTTGCACTGCTTGCTCGACGTCGGACAGGTTCGGCACTCCTACCACACCCTCTGCCAACACGGGTCTCCAGCGAGTGCGGAGGACTGGCAGGATTTCGAGAAGCTCACCCACTCGCGCGTCCTTGGGGAACTGCATGGGGTCCAATTTAACGGTCGGACGGAGTGGACGAGGATTTCGCTCATCTTCCCACACGTCCTGGTGGACGAGGAAAGACTCGAAAACCCGGGCGGCCTGGCGGAGAATTTCAACCCCAGATGCTTGCCCAGCACAAGCCGATTTCTCAGAGTGAGCTCGTGCTGGGAGCGCACTTGGTGCGGACCGGAGAGCTGCAGCGGAAGGTGTTCTCGCTTTCATGAGTTGGGAGTAAGTTCCCTGAAAAATCACCTTCCCACCGTCAGGACCAGCGCCCGGTCCAAATTCGATGATCCAATCAGCGGAAGGGAGTAGGTCCAGTTTGTGCTCGATGACTACCAGAGTGTGGCCGCTCATCCTGGCCAATTCAGCCAGTTTGCGAAAGACATGTTGCGCGTCGCGAGTACCGAGCCCCGCGGTGGGTTCATCGAGGACGAGAAGGCCTTGTCCGGGTGTAGCTTCGATTCGTGCCATAAAGCGGGCGACACGCAACCGTTGTCGCTCTCCGGCGGATAGGGTGGAAGTAATGCGAGAAAGCTGAAGGTGCCCTAGCCCTAACTCTGTCATCAATGTCAATCGTCGACGGGCCTCGCCATCGAAAGCAGGATGTTCGGACTCCACCAGTTGTTCCGCCGACATGTCGAGCAGTTCGGCGATTGTGAGCCCATCCACGCGGATGAGGAGCGGCAGTCCGGCCAGCCTTTGGCCACCACAGAAATGGCAGGTTTCGGGCAGCTCGTTGCCATGACCGTCTCGGGCCGTACCCGTTCCTTCACACGCCGGGCAGGCCCCTTTTGCGTTGAACGAGAAATCGGAGGGCGTCAACCCAAGGTTGCTGGAGAGGCTCTGGCGGGCGTAATAATGGCGTATCTGATCGTAGATCTGAAGACTGGTGGCGACGATACTGTTCCGCCCCGACTCCCAGGATTTTTGCGATACCACCTCGACAAAACTGATTCCTTTGGGCAGACGAAGATCGCAAAGCCGAGCGGAGAGAGTACCTCTTAGGGCCGCCTCCACGGCGGGGACGAGACCCTGTATGATCCCCGAAGATTTGCCTGCCCCGGAAACGCCGATCACGGCCGTCAGCCGTCCCACCGGCACACGAAATGCAGCTTTCCGCACATTGTTGACAGAAAGCTGGGCAACCTCGATAGCCTCTCGCGACACTTCGTCGCCCTTGCCATAGCACGGTTTCTGCTTGTGACGATTGCCTCCGCCTCCTCCGAGATAACCCTCCGGCTTACCAGCATAGACGATCTTGCCCCCCTGATGGCCTCCCCCGGGGCCGAGCACCACGAGATGATCTGCCAGGCGGAACAAAAGCGGATTGTGCTCGACCATGAGCACTGTGTTGCACCCTTCGTCAAGTTTGGAAATGCTTTGCGCCAGTGCCGTGACATCTTGGGCGTGAAGAGCCCGTGAGGGTTCGTCGAGCAGGTAACAACATCCAGTAAGCTGAAGCGCCAATGCTAGCCCCAATTTGATTCGTTGAGACTCACCACCGCTGAGGGTACTGGTGCTTCGGCCTAATTGGAGATAACCGAGTTTTAGATCAACGTAAACGGACAGCAGGGAATGGAGACTGGATAGTACCTTGGCTTCACGGGAAGTTGCCGTGGGCTGCCATTGCTCGACAACTTTCTGGAATTCTCCGATCGTGAGCCGGGTCACGGCTTCGCTTAGCCTTAGTCCGCGGTAGACGCAAGCTCGTGCGGAGCGATTGTAGCGGCTTCCACCGCAGTCGGGACAAGCACGCTTCGTCTGCAAATGGTCGAATGCCTTTGCCGACGAGGTCTGCGACTGCATCCGGGAGTTGAGCAGAGGGAGGATCCCCTGAAATGGACGCTTCGCCTTTCTTGGCCGGGTTTCCCCGGGATGAAGTTCCGGGACCGGCTCTCGCCCGGATCCGTGGAGGATGATCTCGCGGACCGGCTCTGGAAGCTGATTCCAAGTGACGTCTTCGGGAAGACCATGGAGATAGAACAAGCCTCGCAGAACACAATCGAGCGCCCCCAAGTGGGTGAAACGCTCGCCGGAGCGAGGAAGATTGAGGCCGCCTTCAAGGAGTGGCGCGTCAGGATCCCGTACAAGCGATTCAACATCGATCGTCTCCACTATTCCCCGGCCGCCACAAGTTTCGCAGCAGCCACTTCCCAGTCCCTGAGAGTTAAAGGAGAGAAGCCTACGGCTGAGTGGGAGAAAAGGTTCCCGCTCGTCTCGGGCGATCCGGTGGAATCCCCCTTCTACAAAAACCCTGCCGTCGATGACCCACAACCAATTCTGCGAGGGATTCCTCATCAAGGTGCGTATATCATCCTCGTCACTGATGACGCGTGTGACCTCGGGAACTGCGAGCCAAAGCGTGGCCGGGAGGAGAGATTTGATCCCTTCCCGGCTGGAGCAAGTCCAGGAGCTGTCCGCTTTGCGGACGAACAGACATTCGACTTTGGGAATCTGGCTCATGCCAACTACATCGATGGCGGGAGTCACCCGCGCCAGTGTGGCGGAATGCCCGCGGTAATGTTCCCACAACCAGCGGCCGAAATCCGCGCGGTCGAGGTCCTCCACCGGAAAGCCACCCGGCGAAAGGGAAACACCAAAATTGATAAAGAGCTGGGCGAGCAAGTGGAGGATTCCTGTGTAGGTGGCAACAGTGGACCGGATGTGGCCACGCACTGGTTCTTGACGGACTTCAATGATTGGAGGAAGGCCTTCCACACTGGCCACCCTAGGTTCGTACGATGGTGCCAGTGCGTGCGGGTTGCCGCGGAGGCGTCCCAGTCTTCGGCTTCCGATGCGGGCAATGACCTGGTGCACGAGAGAGGATTTGCCAGCTCCTGAAGCCCCCGTGATCACCGTAAGGCTGCCGTTAGGGAGGTCCAGAGAAACTCCTTGAAGATTGTTCTCCCAGGCATCACGGATGCGCAGAGGTTGACGTCGACACGCATCGAATTCAGTCATGACACTCCGCCTGTCCTCTCAAGCGGAGGGGCAGATCTTTTGTGCTTTTCTTCGAGTCTCTTCCGCCACTCCGCGTCCCGTCTGAAGTAGAACAGCATTTTGTGTTCGTAGGTTGTCTCCACAAGGCGGGAGAGGCTCTGGGCCCGGTATGGTGTGAACTCAGGATGGTAAATATTGAAATACTCTACAGGGAGTCGCTTGAGCCCCACTTCGAAGCCGGCCTCATAAAAGATGTCGGCCACTTCGTCTAGCGAGTAATCAAACACACGGTAGCCCTCCTTTTTTAGGAGTTTGCGCCGGTGTGGCCAGAGCGGGTTCTCAATATGGCACCCCATCGTCGCGTAATATTCCCCTTTGTCTTTAAGAACGCGATAAACAGTTCGCGCCAGCCCCGGTAGGTCCTCGATCATCCAGAAAACCTCTTGGCTGAAAGCTAGGTCGAATTTGTTCTCCACATTGTTCAGAACCGCCGGAGTGTCGTACTCGATTGGTTCCCCCTCGCGACGGTTCTGCCGAGCCTTTTCCAGCGCAGCCGAGTCCGTGTCTACGCCAAGTCCGTAGGCGAATGGTCGCATTTGGTAAAGGAGCCGGAGGAACTGCCCATCCCCGCAGCCATAATCGAGGACCACCTCTTGGCCCGTGGGAGGCGGTATGATCTCATGGATCATCGCTGTCCAAAAAGTAAGGTTGCCACTTTCAATGCCAATATTAAAGGCGTCATAAAGATGCCAACCCAGCCGAGCCATGGTCGTTGCCTCCCGAGGTGACGCTCTAGTAAGCAAAAAGAAATAACATTTGCCGCCCTGTCGTGGTGCCGTCGGCGTTTACTTCGACGCTGCAGCGTTCACGACCGTGAACTGTCCGGTGATTGTCAATTACTGTGATGTCACCCGCGGCTACGCGAAGCCACTGAACACATTCTGAAGCCAGTCGTTCAAAACACTTCATCGCCGCAAGCTGTTCGAGGCTTGGTCGGACTTTTCTGACACGGAAACCCTGCTCGATCCGCGAGCGATGGTAACGGACGAGGAGGCGTCCGTTGGCTTTCTGGCTGAGAATCGGGCGATCAATCACATTCGCGAGCTCCCGGGCATTCTGCGCAGCGAAGGGGAGAGGTACGGTCCGCAGGCGAATCATTTCGGGATCGTCGTAAAGCCCAAAGCAGGCCGATTCAATGTTGGCGATCGAAAGCCTCCCAAACTCCTCCAGGGCATCGGGGTGCAGACAGCACGACATTGTCAGCCGCGGAGGCTCCTCCATCATGCTGTAATCGGTATGGAGCGGAAGACGACGCAGATGGTTGCCCATGAGAAGCTCCCCCGGCCGGACGTGTGCCGGGATGATCGCGGCCCCCACATCCGGGTCGATATAGATGTTGCCCAAGAGGGTTGCGAATGCGGGAAATATTCGCGCAGAGGTCTCCGGAGATAGACCACGGACCTGAACGAAGCCTTGTTCTTCCAGCACTTGTTGGGCGAGCGAGGCCACTCGACCCAAGATCTCGCACCGCCGCGCAGCTTCCGCGATCTTGGACACATCTGATTGGGTCACGGGCTGAAGCTCGGGCAACCGCGTGACCTCGATTGTGATGGCTGTAACGGTGTCAGGCCGCAAGATGAGCATCACAGACCTCCGGAAACATTCCAGGAGCTCGTCTCGGGCTAATATCGCTGGTCTAAAAAGAAAGTGATTCTGCCCTCTGCGAACAAGGTTAACGGCAATCCTTAGAAGAGCAGGGGTGTGCAGGGCCTAGAAGTGCTTCGCCGAATTCCTTTTCCCAAAGGGCCTGAGTCTCTTGCCACGCCTCCTGGTTCCTCCGCCGACTTTCCTCATCACCTATTCCGAAGTAGGGGTCGTGATGAAGGAAATATCCGAAGATCCGCTGGCAGTCCTCAGCGTACTTTCGTGTATCAAGAATATGGTAATGCCACACAAGATCGATCAAGGCACTTGGGACGAGTGTTCGGTCCGGATAACGCTGATGAAGAGTGAGAAACCGACGATAGGCAAGCGCCGCCGCCTCAAGATCAATCGGCCCTCCGTTGATCGTCGAGAGCTCACACTGGATTTTCCAGAGAATGGGACGGAGGTCAATGTCCACCAAGTCTTGAGCTGCCTTCGGAGTAATAGTTTCGACTGCGATTGCCATTACCCTCCACTCGTACTGACTGACCAGGTGAATCCTATGCCACGTTGGCCACAACCTCCTGCACCGCGACAAGCTTACAACCGCCGGGAATTTTATCAAGCGGGGCTGTCATAAACAAGAGCCACCCCTTTGGGAACCATTTAAAGGCGCGGGAGAAGGTTCGCTGCTTGCATGACTCGGCGCCTCGCTAAGAACAAGACGGCGGCATACAGAGTGTGCCAACAACAACAAGGTGGCTTGTCCGTAATTATCCGACGTTGACCTTTTTACGACCATCGGCGCGTTCTCCTGCTAGTCACACTCTTCCGTGTTTTACGTGCGACTGACGCGGGAGAAATCAAAAGGCGGGGAGAGATTTGCGATAGGTCAGATTCTCAATGGTCACGTCTGGCAACCACCAGTTGCTTGCGATTGTTCGTTTTTCCGTAGCGCACGGTTCGCCGAGCTTTCTTCATGAACCTTTCGATCTGGGACTGCTGGGTCGAGCGACGACTTAGGATCTGCGTAAAACACTCTCGCTACAGCGAATAACGAGGACCAGCACGTCCCTTCCGGTGTGACTTTCGCCTTCCTCGCTAACGGCGCCCGTCCGGTCGCCGGGAAAACGGCATCCGGGTCTCGTGGCGGACTCCGAAAGGAGCCCGAAAAGGACGAGCATGCTTCATTCCGGGTCGCCCGGGGAGTCGTGTTTTTGGAGTTTATAATTTTGACGTTTTGGTAAAAATAAGCTATACTAACTGTTAGAATTTTCGAGTTCCTGCAGCGCTGGTGCTGCATGGAAAATTCCCCCGAACGGCCATTTGAAAAAGGACGACAACGCATGATCACCCCGCGAAATCTGACCATCGGCGCGACGACCCTCGTTGCGTTGGGAGCCGCTGCTCTGGCTGTTGCTGCCGAGCGTGGCCTGGGGCGGGCCCTCATTCCCAGAGTGATCAACCCGGGGG
>NZ_JBAMME010000260.1:0-8227 GCF_039793925.1 Thermogutta sp. | reverse complement strand
GGTGTTGATGGGGCGGTGGTAATCCTCGCCTGGGACGAACAGCATCGGCGGACTGCAGAACAGTTGGGGCGGAGCCTGGCTCCACAGATAGAGGCCATTGCCTCGGGAGCCAAGCCGATGAGACCACAGGCCGCCCGCGGCGGGCGCCCGCCTGAGGAAGCCGATAAACTCCAGGGTTGGTTGTCCGATGAATTCAGGCAGGTTCGACAGGAGCGGAAATTACGGATATTGGTCGATTGGCGATCCGACTCCGGTTCAGCAACTCAGCGAACCAACGTCAAATGTCCCATTTGCGGATCCACGGATCACGAGTTTTGTTATCGGCTGCTGGATTTCGATAAGGTAGAGCTCAATGAGATACCGATTGACGATCCCGAACTGTCGTGTATAAGGCTTTCCAACGGAACCTGCTATCCTCTTGGCTGCTGCAGCGGAAGCCCCGGGAGTGCTACTGGCGGGACGGGGGGACGGCTGGTCAATCCCGGGCGTTCGGTGGTAGTTTTCATCCTGGGAGGAACCCCGGAGGACTATCAGCGGGAAAAGCAGGTTTTCGTGAAGATGCTCACAGCCGCGGTGGAGGAGGCTCTTCGCTCAGGGTCGCGACTTGTTATCAAGACGAAGTCCACCCCTCCCTGAGATCTCGCGGCCGAGGCCGGCATCCAGTCCGTCAGACCCCACGGGCCTAGTGGTGAGAAGCATCCTAGGGCCGTGATCACCCCCGAGGCTGCGGCGCGGAACACCGCAGGAAGACGCTCTCAGAGTTCTGTTGGACGGAAGAAGTCAGCCGGTCAGACGTTCGGCTGACGTCGGTCCCTCGATTGCCCAGGGGTGAAAAAGCTTTGCGAAAAGGCGGAAATGGCTAATGAGCTGCGAGGACCCCGGCTATCCGCTCTGCGGCTTTGCCGTCCCACAGCTCTGGGCAGCGGCCAGTCTTGTAGCGGCCTGCCAGGACGTCTTCAAGACACCTCCGCAGCTTCACTGGATCACTTCCCACAAGGGTGCTTGTCCCCTCCGTCACCGTGATCGGCCGCTCGGTATTCGGCCGCACGGTCAAACAGGGGATCCCCAGGGCGGTACTCTCCTCCTGGAGGCCCCCAGAATCTGTGATAATCACCCTGGCCTGGGAGGTCAAGGAAAGAAACTCAAGGTAGCCAAGCGGCGGCAGCACGCGGAGCGCAGCCTGCCGCGCTCTCTGGCCATCCAACAAATGTCCCAACCCGAAGGCCTCGATCCGCTGCCGCGTACGGGGATGGACAGGAAAGACGACCGGCAGCTCCCCTGCAATATCCGCCAGCACCTGGAGCAGCCCTGCCAACGTCTGGGGATCGTCTACGTTGGACGGGCGGTGAAGTGTAACCACCCCATATTGTTCTGGGGTGAGTCCGAGTCGATCCAGCGTCTCCAGGGCCCTGGCCCGGGGCAGCAAGGCACGGAGCGTGTCGATCATCACGTTCCCCACGAGATGGATCTGGTCTTCCGGGTGGCCCTCCCGGCGGAGATTTTCCATCCCGGAAGGTTCGGACACAAAGAGCATGTCAGAAACACTGTCGGTGACGAGGCGGTTGATCTCCTCCGGCATCGTGCGGTCGAAGCTGCGGAGTCCGGCCTCCACGTGAGCCACTGGGATTTGTAGTTTGACCGCCGCGAGGGCCGCCGCCATCGTGGAATTGACGTCCCCCACCACGATGACGCGGTCGAAACGGCCACCGCCCGGCGGACCTGCCACGAGGATTTCTTCCATTTTTTCCATGATGCGGGCTGTTTGCTGAGCGTGGGTTCCCGAACCGACATTCAGGTGGACGTCCGGTCGGGGCATCTCCAGGTCCTGAAAGAAGACGTCACTGAGCTGCGGATCGTAATGTTGCCCGGTGTGGATCAGCAGCGGTCGGATCTCCGGATAGCCCCGGAGTGCCCGCAGGATCGGGGCCATTTTCATGAAGTTCGGCCGCGCACCGACAACGCAGGCAAAGACTTTTACCATCACCCGATTGGTCTCCGCAACTTGAGAAGTCGAGAGCGATTTCGGCTACTTGGAAACCTACTTCGCGGAATGGTCCACATCATTACGCTCGCAAGTTGTGAGTAAAAAACGAAGTTCCGCAAGTGTCCTGCAAAGATCCACCCGAAGTGGGGTAGCCGCCACAGCTTGACCGAACGCTTCCTCAGCCAACCGAAGCTCTGGTCCAGGTTTGCCCTGGGACACGTACAGATGGGCCAGCCCAATTAACAGGGGAGTTTCGGCTGAAGCGGACGTTCCTCGGGCCGCTTCCAGCGCAGACGGTAGTGCATTGAGCAAAAGGGTTGTCTTCTCTGCGGATGGTATTTGTGCTTTCGGATCCATGCTGAATAGCAGGGCGTGACGCAGAGGTTCCAGAGAACGTTCGGCTCGCGCATAACGGATCACACCAATAATCACTGCGATACAAAAGATGGGCACGATGACGGTGATACCCAGTTTGGTGAATGAAACGATCGATTTGTCCGAAACACGCCGCACCGATTCTCGACCCGCTAATCCAACCACCAGCCCCAATGCCACAACAAACAGCAATGCATTGGCAGGGATGTGGAGATTCCAGTCAACGAATCCATGAGGCAAAAACGCGACAAGTCCCCCACAAAGGCCCACCAGAAGGGGGTTCTCCACGGAGTCTCGCGTGAAACTTCGTATCGTCACCGATTTTAAAAAATGAGCCAAGAATATAGTGAGGACAGTCACTCCCAAAAGACCACCCTCTGCCAAAAACTGCATATAGTCAGCATGGGCAAATGCTGTAACAACCTCGGAGTCGGTATAAAATGGTGAAGCGAAGCGATAGCTGCCCATCCCGATTCCAGTAATAGGCGCTGCCAGGAACATTCGCCAACACACAGCCCACTGGGAGATACGCCATTGCGCCCCGCCGATCCACATGCCGATCAGCGCGAGTGTGTTTGTGGTGCCGTCGTCCCCCGCTCTGTGCGCTAAGACTTTCCCTGAAGCAGAGAGTATGAAAAGACCCAGGTAGCAAAGAACTTCCAGGCAGAAAACTGCCCCCCCGAGCCGCCGCCATATTCCGGTACTTCTCTGCCATGCCACCCAGGTGCATCCGAGCAGTACGCCCGCCGTGGCGGCTCGGGCAGAAGCCCCCAACGCCAGCACGGTGACGGCGGTGACAGCTATGAGCACAGCCAGTATCCCCAATGCAGCTCTCACAAGCGAAACGGCCGGGGTATGTCTTTTTCGTTTCAAACAGAGAAGGGAGAACAGCACCGGGATTGTCAGTTCCAGACATCCGCCGAAATGATTACTCACCAAGTAAGGGCCAAATCCGTCGCCAAGAACCCAAAAAGGCAGCGCGAGCGAAACTCCCCCGACCTGCAGAGTTTGGACGCGGCCGAAGGCGGCTGAGCGAAGTGGATCAACTAGGGGATTCTTGTATCCGAATGGCCAACGCAGTGCCGACGGAGAGGTGATCACATCATGTCTGAACAGCCATTCCGCACATCCCCACGCAAGAACGACTCCACCAACTGAAGCAAGTGTTCCACCAAGAAAAAGTGCCTTCCGCCGGTCGCGGGCCAGCTCGGCGGTTATGGCAAATACCAAAGCTGCTAAGAAAAGCTGGCGGATCGCTAATTGGGTTGCGGCCGGCGCGAGGGAAAGTCGAGGAGAAAGGGGCCGATCGAGACAGTTGGAGGCAAAGCTCCAGGCATGGTACGAAGCGGGCGAAACAGCCTTCACAAGTTTCCCAGGGAGTGGCCAGGTTTGAATCAATCCAACCACCAGTACAGCCATGGGAAGCCAGAGGAATCGAACCCGCGTCCCGAAGCTGAGGAGCCCCAGAAAACCCGCCACCGCCGCTCCCACTTGCAGCGCACTAAGCCAAACTGGTGAAGTGGCGCCTTCGGCGAACGGTCCGACGAGGACAAGCGCGGCGATGACCAAAACCCCCGCCCATGCGAGAAGGTCCTGAGAAGACGCGTCCGATGAAACGATGTTCAGTCTATGGGATTCGAGACGTTCGATGTCAACTCCTCGCTTTTAGGAAGACTATGCACTCATGTCCTCGGAATGTGAAACTTGCCATCTCGTGACCGACCATACAGCCCGCAGGCGCCGCGTCCTCGCTACGGATTTGCCATAAGAGGATGTTGGCCCCTTTAGCCTCCAGCGCCAGCACATGGACCGGCTTTTTTGAAGCAAACTCGGGGAAGTAGTTTGCAACTCCTTGTCGCCCGGTGTGGCCGGAAGCTGATCCCGGCTCGATAACCAGCCGACTCGGTGGCGACTCCAGCGTGATGGAAGACTCAGAAACGTTGCAAAGCTTCCATTCTCCTGGAATGTGGAGCCGACTGGCCGATTGGGTCTCGCCTCGCACCACCACCCAGTCCGCAACAAGCCACGGTCCGTTCTCGATGCACAAGACAAGTCGCCTGACCTCGGGACAACCCACATGCCGGTAGGCATTATGCGTACACCAGGCGTAGTGGAAGGGGCCTACGGAATCGTATTGTAGAACCCCTGGCCAGCCGCGGCGACCCATACGGAATCGCGACCACACATCGCACTGGTTTTGACCGTCAATCTCTAGGGTGTTATGGGCGGCTGTACTCCGACAATACGCCCGCTCCGGTGAATCTTCGTAATCGTAGACACCCGTGTCCACGAACAACCGCTCGCCGTCCCACGAGGCTTCCAACGTGAGCAGATCCGCGTGGGCATGAGCAGGCAAATGGTCGGGACCTACCGGCCCGGTATCAAAGATGAGAAATTTTCCCCCCTCACGATAAACCCAGTAATCTCCCACCATCCCCGACTGCGCCCCCGCCGGCTGAAGATTTGGAAAATCGAGTTTAAGACGCGCAAAGACTTCGCGGGGGCTCGGCGTCAGGTCCAGGGTACTGTCGCCAAAGAGGGGAATTTGGCCGTCGGGATGAAGAATCGCTCCCAAAAAGCGGGCCATTTTTTCGACGGACGCTTCCGGTGACCAGCCAGATTTCCACGCCGCTCGTTGGAGGGCGTCACAGATGTCGGCTAGGGCCAGCAAGACATCGACATGATACATCGGGCAGCGCTCAAAGTGCTCACCACTGCGGAGAATCTGCTCGGCACATTCCTTTGGCAGGATCGTGGTGACAGTGTGTAACCACTGCTCTGCCTCGCGGCCCTGAAAAAAAACGCCCGCCACGGCAAGGGCCCGCAGATTCTGCATAAGATGGTTGCCGCCGAGGTCGAATTCTAGGTTTTTTGCGAGCCAGCGGGCCTGGGCTGTCAGGGAGTTGAGAACCTGCCCAGCAACCGGCTCATCTGGCGGATGGAGAGAGAAGAGCTTGACCCAGACAGGAATCCGCCGTGATACCACATACGGATGCCAGGCGTCGGGTGAGTACGGACTCGAGGGAAGACTGTACTCACTGATCCACTGGGCAATCCATTGCCAAATCTGCTCAAACGGCGCAGGCCGGTCGTCACCTCTAAACTTGGGAAGAAAAAATTCGTGGTAATGGAGATGAAATCGCCCCAATCGGGTGGGGATTCTTTTTTCGAGTTCCTGCCATCGAAACTCTAGGGGGCCTTCGTAAAATCGATTGAGCAGCCGCAGAGTGACCCCATTCCTTTCCAAAAACAACCGCGGTCCCTCGGCAACCGGCTCAGCAATTCCTGGCAAAAACGTTCTTACCCGAAGCCCCTTTTCCTGGCACAGCCTACGGATCCTCGCTGGCGCCCGGAGGTGCTTTGCCCTCGCAAGTAATCGATAAAAAACCTGCGAGGGACGATAATAGCGGAGGGTGTGGTAGTAGCGAGAAAGGCGTTGTCGCACAATTGAAGACTATCCTAGGGCTGCGCGAGCACTTCTGGTACGGCATTTGTCTTGTCGCTTTTTTCACATTTTTGCGCCGAATCGGCTGTGCCGATCACCCGTGACCTGATAATCCCCAGCATCCTCTCTGCCAACGAGTCCCGCGAATAATTCGTGTGCAGATAATCCCTCACACGGACAACATAGTTTCCGGAAAAGTTTTCGCCTTGGCGAATCTGCTCGATACACTCAAGAAGCGACTCGGCAGATTCCGGCTCCATCGCGACACCCGCCCCCGCTTCTTCCACGATCCGCAAGGCTTCTCCACGCACACCCATGATGATGGGCTTGCCCATCGCCATCATCTCAAATATTTTGCTGGGAATAACGGTTTCAAAAAGCTCCGTTTTTCGGAGGTGGACCAAACAGGCGTCGGCACTGGCAATAACCCGAGGCATGTCCTCTTTCGGCAACCGGCCGGTGAATATGACTCTCCCGTCCAGGCCCCGCCGCTGTGCTTCGTTTTCCAGTTCTTTCTTTCTGGCCCCCTCGCCCACTAACCAGAAAACAACATCATCGCGCCCGCTGGCCCGCAGTTGTTCGGCAGCCTCTAGCACGACATCCAATCCATGGGCCATGCCGATCGTACCCACATACGCGCACACAAATTTTCCCTCCCCGTTCCATTGCTGTCGAAGTTCTCTGTCTGGTGGCTGGGGCCGAAATCGTTCCAAATCGACTCCGTTCATCACCACGGAAATTCTTTCCGGAATATTGACTTTCTCCAGGATTTTCTGGCGATATCCTTCACCGACGGCCACGATATGGTCGGCCGAGCTGTACATCACCTTTTCTAAGAATTGGAGGAATCGCAAAACCGGGCGAAAGCGGATGGCTCCCACGGTTTCGATCGATTCCGGCCAGATGTCGCGGATTTCCAGCACGAACGGCCGGCGCCGCAGTCGCGAGAGAAGCACCCCAGCCCAACCGCAAAAGAATTGAGGACTGGTGGCGACGATGACGTCCGGCCGTTTGATCCATAATCCCGCGAAGATGGCACTGACCATATAGGAAAGATAGTTAATAATGCGTCGGATTGTTCCCGCGTTTGGCGCTAGATACGTCCACACCCGAACGACATCGATCCCATCTATCTTCTCCTGCTGAGGCCACAGCCGATTCCGATACCCTGGGAAGAGTACACCTGTCGGACAGTTGGGATTACAGGTAATGACCGTCACGCGGTGCCCTGCCCGAACCCATCGTACGGCGTGCTCATATGTTCGGCTGGCAGGTGCGTTTACCTCCGGCGGAAAATAATGGGTTAGAAATAGAATGTGCATTGGCTCGCCGATATGCCCACTTGACTGCTACCGCGTTGTTCCCGCACGAACGTTTAGTCCAAGCTTGCTCGCATAGTAGTCCACAATATCGCGGATAATATCATCAAGCGAATGCCGGGGCCGGTAACCGATGGCCTTTTCAATCTTCGTAAGATCGGGGACCCGCCGCTGCATGTCTTCAAAATCGGCGCCGTAGGCCTCTTCGAACGGGATATACCGGATCTGCGAGCGGCTTCCCGTGATACTGATGACGCGTTCTGCCAGTTCCTTGATAGACACTTCTTCCCGGTTGCCCACGTTGAAGACCTGGCCCCTGGCCTCCGGCAATTCCATAAGTCGGACGAGAGCTCCGACGGCGTCTTTCACGTGACAGAAACAACGCGTTTGACTTCCGTCGCCATACACTGTGAGTGGCTCATCCTTGAGGGCCTGCTGAACAAATCGCGGGAGCACCATTCCATATTGCCCGGACTGCCGCGGACCCACCGTATTGAATAACCGCACAATAACCACGGGCATCCGCGAATGGTGCCAGTACGCCATGGCCAAAAACTCGTCGAGGGCCTTGGAACAGGCATAGCCCCAACGGCGGCGGTACGACGGCCCGATGACAAGATCATCGTCCTCGGAAAATGGGACCTTGGTGGATTTGCCATAGACCTCCGACGTGGACGTGATGAGCACTGGCTTGCGATAACGGGAACACGCCTTCATCACCACTGAAGTGCCATGGACAATCGTTTCGATCGTGCGTACTGGCTGTTCTACGATGAGCCGGACACCGACCGCCGAGGCGAGATGATAGACCCGATCGGCCTTGGCCACGCACTCGCGGACGATGCCCTCATCAGCGATGTCGGCGCAGACCAGTTCAAACAGGGGATGACCTTCCAGGTGCGCAACATTTTCATGACGTCCCGTGGAAAAATCATCGAGAACAGTCACCGAATGCCCGCTCGCAATGAGGGCATCACAAAGGTGAGAACCGATAAACCCCGCACCACCGGTAATGAGGATACGCATGGGTGAAACCTTTCAATGTCCACGAATGTCTAATTGTTTCGTGTGTGCCGCATTGCAACTTGATACAGTCGTCTAATC
>NZ_JBAMME010000259.1:0-4554 GCF_039793925.1 Thermogutta sp. | reverse complement strand
CCAGGAAAAACGAGACGAGGCCGCAGTTCACGCTGCAGAAGTCAGAAGCCAGCCCACCTACCATTGTCCCAATGTTCGGCGGGTCCGGGCAATAGGCGAAGAAAAACATCGCCAGCCCCCGAATCCATTGGGTAAATATAACGACGACATTGCTCCAGTCCATTTTCTCTCCTCCTTGTGATTGATTCAGGGTGTCAGAGATCGCAGAATCACCAGCATAGGCAGAGCGGTGAAGGGGATCAGAAGCATAAACAGCATGGTGCTGGCAGCCGACAGCAACATCGCGAACGCCGCACGTTTCTGGATGATATTGACCACATGCCGCGCGGCAGTTTCCACGCTTCGCTCCCGGAGATGAAAAACTGCCCATAACAGATCCCGGAAAGCCGATTCTTCTATCATCCTCTCCATCTCGCCCACAGGATTCTTGGCAAGCCTTCCGGCCAGGCGACTGTCAAACCTAGCCATGACGGGGGTCTGGGGGTTCAGGCCGGTTAGCGGCGCCCCCGGTGCCCTGCCTGCCAGCAGCACGATGACGGCAACCGGATTCCGCAGAAAGGCGGACCCCAGGATGTCCTGTTTCCTGGCCCGGCGGAAGCGCAACAGTTGGATCGCGACAACCAGAGAAAACGGGAGGCGCAAATCGGATGGCATCAGCAGGAGGATGATCAACTGTGATGCCCAGGTTACGATCTTCCATCGTGCCGGTATCACCAGTGATACAAGATAGCATGTCAGAAGGGCGCCCAAGTAGATCATCATATTTTCCTTTACCTCCCACCCCCGCGACCCGCGACGGGCGACCTGCTAAATATCGGCCGGGATGATCCGTTGAGCCAGTTCGCTGGTCAGGATGAATATACCGATACAGGCGAGCTGATATACCAGCAACAACGTGGGATCGATCTCGACCTGCACCGTACCGAGGAACGCGGTCCACATGATAGATGCCACCAGGGGAATACCCACCCGTGCCCAGTAGAGCGTGGCCAGCGTGGTCTTGGCTGTCTCTAGGGCAAGGGACAATTCGCCGATGACCTGTCGGATAATGTGCACGACGGTGGGGTCGTGGGTGGTGCTCAGGATGATCAGTACTGCCCCGTACAGGGGGGATTCCCTGATCTTGAGCTCACAGAAATTGTTCCATTTCCCGACAGCCAGTGTATTGTAGAACTGCTCCCACTCCTTGCCCAGAGCTTTTGCCGGCTCGGACAGGCGCAACGCGTTGGCCAGCGCTGTCAGGGATGAGCGGCGGATATTCCAGAACGCGTACACGAGACTGCCAGCAATCGCCGGCAGGGGGGTAAACCGGTCTAATAGGTAGCCCACCAGAAATGGCAGAATAAACCGCCATGACGACTTCTGGATGATGGTTCCGACCAGCCGCCGGTAGATATACGGTGGCAACAAGACCCACAGGGCCAGCGCCACTGTCACCGCGTACAAGATCACGTTCTTGTCCATGGCCGCCTTCGATTCCCCTACGGATGATCCGTTGCCGCCTCCCACAGACGCCCCCGGGCGATGTCGCATTCCACAAACAGCGGAATGCTCACAACCCCCCAGGGGGAATCGCAGAGACATTCGTTCGCCACAGTTCTGCACCCGACTGTTCCTTCTTTGTTCTCTTCGTCCACCAGCCGCGTGCAGGGGTAAGAGCACGAAGAGGGAGTCGCATCGACCCCCACATACACCACGCGCACGGGACGATATGTGTCGGGCGGAACACGAAGGATTGCCCCGACCCCCATCCCGACAAAGAAAATTCCGAACAGCAACAGGAGTTTCCTCATACTCCCAGTTTCTCCAGCAACGCCTGCAGCGCGGGGAGTTGCTCCTCGATGGTTTTCGCCATCTCGATCACCGGGTGTCCCCCCAAAAAGGGAGACGCTGTTTGCTGCAACTTCTGCAGCAGAGCCTGCAATTGCTCGACTTGCCCCCGCAAGGAAGCAGAGGCTGGAGGCTGTGTCTGTTGCTGATCGCGGCCCGCTTTAGAAGGGCGATGTCTTGTTGCCATTTCCCCCTCCTCGTCGCCGGCCCAGGGGGGCCTAGAAGAGCGAGATCTCCCCGGGCTCGTCACCCCCCTTGCCGGGGAGGCCCAGGTTCTCCGCATTCATTTCCCAGTCCAGGACAGCCATACCAACCGCCTCGCTCTCGACTTTCTCCCCCCCTGCCTGTTCCCGCCCGACGTTTCGGAGGGCCTGGATGGCCATCAGCGTTGCATGGCTTCTGTCCAGGGCCTCCCCGCAGGTGCGCTGGAATGGCGGCAGAAGATCCTGAATGCTCTTCAGGATCCCGACGATCTCCTGCAAAGTGGTTTCCACCTCGTCCAGAATCACCATTTTTTCCTCCTTCTGTGTGTCAGGTATTTAGCCGATCGCTTCGATAATCCCTCGCAGGCCTTCCGGAAGGGAGGCATGCGGATATGCTCGATACACAACCCCGTTTTCCTCGTCCGGCTTGCACTCCCATATCAGGATCTCTCCAGCATCCGGAGAGGAGTAGACAGCCTGGATTTCCCGTCTGGCGACAACGATGACCAACATCCGGCAGGGGACATAAATGGTCTCCCGGTATCTCCTGGCCGTAAGGACGGCATTGTCCCCCGACGGGTGGGTCGTGAAAGCAAACGGGATGCCCGATGCGGCCAGGTCGGCCACGTGTTGCATACTCGCCCCGAATCCCAGACCTGTCGACATGTACACTTCCTGGAAAACCACATAGTTGACATCAGCAGTACGGGCCATTCGGATAACATCCTCTAAGGGGAGGGCGGTTTCCTGTCCCACCCCCGGAGACCGCAGGGACAGAAAGATGTGGGGGCCCGCATATTCTCGTCTCAGACGTTCCGCCAGTTCCGGGTAGAATTCCACGTATAGGACTTTGCTGCCCCTCCAGCACAAAAATGGAAAAATGCCGCTGACCAGCAAGCGGGTTTTCCCCCCGCCTGTTGCCCCGCACAAGATGAACGAAACCCGGTGGACGATCGCTGCTTGGACCATGTCGGTGAACATCGTCCAGGCATCCCCCCCACCGGCAGGGTACCAGTCAAACATCGGGGGAGTCAGTGGGGTGGAGCGAATATGGATAACGGTTTTCCCGCCACTCCCTTCCGTGAACATGACGATGCGGGTAATCCCCTTATCCACATCCGGCCTTCCGAAATATGTCCCCCCCACCGGGGGGACAAAAAACCCATTTCCCATTCCCATCCTTTCCCCTAGATACTCGAACACCTCCTGGGAGACGGTGGGAAAGAACTGCCAATCCCTCCTTTCCGGATTGCCGTACATAAATGGGAGGACGTGCGCGCACGCTGACGATACATCGCCCCCCTCCAAATGGATGTCGGCGGAATACGCCGCGGCAAGTGTATCCATGTCCAGGACGGGTGTCCGGTCGGTCACTTCTCCCCCTCCTAAGGCGCCGGAGTGACTTGGGGGGCAGGCGCGGTCGGCGCCGGCGTGGGCGTGGGCGTCGCCTGCCATTCCGGAACCGGAAGCACAGGCGACTCCAGACGGGCGATCACATCACTGACGACCGGCGCCAATTGCGTTATCAGCATCGCCGGCAGAATATTCTGCGCAAGGGCATCACCGGCCCACTGTGCGACAATGCCATCCCGGTTCCGGATGGTCATCCCCTGCAACATAAACAGACATTTTGTGTTCCCCCCATCTTCCCGCACAATCCCCCTACACACCCCTTCCAGCATGGCAAAGACCGGATCATCGGGAGAGAGGCCGGGGAAAAACACGCTCACCACATTTTCCGGCACCTGAAAGGACAAAAACACCTTGCCCGCATGCAGAAAGTCGCCCGTCGCGGGAAGCCATGCGAAGACGTAAGGATAGCTCAGGTCATACCAGGGCATCAAGGCACTGCCAATGGGCACGCCCGGGGGAATGTCCGCCATTGCCTGGACTTTGCCATCGTCACCGGCGAGGATGGTTGTCTGTGGGATCAGCCAGACACCACCGTTATCGATCATCGCCCGCGTCTCCTCGTCGACTTCCGAGTAAACCGTAATACAGCGCACCGGCAGGCTGTTTGCCGTCAAAATCTCTCCCCTGGAGATCTGCCGGGTAGCGAAACATAGCGTGTGAGGACGCCACGTGGCCTCACGCTTCTGCTGCCGATCCCTCTCTGCGGCATACAACCCTGCCGACGCAATCGCAAGAGCAAGGGCCAGGAAAGACACGATAATATGCATATTCTCTCTGATCCAGATCCAGAGACCCCTTCTTTTCATTCTGCCTCCTTCCCGTCAAAATTCCCTTTTTGCCGAGTGGAAGTTTCTGAATTTTTTCGCCTTATCCCGCACATAGTCCCTTTCGCCAAACTCAATACTGACAGGCTGGCGGAATATCAACACCAAAACAACCACGACGATGACCACAACCGTTTCCGTCAGCCTTGGCATTTTTATCCCCTCTGGTAATCGAGCAGCCGAATCGCTACGCCCGTCAGCGATCGGCCCTGCGACATGTCTCCGCCGGCGGGTGGTTGGCCGCGCAACGAAAAGCTGGGGGTAAAAACCACGGCGCTGCCCTC
>NZ_JBAMME010000258.1:94390-102001 GCF_039793925.1 Thermogutta sp. | reverse complement strand
ATCTTTCCCTCTCGTCCGGCCGAAGCCGCAACAGTCGCTGGGGCCTTTTCCCGCGGCCTTGTGAGGTCCCAGATTTCCAAACCGCGGGATTTCCGCCAGGCAATGGCCTGAGAGGAACTGGCCGGACACGCCCGCCACTGACAAACGGCAATGTCAGCCAACCCCAAATCGTAAGTGGTGAACGTCACGCGCCACCGCAATGCCTCCGGTAACAGCGCCAGTGACTCGGCGAAAAGCTGGAGCATCACCACGTCGTCAGGATAGATGAGATAAAGCAGATCGTTAGGACGTGAAAGAACCCGCGAGGCGAGAATTCCGCCCCATCCCGCGTCTCCCCAAACCTTTGCCCAAGAGCGGCAGGGCTGAGGCTGAACGACCACCGAAGGAACTGCAACCTCTCGATCCACCCAACCCACCTGGCCGTCCCAGTGATCTCGCATCACGCCGGGGGCCATGAGGAGGGCAGCCGGTCCACCGGGAGGACATTCTCGGGGCTTTACAACCAGATGGTAGGCGAGCTTATTGGAGCGTCCGGAGTAGTCCCGTCCAGCATCTGCCACGCGCGAAAGCACGTGATAGCTCTCAGTTCCCAGCCGAACAATCGTGTGGCTCAACACCACGGGGTTGCGTCCTGCTCCGCTTCCAATCTCTTGGTGCCGATAACCACTGAGGGCCTCGAGACGCTCCAAAAGATTCGGTGGAATTCCCCGAGTAGCCAAAACAGGGCAAAAACCGCTTGAGCCAGGTTTAAGTCCTTTTGGCGCTGACGTGATCACAAGTTCCCAGGCCATCGTCAAGATTCTCCGCTCAGAGTTTCACGACTTTTTTCCTGTCATGGCATTTGGCGTCGTGTCTTCCAGCAGGCTTTCTGTCCAGGTGTGTCATTTCATCCCGCAGCCCGCCGAGGAGTACTCCCGACAAGCCGACCTACCAGGCCAGGCATCCACCGCACGAGCGTATAGAGAATGGGCGTTTCTACCCAAATGGGCTGGATCTTGCTCGGGACAAATCCGATGATTTCACCGCGTTCGTTGGTCTCTGGAGAGCAACCCGTTGAACTGACGGGAATGTAAATCACGTCCCTGCTGAGTGTTTCGGCAGCAACCACGATTTCTGGAACGTGCTGCTCCAGCATGGCGCGTACCGCATGGGATACCTCCACGATGCGTTCGATACTCACTCCCGCAACACCTTTGGTGGTCATGCGATATGGTTCTGGAAGCGGCCAGCAGGGGAGCAGGGGCCCCCAACAGTCAGCCTTGGCCACGATTACGACAAGAGGCGGCATCCCCTTGCGAAGGGCTCCCTCGTGATGCCTGAGCACCCTTTCCCAGGCCTCGCGAAGGATCACGTCTTGACGGTATGGGACCTCTCGTGCTGGCCGACTGAGGTCCATGCGGACTTGCGGATCGTCGGAAATACGACTGACTTCCCGTCGGAATCGTAAATCCTGGGTGGGGTCAAACACGAAAAACCAGGCAGCCGATAGCGCGAGGTGACGCGTGACCGGGCTTCGCGCAGAATCAGCACCGGGGAGAAAACTTTCGCCTGCATTATCATACACCACCAGTGCCCGTCCTCCCCGAAGTCCCAGCTCGGCCCGCGGGTGTTTGCCCACCGGCTGAATAGAAAACAAAAAGGGCTTTAAATACTGAACAGGCGCACCCCCCAGCATAACGACGTTATACAGGTCGCCGGTGGTTTCGGTTTTCGGAAGCTCCACAGGGGTCTGACCATCACGATTGAGGAAGAGAGTATTTTCATACTCCTGGAGGCGCTGATTGTGAATGGCGTCAAGATCGGTGAGGGCCAGCCCGAATTGTTCTGGAAGAAGTTTCCGTAAACGCCAAATCATCGTCGTAAGAAAATACGACTTTCCCGACGCCGGAGCTCCCAGAACGGAAAAAAAGACCGGCCGTAAATGGAAAATGCCACGTGGGATCTCCAGGTGGCAATGGGGACAAGCGAGCCGAGAAGTAGGCATGCCCCGACTGTCCAAAGCCTTGCCTTGGGGAGTGAACCGATTAGGGAGAAACCGCTGGGGCACATGGGGACCGAGCAGTCGGTCACCCAAGAGATCGGGATGTTCTGAAATCCACAGCGTGTCTGCAGGTTGAAAAACGTGCCAGCAATGGGGGCAGGTGATCTTTGACAACAAGGGCCCCAGAACGTCCTGCTCATTCAGCATTCGGTTGCTCATTTACAAGTTTCCCCCTTTACTCAACGCGCCATGCAAGCTCACTGCCAAACAGGAGCGCTGCGGCGTCAAGTCGCCATTAGACAGAAGAAGCAACTGGTGGCGAAAACGACGCACCAGGCACCCCCTTTTCGTATTATCCTCAAAAGATGCGTGAAATTCGCTAGGGGCCTGGAAAAAGCGAGCCTTGGCAATTGGGCAAGGATGTCCCGCGATCCCGATTTGGCGTCCCGATCTGCCCGCAATCCGTAAAGCACCACGAAAAGCACGCCCCTCGGAGCGAATGATTCCAGTTTGCTCGTGTCCTCCAACAAGATTATCGCCCTCCGAGCCCGCGTACAGTGCCTCTGATGCCTGACGTACCTCGACTTTTCTTCTGCCGATGGCCACGCGGACGGGCACATCGGGTGGCGTAGCACCGAAATCCATCCCGAGGGAACCTATTTGTCAGGTCCGCAGTCCAACGTTTGGGTAAGCCACTTTGCCGTCCAGGCTCCCACTGCTCGGTTAAACGGTAGGGGCAATTAATGAATTGCCTCTATCTGGGGCCACAGCCAGTAACCCACCGGACAGTGTCAAGGAGCGGCTTACGCGGAACCTCAATTGGAAAGCGTTACAAGTTCGAGATTCTTTCTCGCCTCAACAGACAGACGATTCCCGTCCGTCGACACAGTCACCGTCCCATGCCATGGCGTGACATACACCCCAGTTCCCATCGGCGCAAACAAATCCACAGCATGAATTCCCGGTACGTTTCGCGTGGGATGATCCGGGTAGTCAACGATGCATGAAGCGATCGCCACCGGCGCCTGAACTGCCCTGGCGAAATCAACGTTACCAAAAAATCCATGGTGGGGGACAACAACCACATGGGCCTTTAGCTTCGCAGGAAATTCTTTGACCAGCACGGCTGCCGCTTCGTTCCCAATATCCCCGGGAAACAGGAATACCGCATTCTTGTACTGCACTCTTAGCACAAGAGAATTGTTGTTGTAGGTTCCGTGTGGTTGGGGATTAGGGGTCAAAAAGGGAGTCTCCGGCGGCCAGAGGACCTCCACATGCACATCCGCTCCCCACTCAAGACGGCTTCCCTGCCACACTTCCCTGACCCGGGTGCCCTTTTGTTCGGCCAGCTTCTGTAGCCCCAGCGAAAACTCCGTCTCGGATGTCTTGAGCTTTTCGGGAACGTTACGCACAAACGGAGAGACAATCAACTCTTTCACCGGCCAGCGGTCGAAAATGGCCGGAACACCGCCCTGATGATCACCATGGGGATGGGAAATGACGAGACCCTCTATTTTGTCCACATGATGCTCGGTAAAGCAGCGGGCTACGGTATCCCGATCGCCACGACCACCGGCATCAATAACGTAATGCAGACCTTCTGGAGTCTCCAGCAGCATCGCCAGCCCATGCTGCTTCAACTCGATCACAGTCAGCGCGAGGGGCTTCTGATCCCGATCCTCACCGCAAACACTCAGGCTAAACAAGAGCACAAAAGAAATCGTCAGTCCCTTCACTGTTTTTCGCAGGAAGAATTCCGACTGTGGAAATCTCATACGCGCTCCTTTCCCAATTCAATGAACATTCTCGCGACCCCACCTGTGAGCAACAAACAACTCATTGAAATGTTTCTTTTTCCGGCTGAGCTTTGCTCCCGTAGACTCACTCTCCAGCACGCGCAAAGCACACCTCACTGTCCGAAAAGAGTATTGATCGCTTCGACGGTTCGATCCACGAGAATCTGTCCGCCTTCCGGGCTGACTTCTGTACTTTCAACGACGGCACTATATCCGCCCGCCGCTACCGCGCGATCCGTCGCGAGATACGTCCCTGCGCCTGCAAGTTGGATGACAAACGTTTGGGTGGCTTTGCTCCTGGCCTGAATTTGCAAACCAAAATCCACAAAAAGCTCAAAGGGATTGGTAGCAATCGCCACATCCCCGATCCGCATCACATGAATCTCGTACGACTGTTTCCATTGGTCAGGCGAAATCTCCTGTTGCCTCTCGTAGCGCTCGACGACGCGTTGATGCCAGAGCATCTTCATTCGCAGGGCAGGTTTATCAGCAAGTTTGGCACCTTCTTCCCGCGCTGCCTGAGCTTCTTCGGCGGTGACCACACGCAGCGGCAGTTCCAGGTTGAGGACATTATGCTCAAACGGGACATCGGAATAAAGTTCCTGGCGTGCCACATTGTAAACATCCATCACCGTCTCACTGATGCGACGGGCAATTTCCTGGAGAGAGTCGAGACCGCGGAGCCGCAGCATCCGTTCCTCGGCAGCTTTGCGCAACAGAAGGTGGGGAGACAGGTCCCCCGCGGCGCCGCACCACGGCAAAATATCGACTTTGCGACCTAGCTGGCGCCAAATTTCTTGCCGTACGAAATGCCAATAATCCGCGTGGACGGTGGATCGCCCTTCAACCTCTTGTGATGGACAGGCCACGTCGATTGCCATGGCGAGTAACGTTCCGGAACGGTCAGCAAAGAACAGGACCTGCACCGCCGGATCAATTCCACTTTCCAGGTGGCGAAAGTCTGGGACATCCGTACGGCCATACATGACGGCGTGCCCATCAGCGTACACTGCTCGGCGATTGTGCCCTACCACTGTATAGCCGAAACCATAGCCCAATTGCGCCACCTGACGGTTTTGCCAAGCTTTTTGTACAGCCTCGACAACACGATCCACAAAAAATGACACATATTCAGAAACAGTCATGACTCCACTATCGGGAATGACATACTTGCCCTCCGTCACCAACGGAGCTGTGTGAGTGTGTGTCGCACTAAGGACCACCTTTTCCGGAGAAATCTGCGGGATAGATTGTGATATCCGGTTGCGAACTTTCTGGAGGACCGGCTCCGGGATTCCTACCAAGTCGCAAGACACCATGACAGCGTGGTCCCTCGTTTGGTCGTTCTCGCGGGCTTCCAGAACCAGGATGGCCGCAAGCAGCGGCGTTTCAACCTGATTGGCCACTCGCGTGTGAAATTGTCCTTCCAGTGCCACCGGTCGGGGAGGGGTTATGTCCACGGTGGTGGAACCGACCCAGAGTTCGCCGCCCCAAACCACCGGCCAACCGGAGCCCAGAAGCAAAACCGTGAGCACGAATTTCAATGCTCTTCGACGTCCGGTCATGTCTTTTTCCTTTCCTCTCGAGAATCATTTCTGGTGATTCCACCGTTCTTGCAGCTCCAAAACGATTCCATGGCCTCCGTTTTAGACGTCGGTCCCAGGTAACCGACCGGTATTGTAGGACATCCTCGGAGCCACTTCGATAGACGCCGCTTGTTTGAAGCTCAAACCCTTTGAACTTATCGCGTGATATATGGATGAGTTGTTACAAACTCGGCCAGAGCCTGTGGTCCAATTTGTATCTCCACGAGGACCTCTCAACTCTCATGCTTTCCGATCGACGGTGGTATGATTTTTTGAGACTGGCGCCTACAATGGAGCCCCAGGCAAGAGAGAATCGTCCCAAGTCCCGTTCAGAACGGAGAACGATCATGGTAAGCCACAAATCTCCGGCGACACAAAACATTTCCCGCAGAGAATTCGTGAAGCACGCGGGAATGGTCGTGGCAGCAACGAGCGCGATTTCCATCGAACGGTTAGCGCACGCGGAAGGCAGGGAAGGATTCCGCGTCGGCCTGATCGGCTGCGGGGGTCGCGGGTCGGGTGCAGCGGCCAATGCCATGAATGCTGGAAAGGACATCAAACTGGTTGCGATGGGGGATATTTTCGAAGACCACCTCCGTGGTGCTCGCGAACGTTTGAAGCAAATGTATCCGGACCAGGTCCAGGTGGATGACGAACACTGTTTCGTGGGCTTCGATGCGTACCAAAAGGTGATAGCCTCTGATGTCGATGTTGTCATCATCGCGGCCGCCTCCCATTTTCATCCCGTCATGCTCAAGGCCGCTGTGGAAGCGGGAAAGCATGTCTTCTGTGAAAAGCCGCATGCCATCGATGTCCCCGGTCTCAAAATGGCCATGGCCGCCTGCGAGGAAGCTAGGAAGAAAAACCTGGCCGTGGTTTCCGGCCTCTGCTGGCGCTACGATTACGGCGTCCGCGAGGCCATGAAGCGTGTCCTTGACGGAGCCATTGGCGAGATCGTTGCCATCCAGGAGACCTACATTACAACTCCTTACGTCGTTCGACCTCGCCAGCCCGAGTGGAGCGAAGCATACTACCAGTTCAAGAACTGGTACCATTTCAATTGGCTCTCCGGTGATCAGACCAGCCAGCAGCTCATCCACAGTTTGGACAAAGCCTCCTGGGCGCTCCATGACAGGCCGCCGTTACGGGCGTGGGGGTTGGGTGGCCGACAGGCCTGCCTTGACCCCAAATACGGTGACCAGTTCGATCACCACGCGGTGGTATTCGAATATGATAACGGCGTGCGAGTTTTCGGATACTGCCGCGATATTCCTGGATGTTACAACGAGACCTCCGACATTATCTTCGGTACGAAAGGACGATGTTACCTACCGAATAAGCCACGCATCGAAGGAGAAGTGGAGTGGCAGTACACCGGTCCCAAAGTGAGCATGTACGACGTTGAACATAAAGAAATGTTTGACTCTATCCGTGCAGGCAATCCCATTAACAATGGCAACTATATGTTCACCAGCACCATGCTGGGTATTCTGGCGCAGATGGTGTGTTATACGGGCCAATTGATTACATGGGAGGAAGCAATGCAGTCCACCCATTCGTTCAGTCTCCCGCGGTATGGCTTTGACATCGATCCACCTGTCAAGCCGGGACCGGACGGCGTCTATCCAACGGCAGTCCCAGGTATCACAAAGTTCGCCTAACGTACTGTTTGACCAGCAGTTTTTTCCATCTTTATCAATAACCAGATGCACTCTGATAAATGTTATGATTAGGTTGTAATTCGCTTTCCCATAAAAACTATGCCGAAGCGTGATTAACCCCCGATAATAGTTCTCCGAAGTCGAGCAACGACAATGGTTCACATAGTCGCCTCTTCTGGTTGTATGTTATTTGGAGAAGTTTATGGATGTTTGGAGTGATGGAGACATTGTCCTTGAAACACCGAAGTTCCAGGTTGTGCGAAGAACCGGTTCACCAGGATCTTCACAATCGCTCTATTATGTGAATCATCCCGGGGCAGTAGCGATTCTCCCCATTTTAGATGATGACCGAATTGTCCTTGTGCGAAATCGGCGCTGGGCGGTGAACAAGGAACTCCTCGAGATCCCGGCCGGCACACGGCGCCCCGGCGAGCATCCACAGGCCACCGCCATCCGCGAGCTCAGCGAGGAAACAGGGTACTCGGCAAGGATCTGGCAGGAAGTCCTTGAATTCTACGTGTCGCCAGGAATCACCAACGAGCGTATGACTCTCTTTTTTGCACGGGATCTTGTTCCTGGCTCGCCTC
>NZ_JBAMME010000258.1:0-94380 GCF_039793925.1 Thermogutta sp. | reverse complement strand
CCTCATTTAGAACCGGATGAAGATCTTCGTGTGGAAATTGCCACAGTTGAACAATGTAAAATGGCCCTCCAGGACGGACTGATTTGCGATGCCAAATCCATCATCGCACTTCTCGTTTTCTTCTCACGGCGTCAATTCGTTGCTTGAATCCCGGTGCCATTTCCGGAGAAAATGTTCCCGTCGGTAAAAGCTAGGCTCCATCACCTATTTGGTTGCCCGGAAACGTTCCAAATATTGCTGGCGGAACTGGAGGGCATAATTGGGGTCGCATATCGCTTGGTCAAAATCAAACGCAGGTCGGGGATGAGTTTGCTCCCACTCTGCCAGCTGTACACAGCAGGTGGCAATTTCGGCACTTAACTCGCGAAATTTGCGGGCCCAGGCTTTTGGGGTTCCGTCAACACGGAATAAGCCAGTCAACTGGGTGACGTCCCGTGCTTCGGGGTGATCGTAAAGCCCCCAATTCAGCCAGCCGCAGGCCAGCCCTTGCGTAGCAGCGATCAACTCGCGACACCAGGCCGCCTGCTGCTCCTCGCTGGCAGGGGGATGCCGCCCGTTGTTGATCGTCAGTTGTCCGCCACCATACCAACCGAATTCGGCCACCACCACAGGCTTTCCCGATCGAGCGACCTCTCGAACCACCGATTCGGCGTAGGCTAAATTGGCCAAGCGATCTTCTTCACCCCGATATTCGTAGAATCCAAGGGCAAGCGGATAAAAATGGATTTCCATGAAATCCAGAAACTGCGCCTGACGAGTGGGTCGAAAGGCGGAATAGCTTCGGAGGTCCGGCAGCAGTACTGGTACACTCCACTGGATCAGGCCGACCGTGACCAGGGCCTGTGGATCGACGCTTTTAATCGCCTCGACCTGACGCCGGGTCCATTCATCAGCCACCTCCTCGCGAAGATTTTGATAATCAAGAATGGCCTGCCGTGGACCATCCAGCGGCGGTATCTTCGGCTTGTTCCAGGCTTCCTCAGTGATCTCGACGCCCCAGGCCTTCGCCAGCGCTGGTGGCGATCTATATTTCCAATGCAAAAAGTCAGCCCAGCGATGCAAAAGTTCAGAGTTTTCCCAAGGTACGCTTGGTTCATTGCGAAGATCGTAGGCGAAGATAACGGGCCGGTCACGATATCGGCTGGCGAAGAGCTTCCAAAACTCCACGAGCGCTGAAACGGCGTCCGGATCCGAAATCGTGTCCCTCCGGGCCCAGGCCGGAAGGCCTTCCCAGTGGTCCGGCCCTGTGGGGTGAACATAGATTCCGTATTCCTCTGCGATGGAAAGGAATTCTTCCCAGCGATCGAGGCCGAACGTCTCAAGCCGTCCCGGTTCGCGATAAAAGGAATCAAAGGTAAGAAAAACTCGCACGCAATTGATGCCCAACTCTTTCATCCGACGGAAATCCTCACGGACGGCCGCCGCGTTAAATTTCTTCCAGACTTGCGGAGCCCAACCGGTACCCGGGCGGAAGTAGTTCACGCCGAACGGTATGAACGTCTTCCCATCTTCCGTGACGAAACATCGCCGCCCCGCATCAACCCGAATTTTTTCCAGTGCTAATCTATCTTTTGCGATAACCAAACTGTTGTCCCCGGTCCATATCCCCAGCACAGTTGCACTGGTAAGCATAAATAGCAACCCCTGGACCGACTTTTCGCTATGGTGATTCATCGCAGCATGACCTTGGTACTTGTGTCTATGGGAATCATCCACTTTCATCGCTGTAACGTTTACCGTGCGCTATTGTATCCTCTCGAGATGTGAACACCAGCTCACAACACAAGGGGCGATGCGTGGGGCATCACGAGACGGTGGAACGTTGATTTCTCACGAAACCGCTCGCCGCGTTTATGGAGACGGGCACTTGAGACTTGCCCAGGAGTTCTCAGTAGGATAAACTATCTACTGAAAAACTAACGCAGCACGCCAATCCACCTCAATCCACCTCATTTTGACCCAAGCGGAGGCCATCCCAGATGAAGCTGACCACACTCTGGCGTATTTTTTTCGTCCTTTCGGCCGTAATATTGCCGTTCACTTGTGCTGGCGTCGGCATTGGCGAAGACCGAATGACAACCGAATATGACGTGATCGACCGCCCACCGACAGAGCTGGGCATCCATCACTACCCGGCTAATCGCCCCCCGCTCCTACCCAGCCCGCTGGTAAAACTTCCAGTAGGGGCCGTCAGAGCGGAAGGGTGGTTAAAGACTCAATTGCAGCTAGAAGCCGACGGGTTTATCGGCCACCTGCACGAATTGAGTCGATTTCTTGCGCCGGACGGGAATGCCTGGCTGGACCCGCATGGTGAGGGCGACCGGAGCTTTTGGGAGGAAGTTCCGTATTGGCTCAAAGGATACGGTGATCTCGCCTATCTCCTGGAACGCCCCGAGATGATAGCCGAAGCCCGGCGGTGGATTGAACCCACTCTCCAAGGTCAGCGGGAGGATGGTTGGCTTGGACCACGACGAAATCTTGAGATGATCAATTCACCCCGCGGCAAGAAGCCGGATGTGTGGCCCAACATGATCATGCTGCACGTCCTCCAGTCTTACTACGAATACACCCACGACGAACGGGTCATCGAAGCAATGCGGAAATATTTTCAATGGGAACTTCAGCAACCCGACGAGGATTTTCTCCTTCCTTACTGGCAGGCCATGCGGGCAAGTGACAATTTGGTAAGCGTGTACTGGCTGTACAACCTGACAGGCGACAAGTTCCTCCTGGAATTGGCTCAGAAAATTCATCGCTGTGGTGCCCGCTGGGACCAAGGCGTCATCAACTGGCACGGTGTGAACATCGCCCAGGGGTTTCGGGCCCCGGGTATTTACTATCAACAGGCAGGCGATCGAGCACTATTACAACGAGCCTATGATAACTACCGGGAGGTCCGCGAACGCTACGGACAGGTCCCTGGCGGACTTTACGGGGCAGACGAAAACTGTCGGCCGGGCTACAGCGATCCTCGTCAGGCCGCGGAAACTTGCGCCATGGTGGAAATGATGTATTCCTGCGAGTTGCTCGTGCGGATTAGCGGCGATCCGCTTTGGGCCGACCGATGCGAAGATGTAGCGTTTAATTCGCTCCCGGCCTCAATGACGCCGGATCTCAAGGCCCTCCGGTATCTCACGTCGCCCAATCTGGCGGTGTCCGATGCTTCCAATAAAGCTCCAGGCATTGAAAACTCGGGGCCGATGTTTCTGTTCGACCCCTACGGGCATCGTTGCTGTCAGCACAACGTGTCTCATGGTTGGCCGTATTTTACAGAGCACCTCTGGATGGCAGCTCCGGGCGACGGATTGGCAGCCGTCCTCTATGCTCCCAGCCGGGTTAAGGCACGGGTAGGTAAGACCGGGGTGGAAGTTCAGATTCTTGAGGAAACCCTCTATCCTTTTGATGGCACTCTCCAATTTACCCTCGAGAGCCCCGAGCCCGTCGCATTTCCCCTTTACCTGCGGATTCCCACATGGTGCCGCGAGGCCGTGGTAAGGGTGCGCTCTGGGAAGCAAGATGAGGCTTTCCGCTACAGTGCTTCTGAGGGCGGCCGGTGGATCGTTTTGCGGCGAACGTGGGAGTCCGGCGATAAAGTGATCCTGGAGCTGAAGCGACACGTGAGTATCACCCGGTGGGAGAAGAATCACGAGAGCGTTTCAGTAAACTATGGGCCATTGACATTTTCCCTGAAATTCAGCGAGCGTTACGTTCGCCGCGGCGGCACCGAGAGATGGCCCGCCTGGGAGATTTATCCAGAAAACGAGTGGAACTACGGCTTAGTTCTGGATTCCGAGAATCCGGAAGGTAGTTTCGTGGCCATTTCCCAGCCCTGGGACGGTGTTTCCCAGCCGTTTACGCCGGAAGCTGCTCCGATTGTGATAAAAGCCAAAGGTCGAAAAATTCCACAATGGAAGTTGGATGAATTTGGCCTGGTGGCGCCCCTTCAGCCGAGCCCGGTGCGAGGTGAGGGACCGATCGTCGATCTGGATCTTATCCCCATGGGTTGCGGCCGATTGCGAATTAGTGCATTTCCAGTGATCGGCGAAGGTCCGAATGCGGTTATTTGGAAGGAACCTCGCAAACCGCCCCACGAGGCATCCCATTGTTTCTCGGGCGACACCGTCGCTGCCCTGAGCGACGGTCTGGAACCGAAGCACTCTTTCGATCAGGACATCCCGCGTTTTACCTGGTGGCCCCATCGGGGTACCGAAGAGTGGGTCACGTACGAATTTGACACACCACGTCAAGTTTCTAATGTGGCCGTCTATTGGTATGACGACACGGGCCATGGTCAGTGCCGTGTCCCCGAACGGTGCCTTGTGGAATGGTGGGACGGAAAGAATTGGCAACCAGTCAAGCCGCAGGCACAGTGCGGCGTGGAAAAAGATCGGTACAACGAGCTTGTTTTTGATCCCGTGAAAACCAATCGACTTCGTCTGCTCGTCAAGCTACGACCTGGGTTTTCTGCGGGAATTCTCGAATGGAAAGTCAACTAGGTGAGGTGTCGTTGATCTTTCTGCTATGAATTCTGCTATTTGGATCAAAATCATCCGTGATGCCCGCTGGCAATTGCTTGTCAGTGCTGTTCTGTTGTTCGCGTTTGCCTGGTTGTTTGTCTGGATGAACAGTCTCATCCAAATGGGGCTGTGGTCCACATTTCTCGATATGCTCCCCAATTTTGTGCACAAGTTGATGCCGGTATCGGTCAAGGAACTCCTGAGCCCGACGGGGAGAATCAGTTTGGTGTTCGTACACATTGTGCCGATGATTGTGTTCGTCGGATGGGCTCTTGTACGGGGTTCGGAAATGGTCAGCGGTGAAATCGAGTCAGGACGTTTTGAGGTACTGCTCACGCTGCCGATGCCTCGACCAGTCTGGGTTTGCATCCCCGGAATCCTAACCTTTCTCGGAGCAATGACTTTGGCGGCGGTGCTGTGGGCAGGCCTGTGGATAGGATGCCACCAGATCCGGCTTACGGAGCAAGTTGATACTACCCGATTTCACTTAGCAGCGCTTAATTTGGCTATGATGGCTTTCGCCCTTGCCGGCATCACCTCGGCAATTTCTGCGTGCTCTTCCAGTCGTGGCAAAACGTTGGCCTTTGCGACCGTTATTTTCCTTGCCGCGGTCATCGTTAAATTGGTGGCACGTCTGTGGACGGCGGGTGAATGGCTCAAGTATTTGTCGTTCATGACACTCTTTGAACCGCAAATCCTCATCTTCAGCCAAGAGAGTGCTCGGATTTCCCTCCATTACAACCTTCCGCTGGGACTCATCGGCCTGGTGGGCCATCTGATCGCCGCAGCGATTCTGACCCGGCGGGATATTCCCGTACCGCGATGAAAGGGCCACCAGGGGGAATGTCCCGCCGCGCCGACATTGACTTTCTTCGCAACAGGAAGTCGAATATAGTTAAGAAGGGAGGGAAGTGCGGGAGTATTCCCGCACCGTAGGTCAAGCACCCTTAGCCAAAAGCAGAGCTACCACGCAATAAGATAACGTACCGCGGGCCAGCGCTGAGGTCGAGGAAAAGAGACGTGGATGGAGGTTTCAGCAATGGACGATCTTTTCGAGCGCGGCCCGGTTAAAAACCCTCTTCAAGCTTGTGCGGCAGCTATGATTCGCTCGCGACGTGCCGGATTCACGCTGGTGGAAATTCTCCTCGCAACAGCGATCTCGCTCATCATGCTGGGGGCAGTGGTCGCGGTGTTCGCTTCTGTGATGCAAAGTATTAACCAGGCACGAGCCATGCTGGAAACCTCCGATCGGTTACGTTCGGCTGCCGAACTGCTGCGATCGGATTTCCGGGGGCTCACGGTGCTCCCCATCCCGCCCCGGGATCCGGCTAATGAGGAGGGGTACTTTGAATATACTGAAGGCCCCGTGGGACAAAACCATCGCGTCCGTCCCATCATGCAGGTCAACGATCCCCTTGTGGCCATCAATTTGGATGATGTCGATGGCACCGGCAACCCCCTGCCTGATCCCACGGTAGGCGACAACGACGACATCCTGATGTTCACCACGCGGTCCACCGGAGAACCATTCGTTGGCCGGTGTCTCATCAATGGACAGCCGAACACGATTTACTCGGACACAGCCGAAGTGGCGTGGTTTGTACGCGGAAACCGCCTGTACAGGCAGGTTCGGCTCGTGGCCCCCAAAGCCATGGAACTTTGCGATCTCAACAAGAATGGCCTGTTGGATCCGGGCGAATGGATCCCCGCCGGTGATAACGGGGCGCAAAACTTTCGGCGATATTATGATATTGCCGCCCATTATGACGTGAACAGGGGCGGATGGGTGTTCTCGACGCTGGGAGACCTTACCAAGCCCGAAAACCGTTACGCCCATCGTACGGGAGATCCTCGCAACCTCGTGTCTTTTCCATTCCATCCGCATCGGGTCCCAGGTTGGCAGTCCTTGGGGCTTCCTACTCTCGCGGAAAGTGCCTCGGCCAACATGGGCACCGCGTGGCTAGCCAACGGCGTCCTGCCGCCAGTCCCGCTTACCCAGCTTTCCGGGCCGATGGGGGTATTCGATTTCTGGAACAACCCGTTTCCCTTCCAGGAGGTTGATACGCAAACCGGTCTGCTTAACAATGCTGGGCAGCTTTATCGGGAGTCGGAAGACCTCGTCCTCACCAATGTGATTGCATTTGATGTGAAGATCTGGGACCCGACAGCGCCTGTGACCACCACCGCCGGCGGTGCGGCACTCCGTTCAGGTGATCTTTCTTACCTCGTGATGCCGCCGCAACAGCCGGTGGCTGGCGGGGCGTACGTAGACCTGGCCTATCATCCGCAGCTTCCCGCCGTCGGCCCCCTTTCCACGTTTTCGGACTATCCGCTTGCTAAGACGAAGTTGGGCACCCTTGCCGTGTATGACACCTGGTCTATCCACTATGAAAAGGACGGGTTGGACCAGGACGGGGTTAACGGCCCCGATACTGGCACCGATGGCTTCGATAACGACAATAATGGCCTCGTCGACGACTACGCAGAATGGGAAGCTCCCCCACCTTATCCTGCTCCCTGCCGTGGCATCCAGGTGACTATCCGCGTTTTCGAGCCTGACAGTCGTCAGATTCGTCAGGTGACAATCGTGCAGGATTTCCTCCCCAAGTAAACCGTTTGGTGGCGTGCGGACACTGGCTGTTTAAACGAGAATGAGCGGGAAGCTGGCCAGTGTCGGTGTCTGAACTGTCGGTGAGTGATGCGACATCGTGCGGCAGACCTCTTGCTGAAGGCAATCGTCTCTGTACCATGAAAGGGCCGTGATTGCGCGGCTCTTGCTCACTGAACCTGCACAAGCGCGGCAGCGTTTTGGAAGCGCCAAATTTGATCCCTTGCTCGTCAGGAGAAGGTCACTATGTCCAGTAAGGGTATTCTCTGGGTAGCCGTCACCGCGATCCTCGTGCTCATCGCAGCGGCGGCCAAGGGAGAAGAGGCACCCCGCCCTCTGATCCAATCCAGCCGGGTCCCCGACCCCAGCATCCTCCTCCAGCGGGACGGAAGCGGCTATGCGTATCGGGCACATGTTGATTTCATTCTGCAGAGACTAGACATTCAGCCCCGCGACCGGATCCTGGATTTGGGGGCGGGCGACGGTTGGTGGACAGCCCACTTTGCCGAAAAAGTCGGGCCTGAGGGCATTGTGTACACGGCGGAAGTGACACAGGAACTCGTGGATCAACTTAAGCAACGGCTGCACGATCATCCCAATGTAAAACCCTATCTCTGTCCCCGCGATCGCCCAGGGCTGCCCGAACGCTCAGTGGACCTGGTATTTCTCTCCCAGGTTTATCACCACCTGGATGGGAAAACGCGGATCGATTATTGGCGCGAACTCGCTAAAACGGTAACGCCTTTAGGCCGTGTTGCTGTGATTGAAACGTATCCCCAAATCGCGCTGCGGGGTAAAGACCATGGAACACCGCTAAGCACCTTGGTTCGGGAAGCTGAGGAAGGGGGATGGGTTCCCGTCGAAGTGTGGTTCATCCCACGCACGCAGCACTACCTTGCGATTTTTATGCAGCAAAGAGTCTTTTTCGCTGAGCGAGCCCCTGAGCAGTGATTGTGTCACTCGAATAATCGATCCTGTGGGGCGAGCTGGGGTGAAACGACGCGGCAGAACATGCCGGATGACGCTTGATTGTGAGCGTCAACCATCTTTTGTTGAGCTTGCCCACATAGCTTCACGGCTTGCAGTTCCGCCGTGTCCGGTCGGTCCCTCTTGCGAGGCGTGCCGGAATATGCCAGGATATGTTCCAACTACCCGAAGCATGAATGATGCTACGTCGTTCCCTGTATCTCGGATGCGTTGATTTGTGAAGGCTAAAGAAGGAGTCGCAGCAATGGCAGCTTTTCCAGAAGTGACCAAAATCAAGTACGAAGGTCCCGATTCGCGCAACCCGCTTGCTTTCCGCCATTACAATCCCGACGAACTGGTGGAAGGCAAACCGATGAAAGAGCACTTTCGTTTCAGCGTAGCCTTCTGGCACACGATGCGCGGAACCGGCGCGGACCCGTTCGGTGCTCCAACGATGATCCGGCCATGGGACACTGGCGAAAACACCATTGAAAACGCCATAAACCGTGTCAAAGCGTTTTTTGAATTCTGTGAAAAGTTGGGGGCTCCCTTCTTTTGTTTTCATGACAGAGACGTCGCCCCCGAAGGCAAAACTCTTGCCGAGACCAACAAAAATCTGGATGCCGTCGTGAAGGTCATCAAGGAAGAAATGGACCGCACGGGCGTCAAACTACTCTGGGGTACTGCCAACCTCTTCAGCAATCCACGGTATGTCCATGGAGCGGCTACGAGTTGCAACGCCGACGCGTTTGCGTATGCTGCGGCGCAAGTCAAGAAAGCTCTCGAAGTCACCAAAGAACTGGGTGGGGCAGGCTACGTGTTCTGGGGCGGGCGAGAAGGTTATCAATCCTTCTGGAACACAGACATGAAGCGAGAATTGGATAACCTCGCTCGATTCCTCCATATGGCCGTAGATTACGCTAAAGAGATCGGTTTTACCGGTCAATTCTATATCGAACCTAAACCGAAGGAACCCACTAAACATCAATACGATTTCGACGCCGCCGCGTGCATCAACTTCCTGCGTGCTTATGGCCTTGAAAAGCATTTCAAGCTGAACATTGAAACGAATCACGCCACACTCGCCGGCCACAATGTCGAGCACGAGCTCGAGTACGCGGGAATGCAAGGTTTTCTGGGCTCTGTGGACGCCAACACAGGCGACCTGTTGCTTGGATGGGATACCGATCAATTCCCCACCGACGTTTATCTCACGACTAAGATTATGCTCGTATTTTTGAAGTATGGCGGAATCGCGCCGGGTGGTGTAAACTTTGATGCCAAGGTCCGCCGTGAAAGTTTCGAGCCTATCGATTTGTTCTATGCCCACATTGGTGGCATGGATTGCTTCGCAAAAGGACTCAAGGTGGCGGCCGCCATCCGTGCCGACGGTGAACTCCAGCGACTGCTCAAGGAACGCTACTCTTCCTGGGACACGGGAATCGGCGCCGAAATCGAAGCCGGCAAGCACAACTTCAAGACTCTCGAAAAGTACATGCTGGAAAAGGGCGACGTCTCGCCCAACAAGAGCGGTCGGCAGGAATTGTTCGAAAACATTGTGAACCGGTATATCTTCTGAAGCCGGCCATCAGCAGTCGTCTTTGGACCCCCACCAGAACACCGCAGGTTGCAGAGACGATTTCGGGGCTTCGGCTCTCCATGCCAGTTGTTGGACGTAAATATCTAAAAACGGTAGGGGTGATTCGTTGCCCCTACCGTTTTGACTTTCTTGATGGATCATTACAATACGCCATCCACGGCTTTCTCCCGCTTGAATATGAAGAGCTGTTCAGTAGTTGAAGCGCACGCCGCGACTGCGAAGTTCCTTGGCGATCTGTCGCGCAGAGAAGAAAGGGACAGCCTGAAATCCAGCGTGCTGGGCGGCCTCGACGTGGGCGGGAATGTCGTCGGTAAAGAAGATACGCTCGGGCGCAACGCCTGCCTTCTCGGCTGCCGCCAGAAATATCTTGGGATCAGGTTTCAACAGTCCAAATTCACAGCTCAACCCATAGACACGAAACCCTCGCCGCAGAATAGCAAAATGTTCAAGACACCACTCAAAATGGGTGATGCACGTGTTGGATAAAATCCCCAGGGGAAAGCATCGCGCCTGAAGTTGCGCCACCACGGGCAACATTGGCGTGTTGATCCAAAAGATATCAGACGCTGCTTGGCGAAGCTGATCCCACGGCACAGAGCGTCCGCTCAATCGGCAAAACTCCTCATAAAACTGTTGGGGCGAGATTTGGCCGAGCTCAAATGCCCTTTGAAGCCCAGTAGAGAACAGAATTTCGTGGACACGCTCCGGCGATACGTCACTGACTTCGGCAATCTGCCGGCACATCCGGTCGTTATCAAAATTGATGATGACGCGTCCCAGATCGAAATAAATAAAATCGACAGTCTTCGACATAATCGCACCTGTTGGCACACACTTACTGGTCCACAAGTGGCCGACACTGGCCCATCTTGCGTTGGGCTGAAATAACTACTAAAAACACATCAGCATCTACCATTGCTTGCGGCGTGCAAATTACGATCGGGAAAGTGTTAAATTGGCAAACAGAACAGGATGTGTCAAGGGACATCACGCTAACTCGGGAGGGAAAAGAGAATCATGGTCGCCACACATCTTCACCAGCAGTGGTTTTGTTCACGACTCAGTATCGCCCTGACTTTTCTGTTCGGGTTCGGCGTCATCTCATCAGCATACACCCAGGAACTCAAGACAATCGCACTTTCTGCACTGGACCTGTCGTACATGTCCCAGGGTTACGGCCAGCCCCAGGTCAACCGCAACATTGTCAAACAACCCATGCGAATTGCCGGCCAGGCGTTCACAAATGGGGTGGGAACACATGCGGTCTCGGCGCTTTACATCAAACTCGACGGAAGAGCGGAACGCTTCACCGCCAAAGTAGGTGTGGATGATTCAGCAGGCACCCGGGGGAGTGTGGAATTCCGCGTGTACGCAGACGGCGAAAAAGTCTTTGACAGCGGTATCATGCGCGGTGGCGAACAAGCAAAACTCGTGGATGTGCCGCTGCGCGGGGTGACGCAACTTCTCCTCTACGTGGGAGCAGCAGGAGATGGAATCGACTTTGATCACGCGGACTGGGCCGAGGCAACCATTGCCTATCGAGGTGCCACACCATCAACCATACCCGCTCCCGACGAGCCCCGCATACGACTCACTCCTCCGCCGGGTCCGGAACCAGTCCTCAATCATCCGCAGCGATATGGATGTCGGCCGAATCACCCGGTCATCTTTCGCATTCCGTGTACCGGCGAACGCCCCATCCATTTCACTGCCCGGGATCTTCCAGACAGCCTTCACCTTGATGAGAGTACCGGCATTATCAGCGGTCGAGCTCCTGAGAGCCGAGGCGAATATCGCGTGACTTTGAGAGCGGAGAATCGCCACGGTGTCGCGGAAGGTGTGTGGACGTTGGTCGTCGGAGACACGCTCGCCCTCACACCTCCCATGGGATGGAATAGCTGGTACATCCACTATCATCGCGTCTCCGATGCCGATATTCGAGCGGCGGCCGACGCAATGGTCTCTTCCGGGATGGCCGATTTTGGTTATGCGTATGTGAATATTGATGACTGCTGGATGGTCAAACCTGGATCAGACGATCCACTCCTGGGTGGTTCTCCTCGCGATGAACAAGGGGCGGTCCGTCCGAATAAGAAGTTTCCAGATATGAAGGCACTCACAGATTACATTCACGCCAAAGGCCTCAAAGCGGGAATCTACATTTCGCCTGGGCCGCTCACATGTGGCGGATATGTGGGAAGTTATCAGCACGAGGAAATCGACGCAAAGAAATTTGCGGAGTGGGGATTTGACTTTCTGAAGTACGATTGGTGCTCTTATGGTCGCGTGGTCCAAGCCAAGAGCCGCGAAGACTTCATGAAGCCGTACAAACTCATGGGCGACATCCTGAAATCGCTGGACCGGGATATTGTCTACAACCTGTGTCAGTACGGCATGGATTCCGTGTGGGAATGGGGAGCCTCGGTGGGTGGTAACTGCTGGCGGACCACCGGCGACCTGGGTCTTGAGGGCGGATCACTCAACCGGGGAATTTATCAGGTTGGCCTCAAGAACGCCAAACTTTGGGAGTACGCTGGACCAGGCCACTGGAATGATCCTGATTACATTCTCATCGGTTGGGTAGGCGACGCCCGAACTGGCGGGGAGGGTCGTCCTACCCCATTGACCCCTAATGAACAGTACACTCACATGTCGATGTGGTGTCTGATGGCAGCGCCAATCATCTTCTCGGGAGATATGACCAAACTCGACGACTTTACGTTGGGCATTCTCTGCAATCGAGAGGTAATCGCTATCGACCAGGATCCTCTGGGCAAACAAGCCCGGATCGTTCGAGAAACCCCTGAGGAGCTCGTGCTTGCCAAACCGCTGGTGGACGGATCCATGGCGGTGGGATTGTTCAATCTGGATGAATTCCCACGTGAGATGACGATCTCGTGGCAAGACCTTCAGTGTGAAGGTCCCCAGCACGTGCGGGATCTCTGGCGGCAGAAAGACCTTGGAGTCTTTCCAAACCGCTTCGCCACGCAAGTGGGACGCCACGGCGTTGCCCTGATCAGAATCAAACCTGCTGTTCAACATCCGAAATGACGATCACCTACGAAACCACGCGCCGTGTTCCGCAAACGGTTGCCAGCCAACGCGGGAGTGTAACGCGCGATTCAATCGGAGATAAGTCGAAACGAGAGCACACTCCTACCAAGGGTTCCAAAATCTCCCTCGATCCGGATCACCGCCACCCCCGTCCAGCCGGACGTGGGTAAGGCAAGTTCCAGGGACTGTTCTGTGCGTTCACCCGCGGCCAGGCGGCATTTATCAATAAATTCCGCGGCCCACCCGGGCGGTACTGTCACACGGATTGTACCTTCCGCTGCCGACGGTCCGAAATTGTAAATGAAAACTGGGAATTTCAGATTATTTTGTTCCCGCTTCACCCGGTATGCTGATTGACGCAACTCAATCCTATTGGAGGGCCACAGGGTCTGCAACACGACAGGGCAGGGACCGTCCACCGGAACAGGCTTCGCCTGAGGAGCCTTAACAAAGTCAAAGCGATCTAGCGAATCTTTATGGAAAACGGCAAATATCGGGGTTGATGTGACAACTAAGTCCTCGGCTACTTTCTCAATCCGACGACCTAAATAGTCATACAAAGCCACAGGCTTCACAGGTAGATCGATAGTTCGTGGCTCTTTACTCCACAACACTAGTACGAGTCGTGGCTCCCCGTCCGGTTCTGCCCGAAATAGGTAGCCTGAGAGTTCTCTGTCCCCCAGTTTTCCACAAGGTCGCGCGTCCGCCAAAAGCCTTCCCACGGCTGCCAGCGACACATAGGCGGGACGCGGTGTCAAATCCCTGCGGATAATTCCGAATTGGGTGGGTCCCTCCACATAATGAGGCAGCAGGAAATAGAACGTCGCTCTCGTACCCTCGTGAAGCGAACACGCAAAAACTTTCACCAATCGTCGGGCTTGTTCAAACAAATCCTCATCGCTCAACTCCTGCTTCTGGGGATCGCCCGACCAGCGAAGCGGCAGCGCACACTCTGTCACCCACAAGGGGCGCGGCCCGGCAATTTGCCTGAAACTCTCGTACAGGGACGGATAATCTTCGAGAGGTCGATAATGATGGAAGTTGAAGGTATCGCAATAGGGCAGAACATCGTTGGCTGCAATATCTTCCAAATGAGCGGCATTGCTCGTGGCGAATACGTTCCAACACACAATCGTGTCGGGTGACACCGACTTGATCGCCCAGTAGGCGGCCTTCTGCAACGACGCCATTTCTGCTCCCGTGTGTCCACCGAAGACTTCGATATCGGCTTCATTCCACGGTTCGTAAGCGAGCACTTTGCCCTTCCACCGGGCAGCAACGCCTTTCAAAAACCTGTAGCAATCCCGCAAATCGATGGGAAAGCGTTTTGTTTCGGGGTTCGCCCACTTCGGAGAAGCGTGATAAACCTGCAATACCTTGAGTCCGGCAGCTGATTGAATCTCGGCCGCAGCATCATAGCGGGTCCGCGTTTTGAATTCTCCCCGTTGCGGCTCCACCTCAGCCCAGGACAACCGGTCCCGAACCCAATTGACTCCGACGAGGGCACAGAGGCTCGCCACATCGGCCATGCGGTCCTCCGGATAAAACCAGCTCATCGCCACGTCCAACGCAATGGGGGAAGTCTGCGGAGTCGGCATCTTGAGCGAGGCGATCACCCCCAAGGACACCCAGTCGGGATAATCCTCGTTTTTCAGTCGATAAAAACCGACGGGCAGCGGACCGAGTTCGACCAGTGTGTCATTCACTCCGACACTTTTGACGACCTGGTTGTCGGCATCCAGGAGTTGCCACACCCCCCGCTTGGGCAACGAGATCCGAACTGATTCCCCCTCCAGGAAAATATTGCCGGGATGATGCGCTAAGGGCCTGGGAATCGTCCGTTCCACCCCTTGCCCCGAGGCATCTGACCCAAGCGCAATTCCCAGAGCCACAAACATCACGGCTACGAGGAACCGAGCCAACCTTTGATCACTTGAAATCATGGAGGACCCTCTTCCGCTTGTTCAACGACAGCACCCGCGCACACATACTGCCGAAAAGGCGATTCTCGTTCGCTTGCTTCCTCGGTCCGTGACCAAAGCGGGAGCAAGCACGGCGATTGATGACATCGCCCGTGCCGAAACCCGTCACCCATGAGCGGAGACCTCGATGAATTATGGGGCCGGAACGGTGTACGTGACCGTGAGGCCCTTTCCTGGTTCTACAAGGAAATTGGTCACTTCATACTGAAGCTCAAGGGGTTTCGAGGTATCCGGAGCGTTGATTCGAACAAGTGTCGTTGTCCCGGCTTTCAGTGTCAATTCGGGCGGGCCGATTGGACCAATGCGCCGGAGAACGATATCGATCGCACTTTTATTCGTGACTTTCGTCCACACGCTTGTCTTGGAACGCAGGTGGGGTTCTGCGATGTCGACACTTGCTTCGAGAAGAGCTTTCAACCATTCCGGCTTTCCGATCAGCGTATCGGCCCACCAAACGGCCGTGCGCCCCGCACGCAACGATTCACGGATGCCGTCTTCGCTTCGCTCGGTCACAAACACCAATGTGATCGTCCGATGCTCCGCCGCGGTATTTTGCGTGAGCAAATCGGGCCCATGAATATCGGAATTTCCGACCATCGTCAGTCCCTTCTCCAAACACCATCGATGTGCGCTAGGGTAATATGTGGAACCGTTGGCCACCTCCATGCCGTGCAAGAGCTTCTTTTCATACAACTCAGTATGAATATCCATCCAGCGACCCAATTCTTCGCCTTTCCACGCCTGATGATTCCAAAAAACAAACGCGCCTTGCTCACACGCCGCCGAAATGGCTTCTACCAGGTCAGCTTTGACGAGAGGATTAATGTCCTTGAGGAAAATGGCGTTGAAATGGCCGGGTGGAGTATCTCGTGTGATCTCGGCTGCGCGAATGAGGATGATCCCCAACTCACGTGCCCGCCCCACGGCCAACTCATATGAACGGTTGTAATTGGTCGGCACGTCATCCTTATGGGGCTGGTATTCGATATGGTCGCTGATCGCGATTGCATCGAGGCCTGTCCGGTAGGCTTCCTCCACACGCACCGTAGGCCACACTGTTCCATCCGAAAACACCGTGTGCATGTGGAAATCGCATTTCAATGTTTTGTAACCCGGTATGTCGGGAAACGCGATTTCATGGCGGACCTGGCTCCAGCCTGTGGCGGCCAGAAAGACCAACCAAACGGATACAGTCCACGCTTGCAACAATCGCCTCATCATAGGGCAGGGTCCTTTCTCAGCAAGGCTGCAACTACGGAATCACTTCAACCACCAGTGTCTTTCGCGAACTGCGCGAGGTTTACGGGACGGATACACAACAGACGTGTGGAAGCAACGCGACATAGATCTATGTAATTACCCCTTATCGCCCCTTTGTGGCCACTAGTTCACCATCGTCCCAAACGCGATGGGCGCTCCGTTAGCTCGAACGTTCGCTCCGATTGTATTCGGAACTCTGCGACAGTCAACCGCCAAGGCATTCTCACATGTTTCCGTTCGTCCCGGTAAAGATTAGTTACACTCTCGCCTTTCCCTGGGTGTCTTGCCTAACGGTGCGTGATCTCTAGAACGCCCTGCTTTAAGGAATGTAGTAATCCGAGAAGTGTTATCTTTTTCCCGAAGTCTGACGAGCATCTATGGTGGCAGCTCCTCGGGGAACCTAGCGGAATGGCAAAATTCCGCCGGGCAGTGTAAGGATCGAGCAGTCTCCGCGTCAATTCGGTGTCGTCTGTGTGTCAATTCCATGGAACGCCAGGTATCCGACCGGCTGCCCTTTGACCGGTCAGGCTGATCTCCGGCCTGCCGGTGGTGGGGGGAGTGAGCTTATTTTTTGTGAGCTGTTGGCGAGGAAAATAACCGCACTTCGACGAACGCCCGGGCGGCCCGTCTGGGTGGCTGACTGATGATAGATTGAAGGCACCACTCTATTAGTTAGGCACAGTGTTTTCAAATGCTGCACGAGGACGCCAATACTCGAGGAAGTGACAGTTATCATTCCCGCATTGAATGAAGCGGCGTCGCTTCCGCTGGTCTTGCGCGACCTTCCCAAGGTGGGGCGGGTGATTGTGGTGGACAATAATTCCACGGACGGGACGGCCGCCGTAGCTTCTGCCCTTGGCGCGACAGTCGTGGTAGAGCCGGTTCGCGGATACGGGGCGGCCTGCCTGCGCGGTTTGGCCGCGATTCGGGAGTTAATCCTCGCCGGCGAATCGCCGCCGCTTGTTGTCGTTTTTCTCGATGCAGACTACAGCGATCACCCGGAGCTGTTGCCGGAACTGGTAAAACCCATTATCCACGGAAACGCAGACTTCGTGCTGGGCTCCCGGCTGCAAGGACCCCGCGAATTTGGAGCCATGCCCCTTCACAGTGTCCTTGGCACCCGACTCGCGTGCTTCCTGCTTCGATGCCTATTAGCCGCCGAGTACACAGACCTGGGGCCTTTCCGCGCCATTGAGTACGGAGCCCTCTGCAACTTGGGCATGACCGATCGCAACTTTGGTTGGACGATCGAGATGCAGATCAAGGCCGCCCGATTGGGTCTGCGAACCGTCGAGATTCCTGTTCCCTATCGACGCCGCATCGGCCAGAGCAAGATCAGTGGGACTTTATCAGGGTCTGTGAGGGCTGGCCTCAGAATACTGTCGACCATCGGCAAGTACGCCCTCGCACGGGTGCCACCAAGGCAAACTAGGTCTCAATGAAAAGACACACCCTAAGCCCCAGGATGCAGCTGTGAACAGCAGCTTGAAACCGGCGTGTGAACCAGCCCGTGCGGGATTGGGGATCACCATCCTCGTCCTCCTGGCCGGGCTGCTCACCTTGTTATATGGATCGCTCGCAGCCCTCAGCTTTCGCTTCGCGCCCGACGTACCGGTCACCGAACGACCAATTCTGGCAGCGCTCGGGATATTGGCGGCCGCCTTTGTTGCGTACATCCTCGCGATCATCGTGGCGCTGCAGACCAAAGCGGATAGAGTGCTCCTGGTGATCATCATTGCTGCGAGTATTCTGTTCCGCGTCGTCTCAGTTTATTCCTGGCCAATCCTGGAAATTGACATTTATCGCTATCTTTGGGATGGCAACGTAGTAGCGCAAGGTGTCAGTCCATACCGTTACAGCCCGGAACAGGTCCTCCAGGCGACATCCCATAGAAATATCCCTGACGATCTTAAACGTTTAGTGCAATTGCGAAAAGATTCCAGCATCAACACAATTCTCACGCGCGTTCATTATGCTCACTTACCAACCATCTACCCCCCGGTCAGTCAAGCCGCGTTTGCAGCCGTGGCCTATTTGACACCAAATCGTGCCGGGGTATTCGAGCGCATCATGCTCATGAAGCTGCCTTTTGTGGTGTTCGATCTAACCACACTGGTAATCATTTCGACTCTCCTTCGTCTCTCCCGGAAGCATATCGGTTGGTCCGCGTCCTACGGGTGGTGTCCACTTGTTATCAAAGAGATTGCCAACACCGGGCATCTCGATTCTCTGGCGGTTTTTCTCACCGTTCTCGCTTTGTTTTTTGCGGTGCGATTGTTGAGAAACTTTACCTCGGTAGGACGGAGTCGAATCCACACGCTTCTGTCCGCCGTGCTGCTGGCTCTGGCGGTTGGAGCCAAATTCTATCCAGTGGTACTCGCTCCAATGGTAGCGGCACTCTGGATGAAAGCGATTGGATGGCGGTGGGCCTCGGCCGCGACCTTAACGTTTGTGATGATCACGACAGCAGTCCTGTGGCCGATGATTCCCTGGAAGGCTCAGCCTTCGTCCACTGATTGCGAGGTCATCAACGCAAAGGCAGAAAGTGTCTTTCCTGCAGTGCCATCGGATACGATGACGACTCCCCAGGACCCCAGCACGGGTCTTACGGCATTCCTCGGACACTGGGAAATAAATGACTTTCTGTTCATGCTGGTCATCGAGAACCTTAAGCCAACGATGGACGGAGCACCGGAGTACCGCCCATGGTTCTCAATTGTTCCCCACTGCTGGAGAGCCGAACTGGTAGCGGCGACATCACGATGGTTTCTGTTGGATCCTTCGCGAACGCCTTTTCTTTTGGCTCGGCTGATCACCGTTGTTTGTTTTCTGGCAATCCTGACGGGTCTTCTTCACCGGGTTAGACTTTCTGAGCAACCGGCCGACTGGCTGCAGGTCGCTTTTCTCCTTTTAGCTTGGTTCTGGCTTCTTTCCCCGACGCAAAACCCATGGTACTGGACGTGGGCCATACCCCTCGTGATGTTTGCACGGAGCAAGGCGTGGTTGGCCATCGGCGGCCTCGCAATGGTTTACTACCTGCGATTCTGGCTCATGAACCAGTTTCCCAATCAGCATGTCCTAAGCACACCGTACACTGGTGCCATGTTCTTCGACTTTGTGGTGACATGGTTTGAGTATGCACCGTGGTTTGTCTGGCTTATGTTGGAAACAGCTTGGAGTCGGCCACTCCACAGAGAAGATGATCGTTCCAGCCAATTCAGCATTCTACCCGAACGAAAGGATTTGTTCTCATGAGAACATGGATTCTGTCATGGGGTCTTCTTGCCCTTGTAAGGCTAGCCACTTTGGGCTGTAAAAACAGCGGGGAATTGCAGAGAAGTGGCCAACGGGCAGTGGGTCAGCCGGCAGCCAGCGATGTTGGCCCGAGCACACGGGCTAGTCCCGAACCTGAATCGCCCCAAGGTTCAGGAACGGTCGGATCAGGATCAAAGTAATGCGTGAGGGAGCTGGACCCAGCTCCTGCAAGCCGTTGACGGAATCAAGGAGTAAAAAAATGATACCTTCTACTATCTTTCCCGAGGAGACAAACATACACGCTCTTCGGCGGCGCTGTGCTGAACTGGAGATGGAGCTGGAATGTTTACGTATAACTCAGCAAATGCGTTTGAGAATTGCTGCCGAGGTACACCGCAGCTTGCTCCCCGATCCTGTCCTCCACGACCGGATTTGGATCGACGTGCGTTACGTACCTGTCGAAGAAGTGGGTGGGGACTATTGCCAGGTACGTTTTCCGGAGCATTCAACCTGCTATGTAACGATGTGTGACGTAGTGGGACACGATATCGGGGCGGCGCTCCTGGCTACCCGAATCAGTAGCGAAGTGCGATACGGAATCATGTACCGGCGTGAGCCCCGGGAAATCGTCGATTCGCTGGAGCGTTTTATGGCGGAATACTTTAGCGACACAGGCATGTTTCTGAGTTTCGTGGCGGTGCGAATCGACCTGGAGCGAATGGAGTTGACATGGAGTGGCGCGGGACATCCCAGCCCTCTGTTGATGCGACCGTCGGAAGACAAAATTCTCCATCTGACAAGCCAGAATCCGGTAATTGGTCTTGCACTGCCGGGTTCAGAAAAGTTCCACCAGAGTACAGTCGAGCTGAAATCTGGGGACCGCCTTTTCTTATTCACAGACGGCCTCTTCGAAGTTCTTAATGCGGAACAAGAGCCACTCGGCATTGCTGGTCTGGCCGAGATAGTAAGATCAACCGGATGTGGCAATCTGTTCGAAGTCGCTGACAGAGTGCTGAACCGAGTCCGCGAGTATCAGTTCGAACCGAACAATGACGATCAAACGCTGATCGTTGCCGAGCTGCGCTGACGTAGCGGGAGATACGGCTTAATGTTTGCCGTCCCAGACGTCGGTATACGGACGAAAGGCGTACCACGCAAACCAGAAGGAATACATCCACTGGACGCCTTCGTCGGCCGCGACAACCCGCACCGATTTGTAACGATTGTCATAGATGAGGCGGAATCGCTTGCCGGCCAAATCTTGCCCCAATTCTCCCCCCTGTGGAGGGAAAGCCGCGAGGGGATAAGCCCGGGCATTGCTGTCGACCCACACCCCGAGGACCACCGCTTTCGCCGGAAGCCGATTGCTTGTAGGTCGTGCGGGAAACATGAGCCCCGGACTCGCGAAATACCTCTGATAAGGGCTGACCTCGTAATCCCGAGCGTAACCTGTTTGCGAGGAGAGAACGGTTGTGTTTGGGTGCCGCATTTGCCATTCTTCCCAGGTAGTGAGCTCCACCGGCAAGGTCTTCAACGGCTTCCGAGCACCTGGCCCGGACACGCCCTGTGTGGCGATCTGAGACCAAAGACTTTCTGGTCGTCCGCCGCGGTCATACATCAGGACATTGCTATTGTAAAGCAGACCGGAAACCCCAAATTCCAAAACCCTCTCCTCGCTGCGGCGATCAAAAACAACCACGGAATGGCATAACGGACAATAGGTGACGGCAATCGGCACCCCGCCCAGCCAATCATTCACAATCTCATGGTAGTTGAGAATCTTCAGGGGATAGGCGCGGGCTTCATCGGCAATTTCAACTCCGACGACCTCATCCGTGGGCTTCAAGTAGGCCGCATCACGAGCCGCAATGACAAGGGGATTCGTCAGTGCGGGGATCCCGTCCTTGGGTGGCCCCCCGGCATATATTTCACTCTTTGGGATGATGACATTGCCAAGATCGAAGGGTGGCGCAAGACGATATTGCACAGATCGCGCCCCGGGGCGTTCAGCGAGCGTTGAGTATGGGGAGCTTGTAACCAGAGCCACGGCAAGCGACGTTGCCCACGTGATTACCCAGGGTGGCTTGCCGAGTAAAGGGCGAGAAGCCTCTCTAACGCAATCTAGGGTATCCGGTAGAGCGATGGCATTATTTATGCTACTGCTCATGATCTCCTTCTCCAACGAGCGAGCCTTGGCCAATGAAAAGCACACCAGATTGACGTGCAAGGAAGGCGTTCCTTACAGGTCGGGTTTGACGAGCACGTCGGTGAGTCGTCGTTCCGGTGACACGCCGGAGATACAGTAGGCGTAGGTTTGGCTCCGTGGAGCCCCCTCAATCGACCGATCGAGCTATAAAACTGGGTAGCAATTCCACTAAACTGTCAACCGTTGATCCCTTTCGCCCGTTGAGCTATTGGCCCGTCTGGAGAACTTGTTACCGCGTTTCTTCAATTTTCTCAATTACCGGCAGCACTTCGCTAGAACTGGCCCGATCGCCGTGCGTCTTGCTCACTTTGGCAAAGCGAACAATGCTCTTCTGGTCAATGACAAATGTCGCAGGGTAGGCAGTTTCCCGAGGGGCGAGCCACCGTAATCCGTACGCAAGGGTGAACTGGTAGTCAGGATCAATTACGAAAGTGAAGCCTTCTGGAAGGATCTTGTCGCCCCAGAATTCGCGAGCATGGTCCTCCAGACGATCTGCCGGCCCCGGATAAACGAAAATGACCCGTGCATGCAAAGCCTAAAACTGCTTCGCTTGGGCAAGAAAATCTCCAACCTGTCGCATACATATGGGGCACTGGTAACCCGGCCACCCGCGCAGAACAACCAGTACCACCGGGCCGTTGGCCAGTTGTTTCGAAAGTTGCACGGGGTTCCCGTCCAGAGTTTTCAAAGTGAAGTCCGAAGCTTTATCCCCGTCACGCGGAGGCAAAGACTTCTTGGCAAGCGAAGGCGGAGTTTGTGGACTCTCTGGCCCGAAAGCAGGGGCTGGCACGGCCCCTTCCCCAGCTAACACTGCCGAGCAGAAGACCGGCGCGGACAAGATGCTCAGGACCATCGCCGCTGCAAGTATTTGGTGAAGCATGGCTGCGTTCCTTTCTCGAACATGAAGCTCTCAGACTCAGAACGTCAAAACCCTGTAGTCTCCCTGCAGCATGTCTGTCAGGGGTCGGCCCATCGGTTTGACCTCGATTCCAAGACCGCGAAGCGTCTCAGTAACCCCGTAGGAGTCGGCACACACGATACAGGCCTGCACATAGACACCGTCCTGCATCATTGCCTTGACCTTGGCCTGGAGATCTTTATCTGCCGCCAAAAGCCGGGCGGACGGTCCCCAGACAATAAGCCGAACTTCTTCAAACCATTTGTTCGTGGCAGCCGCGTGCGCATACATCAAGCACACGCGGTGCGCAACATCCGGGTCACCACTGCTCCAAACAACCGCCAAACGCTTCGACCCTGGAACGGAATTGCTCACTGGCTCAGACCCATTCACCAGGATTGAAACCGCCCAGGCAGTAAGCGCGATCGAAATCGCGGCAACGAGAACAGGTAGTCGTAAGGTAAGCATACGATAGGCTCCCGACAATCTAACGGTTCGCTAACGGCTGTCCTAGATACCGAGCGAGGTATTGTCCCCGACGAACGCGCTGGGTTTCCCGGCCAATTTCGCCGCCACGGCCGCCAGGGCCAAACGCCTTCGAACACAGGGACACCGATCAAAGCCGCGAAGGCCTCGGTTTCATGAGTATCCTCCGGCGAGCGAGGTGACAGTCGTCCTGTGCACGGCAAATACATGGAACGTCCCCCGGCGGCACGAAGCTTCTGAGGTCGACCATGCCTAGCAGTACTGGGCTACGAGTGATCCCCAGGACCTGGCTTTGCCTTTCGGCTCTCTTAAAAAATCTTTTCGAATCTTCACCTCGTGACCGGCCTGAGAAAGATCTTCAGGGAATCCAGACATACTTTCAGCGGGCGTTCATTCTTTTGGAGCCGCGCCTGCATGATCCCCCCTCGATCGTCGAAACAATCACCTCCGCCAGGTCTTCAGCGGGAATGTCCGCCCGAAACTGCCCGGCTGCTTGTCCGGCCCGAATGACTTTAGCGAGGCGGCCAATCCACTCTTGAAACAATTCCGCCACAGACTCGGCAAAACGACTGTTTACGTCGCTCATCTCCAGAGCTGTGTTACCGAAAAGGCAGCCACCAGCGAACCGTTCGCTGCGATGTTTGTTCAACACGAAGTCGAAGAATTGCTCAAGGCTCTGAGCTGGTGTCGGCGCGGCCAGAAGCTCATCCAGCGTGGCCAAAAACCGTTTTTTAGCGCGTTCCAGCACCGCCAGTCCCAGATCATCCTTGCCGGGAAAGTAGTAGTAGAGGCTTCCTTTGGTGATGCCCACCGCAGCTAACTATTCCTGCAACGAGGTAGCGCGGAAGCCTTTCTGATGTACAAGCTTCGTCGCCTCATCGAGAATGCGTTGTTTAGTGAACTGCTCGGAATTCATATTCAGCTCTTGTCTACCGGTCGGTCGGTATACTATCGGTGGACAACGACCAGTCAAGGAAGAGATCCGCTCAAGAAGCGGTCTTTTTGAGCGGGCCTACTGTTCGGCTGTTCCGGTAAAGACGCCGAGCCAACGCACCGTCCTCCGTTTGATGGATGATCATGACGGACTCAAATGTATCACGTCACAAAGCCAGCGACCCAGCAGAGTGGGTCGATCAGTACGGCGACGTTCTTTTCCGCTTCGCCCTGTCTCGTCTGCGGGATCCGGATGCGGCCGAAGAGGTGGTTCAGGAAACCTTTGTGGCGGCGCTTCGTGCCCGCCATCAGTATTCTGGTGAGGGTTCAGAAAGGGCTTGGCTTACGGGAATTTGCAGACGAAAGATTGTAGACTGTATTCGCCGGCGTAACCGCCCGGACGCCGCAACGGGTGGAGAGCAGGACAACGACCCATCCGCGGAGTTCTTCGATGCAAAAGGAAACTGGCGATTTGATCCTCGGATCATGGGAGGTCGCCCCGAGGCCGCAATGGAACGCGAGGAGTTCTGGGAGGCGTTTCGGAGTTGTCTGAAGAGGTTGCCGCAGCGCCAGGCCGACGTCTTCATGCTCCGCGAGTTCGATGAACTGTCTGGAGATCAAATCTGTAAGGAACTTGGAATTACCTCGTCAAATCTTTGGGTCCTGCTCCATCGAGCCCGTCTCCGCCTGACGCGATGTATGAAGTTTCACCTCGAGAAATGGGGGCCCACTGACGATGCTTCGCTGCCGAGAGGTCTCCCGTTTGGTGTCCGAGTCGATGGAGCGTAACCTTCCATTACGCCAGCGGCTGCAGGTCTGGCTCCATCTCGCGATGTGCCGTCTGTGCGCCGGCTTTGCCCGACAACTGCGGTTTTTACGTCGCGCAATCCAAGAGAATTCTGAGCGACTAACGCAAGATCCGACTGCACCTGAGCCCACCCTTTCGGAAGAAGCCCGTGAACAGATCAAGGCTGCTTTGCGGGAAGGCCAAGTCTGACCTTCGTGTTGCAGCTTGTCCTCACTGTTTTTGATGTCGCTTGGGCGCCGGGTGGTGCCTCTTTGCGCCCTGCACCGCCGGGTCTTTGTGGCGACGATGCCCCTCGCTCACAAGGGCCACGCTTGACTAGGAAAAGCTTCTGCCACCACCTGCTCGAAAGTCTCCCGCGGCCTCCGCTTTCTCGTTTTTCGTAAAAGTCGTTTGTAAGAATTTCGGACACGGCGCGTCAATGTGACAGAGTTCGGGGGTCTGTGTGTCGAAGTGAACGCTATGTGATCCACTTTTGGAAGGAGTTCACAGTCATGCGAACTGTTTCCAAACTGACAACCGTACTATTCACTTTGGCCGGCTTAATGATTGCCGGGAAAGTTCCAGGTTCGGCCCAGAGCGGAAACAGGAATTATCCTCCCGCTGGATCGGCCACTAAGGCGATAGAACCCTCATCCGGTTCGACGAGCCGGATGGCTCCTCTGGCACTCGAAGGATACTGCCCGGTCAGCCTGCACACCGTGTACAAGTGGGTTAAAGGTGATCCGTCGATTCGAACCGTATTCGATGGACACACTTATTATTTCGCTAATGAACAGGGCAAACAGATGTTCCTGGCCGCTCCTGAGAAGTACGTCCCAGCTCTCGGAGGCGATTGTGTGGTGAGCCTTGTCAAGACGGGCAAACGAGTCCCGGGAAACATCCGTTATGCGGTGTTTCACGATGGACGACTCTTCCTGTGTGCGAACGCGGACGCCAAAAGCACTTTTCTGGCCGACCCCTCGGGGTATGTCGACGCAGATCTCGCTTACGGTGGGTATTGCGTGGTGTGCCGCGTCGGTATGCAGCAAATGGTTCGTGGCAGACCCGAGTTCATGGTGATCCATAACGGACTGCGCTACCTGTTCGCTTCTGCGGCGCAGCGGGACGAGTTTCTGGCGAACCCCAGCAAATACGAGGCCATTGGAACGTCATCGGCAAATGCCCCAGCCGGTTCCACAACTCGCCCCGTACTTACTCCGGGACCGTCCTCCCCGAACCCTGGTTCCGGTTCCGGAAGCCGTTAGAGGCTCGCCAACCCTGGGTAGGAAGATTGGAATGCGACAGTCTCAGGAGAATCGTTACATGCGCCACCTTACCTGGTTCGGTGCTGCCAGCCTTTTAGTTGTAACTCTGATGGTCCTTCTCACCTGCTCGCTTCAGGGGCCGCAAGTCGTGGTCGTTACCGGGAATGGAATAACCGCAGAAGCCGATACTAAAAATCATTCAATTGACGCTGTGGATCACAGTATTTGGGATCGACTGCTGCATAAGTACGTCGATGGCGACGGAATGGTCAACTACGCTGCCTGGAAGGCTTCTTCTGCAGACCGGACAGCGCTTCGCGACTACCTGGTATCGCTTGGCCAAGTGGACCCAGACGCGCCAGCAACGAAGGAGGGCAAGCTCGCATTTTGGATTAACGCGTACAACGCCTTGACTATCTACGGCATTCTTGACGTGTATCCGACCAGCAGCATCCGCAACCATACGGCAAGAGTCTTCGGTTACAACATCTGGAAGGACCTACTTTTGCCTGTTGGAAACAGAAAGTATTCGCTTGATGCGATCGAGCATCAAGTTCTGCGCAAACTAGGTGAGCCCCGCATCCATTTTGCAGTTGTGTGCGCCTCGAAAGGTTGTCCGCGCTTACGCAATGAGGCCTACACGCGGGAAAAGCTAGAAGAGCAGTTGGCTGACAATACTCGCGACTTTTTCGCTCGTCCGAAGAACCTGCAAGTCGATTTCGCTCATCGCGCAATCCAAGTGTCCGCAATTCTTCATTGGTTTGGACAGGACTTTGGTCCCACACCACGGGAGGCTCTTGCGAGCCTCGCCGCGTACCTCCCTAACGACGCAACCAGACGCCTCATCCTCAGCGGAGACTTTTCGGTTTCCTTCCTTGATTACGATTGGAGCCTGAACGAGCAATGAGAACTAGTTCCACAGTGCGAATTGTCGTCATTGGGGTAGTGCTTTTGGTGGTGCTTGCTACGGCCGTCGCTCTCCTGCCCGTCCGGGAAATTCTTATCTCGCTCCTGGGGAGAATTGAATCCGTCGGTGGCTGGGGACCGGTTCTGTTGGCGGGCGTTTATGCAGCAGCATGCGTGCTGTTTGTTCCCGGTTCCGTATTGACCCTAGGCGCAGGCTTTCTTTTCGGTGTCGTTCGCGGCACGATTGCAGTATCGGTGGGAAGTGTCGTTGGTGCAACTACAGCATTTCTGGTGGGACGCACGCTGCTGCGGGGATGGATCGAGAAACGGATTGCAGCCAATCCCCGCTACCAGGCAATTGACCGCGCAGTGGGAAAAGAGGGCTTCAAGATTGTGCTCCTGGTCCGCCTCTCGCCCGTCTTTCCGTTCAACCTCCTGAACTATGCCTTCGGCTTAACCAAGATCCCGCTGCCCCAATATGTTTTGGCATCATGGATCGGAATGCTACCGGGGACGCTGATGTACGTGTATCTGGGTTCTGCTCTCAAGAGTCTCGCTGAGGTGGCAGCCGGAACTCCCAGTGACGACCCATTACACACTGTTTCTTCGTGCTCAGTTTGGTGGTAACCATCATCGCGACAGTTGTGATCACTGGCGTGGCAAGGCGGGCGTTGAAGGATACCATCGCGGCGCAAACTGATCTACCGGAGCTGTTAGCCGAAAAGCCGGCTGCCTCTCTGCATGGGAATCCTTTTGGAGCTATTTCACATGAGCGTGCTTTCGGAGCTATCGAGGTCCCAAGAAGTGATGCAAAAACTCTTCCCGGACGACGTGCATAACCAGACGCTCGTAAAAATCGTTCGGCCTGCAGACTGGATTAGTCCTGATCCTGCCTCACGATACAATCTGGTCGTTCTCGGTGCGGGTACGGCCGGTTTGGTGGCCGCCGCTGGCGCGGCTGGGCTGGGAGCCCGGGTGGCTCTGGTGGAGCGTCATCTCTTAGGGGGCGACTGTCTCAACTATGGATGTGTGCCTTCGAAAGCGATCATCAGCGCTGCTCGGGTAACTGCTGCCGTTCGAGGCGCGGGCGAGTTCGGAGTTCGCGTGCCAGAGGGGTGGCAGGTGGACTTTTCTGCCGCGATGGAGCGGATGCGCCGGTTACGTGGCGGCATAAGTCGGCACGATTCGGCGGCCCGATTCCGCGATTTGGGCGTCGACGTCTTCTTTGGTGAAGGGCATTTTACGGGTCCCGACACGATCACCGTGGCGGGCCGAACACTCCGCTTCAGCAAGACGCTTATAGCCACTGGAACACGTGCGGCGGTCCCACCCATCCCGGGCCTCTCCCAGGTTCAGTACTTGACCAACGAATCCGTTTTTTCACTCACCGAGCTTCCCAAACGGATCGGGATCATTGGCGCGGGACCAATCGGATGCGAACTTGCCCAGACCTTTGCCAGATTCGGCTCGGAAGTGATTCTCGTCGAATCTGCTCACGGCATCCTCCCACGAGAGGAACCGGACGCTGCGGAGATTGTGAAGCGATCGCTTTTGCGGGACGGCGTCCGACTTCTCTGCTGTGCACGGAGCACGGAAGTACGTGAGCATGGCGACGAAGTACTTTTGCACGTCGAGTCTCACGGAGCAATTCACGAAGAGCTGGTTGACAAGCTTTTGGTAGCCGTGGGCCGTGTACCCAACGTGGAGAAGCTCAATCTCGAATCAGCGGACATCGCTTACGATCTCAAAGCAGGCGTTCATGTCGACGACCATCTCCGCACAACGAACCCGCGGGTCTTTGCGGTAGGGGACGTATGCTCCCAATATAAACTCACACACGCTGCCGACTTCATGGCCCGAATTGTGATTCCCAACGCCCTTTTCAAAGGGCGGGCTCGATTCAGCGCGCTGGTCGTCCCGTGGTGCACCTATACTTCGCCGGAAATTGCCCACGTGGGACTCTACCCCAAGGAGGCCGAGTTACGGGGCATTTCCATTGACACCTATGTCCAGGAGTTCAGCAACGTGGACCCTGCTGTGCTTGAAGGCGAAACCGAGGGATTTGTACGCATTCACACGAAGAAAGGAAGCGATCACATTGTCGGTGCGACAATTGTGGGGACCAATGCAGGGGAGCTGATTTGCGAGGTCGCACTGGCCATGGCGCACGGACTCGGACTGAAAAAGATTGCGGATACCATCCACCCCTATCCCACGCGGGCAGAGGCCATCCGCAAAGTTTGCGATAACTATAATCGGTCTCGCCTGACACCTTTTGTCAGGTGGTTGTTCCAGAAATGGTTTGCGTGGACCCGCTGAGGACAATCGCCTTGCTTTCCCAATTACATGATAGTTGACGTGTTACAACATGAATGAACGAACTACGACGACCAGTAAAATCCCGACTTGGTTAGCGCTGCTCGGGCAAGCGGGGACCGGACCCCATCGCGCCAGTAGAGCACCCTTTGGAAAGCTTAAAACGCTGCCAGCATGGCCCGGGAGTATTTCACGCACGACACGGCGCGCTCGGGCCTACCGCTGGGGCCAGAGCCAGCGTGCTGGCTTCGGCGACCATCGGCCATGCGTTCGGACCACCTCGATACGCGCGCAAGGTCCTGATCGTTCCCGTAAATTACCAAAGGAAATTTTGTTCCACTCTGGCACTCGATGCCGCATGACATTGCCTACTGCATCGCAAGGTGATGGCCGACGGTTCGATATCGCACCACGAGGCGTTCGATTCACAGAAGCTTGATCTGTCCCCGCTCCTGTCCATGTAAAACACATTTGCAACCTCAATTGTGGTTTCTCTGGCCGGAGGGCACTGGTGCCACTCGCTGCTCTTGCGGCCCTATTTGGCCACTTAATCTTCTGGCGTTAGGGTGGACTCTATTGGAGAGAAAAGCATGAAAACTGTGAACACAACAAGTTTGAATGGTGAAAGTACCGAAGCAGCAGTGCTCAGCCGGTACGCCTCAGCAGCCACTGTGAAAGAGTCGGCACTATGTTGTCCCCACTCCTATCCACGTGAATTGCTCGAGGTGATTCCAAAAGAGATTTTGGAAAAAGACTATGGTTGCGGCGATCCGACACCCTATGTGCGGGCGGTTGAAACAGTGGTCGATCTCGGCTCAGGAAGTGGCAAAGTGTGCTACATTCTCGCCCAAGTGGTCGGACCCAAGGGAAGGGTCATCGGAGTGGACTGCAACCGAGAGATGATCGACCTGGCCCGACGCTACCGCAGTATGGTAGCTTCGCGAATCGGATACGCGAATGTGGAGTTTCGGTATGGAATGATCCAGGATCTAGCGCTCGACCTGGAACTGCTGACGGACCAGACCCGCGGGCTCTGTATCAGCAACCCCGAAAACTGGTTGATGCTCGGGCAAATCGAAGATCGTTTGCGGCGCGAGCAGCCCGTGATCGCGGACAAATCGGTCGATTGCGTGGTTTCCAACTGTGTGCTGAATTTGGTCCGGCTTGAAGACCGGCGAAAGCTCTTCGCTGAGGTTTTTCGCGTCCTTGGGCCCGGTGGCCGGGCTGCTATCAGCGATATTGTTTCCGATGAGGACGTGCCGGAGCATCTCCAGAATGATCCCGAGCTTTGGTCCGGCTGCATTTCCGGAGCCTTCCGGGAAGACCAGTTCCTGAAGGCTTTCGAGGAAGCCGGGTTCTATGGCATTCACATCGCGGCTCGGCAGGCTGAACCATGGCGAACCATCGAAGGCATCGAGTTCCGTTCAGCGACCGTTGTCGCTTACAAGGGGAAGGAAGAACCATGTTGGGAGCGGAACCAAGCGGTAATTTACCGCGGACCATTTAAGAAAGTCGAGGATGACAACGGCCATGTTTATTACCGCGGTGAACGGATGGCCGTCTGCGACAAGACTTTTCAGATACTGCGTAAAGAACCCTATGGCGAGCATTTTGAATTCATCGAACCGCGCGAACCAGTGGGCAGCGAAGCCCAGCCGTTCGATTGCAGCCGTCCTCGACATCGCCACCCACGAGAAACGAAAGGATACGAGTATCATGTCACCACCGAGGTCTCTCATACCTGTACAGATGGCCGATGTTGCTGAAAGCGAGTTACTCTACGTGAGAAAAGCGACGATCCGACTTGGCTCTTCACTACCCGGGGTGAACCTCGCGGGTATATCGAATCCAACGGGTTGGCAGAGTTGTGGTTCCACACGGGAGCGAACTGCAACCTTTCCTGCCCATTCTGTCTCGAAGGATCCAAGCCCCGTGATCGACGCATTGAGTTTATCACCCTTGAGGATGTGAAACCGTTTATCGCTGAAGCTGTTGCGTTACGCGTCAAAAAGTTCTCTTTCACAGGAGGTGAACCTTTTGTAAACCCATGGTTCCTGAAGATCCTGGACTACGCTCTGGACTACCGCCCATGCTTTGTGCTGACCAACGGCACCGAGCCTCTTCTCAACCGCATGAAAGAGGTCATTCAATTCAGACAAAAGCTCCACGCATTGGCTTTTCGCATCAGCCTGGATTATCCGGACCCGGCCAAGCATGACGCCTCGCGCGGGGAAGGGAATTTCCGGAAGGCGCTTCGTGCACTCGGGTTGCTCCACACGGAAGGCTTTGCCGTGTCCATCGCCCGGTTGATGCAGCCCAATGAAGATGCTGACGCGGTTAATGGTAGCTACGCGCCTTTTCTGAAAGAGGCGGGACTTCCACCGAACATACCGATCGTGAAATTCCCGAACTTTCTGACCCCCAACTCCATCGCTACCGCCCCAGAGGTCACCGAGCAATGTATGACAACTTACACAATGCCCGAACAGCGTGCACGATTCATGTGTAGCTTCAGCCGCATGGTTGTCAAGAAGCAGGGGCGGTACAGGGTTTACGCTTGCACACTTGTGGACGACGACCAGGATTTCGAGCTAGGCGATACGCTTCGGGAAAGTCTTGGCGTTCGAGTCCGCCTGAAGCACCACCGTTGCTACTCGTGTTTCGCTTGTGGCTCGAGCTTTAGTGAAGGGACGTAGAGATGACGCTCGCCATCCTGGTGATCGTAGTTCTCGGACTCGCGTACGCCAACGGCGGGAACGACAATTTCAAGGGTGTGGCGACGTTGTTCGGAAGCGGAACCACGGATTACCGTCGGGCGCTAGCTTGGGCCATGGCGACAACGTTTGCAGGTTCGTTGACCGTGGTGTTGCTGGCAGGGCACCTGCTGAAGAGCTTTAGCATGCACGGACTCGTTGATGATAGCCTCGTGAGCAACCCTCGATACGTCGGGGCGGTGGCCCTCGGTGCTGGGATGACGGTCCTCCTCGCCACCAGAGCAGGAATGCCGATCTAAACCACGCACAGCCTGATTGGGGCGCTGGTTGGGGCCGGATGGGCAGCTGGGGCCACATTCCACGCTCATAAACTCGACCTCTATTTCCTCGCGCCCCTGCTCGGCAGTCCCTTTCTTGCGATCGCAGCGACGGCGCTTTGTTACCCGCTGCTTCACCACACGCGGCAACGTATCGAAGTGACCGAACACACCTGCCTGTGCGTCGGCCAGCACACCTGCGAGGTCGTACTGGCAGCCTCGCAAGCGGCCGTCTTGCAGCGGGCCGCGCAACTCAGCATCAGCCTGGGAGACAGGGTGGTCTGCCGAAGTCGCTATCACGGACAAATCCTTGGCGTCGAGGCGTCGGCTGTCCTCGACAACCTGCATTACCTCTCTGCTGGAGCGGTCAGCTTCGCACGAGGACTGAACGATACTCCGAAAATTGCTGGACTGCTGCTCGTTGCCCCGCTTTTCCACGGTACCGTTGCCACGATGGTGGTCGCCTTATCGATGGCCCTTGGAGGAATCCTGAATGCTCGCCGGGTCGCCGAGGTGATGAGCTGGAAAATCACTCCCATGAACCACGGTGAGGGCTTTGTCGCCAATCTTGTGACCAGTGCTATCGTCCTTGGGGCCAGCCGCTTCGGAATGCCGGTCTCCACGACGCATGTCTCGTGTGGGGCTCTTTTCGGTATCGGCTTGTTCACGCGCCAGGCTCACCTGCGCATGATCGCCGCAATTCTTTCGTCTTGGATCACAACGTTTCCCATAGCCGCACTTCTGGGTGCGGCAAGTTACCGTATACTCGTTTCGATTTGAGCCCACAGCACCGCATGATCTCACGACGCCTGATCATCTTCACGCGATTCCCCGAGCCTTACAAGGCAAAGACCCGGCTTATCCCAGCGTTAGGTGCCGAAGGGGCCGCCCGGCTGCATCGCGAGTTAACATGTCACACTCTTGCCTGCGTTCGGGAATTGGCTAGAAATTTTCCTGTAGCAACGGCGGTCCGATTCGAGGGAGGCACCTCGGAGCGCATGGCCGCTATCTTCGGAAATAGTTTCCCGTATCGTCGCCAGGGAGAGGGTGACCTCGGCCGGCGCCTGGATCGTGCCTTTGCCGAGGCATTCTCCGGGGGTGCGCAGCGAGTCATCATCGTTGGAATCGACTGTCCAGAAATGACACCCCAACTGGTTCGCGAAGCCTTCGACAGCCTCGCGGAGCACGACATTGTACTCAGGCCGGCCGCCGACGGCGGATATTATTCGATTGGCCTGAGATTTCAGGTGTCCCAACTCTTCACGGAGATTTCCTGGGGGACCGAAGCGGTTCTCACAGAGACGCTGCGCGAGGCCAGGCAGCTTTCCCTGAAAGTGTACCAGCTCAAGACGCTCTCCGACGTGGACAGGCCGGAGGACCTGGCCATATGGTATCGAGTTCGAGCCTCCAGCCAAACCAATGCCACCCCGCCAATCTCCGTGATTGTCCCAACGTTAAATGAGTCGGCAGACCTCCCCATTTACTGGCAAGCTTGAAAGGTGCAAGGAACGTCGAGACCATTGTAGTCGATGGCGGAAGCACAGATGGTACTGTGGAGATCGCGAAACAGACGGAGTGCTGTGTCCTCCGTTCATCTCCTGGGTGGGCCCGCCAAATGAACGCCGGGGCGAAAGCTGCGAGCGGCGATATCCTTTTGTTCCTCCACGCCGACAGTCGATTGCCCCAGAATTTTGACAAAGATGTTCGGCGGGTGATTGAACAACCGCTGATGATCGCGGGAGCCTTTCGGCTCCGTATCGACGGCCCTGGGAGGACTTTGCGGTTGATTGAATGGGGAGCGAACCTTCGTGCGCGATTGCTGCGAATGCCCTACGGCGACCAGGGCCTGTTCCTAAACTCCGAAACTTTCGACGCCACAGGAGGATTTCCCGATCTGCCAATCATGGAAGACTTCGTGATGGTCCGCCGTTTGCAGCGGCGAGGCCGGATCGCCATCATTCCGTCCACCCTCACCACATCGGCCCGTCGCTGGGAGGCAATTGGACCCTGGCGGACCACCTGGATCAACCAGCTCGTGGTGGCCGGCTATTACTTTGGAGTCCCGCCCGATCGACTGGCTTGCTGGTACCATATTGAACGCCACCACTCGCCTCGCTGATGGGGCATCCTTAGCAATCATCTTAGGAACTGGCTTTCCACACTCATGGCTGCATTCCGTTCCAAACCGCTATGTTTCGAGCTTTCCTCAAGGTCAGCTTCAGTTCTCGCACAGTACCGATTCCAACAGTCCTGCCTTTTCAGGATCGTCCGAGCCGCGGGCACTCGGTAGCAGACGACGCACCCCTGATCGCGAGCCTTCGCGAACTTACCTGCCACTTTTACTTTGCGGCTCCCTTTTTCGCACCGAAAACAGGATAGCAATACTGAGAACTCACTGTTTTTGTAAGCATTTTTTCTGCCGGTTCCGCGGCTAAAGAATGGCAGGAGGAGGGTAGGGGAGACGTGTTCGCGCTTCAAATCAGCCAATGCACCAACAGCCCACTGGCGGGGAGCTCCTCTCCTGTCCCCATAATGGAGCACCTTCCAGGCTCTAACACGTTTTCCAAAGCGGTCCGGTATTTTCGCTTGGAAGAGGTTGAAGACTAGACGTGAAACGCGGGTCCCTCCGAAAAGATCCGGTTGTTGTACCCGATGATTGTCACCCTGACAGCGATCGGAGAGGGCTATCCAAAACCCGCAAGGTTCGCGTTTTTCGCGGATCGATGACCTCTCCATGGAAGGAACGCTACGGATCCGCAAAACACTGCCCCGGGGCGCTTCCCAGCTGAAATCGAACCGCTTTCCACCGCTTGGCCAAAGCAATCACCTCGGTTTTTCGGCCACCGGCTTCGCGCCTTTGCTCGGTTTCTTAAGTCACACCTTCGCCGAAACGCTTCGCGAGGCCAACGCTGCCGTCCTTCTCGTGCGAGATACCTTAAGGTGAGCGAATCTCGATTCGTCGGATGCTCCGTACGGGGCGTCCGTCATCATCGGTGAGTTCCGCCACTATGTAAAATATCCCCGGTTGTGAAGGTAACCGAACGGGCACGGTGAAAGTCTGGCGATCCACGGGCTCCAGTCGGCAGGATCGCTCCGCCACCACGGGAGCTAGTTTTTCGGCTCCATCCTGAAAACCATTTTCGGGTACAAGAGCCAGACGAACCGTTCCCGACCAATTCTGCCACCGGTCATTGAGAAGTACGACTGGCACCTCAATGCTAGCTCCGGCAGCCACCTCTTCATTCCAGAAGTCGAGAATAGCGATTACCGGTGAAAATGCATCCCCAACACGACGGACAAAGTGCGGCTCCAAAATCAGATTGTGCAGGTCAACGAAGTTATCGCTCGTTTCGCCATCCGGGCGAGAATAGCCCAACCCACAAAAGTGCATGACTCCCGCGACTTGCCGACCGGCGCGCCAGAACTCCGTCATGGCGGCAATCGTGTAGGCATAAAACTTCCGGCGTTCCTCGGCCGAAGCATCGGGACCCAACAACGCTTCATAGTTTGCTCGAGAAAGCGTCGTGGGAGTCCCGTCCCGATTGAGCCACAGCCAGCCATACTCGTTGATAATGACGGGATTATCACCCGAATTCAGTAGCGGATTTCCCCCCAGGCCACCTTCTACGTCCGGCCGTTTTGGTTTGCCGGCCAATTGACTGAGACGAAATTTCGAGGGTTGATTCTTACCTTTTGGGCTAAAAAACGGGTAGGGGTGCGATTCGAACACGTCGAGCGGATCTTGAGGGGCCGCCCAACCGTTGTCCCAGGGCCTTCCTGACCGGTCCAAATGCCGTACCGCGCGGATGGCTGCGCCCGTCTCTTCGGTCCGCGTTTCATTCTGGGCATCCCAAATGACCACAGAGGGATGATTCCATCGTTCGCGCATCCATGCTGCGTACTCTCGGGCAAGCTCCTCCCTCCCCAGTTCTTTCGGCCACTGACTCAGATACCAAATTGGGAATTCGTCCTGAATAAGCAACCCGACTTCATCGGCGATGTCATACCATTTTTCGGGCGGAAAGCCGATGCAATACCGGGCAGAATTCCAATGCATCATGCGAAACGTTTGGTGTAATCGCCGCACCCAGTCTTCCTTCCACGGTAGATCGCCTCTTGCGGGATCTTCGAAAAACCGATAGATACACACATTCGTTCCTCTCAGCGGGTAAATCCGGCCGTTAAGCACGGCCATTTTCGTCTGGGGATCAAACCGAAACTCCCGCATACCGAACCGAAAACGGGTGGTATCACCGGAGGTAGAAACGACCGCTTCGTAGAGGAAAGGATCCTCGGGAGTCCAAAGATGACACTCAGGGATGGAAACCGACAATTCAACTTCCTTCTTTTCACCGGGCGTCAGGTGAACGATGGGCGATTTTTGCTCTGCCACCACATGACCCGATCGTGCTTCGCGGATCGTGCACTCAACAACGGTGTCCATGGCCTCCTTCTCCGGGCCAAGGGTAACATACAGCCGCACGCACTCGTGGCGGAGGTCGGGCACCGCCTGGACGTACAGAATTTCCGGTTTTCCGGAAAGGATAAGCTGAACAGAATCGTAAATCCCCGGAATATAACGGACCTTTTCAAAATCCCAACCATCCGGAATGCCGGGCGGTAAGGCACGGCGATGAGCACCCACCCGGATGACCAGTACGTTCTCTTCTGTTCCACCTTTGATAAACGAAGTCACGTCAAACACAGCCGGAGTGAAACTCGGCAGATGCTCTCCGACCAACTCGCCGTTCAGATACACCCGCATTCCGTAACACGCTTTGTTGATCTTCAAGCGGACAAGAGGTGGAACCTCGCCCTCCAGACGAAAGTTCCGGCGATACCAGAACGCTTCGCGATACCGCCAACTTTCCTCTGTACCAACCTCCTGGAATTGAGGCTCCGCCAAATCGACCAGGCCGGGAACAGGCACTCGGGCGCGAAAATCATTGGGCACGGTGTCCATTCGTCCCTCGGCGAGTTCCCAAATGCCATCCAGAGAGATCGTTTGTCGGTGATTTTTCTCTTCTGCCCCCGCGCCACTGGAAAGCACCAACCAGCCTGCCAAAACAAGTACTCGGCACAAAATGGACACCAAGCGCAGCCGTTCCATAGTCGGGCTCCTTGTCAGCCGCGTTGTTTCGATCGATCTTTTGCCCGCGCAGGTAGGCTTTTCGACGCTCCGATGGTTTATAAAGTCGCGCTGGGCGTGTGTCAACAAACGTCACAATTTCAGATGAGAGTATGTGCCATTTTCGCGTCACCCTATTGCGAGTCATGCCAGGTTCAAAAACGTGGAAATTCGATCGTAACCCCCAATTGGATCAAACGGTTTTCGCAACTTCTCCTTCAAATCTTCCGCGACACGCCGAGGTGTCAACCTCGGTGACCGTTGCTGACCCCCTGGCGTTCCGCGTGGAGATTCACCACAATGGCCCTTTGATCGTAGGGAACGGCTTAACTTCATACAGGTTGTGAGCAATCAGACTGACGAAATCGCTGTATCTCGAACCGAGGAGCACGACGCCGATGATGCCCAACCAAACCACAAAGGCATATGAACTTGCCCGAGAGCGCTACGCTGAATGGGGAGTCGATACAGAAAAAGCGATACAAACGCTGACTTCCGTTTCTATCTCCATGCAATGCTGGCAGGGAGACGACGTGGGTGGATTTGAAAGCCCTCAGGGACTGACAGGTGGGGGCATCCTGGCCACGGGCTCCTATCCTGGCAAGCCCCGCACACCGGACGAACTCCGCGCAGATGCGGATATGGCCTTTCGGCTGATCCCCGGTAAACACCGCTTCAATTTGCACGCGATTTACCTGGATTCAGGTGGAAAAAAGGTCGAACGCGACGAAATCGAGCCGGCGCACTTCCAGGCATGGGTGGACTGGGCAGCCGAACGTGGGATAGGACTGGACTTCAATCCCACTTTTTTCTCTCATCCGCTGGCAGCAAGTGGTTTCACGCTCACCCATACCGATGACGGAATTCGCCGGTTCTGGGTACGGCACGGCCAGGCGTGCCGGCGTATCGGCTCGTATTTCGGTCGTCAACTGGGAAAGGTGTGCGTGACAAATATCTGGATTCCTGACGGTATGAAGGATCTTCCGGTTGATCGAAAGGGCCCCCGAGAACGGCTCATCCAGTCGCTCGATGAAATCCTGTCGGAGCAAATCGACTCGGCGTTCCATCGTGATGCGGTGGAAGGGAAATTATTTGGTATTGGCTCCGAGGCCTACGTTGCCGGGTCGCACGAATTTTATCTGGGTTACGCCATCACACGAAAAACCCTTCTCTGTTTGGACTCAGGGCACTTCCATCCCACAGAGACGATCGCTGATAAGATATCCGCCGTGCTATTTTATCTTGAGGGTCTCCTCCTGCATGTCAGTCGCGGTATTCGCTGGGACAGTGATCACGTGGTGTTGTTCAACGACGACGTGCGTGCCATCGCTGAGGAACTGGTTCGTGGGCAGTACCTCGACAGAGTATTCATCGGATTGGACTTTTTCGATGCGAGCATCAATCGGTTGGCAGCCTGGGTGATTGGCATGCGAAGTATGCTCAAGGCACTGCTCTGGGCCCTGCTGGAACCCTTGTCAGCCTTAAAGCACGCCGAGGCCGAAGGTGACTACACAGCACGACTGGCCCTTTTGGAAGCCGAAAAGACGGCCCCTTTCGCCGCTGTTTGGGAAGAATACTGTGCTCGGCACGATGTTCCCCGGGACGATCAGGTCATCAACGAGGTCCGACGCTACGAGCAGGAAGTTTTCCCCAAGCGCCAGGGTTGAGCTTGCGATTGGTGGTCGGCTGCCAGGAACTATTGGGAAGCGTCGCGACATTCTTTTACATTCTTTTACGTGTCACAGGGCGCGTCATAACTTCACATGTCAATGGTCTTTTTGCGTTTGCCTATGAGCTACCCCTTAGCAGAGAACCAGACCACCGGAAGAGATGCTGAGTCCCAAGTACCGCTCGATCAAACAATCGATCTTGGTACTTGACAGGCTTTGCAATGACGGTGCATACTGTGACAAGTCGCTGGTGATTCTTTATCGGTTCCTCGTCGTCATCTACGGGTGTCTTGGGCATGGCTACTAAAGAAGACGCAACTCGCAAAAAAGAATCAATCTTTGCTCGACTTGACAAGCTCAACGAATTTGAGAGGCGTCCTGTAACGCCGGACAAACTTCAAAGTGGGCGATATTTCGCCGGTCTTTATGCAGGGGAACACGTTGCGGCTACCGAATTTGTGATCGGGGCGCTGTTCGTGATTTGGGGCGCCCGCACCTTCGACGTGGTCGTTGGTCTTTTACTGGGAAACGTTCTGGCTGTGCTTTCCTGGACGCTTGTTTGTGCGCCGATCGCCGTCCAGACGCGTTTGACGCTCTACTGGTACTTTCGGCAGATTGGAGGTCCCGTCTTAACGGTCATTTATAACCTTCTTAACGCTGTTCTGTATTGCATTCTGGCGGGATGCATGATCACAGTTGCGGCTTCGGCGGTGCGAATTCCGTTCGGGATTCCTCCGCAAACAGGTTGGCTGCCACAGGATCCCCTATTCGTCGTGGTGGTTATCGGGGTGGGAGCCGTGGTCGTCACGCTTGCCATTCTCGGGTTCAAGCGGCTTTCCCAGTTCGCCGTGGTGTGTTCACCCTGGATGCTACTGATGTTTGTATGCGGAGCACTCATGACGCTCCCTTCAGTCGGCCATGTTTCCAACTGGAAAACCTTGTGGAACGTTGCCGAGGAGCGAATTTGGAGTGGGCCAGGCCCATCAGTTGCCGTTGTCAGGCGTGAGGGAAGCCAAATCGTCCTGGAGCTAGAGAATGTCAAAGGACGTCTGCAGGTTCTTAAAGAGGCAACTGGTGTGGGAGCCGCTGCCGAGACCGATCCTACGCAGGTCCCACTCCCTGGTTTCTTCCTGGCATCCACAGCTTCTCCGGAACCGAAGGATTTTGTTGCGGCAGAAGCCCGACTGGAATGCATCTACGGGAAACTCGAAGAACAACCCGCGTCGGACGGAGACACAAAAGAGGGATTACAAAAGATACGAGAAACCGACTCTCTATCGGGACAGTATGGTGATGCTTCCGCGGTCAGTGCAGTCACAGCCGCTGCTACATCGATTGCGGAACAGCCCACAGATGGTGCATCAGCGGAACAGGCTCAGCCGCAGCGAGGTGGCCGCTCTCAAGGAGGTGCGAATGGCCAGAGGGCAGGGGGTGGCAGCGGGGGCTTCATGCCACCGGTGGCTCCTGTGGTCGAGGTGCCGCCAAAACCGCCTATTCTCGGGTACCGCATCCGCGTCGAAAGTAAGTCGGTACCGCAACCTGCTGCTGTCAAATATGTGATGCCCAAAAGCCGCGGGGGTGTCGTCTGCAATGAGAATTTTGTCCCTCTGCAAAGTTTTCAGGCGGCCATTAACAGTCAGCATTTGAGCGCGCGATCTCCCATCGGATTCTGGCATATTGTGTTCTTTGCCTGGATCTGCAATCTCGCCATGCATCTGGGACTTTCGGACATGGCGATCTTCCGCTATGCGAAAAGTGCGTGGTATGGCCTGTATTCGGCGTTTGGGATGTTTCTCGGACATTATCTGGCCTGGATATGTGCCGGTATCATGGGGGCGGCAGCCGCCCGAGCTTTCATGCAACCCCTAATGCAATTGGATTCCGGTCAGGTTGCCTACTTCTCCCTCGGATGGGCAGGGGCCCTGGCGGTCATCATCGCGGGATGGACAACCGCTAATCCAACCCTTTATCGCGCTGGACTGGCCCTGCAGGTGATCACTCCTAATTGGCCCCGTTGGTTGGTGACATTTCTGGCCGGAACAATTACGACGGCCATCGCCTGTTTCCCGTTTGTATTTCTCTACCTCTTGGATTTTGTCGGAATTTACGGCATCCTTCTCCTGCCTGTTGGGACGATTGTCGTGGTAGAACACTGGCTGTTTCCCATTCTGGGATGGCAGAAATTCTGGTCGAACCAGAGGGGGCAGTTACTCAATCTGGCAGCCCTTATCGCGTGGGCTGTAGGGCTGGGATTGGCGCTCGTACTTTGGAAGATGCAATGGCTTCATTTGTTTTTCCTTGTCGTCCCAGTGTGGCTTGCCACGGCCATCACGTACATTATTCTTGCGGCACTGATGGGAGCTTCAAAAAGGCAAGAGGCATCAGGGCAATCTGAACCGCTCCCTTCAGAACCCGAATCCGCAGTTCCAGGAACAATTGAGGCTCCGACTCCAGCAGCGTCATCCGCGGAACCTGCCAAAAAAGGGATTGGGGAAAGTCGTTTTCTTATGGCCATTTTTGGCCTTGCAGCATTGTTATGCTTGGTAGCAAGTTTGACTTTCGCCTGGTTTGTATTTGCCGGATATATGTCCGCTGACAAGGTGAAACCAACATTGCTCTATCTGGCTCTTGCCTACTTTGTTACGGGGGTGCTTTACCTCAACTATCGCGAGCGGCTGCAAACTGCGCGGCAACCCGGATAACAGGTTTCTCCCAAAAGCCCGCGATAAGCGTAAAATGCGAGATTCACCCATAGCGTCAACCTATTTGTCATCAAAAGCGGAGCGTCTGTCATGAAGTACGGCATAATTGCGTGTGCAGGACTCATCCTCGTTTTCGCAGTGGGAATCGAACTGAAATCAGCAGAGCCCCAAAGTCCGGCTCGGGTGAAAAGTCTCCGTTGCGAATACCGGGTGAATCCACTGGGTATCGGTACCAGAAAGCCGCGGTTGAGCTGGCTCATTGAAGACAACCGCTACGGAGCTGCGCAGTCGGCCTATCAAATTCTCGTCGCGTCATCGCCTGATTTGCTAGCACAAGACAAGGCAGACCTCTGGGATTCCGGGAAGGTCGAATCGTCGGAAATGAATCAGATCGAATACGCTGGAAAACCTCTCCAATCGCGTCAGACCTGCTACTGGAAAGTTCGGATCTGGGATGCCCAGGGCCAGGTCAGTCCATGGAGCGAGCCGGCTATGTGGTCCATGGGGCTTCTGGAAGAGTCGGACAGAGTGGCCCAATGGATCGAAGCCCCCTGTCCCCTTGTGCACCCAGCCAAAGGGGGAACCCTTGATTTTGGAAATTGCCCGTGGGTGTGGTACCCGGAGCAGGGAACCAATCCGCAGGAAAAAGCCCCGGCCGGTCCACGATATTTCCGCAAGATTTTGGAGCTACCGATAGACCGCACCATCAAGCGTGCCCGATTTCTCATCACAGCCGATGATTCATTCGAACTATTCTGTAATGGTCAGCCAGCAGGTCGGGGAAGTGGGCACACCTCCCCACAACTGGCGGACATCACCAATCGAGTCCACCCTGGCCGAAACATTTTGGCGATTCTCGCAACGAATGGAAGCCCCTCGCCAGCAGGGCTAGCCGGACGAATCCGCATTGAGTTCGACCAGGGCGATCCTCTCGAATACGTCATCGACGACACGTGGAAGAGCAGTCAAAAGGCCGAACCGGAATGGAACCAAGTCAACTTCGACGACAGTACCTGGCCCCAGGCGATCATCGTCGGCCGAATGGGAGACGCCCCCTGGGGGAGAATCAGCGCCGAAGGGCTCGACGTCCTCGGGTGCGCGCTGTTTCGCAAAGAGTTCCGAGTGACCAAACCCATTCGCAAAGCCACCCTTTACCTGAGTGCCCTGGGAATTGGCGAAGCCCATATTAACGGCCACCAAATCAGTGACGAGTTCTTTGCCCCTGGGTGGACCGATTATCGAAAGCGGGTTTACTACAACACCTATGACGTGACTCAACTGGTACGACAGGGAGAAAATGCGATCGGCGCAATTCTCGCTGCCGGATGGTACGCAGGTGCGATCGGCTGGAAAAGCGAGCGATTCCATTTCGGACGTGATCCTAAGCTATGGATGCAGCTAGAAATCGAAACCACCGATGGCGAGCGTCAGGTAGTCATCACCGACGGTTCCTGGAAGATGACTTTCGGCCCACATCTGGAAGGCGAGTTCCTCGCAGGGGAAACATACGATGCTCGTCTGGAAATTCCGGGCTGGTCCGAACCTGGACTGGATACCGCGCAATGGCAGGCAGTCCGAGTCGCTGAGAATGTGCCGGCTAAACTCGAAGCACAGCCCGGTGTGCCAGTCGTGATCACTGGGGAACTGAAACCAAAGAAAATCACCCAGCCGCGACCCGGCGTGTACGTGTTCGATCTGGGGCAAAATTTCGCGGGAATTGCCCGGCTGCGGGTTAAGGGACCGCGCGGCACAGCTGTCCAGCTTCGGTTTGCCGAAGTCCTCAATCCTGATGGAACCATTTACACCACGAATCTTCGGTCAGCGCGGGCGACAGATACCTACATCTTGAAGGGTAAGGGAGAGGAGATTTGGGCTCCTCACTTCACGTTCCACGGCTTCCGCTATGTAGAAGTGACCGGCTATCCGGGCGATCCCGGACCAGACGCCATCACAGGCCTGGCGATCAATTCTGATATTCCGCTCGTCGGCTCTTTCCAGTGCGCCAGCCCGATGGTGAACCAACTCTACAGCAACATCGTGTGGACACAGCGGGCCAATTTCATCTCTGTGCCTACGGATTGCCCGCAAAGAGACGAGCGGCTCGGTTGGACGGGTGACGCGCAAATCTTCATTCGCGCGGCCACTTACAACGCCGACGTGGCCGCCTTTTTCACAAAATGGCTGGTGGATCTTGAAGATGCCCAGGGACCGGAAGGCGACTTCCCAGACGTCGCACCGCGGGTTGTTGCCCTCGGTGGAGGAACGGCCGGATGGGCAGATGCGGGAGTCATTTGCCCGTGGACCATTTATCAAGTTTACAACGACCGCCGGATCCTGGAGGAACATTTCGATGCGATGGAACGATGGATTGCCTACTGCGTCGCTCACAGTACCGATCTCCTGCGTCCTGCACAGGGATACGGCGACTGGTTGTCAATCAATGCCGATACACCGAAAGACGTCCTCGCCACCGCCTACTTTGCTTACAGCACCTTTTTGACGGCAGAGTCTGCACGGGCGTTGGGACTGAAAGACAAGGCAGCCTATTATGATGAGCTTTTCGGTAAGATTCGTGAAGCCTTCCAAAAGGCTTACGTGGCAACAGATGGACGCATTAAAGGCAACACCCAAACATGCTACGTACTCGCACTTCACTTTAACCTGCTGCCGGAAGAGTTGAGGGCCAAGGCCGTTGAATACCTTGTGGAGGATATCCGAAGCCGCGACAACCATCTTTCCACAGGGTTTATTGGGACAGCGTACCTGATGCCGGTGCTGTGTGAATCAGGACACACGCCATTAGCCTACCGGCTGCTTCTGAACGATACGTTCCCATCCTGGGGCTTTTCAATCAAACACGGCGCAACCACGATCTGGGAGCGTTGGGACGGCTGGACACCTGAAAAAGGATTCCAGGACCCGGGGATGAATTCTTTCGCCCATTATGCATTTGGCGCAGTCGGACAGTGGATGTTCCAGTACGTGGCCGGGATTGATACGGATGGGCCAGGCTTCCGAAGATTGCGGCTCAAGCCTCACGTGGCGGACGGTCTGGATTGGGTGGAAGCCCGCTATGGTTCGATCTGCGGCGACATTCACAGTGCCTGGCGAAAAGAGAAGAATGCCTGGGAGTGGCGAGTGATCGTTCCTGCCAACACGACGGCAACCCTCTATGTGCCCGCAGGGCCGGGAGCCAGAATTACCGTGAACGGGCAGCAACTTGCGGATAGTCCGCTCGTCAGAACACTATTGCAGCAGGGAAATTGGGTGGTGCTGCAGGCCCCCGCGGGTCAGTATGAGTTCGTGGTCATCACCCCATAGAGTTATCGCCGAGGCGTTGGAAGACTGCATGATGACAAAAAAAATCGGCTTTATTGGCGCTGGGCAAATGGCGCGGGCATTGGCCGAGGGGTTGCTCCACAAAGGATTGCTCGTCCCCGATCAAATGCTGGCCTCTGACCCGAGCGAATCAGCTCGCCAAAAATTTCACGAAGCAACCGGCGCGGAGACGACACCCAACAATCTGGAGGTGGTCCGCCGACAGGATGTGGTGGTTCTGGCTGTTAAACCCCAGCAAATTCCCAGAGTACTGGAAGAGCTGAGAGGACGCGTTGCACCCGAAAAACTCGTTATCTCCATCGCGGCAGGAATTTCCCTCCAGCAGCTTGAAGAGGGCCTAGGAACGCAAACCCGCGTGATCCGCGTGATGCCCAATACTCCCGCACTGGTTGGATTTGCTGCGTCCGCCTACGCACTGGGGAAAAATGCAGGACCGGAGGATGCCAGCCTGGTGCAGCAGCTTCTCGCGGCGATCGGCATCGCTGTCCAGGTTGATGAAAAACTGCTGGATGCAGTGACGGCCCTGTCGGGCTCCGGGCCGGCTTACGTCTATCTGATGATCGAAGTTCTCACAGATGCAGGAGTCCGGCACGGTCTCTCCCGTGAAGTGGCGTTGACACTCGCCGCCCAAACAGTCCGCGGTGCTGCAGAGATGGTTATGAAAACCGGTCAGCATCCGGCCATCCTGAAAGACCAGGTGACAAGTCCGGGAGGAACCACGATCGCAGCGCTGGCGGCCATGGAGCATTACGGTTTTCGGGGAGCCATCTTCGCTGGCGTTGAAGCCGCCTGGCGACGTGCCCGCGAACTCTCGCAATAATCTTATGTTCTGTTGGAAGAATGGACGTTTTGGTAGGTGGCGCTACCACGCCAAATTACCTCCCATAAAATAGGTCACGCCTCGAGTGTGATGCCCGCTACCTAAAAAAAGCAGGCGTACCTGCGGGGCTTTTGCAGTTGAGATCACTCAAATGGAGTGAGGACTGCCATGAAAGAAGTAAGAGCTGTGTGCTCTCCAGTTATAGCGTTTCTCATTCTTTGGACAACCCTTTTGAGTAGGAACGGGTTAGCGGATGAGTTCATTCAACAATCGGCCCGCACTCTCCCGGTGGTGGCAAATGTGGACGTGGCGATTATCGGAGGAACCACGGGGGCAGTTGCAGCGGCAGTGGCAGCGGCTAAAGAAGGCGCGCGGGTTTTCCTGGTAGCGCAACAGCCTTACCTCGGCGACGATGTCACGGCCACCCTCCAGTTATGGCTGGAAGACGGAGAAGAATTGACGACCGACCTGGCCCGGAGAGTGTATACAGATCCTCACCGACCCAGCCAAGAACCCGCTCGACCGCGCTACCCGTACACATACACCGTGGACGTGCCGAGTGATCCCAAGCACCGGGATACGCAACCACCCAGCATGCTGAACGATGGTAAGTACCAGGAGGCCCCAACTCAGAGCGTCCAATTTAATAGTGACGTCACAATCACCGCAGATCTCGGGGAGCCAAAACTCATTGACCGCGTGAATCTGGTAGCTTTTTGGCGGAATGCGGATCCGGACGTTGGATTTAAAGTAGCGGGCATCGACGTAGCGATCAGTACTGACGGTAATACGTGGCAGAACGTGGGCTCTGTGGAAGCATCAGCTCCCCCCGCGGCGGGAGCTGATATTCCGGTGCCCATCTTCTTGGATATTGGACCTCAAACAGTGCGTTTTGTAAAAGTTCATGTGCGTAAGGCACCCGATGTGAACCGCATGCTTCTGGGCGAGCTCGAACTTCTCGGCCCACCAGAAAAAGAATCTCTCTCGCAACCTGCTCGCATTCCTCCGCCACGTCCTCTCCACGTGAAGCAAACACTCGACGCCTATCTGCTGGAATCTAAAGTTCCTTTTTTGTACAGCTCCTACCCAACCGACGTTGTCCGGGACGAGACCGGGGAAATCTGTGGCGTGGTTATTGCGAATCGGGCAGGTAGACAGGTCATTCTGGCCAGGACAATTATCGATGCAACCCCGCGGGCTATTGTTGCTCGTTTTGCCGGAGCTCAATTTGAACCCTATCCCGCTGGGCTCCACACATTCAAGCGTGTGGTGGTGGGCGGCGAGCCGGTTCAGGCTGAGGGCGTCACTTCTCGTGTGATCGACCCACCTTTTATTGGTCCCTATCCCAATCGTGCCCGTACCTCGAGTGGTGTCTTCAAGATTATCGAATACACGCTGCGGCTTCCTATGGAAGATGCCTCCTGGCACAGTTGGGCCAAGGCGGAACAACTGGCGAGAACGCTCACGTATCATCCCGAGCAGCAATTCACTTCGGATATGCTTTTCGAAGTGCCGCCCGATCCCGTGTTAGCACAGCAACCGTGTGATGGCGAGTGGCGTGGGATCGCGGCCATTGCTCTCGGTGCGCTGGCTCCAAAGGGAACTGATCGTCTTTGGATTCTAGGTGGATGCGCGGGAGTATCTCGCCAGCAGGCAGAGAAGCTGCTGCGCCCGGTGAATCTGATGGCCCTCGGCGAGCGGTTGGGAACGGAGATCGCCCGAAAAGCCAAAATGCTTCCCACGCCCAAAACACCGCGAGTGGTGGCAAGCAAGGCAGAAACGTCCTTGCCTGGTGAAATCCGGGAGTTTCTGTATGGACTCCGGCCGGTCCATGAGTATCCCAGAATTCCTCAAGATATTGCCGCATTACCGGTCCTCGGCCACTTCGATGTCGTGGTAGTCGGCGGGGGCACGGGTGGAGCAGCCGCCGGAATTGGCGCGGCACGACAGGGAGCAAAAACGCTTGTCGTCGAATACCTCACGACGCTGGGCGGAGTAGGAACATCGGGGGCCATTTCATCTTATTACTGGGGAAATCGGGTGGGGTTCACTGCGACCGTAGACCAGGGACGTCCCACATGGGTCATAGAGCAGAAGGCTGAATGGTGGCGAAGCGAACTGCTCAAAGCCAATGCCGAAATCTGGATGAGTTGTTTGGGATGCGGTGCCGTTGTTGTAAACAACAAGGTAACGGGCGTGGTAGTGAGCACGCCATTCGGTCGAGGTGTCGTCCTTGCGGACGTTGTCGTGGACTCCACAGGAAACGCCGACATTGCGGCTGCGGCCGGTGCAGAGACAATGTACACAGATGACACGGAACCCGCCGTTCAGGGAACGGGTTTGCCCCCGCGGGATCTCGGAGCCACGTACGCCAATACAGACTTCACGATCACGGATGAAACGGATGTCATGGATGTGTGGCATGTGTTTGTCTATTCGAAGCTCAAGTACAGCAAGGCGTTCGATCAGGGACGGCTGGTGGACACCCGAGAACGCCGGCGGATCGTCGGTGAGTTCACTATGACGATCCTCGATCAGATGCTGCAGCGAACCTATCCCGACACTATTTGTGTCGCCTACAGCAATTTCGATACGCATGGTTTCACGGTCGATCCCTATCTTGAACTGGAGCATCCGGAAAAGAAAGGCTTCCGCGTCAATATCCCGTACCGCTGCCTCATTCCCAGGGGATTGGAGGGAATTCTCGTGACAGGCTTGGGCATCAGTGCCCATCGGGATGCCTTACCACTCATCCGGATGCAAGCCGATATTCAGAATCAGGGTTACGCTGCCGGTGTTGCCGCTGCCTGGATTGCTGCTCAAGACATACCGGTCCGCGAGTTGGATGTGAAAGCCCTCCAGCGTCACCTTATAGAGATGGGCAATCTTCCGGAAGAGGTGCTTACCGAGAAAGATTCGCTCCCGTATTCGCCCGAAAAAGTGCGTGAGGCCGTTGACCGTCTCAAGAATAACTACGAAGGTGCCGCGATTGTACTCGCTCATGCCGATATTGCCCGCCCGATGGTTCGCGAGGCCTATCAGCAGGCGGATACCGAAGAGGAGCGCGTGATCTACGCGCATGTCCTGGCTGTGCTGGGAGATGCCACCGGGCTGGATACCCTGATCAACGAAGTGCGCAAGTATGCAGACTGGGATAAGGGCTGGGACTACCGAGGGATGGGTCAATTTGGAAGCGCCCTCAGTCGGCTTGATCAACTGATCATTGCCCTGGGCCGAACCCGAGACCCCCGCGCTGTTCCCGTGATTCTGGAGAAAATGCGTCTGCTCAAACCGGAGTCGGAATTCTCGCATTTCCGAGCGGTAGCCCTGGCTCTGGAGATGATCGGAGATCCTCGGGCTGCACGACCGCTGGCCGAATTGCTCACGATTCCCGGGATGACGGGATACGTCCACCGCACGGTGGAGGATGCCATCCGTTTCGACCAGGCGAGCCCCGGCGGAACCGATGCCGTCAAGACGCGGCGGGATTCCATCCGTGAGCTGTCACTAGCCCGTGCTCTGTATCGCTGCGGAGATTATGGGGGTATTGGCGAACAAATTCTTCGGGCTTACACGGAGGATCTTCGGGGGCATCTGGCCCGCCACGCCAAGGCTGTACTCGACAAAGGTCCTCCAGAGAGGAAGTAAGCGAATCGTCCGGGATCTGGTGTTCCATCTTCCGATTCTTTCCGGGACCAATACAGGTCGCCAAGCGGGAACAACGATCACGCGAAAAGCCGCATTTCTGGGCGACCTTTGCCATCCTGAGTGACGTAGAACGGGCGTCGTTCTACCTCCATCGCCGTTTGTGGCGAAATGCCCATGGCCGTGTAAATCGTCGCATGAAGATCGGTAACACCGATGGGATCCTTTATGGCGAGACATGGTCGCTCGGGCGCCGACTCCCCAAATACCACACCTCGCCGGATTCCTCCGCCGAACAGAAGCACGGAACTTGACCCGGTAAAATGCCGGTGGAGTCCGTAATGAATCATTTCCTCCATCTTATCAGCCGGTGCCCGCGATTGATCCCGCGCATTGCTTCCGGGAACACCCTCGATGAGCATGTCCCGACTGAATTCGCTGGCCACGATGACCAGTGTTCTATCCAGCAGTCCGCGCTCTTCCAGATCCAGAATGAATTGGGCGATCGGACGGTCGATGAGTTCTTTCATCTTGGTGTAGCGCAAATGGCCGTTCTCGTGCGTGTCCCATCCTTCGAACGGCACATATTCTGTGCTGACTTCGATGAAACGAGCCCCGGCTTCCACCAGGCGTCTCGCCAAAAGGCAACCCAGCCCAAACCTGCCCGTATTGTACTTCTCATACACCGACTTCGGTTCCTCTGAGATATCAAAGGCTGTCCGCTGCGGAGATGAGAGCAATCGGTGGGCGTTTTCCATGGCCCGCAAAATCGATGTGCGATGGAAATCACTGGCATCTCTGTAGCGCGGATCCAGTTCAGCGAGTTTTCGATAATATTGGTAACGGCTTTCAAACCGGGATGGTGTCATCCCCTGTGGAGGCTGCACCGCCTCAAGAGCCTGTTCCGGATACGGGATGAGGAACGGGTCATATTCAGCGCCCAGAAAACCTCCCGTGTGGAACGCTTTCAACTCCTCTTTCTCCCCAATTCCCTCGAGGCGCTGACCAATCACGATGAACGGCGGAATAGCAGGGTTGCGTGGCCCAAGGAGCCGTGCCATCCACGCTCCCATATGGGGCGCCGCCACCGTTTGCGGAGGTACATAACCCGTGTGCCAGTGGTACTGGTGACGCGAGTGGAGAATGTGCCCCAGGTCTGGCAACACATGGGAACGGATCAGCGTCCCCCGATCCAGAATCTGGGCGATATTCTCCAGTCCCTGCGAGATTTTGACACCAGGGAGAACCGTGTCGATAGCAGGAAACGTACTCAAAATCTCGCTAGCTGGTAAACCTTTGGCAAACGGCGCATAGCGCTTTGGATCAAACGTCTCCGGGGCCGCCATACCACCGGCCATCCACAGCAGGACGCAGCAATCGGCGCGAGGTGTTGGCGCGGCAGGCGCAGGATTGGCCAAAAGACGTGGTTCACCCAACAGATAAGTTGCCGCGGTTGCCCCAGCCGTCCATTTAAGGAAATTTCGTCGCGTTATTTGCGTATCAAAAGGAATCTTATCCGACATCATTTCCACACCTCCTTCTGACCCCCTGCAACACTTTTCCATTACGTTTCTAAAAAAAACGTTCATTGCGTGCCGCTCTGTGCGAACAACGTTACACGCCGCCCACGTTCAGTGGACTGTTTGAAACTCGGGCAGCATAACGATCATCCACACGAGGTCCGCCACCCGGGAAGCCTCCAGATCCCGCGTGGGGACCTCCCAAGTATCAATGTCAAGGACATCTTTCATAACCTGCTGTTCCGCCGGAGTTGGCTCTCGCGTCAAAGTCATCAGGTATATATGCAGGATCAGGTCATTCGCAGGTTTCTCGGCAAACTTTTGAATGAGATTCCGCGCTCCGGCTTCCAGGTCCTGGTGCAGCCTCGGGCCAATAGATAAGTTCAGAGCCTGAAGGGTGGTGATGGCCTCCGGCCGAGTGGAGACGACTACGTCCCGTTGCGGCCGACCAAGCGCCATCTGAAAAGCATCCGCAACAGTCAGTGATGCCCGCACAAAATCGGCCTTGCGCTCGGGGACTGGTGGGTTAAATGCCGGCTTGGCCGGACTGCTCCCGGTCAGTCGCCACACAGTATCACAAAACTGCTCTGCCGTGATACGCCGGGGCAGGGGACCACGAAACACATATTTTTCTTCCCCCGGCGTCGCCGATTCGTCACACACCGCCTGATAGATTCGCGACGTGCAGATGTGGTAGATCAACTCTTTCAAATCCCACTTATGATCAACCAGGTACCTCGCGAGGTAATCCAGCAGCTCCGGTGACCACGCCGGTTGTGACATCATGTCCACTGGATGCACCAGACCCCGGCCCATGAGACGATGCCAAATTCGATTGACAATCGTCCGACTGGTTCGGCCGTTATCAGCCACAGTTAGCAAGCGAGCGTATTGCTTGAGCCGTTCCTTCGGCGGCTGGTTGGGGTCAATATCGCCAAGCTCAGGATAGAGGAAGTGCGGTTCCGCCCGCTGGCCAGTCGGCTTATCGCACCGATGAATCTCCAGCGGCTCTTCCGCCACGATGGCTGCCAGACCGTAGGCGTCTGTCAGCTTCCACCGGTCGATAAAGCTATCGTGACAGGAGGCACACTTCATATTGATGCCCAAAAACACCTGCGACGTCGTCTGGGCGAATTGCAATTCCACACGCTGGCTTGCATTCACATTTCCCCGCCATTTAATACCCCGCATAAAGCCTTCCGACTCAGGACTGGAGGGCGCTACGAGCTCGCGCACAAATTCGTCATAGGGCATGTTGTGGTAGAGCGCTGTGTACAACCATCCGGAAATTTGCTTTCGACCACCATCGATGTACCCGGTGCCCGTGTAGTCATTGCGCAGCAGATCGTTCCAGAAAGACATCCAGTGGTCGGCGTAAGCCGTTCGGTCATCGAGAAGGCGTCGGATCCAGCGCTCCCGCTTATCCGGAGCCGAATTCGCCAGAAACTCTGCTACTTCTTCGGGCGTGGGCGGAAGCCCCACGAGGTCGAAACCCGCTCGCCGTAGGAATGTTTGATCATCCACCACTGCCGGAAAAGCGATGTTGTGCGCCCGAAAATACTCCCGTACGAGGCGATCGATCGGATGAGTAAGTTCGTGGTCCGCGGGTGGAATCGTCACGTCAGCTAGCTGAAGCGGTGGTTCGGTGTGGCCTCCCTGAGGATTGAGCGTATAGCCCTCTTCCCACGCTGCACCCTGGGCGATCCAGAGCTTGATCTTTTCAATGGTCTCCCGATCCAAAGGCGGCCCATTGGGCGGCATCCTCTCATCGGGATCATTCGACGAGATGCGTCGCACTAGCTCGCTCTCTTCCGGACGGCCGACGACGATTACTTCGGCCTTCAGCACGGACTGTCGTGTATTGAAAGAAAGTCCTCCTTCTGAGCGTTGCCCGACGTGGCACTCACCGCAGCGCTTCTGAATCACAGGTGCAATCTCGTGCACGAAATCAACACGTGTTTCCCCTCCGCGCGAGCTGGAGTCCGTTGCTGGCTCCGCCCACGCCTGTCGCACACCACCCAGAGAAACTCCGATCGCGCCAAGGAGGAAGACAAACCGATGAATCTGCCGGGCCACGAGGCACGAGCTGCTTAAAGTTCTCATACCCATGAGATTTTCCCTGATTCAACCTGGAGCGCCAGAAATTCTGCCACTTATTATAGACAATTTTGCCATATGTCAATAAGACGCCCGGCGAACCGATCCCCACCTTTAGCAAGGACACCTCAGAGGTCGAGCGCTCAATGTGTTGTAGGGGCAGTTCATGAATCGCCCCTATCGTTCCACCAGCAACTGAACTGAGCAGCCGGGGTGCTTTCCGCGAAAACGTGGGAATGTGGACCTCACGAACAGTTCCGTCCGGGCTGAATCTCGATCCCACGCGCACCCGTGTGGATGCCCGTTTCCCCTCACCATAGGAAAAGTGGGGATGGCTCAGCCAGTAGGCGGACAGCTTGTCGCTCGAGCCAGTAGGCAGCTTGGCCCGCCATAACGTGAGAAGCAGTTGCGTCGGGAGAAACTTCTCCGATTTACCCGGTAGCTTTGAGAAGCCCGGTGTACTGCTGGAAGATGTACGTTGCCATAGGCGAGGCCTCAAAGCGATGAGGAGGAGGGTAATGCCGATAAATCGCCGCCAGCAATTCAGGTTCGGGGGCAATGACAACCTCGATCGGACGATTGAAGAGGATCTGAAGTTCTTGGAGTCGTCGCGAGGTCGGCGGTTGCGCCATGGCAACCAGCACTGCGTCACCCTCTATTCCCAGCGGCAGCAAACCCAGATGGCGTGCGACTCCCATATCCATGAGCTGAAGAGCTTCTGCCGGAACATCGACATCCTGAAGTCTCATGAACCGGCAGTTCGCGCTTACGGCCAGCGATTGCGCCGAATCAACAACGCGGGGATCCTGGCGAAACTCGACTAGCGCGGCCAATCCTGCGGGAGTTGCAACGAGTCGGACCGCCCCCCTGACCGGTTGACCCGCAACTGCGGTTTGCCATTCTGAGTGATCGATCAAACAGCACATGAGCCGAGATAACACGGGGAACAACCAGCACACCGGAAATCGGGTTGTTGCGAAAAGCCGGTTCTGCACCCGATAAACCACTTCCAGATGGTCATCGCGTGGCACAATCAGCATATGGGAGGCGTTGTAATGATGAGCCTCCGCCACGAACAGATCGAGCATCGATTGCGGGATCCCACATTTTTCGTCGATCAGGTCTCGGACTACGACCTGCCGGGAAAGGTTTTCCAACCACCGTTTGGCAGCGCCAGTATCATGAACCAAGGACGGGTCCTCGGCGATCTGGGCCACTCGCTCGGCAAATTCTTCCGAGTGATTTGTGAGATAGTTAAGCAAACCCGAATTACTTTCCAAAGACGGATTTACTTTCAGCGCGTAACAAAACAGAAAGTTAAACCACTCATCAATGAGCAGCACCGGGTCCAGGGGAACCTCACGCTCTCCCTGTGACATGCGACACGCGGCTACATACAGTGCATAAGCCAGGGCAATGCTCCGAACCTGTTCCTTCTGGGCCAGGATATTGAAAAGTCGCGCAATGATGTTCTCACGAACCAGCCACAGCCGATTCTCCAGGTACGACCGCAACGATGGCGGCAGCACAGAGATCATTTCTGCTCGCGGAATGACAACTTCCACCTGCCACTTCTCTGCAGATCTGATGCACAGTTTGGGGCGACGGCGAACATCCTCAAAAAGATTGAGCAGCTTTTCCGTTGCGAATTGCCTCAGGTACTGGAAAATAGCTTCCGCCGGATGTCCAGAAGAAGGAACGGGCCGAGCCCACTCCACAGCCCGTGGCGTTTCAACCACCGTCGAAGGTCGTGCTAGCTCTGCGAGGAGAAGCGCCGCTACCTGGGGCTCAGCGGGGCCATAGAGTCTTTCCACCAGTGTCCGAATCCTTCCCTCGGGGGCGAGGACGATCTCAAAAGGTCGTCCCAGTGTGAATCGCAGCTCATCCGAAAGCTGTGGCGTTGGGGGCTCCACGAACGCCAGAGTAAGGATATCCCCTTTGACGGAAAGGGGCAAAACGTGATAGGCTCGCGCAATGTCCGCAGGAACAGTCGCCAGAACCTCCGCGGGAATCTGAACACGCTCCAGGTCCTCAAATGCGTATCCCAACAAAATAGCCTTTTCCTTGGCTGCCTGGACAGCGGAATTATCGGTGTCAAAATCCAGGATCAGCGATAAACCGTAGGGTGTGGTTCGACATCCAACCCGAATTTTTCTTTCCGCACCGCGCGCAACGACTTTGACGTAACCATAGAAATTGACCATTGCCAGCATGCGGGCGGCCATAGGTGCGAGAAGCTCGAAAGGGATATCGGCCCGAGTGCAGATGCCATCGTGCACTTTATAGCCCACCTTGGTGGTCCCGTGATAATGGACCAAAGCCGCCCGGGAAGCTCCCAGCCGGATGGCCTCGCCGACCACAGCCTGAATGGCTCGGGTGATTTCCGCCGAGTCCGGGTCCACAGCCGCCGCTTCTCCGGTGGCTTCCTTTTCCTCTCGCACCTCGACGAACTCCACCGGGGCCGCGGGAGGTATCTCCTCCGGTTCTGTCGGCAGATCACTTTCCTCTTGCGGCGTGCCCTTTCCGTAGGCCCTTTCAATGGCCTCGATGAGATGTTCTTTAACGGCGAGAACCACCCGGACTGGATGATCGAGGGCAAACCGAAGTCGATCGGACATCTCCGGTGACGGCGGATCACTCATCGCCACTACCAGCCGTTCTTGATCGAACTCAATCGGAAGAATCTCGTACGATCGCGCGAAATCCGCCGGCACGAGTCGAAGTACATGAGGGGCAGGGCGAACAGCCCGCACGTCCACAAATCGGAACCCCAATCGGGCTGCGTTTCGCTCAGCCAATTCCACCAAACGAGCATCTTCAGAATTTGACAAATCTGCCGAAGGCCCGGATCCGGCGCGTTCCTGACCGTGAGCGTTCATGGTGGCACCTTCTGCAATTCCGAAGACGAGGTTCTGCACCCCAACCCGACACACGACCGCAGTTTGCCTATCCCCACAAACCAATATGACCTCGAGCGAGCAAAAGCCCGCCGGACTGCAAATACTTTCGCCGAAAAAGCATTGGCCAACTCGAAGCGGATTTTGACGAAATATTGACCAGTCGACGGTACTTTCCCCCACGATTTCCTAACACGGCCGCAACGTTTCACCGTATCATGAGCGGGTCCATCTTCCGGGGCGCAAGTATGATTATACTGGCGCCGGTATGACCCCTGCAAACACTTGCACCGAGGTTCACGCCCATTGAAGTGGCGTCAAGGCCAGGTGCGGTTCAAAGTGCATCCTTCCCCCAACATTTCCGACTACGACAAGTTGTGGGGCTGACCGTTGTTTTCCGTGGCCCCGAACGACAACTTTCGTGCCACGACAGAATTGTGCCCGCTCCTCGTCAACATGCCGAATATCGCCTTGTACGCGCACTCTGGCAGGCGACGATGGTCGAGACAACAGCGCGGCGTTCACAACCAGACATTTATGACTGGAGACGAGCGCACGACCCTTTTGAGAGCATACCCTTAATTACGAGGGTACGCTCCAGGCGATGAGCAACCACGAAGCAATTCATCAATCAGTTCTGAGGTGGGTTGGAGTTGAACGAAGGCGCTTCCTCGGTTTTCGTCTGGGATTCCTCGCGTCCGGAAACGCCGGGAACGGCAGAGGTAGCCGCTCGGAACAATCCTCTTACCATCCGGCCGAGACGAACATCGCCTTCATCCTCTTGGGAGGAGGCCGCCCCTTGCTGCGGCTGAGCGGGACTCGACGACGCGCCCGATGACCTCTCTTGCACCATAGCGTTAGACGGCTGAGTTTGCGGCTCCCCACCAGAGGCAGGAGTGAAACTCGATCTCGCGCTGTCCTGCGAACTCGGCGCAGCCTCATCAGGCATGGACGGATTTTCCTGACCATGAACCGTCGTTGAAGAACCAGCCGGTTGTCCTTCGCCCGTCCCGGAGCCCTTTCGGCACCCCGTGGACACAACGGCGAGTGTCACCGCTACGACAAAGAAGATCCAGATAGCCAACGTCTTCATCCTGAGCATCCTTTCCGTACAAGCACAAGTTGATAACTTGTTCTTTTCAAGACATTCTCTTCGAAGATCCCATTGGCGGGCATTCTAGCACACTGATTGCCACCTCACTCCTGTTCGTCTGATCGTTTAGGCTGCGGACGGTATAACAGCGCCGAAATGCCTTCGATCTCTTTCCGCTGCAACGGGGAGTAAAAACGAAATGTGACCAACTCTTTCAATTCGAACAATCTTCCTAATTCCCATCTAATGTTATCTTCCGTGACGCTCGTCAATCCGGGAAATTCCTCCGTTCCACAATAGCTGACCGAAAGATAATACGATCCGGGCTTTGTCACACGCCACAGCAGATCGAGAAGTCTCGACAGCTCCCACAACCGAACATATTGATAAAATCCACAATCGTATACGAGATCGAATGTCGCACCCTTGTAGTTATACAGAAAAACATCTTCCAGAACGAGACACAACCGGGCCCCGGCCCGCTGGGCCCGTGTTCGGGCCCTTTCAATTGCCGTGGGCGCAAAGTCAATGGCCGTGACATCCAATTTCCTTTGAGCGAGGAGTACCGCATCGGCTCCGGTACCACATCCCAACTCTAACACACTTGCCCTACGACTGGGTTCCCGTTTCAGAAACTCTTCCAGTGCAGGGGATGGGATTCCCATTTCCCATGGGGGTAAGCCTTCTCGGTACACCGTATCCCAATCAGCAGCGGAAGGCGCACGATACTTTCGCAAACTCGCCGCCATAGCCAATGGTCCGTTCTTCTCTACCCGGTATCACAAACGATTCGGTCCCTATTCGACTTCGTGGAATCTCGGTGGCATTCGCTGCAAAGTGCACCTGCCCGATTTTACACGCGAATTCCCAACTCGTGCCCGTCGGCCTTTGAAAATCCCCGAACTTCCTTATGGTAACACATTAACAAGGCCGGGAAACCCTTCCGCAGCGAGCGACGCGAAGCAACACTCCACAAATGACGAATGTACTCGCGGAGTTCTCAGTTCTCACTGAAAGGGGGAAGATATATCCGACACCTGACCGAAAACACCACAAATAGTGAGGGTGACAGCGCCGCAGGACATGTCGACACATGAGGGCACTGCTACGGGCTACCGGCACAACGGCCAACAGCGCGACAGCAGAGTGACAACCCGTGCTCCGCGGCAATCACGCTCTCTCATCGAGCAACAGCGACGATGCACCTGACGAACCTTCACGTCATCCTGCCAATCAGTTGCACATGACAAATACATTCTTTGACACGTCATATCACTGCAAAGTGCACACTTGATGCAAATAAGAATCCTACGGCCCGTGCATTTTCGCCATTTTTAACTGGGGGTGCCCACTCGGAGGGTAGATTGACAACCCACCGTTGCGTAACTACAAGGGGGAAAGGGGGTTTGCATGACCAGCCAAAGACGTCAGCGTAAGGTGTTGTCATGGCCAAAGGCCTAAAATCTGCCAAGTCCTTCGGTGTGAGCGGGAAACCGACGGCCAGCAAAGTCCAACAGGCGCTGCAGGACCTGGATCAGCATCTCCTCGCACTCATAAATCGCCGCGCCGAGCTCAGCCTCCAGTTGGCCGAATTGCGCAAAGAGGCGGGGGAGCCCGATTTCCAGCTCTCAGATGAAGATCGGCAACTGGCCGCGGTCCTGGAAAAAAACCCTGGACCGTTGAGCCGGGCGGCGACACAGGCGATCTTTCGTGAACTCCTTAGCGCCTGCCGGTCGCTCATCAAGCCTCTTAGGGTGGCTTACCTTGGCCCTCAGTACAGCTACAGTCACCTCGCAGCCATTCACCGATTTGGCCAGCAGGTGGAATACGTTGCTGTGGGGAGCATCGCGGCGGTTTTTGAAGAGGTGCTCCGAGGTCACGCCCAGTTCGGAATCGTACCTTTGGAAAATTCCACGGACGGCCGCATCGCTGACACACTGGATATGTTCATCCGCACCCCGGCGCGAATTTGCGGCCAAGTGGAGCTGGAAATTCATCACACGCTGCTGGCGAAATGCCCGCGCTCTGAGATTCGGGAGGTGTATAGCCGTCCGCAGGCTTTGTCTCAATGCCGGAACTGGCTGGCCAAACATCTCCCAGGCGCCCGTCTTATCGAGGTCACAAGCACTTCAACCGCGGCACAACTCGCCTCGGAGAAGCCAGGGGCGGCAGCCATAGCAAGTCTTCAGGCCGGTGTCTTTTATGGATTAACGCCGCTTGCGGAGAATATCGAAGACAATCCGGGAAATACGACGCGTTTTGCGATCATTGGAAATCAGACATGCCCGAGAACCGGCAACGACAAGACAGCCCTCATGTTTCAGGTGGAACACAAACCTGGGGCCCTGGCAGATGCCATGAACGTGTTCAAGCGCAACCGTCTCAATCTCACTTGGATCGAATCGTTCCCGTCGCCCGGATGTCGAGGGGCTTACTATTTCTTCGTGGAATTGGAGGGCCACGAGTCGGAGCAGCGGGTGCGCCGGGCCTTGAATGCACTCAAAAGCAAGACACAAAGATTGGAGATTCTCGGTTCTTATCCTGTGACTGCTCCGGTAAGCACCTGACCCGACGACAAACCCACGAGTGCTCCAGGACAAGCATCCCTCTAGAAATTGGAAGCAGCGGGGGCTTCACGTGCACACAATGGAAACAGGTTTTCATGCGAACTCTGTGAAACTATCAGAGGGGCCTCACTGCTCTGGAAATCCTGTTCCACCCTGGCTGAGGACCGAGGCGCCCTTTGTGGTCATCAGTGGCGGCCAAACGGGAGTTGATCGAGCCGCCCTCGATGCCGCCCGAGACAATAATCTCCTGTCCGGAGGCTGGTGTCCCGCTGGCCGCCTCGCCGAGGACGGCCGAATTCCCGAGATGTATCCGTTGATGGAAACCCCCACAAGCGAGTATGCGGTGCGCACCGAATGGAATGTCCGGGACTCTGACGGCACCTTGATCCTGACGCGCGAGAATCTGACGGGAGGTACTCGCCTTACGGCAGTCCTCGCTTTGCGGTACAACAAGCCTCTGTTGGTGGTGGATCTTTCATCAGTGACGGATCCGGAGCGACTAGCTCAGCGCATTATCGAGTGGCTCCGCTTGCATAAGATTCGCGTGCTTAATGTAGCGGGCCCGCGAGAAAGCACTTGCCCGGGCATTTACGCCCGGGCTAAGTGGGTTTTGGACGCCCTTTTCACAAAGATGGCGCACTTTGGACGGTGACTGCCTCAGTTAGGTGAATAGTCTCCTCACTGCCCCTCTTTCTCTTTGACCCGAAAGTCGTAATTCGGATTCCGAATGTCGAAGTCCATGTCCGTGAAACCATTATTAAGCTTGATATTCAGGTAAGTGTACTCTTCGATAAGCTGTGGTGGGCCATTTGGCTCCGTCGGCCAATCGTACGACTCGTAACGAATCGGGAGGTTGTACTCCGTATCCACATAGATACGAGCAAGATGGAACCGAAAGTTGCGCCGTGGTACCGGATGCACCACCTGAATGCACGTACAAGTACGATCGTTAATTTTTGCGCCCTCAAAAAACTTGACCTCACACTCTCCATATTTCATATCCTGTTCACCCACCTCGATGAGCCGGCGAACAAGATTGAGGATCCCAATTTCTGTAATAGGATACCGACTATTCTGCATGGCAATAGGCCCCGTAGGATCGAGCGACACCGTGCCGATGAGCCTGTTGCGGATCCCCGCAGGATGGGCCCACATCTTGCCGCCGTTTGCACCCTCCACGTAGATTACTTCCTGTCCCTTTACTGAAGCCGGTTCCAGGAAATACATGTAAACGCTGAACGGCTTGTGGCGAATCTTGACGAACGCATATTCGGGATCGTTCAATTTTCCGTCAATCCGCTCACGCTTGACCATGATCGCCGAGTAATCTTGAATTTTTTGGATGTCCTGAAGGCCCTGATAAGCCCAGCGGATGGCAGGCATCAGGGGGTGTTCCACAACCGCGTTTTCCTGGGGCGCAGATCGATCGGCAATCCTTAGTTGGCCCGGTGCACCCGCCAGTTGCTTAGGTGGATCATTCACTTGCTGGGCTGGCAGACCGCTGCAATACATCACCTCAGCCACAGCTACGACCAGAAGACAGGAAGAGAAAAGAAATCGCCTCAGTGACATCCGATCGCCTCCACATCAATAGTTAAGTGGTTGTCATCACGTAAGGGTTTAAAAAGTCCAGTAGCAGAAAGCGCAATGCTCTCGCCCGTCTTAATGGGATATCGCGTTCGCTCGTGTCAGTTATTAAAATGGTTAAACTCATGCGATCGCTTTCTCTAATACCTATCCGAAACCCATTTTTACTACGTTTCCCGCCTTACGACATTACCCATTTTAAAGGAGACCGGAGTGGAACAACGAGATCCCAAAGTGATTACGATTGTCTCGGCTATGTTTGGCCAGAATTGCTACATTGTCTATCGGGATAACCGCTCCGATTGTGTGGTCATCGATCCGGGGCTCGATTGGGGAAAAATCATTCGAAATATAGTCAATCTCGGTCTCGCCCCGGCGGCGATCCTGATCACCCATGGGCATGCAGATCACATCGCAGGCGTGGAAGCCGTCAAGGAGCGTTGGCCGGCGACTGAGATTGTGGTCGGCAAACGCGACGCGGACAAATTGACCGATCCCCATCTCAACCTCTCAGCGGACTTCGGATTTCCTCTAGTAACGCCACCCGCAGACAAGCTCGTGGAGGACGGCCAAATTCTGGAGTACGCGGGCATGAGAATCCTCGTCCGCGAAGTCCCCGGGCACTCCGAAGGGCACGTCATTTACCTCCTGAACGACACTACCCCACCCCTCGCTTTTGTAGGCGACGTGATTTTTGCCGGGAGTATTGGACGAACGGACTTCCCGGGCGGAGATTTCGAACTCCTGGAGGAAGGAATTAGGTCGAAGATCTACTCCTTGCCCTCAGAGACGCAACTGTGGTCAGGTCACGGCCCTCCGACCACCGTGGAGCGCGAGAAAACCCACAATCCTTTTGTCCGCGGATAACCTTCGGACAAGGATCATACAGCACCGATTATGTACTGCTCCTGCCCGTTAATTTTGTCGCTGTCGTTACCGATTGAGTTATCGTCTGTGCGAATGGTGAATCACTTTTCGTCTATAATCCGACAACCAATATTGACAGTGACCTGGTACTGCGCCACCTTTCCATCCGCGATCGATCCACGCAGCTCGACCACCTCAAACCAGGAAGGATTTTTCTCCATGGTCGCTGCCTTTTTGACGGCCTGCGCCACCGCGTCGCTGAATGACTGCGTCGACGTCCCGACAAGCTGAATCTTCTTGTACACTGCGTTAGACATCGTTGGGTCCTTCCCTTTGGCTGCAAAGGCACTGTTCTTGCAGAAATGAGTTACTTGGGTGCCTTTGATTGTACATCATGACGCCAGTGTCGTGGGAGAGAGGTGTGTATCCCGGGGATACAGATTACGGTCGGCACACGCGCGCTCGCCCCTTCTATCAAAGCTCGTGCCGACTTGAAGGCGCAAGCGGAATGTGTCATATTACAGGTTTTACACCGGTGCTCAAAATAGCGAGCTGCGAGGAGAAAACGCAGTGGAGGTCTGGCCCGCAATCGACATCAGAGGCGGCCGGTGCGTGAGGTTGTGCCAGGGGGATTTCAACCGCGAAACGGTGTATGCCGAGGATCCCGTCGAAATGGCACACCACTGGCAGCGGCTTGGAGCAAGACGCCTTCACATTGTGGATTTGGATGGGGCAAGGACAGGAAACCCTATTAATTTTCCCATAATAATCAAGATTATTCAGGCGACGGGTCTCGTCTGCCAGGTCGGCGGGGGATTGCGGCAGATGGAGACTGTGGCAGAGCTCCTCAAAACAGGAGTGGCGAGGGTGGTGATTGGCACCCGGGCCATCAAGGATCCGCAATGGTTCCGGGAGCTCTGTCGAAAGTTTCCGGGGCACATTGTCCTCGGGCTGGACGCTCGAGATGGACTGGTTGCCACTGATGGGTGGCTGGAAACCACACGGGAACCAGCTATCGACGTGGCGCGGCGATTTGAAGGCGAGCCGCTCGCGGCCATCGTTTACACCGACATTGCGAGTGATGGCATGCTTAAAGGGGTCAACGTGGCTGCAATGGCCGAAATGCAACGATCCGTCACCGTCCCTGTCATCGCCTCGGGGGGGATTGCGACCCTCGAGGACATCCGTGCGTTGAAGGCAGCGGGCCTGGCGGGCTGTATTTTGGGCCGCGCCCTATATGAACAGCGATTCAGCCTTCGGGAAGCCCTGGAGGTCGCCGGAGACCATGGCGCAACCCAAGAGAGTTCGGCCTCGGCCAACTCGGAGCAGGGAGGGTGAACCAAACGCGGTTTTTCGGAACTCTGCGGTGAGAATCAAAAAAACACGCTTCTGTGCGGGACATACTCAAGGAAGTACGATCGAGCGTTGTAGACCCTGAGAAAGCGAGGGAACAGTGACTATGGTAGAACTGTCCGTGAACAAGATTCGCAATATCGCTCTGTGCGGTCACGGTTCGGTGGGAAAGACGACGCTTCTCGATCATCTTCTCAATTTCACAGGGGCCATCAACCGGCCAACCAGCGTGGATGAGGGCACCAGCTTCTGCGATTTCGACGAAGAGGAAAAAGCCCATCGCTACACCATCGAGTCGAAAGTCACGTTTTTCGACCACAACGGATATCACTATCATGTGCTTGACACCCCGGGCTACCGCGATTTCATTGGTCAGGTCATCGGGGCGTTTCGAGCAGTGGACATCGCTGCCGTCGTCATTAACGCTCAGGCCGGAATTGAGGTTAACACACGGCGTGTCTTTCAAGAGGCAGAAAAGGCAGGTATCGGCCGGTTGATCATCCTCAACAAGCTCGATGCCGAAAATATCGACTTTCCAAAATTGCTCGCACAGATTAAAGAGACCTTTGGGGATCGTTGCGTACCGCTGAACGTGCCGATTGGACTTGGGCAGGAATTTCGCGGCGTGGCGAGCACTCTGCGTGCAGAGGGCAATGTTGCCGGTGCAGTAATCGACCCGAGCACCATCAGTCAATCGCTCATGGAATCCATCGTCGTTGCCGACGAGGAGGTCCTGGCGCGATATTTTGAAGGCCAGATGCCTACAGACGAAGAAATCTCGCGATTGCTCGCCCGGGCCATGCTGGACGGTTCGCTGATCCCCATCGTGTGCGTGTCAGCGAAGACAGGCGTGGGGATCCCCGAGTTGCTGCAAACTTTTGAGCTGTGCGGCATCTCGCCGGATCGTCTCGTCCGCAAAGCAAAAAAGCTGGACGGCGAAGAGACGGTCGAACTTCATGCGGATCCGAACGGTCCACTTGTTGCCCAGGTCTTCAAGACGCGCGTGGACCCCTTCGTGCAGAAAATCAGCTATCTACGTGTGTTCTCTGGGACGCTCAAGGCAAATAGCACCATTCCCGTTGTCGGCGAGCGTAAAGGCGTGAAGATTGCGCAACTGTTCCACGTACAGGCCAGCGAGATGGTGCCGATCGAGGAGGCCATGGCTGGGGAAATCGTCGCCGTTACAAAGGTGGAAGAACTTCGCACGGGTATGTCGATCGGCGACCTTTCCATGCCTCCCATCGAGTTCCCCACCCCGATGACCGGTCTTGCCATTTCACCGAAGAGTCGTGGCGACGAACAACGACTTTCGGGTGCTCTTGCGAAAATTTGTCAGGAAGATCCGACGTGCCGTCTGGACCGGGATCCGCAGACGAAGGAGTTGGTCATCACAGGGATGAGCGAGTTGCATCTCCAGGTTATCCGAGAGCGACTCAAGCGGCGGGATAAGGTCGAGGTGGACGTTAAGGAGCCAAAAATTCCGTATCGGGAGACGATCCAGGCCAAGGCAGAAGGAATGTACCGGCACAAAAAGCAAACGGGTGGTCGCGGCCAATTCGGGGAGGTCCACATCCGGATGTTCCCCTTCCCACGCGGAACAAAGATTGAGGAGTTCGCCACCAAGGAACGCTTTCCTGAAATGAAAGAAATCCATTACCACGAGGAGTCCAACTTTCTTTGGATTGACTCGATTGTCGGTGGAACTATTCCGAGTAACTTTATGCCGGCTGTCGAAAAAGGTTTTCTTGAACGAATTGCCAAGGGAGTGATCGCGGGGTATCCCGTTCAGGATGTCTGCGTAGAAGTGTTCTTCGGAAAGCACCATCCTGTGGATAGCTCCGAACAGGCTTTCAAGACCGCGGCGTCCATGGCGTTCCGGAATGTCTTCCAGCAGGCCAAACCGGCTCTACTGGAACCGATTGTAAAAATCGAAGTGACGGTCCCGGCTGACAAGGTGGGGGATATTAACAGCGATCTTTCCGGACGCCGCGGCCGCGTACTTGGTATGACCTCCGCCGGAGGTGGTTTCCAAACCATTGTGGCAGAAGTCCCCCTCGCGGAAGTGATCAACTACAGCCGGGCTCTCTCAAGCATTACCGGCGGGCAGGGGAGTTATACACTCGAATTCAGCCACTATGACGTGGTGCCCGCCAATATCCAGCGGGAAATCATCGAAAAAGCCAAGCTGGAAGAGGAAGAAGAGGAATAACGTATCAGCCTCTTCCCGGCGGTTTCCGAGGCCGATCCGCTTTCCCGGGAAGCACCGGCCTAGTTCTGTCGGTAATTCCAAAGCCCTGTTTTCTACCTGGGACCAACTTATTTCGGAATATTTTTTGACGGCGCCCCGCGGGACGGCACAAAGATTCTGAACGTGTCCCCCTCCTGCTTTTTCTTTGTTGCACTCGGCAGTCTACCGCAACCGGTTGCTTGATATTCTGACAGCCCGGCAAACGCATTTCTGCTCGGGCGCCGTTCCGTGTGCTCCGCCACAATCAGACCCAACCACGGTTTCTACGACGAAAGATCGCGGCCAATTGCCCACGGTATTCCATCGTGGACACAGCGTCCTTATTGTTCTGAAGTCTAGTCGGACGCCTGCTCGCGGTGTAACGGACGGTAGCGAATATCCTTGGGAAGAGACATCTGGGCCGCTTCGACGGCCTTTTGGTAAAAATATTCCTGCGCCCGAACTCTTGGGTGTCCCGGCGCAACACGCCGATAGGTTCCGTCAGAGCAGAGATGCCAAGCTTTCACATTGTCCGAGAAGTAAATATTGAGAATCTCAATCAACCGCTGCTGAAGCACGGGATCCTGGACGGGAAAGATGATTTCGACGCGCCGCTCGAGATTGCGTTCCATCCAATCGGCACTGGCCAGGTATACCTCTTCTCGGCCACCGTTCGAGAAATAGAAGATCCGTGCGTGTTCCAGAAATCGATCGACAATAGATCGCACTTCAATGTTATCTGAAATACCGGGAATTCCAGGACGCAGGCAGCAGATACCTCGGACATTCAGTTTAATCTTTACACCTGCCTGACTTGCCTTGTAAAGTGCGGCACAAATATCCCTGTCCTGGAGCGAATTGATCTTGGCCAGAATCAATCCCGGATAGTCGGCCGTAGCTGCCTCGATTTCTCGCTCAATCAGCGAGATGAATTTTGCCTTAAGTTGTCCAGGCTCCACAGTGAGTTTATTCCACCCGACTGCTTCCGAGTATCCTGTGAGAAGATTAAAAAAGCTCGCCACATCCGTGGTTATATCAGGATCTGCAGTGAATAAGCCGATATCCGAGTAAATCCGAGCGGTTTGGTCGTTGTAATTGCCGGTAGAAAGGTGGACATACCGCCGAATTCGCCCTTGTTCTCTGCGAACGACGAGGAGCGCCTTCGCGTGAGTCTTGTAACCGGCTACCCCATAGATCACGTGGCATCCGGCATCCTCTAGACGTCTGGCCCATTGGACGTTTCTCGCCTCATCGAACCGCGCTTTGACCTCGACGATAACAGTGACCTCCTTACCTTTTCGACCGGCCGTCTCGAGAGCCTCAACGACGGGCGATTCCCCACTCGTGCGATAAAGCGTTTGCTTGATCGCCAGCACATCAGGATCGTTGGCTGCTTCACGGAGAAACGTGACCACAGGCTCAAAACTTTCATAAGGGTGAAAGAGCATCACATCGTGGTCCAGAATCGCCTTCCAAAGATCGTCCCACCCAAGCAAATCGCGCGGGGGTTGCGGGGGCCAGTCGGGATCCCGCAGGTGCGCATATCCCGGAAGTCCCACAATTTCACGCAGGGATGCCGCAGAAACCAGGGAATCGACTGCGACCACATCCGCCTCTGTTAACTCAAACAGGTCCAACAGGTATTGGTACAATCGTCTGTGTATTCCCGTGGCCACCTCCAAACGCACGGCCGCACGCCGGCGACGCGCCAAAATCGCTTCTTCCACCGCGCTGAGCAGGTCGCTCGCGTCGTCGTCCTGGATCGAGACGTCGGCATCCCGGGTTACGCGAAATGGCCCCGCATAGACAACCTGATAGCCTCGAAACAGGTTCTGGACGAAACTTGCTACGACATCGTCGAGCAATGCCAAACGATGGCCCTGCACGGCGGGCAGGAAGACGAAGCGTGGATGCCGGGTGGGGATGGGAACAAAAGCAATTTTTTCCTCCTCGCTGCCTTGTTTGCGCGATCGCAGGACTACGCCAAGATGAATCTGTAGGCCCGGAATCGCTGGGGGAGGCGACAAATCGCTCATGGCTAATGGCGTAAGAACGGGGGCGATTTCCCGCTCAAAGTACTGCCGCAGAAAAAGCCGATCTTCTTCGGACCATTGAGACGGTCGCAGCCATTGGATCCCGTGCTGAGCAAGCTCCTCGAACGCGTTCAGAATACCGCGATCATGGTCCTTCACCATCCGGCGAACGCGCTCGGCAATTGCCCGGAGCTGCTCCTCCGGTGTCATTCCCGAAATATCTCGGCGAGACTTCCCAGCCTTTTGAAGCTGCATCAGGCTGGCCACACGGATCATGTAGAATTCGTCCAGGTTTGAACTGACAATTGCGAGAAATTTCAGCCGCTCGAGAAGCGGAACATCTGGTGACAAACCCTCCTGAAGAACTCGCTCATTAAATTCCAACCAGCTCAATTCTCTGTTAATATAGAGCGAAGGATCGGAAAAACTTTTTTTCTTCATCGGCAGACCCCGAACTGGCTCTGCGAAATTTGCACAATGGCGTCTACTTGTAAATAATCCCGTTATAGATCTTCAATAGTGATTTATTGCTCAAAACGGATCTTCATCCCGTACACATCTTCAAACATTTCGCTTTTGGCTGCTACCGATTTCTTCTCAAGCACCAAATTTTCCGCTCCATGCACAACGATACTCAATTCATCACCCTCGTGGTGAAACTCTACCTGTTCCGCCTGGCGAATTCTGCCCCGGGCTAACGCATCGGCCACACGCAAGATCGCAGCCAATTTGTTAATGATCACGCGGGACTCACGCGGTAACGCCATGTATTCCAGGTGGGAAACTTTTGGTGCGCTTCTCCTGTGATACCGGGCCACGTGGGCTACCAGTTGCGTCTCCGCTCGTGTCAGCCCAAAAATCTCGGAATGCGCAATGATGTAATAACTGTGCTTATGATGAGCACTCAGATTGATGTATCCGCCCACCTCATGAAGTATTGCCGCCACTCGCAACAGAAGCCGCTCCCGGCTCCCTAACCCGTGATCGGCGCTGAGGGTGTCGAACAATCGAGCCGCAATATCGGCAGTGATCTGAGCATGTTCCAAGTCCGCACCGTAACGCTGGGCCATTGCCAGAGCCGCATGAATGATCCCCTCCTGGAGTGCAGTATCTTCTTTGCCCGTAGTCTGCCGGGCAAGTTCCAGCAGAAGCCCATCCCGCATCGATACCTGGGAGACGATAACATGGGGAGCGGATGTGTGGCAAAGCAGTTCCCAGTAGGTCAAAAGGGCAGGGAGGAGTGTCTCCGCCTCGGTAAGGGGAAGATTGTACTGCCGGGCCAGCTCTTCTGGTCTGTGACGCTGACAGCGCCGAATCAGTTTCTGAAATTGTTCCTTTTCAACAATGAACAGTTTCTCTGAGCGGCTCGGATATCCGGCCACCCGGGCAGCAAATCGAACGTCTCCTCCTACCGCGACAAACGTATTGCACGCTGCCAGGGGAAGTGTGCGCTTTGCCATCGCGACCTGGATGCGAATGTGCTGTTCCAGAACTTGGGCGGCACGTTCGGGCGGCTCGGATTGCAGCCCCAGGGTCTCCACCAGCCGCACAGATCCCAGACGCCACCCCACGGAATTGACGATCTCACCCTCTTCAAGAATCGTCAGAATGGTGCTTCCGCCCCCTACATCTACGATCAATGTTTTGCCCTGATTGACCTCGGGAAAGGCTTCGACGGCTTCCCGTACCGCTGCCACGGTCAGCCGGCCTTCTTCCGCAATGCTGATGATTTCCACCGAAAGTTTGCATGCCAGAAAGATCCGGTCAAGCACATTGTCGGCATTGGCAGCATCGCGAAGAGAACTGGTGGCCACCGCCTTTACTTTTTCCACCCCGTAGGTCTCCATGATCTTCTGATAATTGCGGAGTATTTCCACAGCCGAGCGCATACACTGGGCCCCAATTCGGCCGCGGGAAAATGTGTCTTTGCCCAACCGAATCGGACGTTGGACCCGCTCCAGAACGTCAATTTGCCCATCTTCGAACACCTGGGCGATGACCATACGAATAGCGTTCGTGCCGATGTCGATAACGGCTACCGGGTGTGCCAAACCAGTCGTTCCCTTGCTTTTCTCAGATGGTATCATTGACTTACGCGGTGACGTGCAGATGAAAATTGAAACTAGCCTACCGCCGGCTTATGTATCTTCTGCCCATCTCCCCGTGGCGAATCGTAAACTCATCATTTTCCGTGAGAAAACCTCGCATTGGAACAAATGTCGAACTGCAGAATTCATTCTGCCGAACCGGTCAGTAATCGGTAACGTGTTCAATCACATACGCTGCCCATCTCCCCCGTCGGAGGCGGGTACTGCCGCTGCTTCTTCCAGTTCACAGGAGTCACCGAGAAACTGTGATTGTTCGAGCGACCGCCACAGCTTCTGCAATTTCTCCTGAGAACAAAAATTTCTGAGGCGATCGAACACCTGTGTTCGAGTTTGCCGGTAATACTCTTCCAGCGCAGTCAAACCCGGCAACAACCGTTGCGGATTGAGCCATCGCGGCCTGAGCCGCTTTCCCGATTCAATCCTTTTGATGGCCTTGCCCAACCGCATCGACCACACGTCGTAATCGTGAATTTCTCCCGCCCATTCTTGAATCTGCTTTAAAGCTTCCACGGCAACTTCTGCAAGGCTCCCCAAAACCGGCAAAACAGCCTCCAGCGAATAGCGAAGTTTTTTTGCTTTGATCCGGAAAACATGGTGACCATCCTGGTCGGCTGGGTCATTCAGCGCTGCCGACGCCCTTTGCAGCGCCTGCAAACGCCGGTGAAGTATCGAAATCTGGGATGCCATTTGTGTGGCATGCCGATCCCCATCCTTGGTTGATTCAGTGTCATCGGCCGCCGCGGTGACCGAACGCCTCCACCGGCGCATATCGCTCAATGTACCCAATTGCAGAAACTTTCGCACGGCTCGTCGCACCTTGGGCTGGAGCCGGGCTCGCTCGCGCTCCAGGTGGGCCAACCAGTAGCTCACGCCGGGAATCAACTGCACATCGTCAATCCGGGCAATGCGTTCCCAGGTGGCCTGGATCTCCACGTCGAGATCGCGGGCTTCACCCAGTTTCTTCGCGAGCGGACGAATGCTCCGCCGCCACCGTCGGACCCGTCTTTTCCCCAGGATGTCCTTGAACATGCGGAAACCAGCGCGCAACCGGCGACACGCCACCCGCACCTGATGGATGGCTTCCACATCTGTGCCATCCGCGGCAACTCGCAGCGACCGGGAAAGACGGCGAGCGTGTCGGCCAAGGTACTGTGCCGTGAGGGGAACTAAACTGGGCTGGGGCTGAGTCGCCATTGTCATTTGACACCGGCAGAGCAGGGTCACTTCACTTTCGGAGAAACTTGGCAACCTCGTCAATCGAAATGTGTCATGATGCCACAAGTATAGGCCATACTGTAATTACCATCGGTTTCCGAAAGCCTCGGAGTCTTGGTTCTGGTCTCCTCCCAGTTCAGACGAATCTCCCGAGCGAATGTTAATGGCCCCCTAAATGGCATTCTTGGAAGCATCTGCCGAGTTCATTGGGACCGCAATTCCCCCAAGCGGTCTTGCCACAGAATGGAGAATTTTCATAACAACCGTCACAGCCCTTTCCTTATATCCCGAACCTCATCCCAGAAGAAAACCCCGGAGATCCCGAATACACAAACCTTCTTTAGCAACAAACCCCTCGCCATAGGCACATCCCCCAAACCATCCGAGGGACGCCGCAATTGCTTTGAGCTGTTCTAGGAATGAAATAGGTTCGGTCGGCCTACCCACGATAACTTGGCTCTCATAACAACGGACCACGTCCAATTTTTGATCTATCACATCAGAAATGTCAACAATGAAACTCGGCGTGAACGGTTTCCGAAGATGCGTGCAAAAGTAGTAATATAGTCGCGGTGGATAATATGGATCGCCTGGCAGATCTGTTTTGGTCAGCTTTGCCCAAAATCGCGCGGCCTCCGCAATTTCTGTCACAGCCCAATGGTCGGGGTGGGCATCTTCCCAGTAGGGACAAAACACTACCTTTGGGCGTCCCAGCCGGAAGACGCCAGCTAAGCGTGCGCGTGCCTCCAATGTCGGTTGAATGGAACGGTTGGGCAGCCCCAAATTGGTTCGCCATGCCAGTCGAAGAAGCGCACTGGCCCGAGCCGTTTCCCGAGCGCGGACCTCGGGACTTCCGTAGGGCGTCGGCTCACCGTCACTCATATCGACAACGCCCACCGTTATTCCCTGATCCACCATTTTGAGAATGGTGCCTCCCATTCCAAGCTCTGCGTCGTCTGGATGTGGAGCCACCACAATCACATCCACATCGGTCACTTCCTCAGGCTTTATCTGAAACCTTGGTACCGCTTGCTCAACCATAATCGCTCTCGGAACAAGATCTGGAAAATGTTAGAATGGACAGACTCTAAACCGGAGTCGTTGTGAACACGGCAAGGTGTTATGCCTGCTCACAGATTGCAACGCAGGAACGAATGAATAAGACGTTGTTTGTACATAGTTCCAAATCCTCCAGTACCCCGTCCCTCGCACCCGTGGAAATCGGTGTATTTCTTCTCGCTCTCGCACCGCTCTGTCTTGCTATTGATCTCACCGCCGCGGAGTGTGCCCGCGCCAATTTCTTCCCAAAATGGCTGGTCAAAGCAGCAAACTTGAGTGAGTTTTTCGCTCATGGCTTTGGGATTATAGTCATTGCGATCCTTATTGCCACGCTTGACGCCTGTCGAAAGCATTCAATCTACGTAGGATGCGCATCACTTCTGGCGGGTCTATCTGGTGATCTCATGAAACTTGTCATATTCCGAGTCCGCCCCCGAGAATTTGATTTCGCCGGTTCCGTGTGGACCACCTTTCACGACTGGCTCCCAGTTTTCACCCTTCATCCTGAAAAACTCAGCGGCTCTTTTCCGTCGTCGCACGCTGCTACAGCCGCAGGTTTGGCCTTTGCTTTGACCACCGTATATCCAAATGGAAGGATAATCTTTGCCGTACTAGCATGCCTGGCCTGCTTGCAGCGGGTTCTTGCGGGGGCCCACTTCCCGAGCGACGTCGTTTTTGGTGCTGGCCTTGGTTGGTGTGTGGCGTGGTTGCTGAGTCGATTTGTGTTTCCAGTCCGATGGTGGGGTCCGAGCCAGGAACAGCGTACGCCTCCATCGGAAACTGCGTGATTTCCTGGATAAGTCCTCATGCCTCATGCAGCGTGATTTGGATTGAGGGCGAATGAGGAGGCACGTCCAGGCTAATTTTTGCATAAAACCCAGATGAACCGTGCCCACAATTGACGATTTGCGTGCTTCCTTCAGTGGCGATACCCCGTCCTTCGTGAACATGACCACAAACGACAACCGCCGGTTGATTGCGCTGAATGAATTGCCTAAGTGCCACGCTGCCGACATGGCAACCCCAATAAACGCGGTCCACGGCACAGTTGCGGGGTGGCACGTGGGCGAGCGTGATCCGGCATGAGGCACTGTTAAGCTGAATCCAACCCTGCTCCAGCATATTCTGAAGCTCATCTTCGGTGAACTGATACATACCGGGCCGCCAAACCGGTATTCCTGGGAGACCGTGCACGCCCACCCCGTTTATAACGGTGCCGCGAGCCGCCAGATTCACCCCCAGCTCATCCAATCGCTGCACGACCTCTTTGGTGTCACAATTACCGGCCACGGCGTAAACAATCGGCGTTTTCTCGCGACATCGCTCGATGAGGGGTTCCACATCACGACCGGAGCCGAAATGTGTCAAATCGCCCCCAAGCAAAATCACGTCGCAGGGTCCCGACCGATCCAAAATTCGATCTAAGGCACGTCGATTGCCATGAAGGTCAGAGATTGCCAGGATCACCATATGATGACTTGAAATTGCAAATCAAAATGGAGACTCTACCTAACCTCCTAGGATTCGGATTTTGCTATTGGCTCGCACTATCGCGGGCAAGCGGCCCAAAACGTGACCGTTTTTTATCTTAGGCCATGGAACGGGGAAGACAACAGCGGTGCCACAGCGTTCCACCGGCCACCAACGGCGTCTTCAGGGTGTCAACTTATGCTCGCGGAAGCAGAAGTCAATGTCATTCTCATAGGCTCTTGGTCGAGTAACTCTCAGGCGAATTCGCTTTGAGGGGTTGGCCATTTATCCTGGTCGCCGGGTTCATTGGTTCAACCTTTCACTCCATGTTTCCATCACACCTTTCGGGAGACCCCGCTTGCGAGAAGGGCAGGGGGGTGTCATCATAAAACCCTCCGGGTTTGGACTTTTTCCGCGAGGTACGCAGCAATGAGGATTTCTCGCATCGATCTTTATTTTCTGGCCGTTCCGTTCAATTCCCCGCTTCGCTTTGAAACCGTTCCATATTCGCCAAACTCCCAGGAATGGCGCGAGCTGCAAACGGTTTTGGTGTGTCTGTGGAGCAGCGACATATGTGGCTGGGGAGAGGCTGCACCGGGCAACGGACCTTTTTGGACTGTGGAGTGGTCAGCCGGTGCCTATCGTGTTCTCCGCGACTGGATTGCCCCACTGATTTTGGGCAAAGAGTTTAATTCAAGTTCCGAATTGGCTGACGCCCTTGCGGTAATCCGCGGACACCGTGCCGCCAAAGCAGCGCTGGATATTGCTTTTTGGGATCTGAAAAGCCGTATCGAGGGGCAACCCCTGTATGCCGCTCTCGGCGGAACGAACAGGGAACTACCGCTCGGCACCATTCTCGATCGGCCAAACTGCCCCGATCTGGAACGTTTCGTTCAAGCCGTCGCAGACGCGTTCCAGAGGGGGTTCAGCCGAGTCGGCATTAAGATTCGACCGGGACTAGACTTACAACTTCTCAACGTCCTTCGTCACGAGTTTCCCGTAGCGGATCTTCACGGCGATCTGGAAGGGGCACTGAGCCTTAATCAAATGGATATCATTTACCGATTCGACGATTTTAACCTCCGCATGCTGGAACAGCCACTCTCGGCGGATGACCTCGTTGGACATGCCATGGTGCAGGAGGCCCTTCGAACACCGATTTGTCTGGACGAATCGATCACGACTCCTGCACAAGCCGATATGGCACTCGAACTCCACAGTGCGAAGTATTTCAATCTTAATCCTGTCCGAGTGGGGGGGCTCACACCAGCGCTGGCGATCCACCAGGCGGCGCACGAGCATTGCGTTCCGTGTTACCTTGGCATGTATCCGCAAACAGCTATCGGAACTCGCGCCGCGCTGGCCCTCGGTACGTTATCCAATTTTTGTTATCCAGCCGATTTCTGGGGGCCGGATCTCCTGGCGGAAGATCTTAGTGAGCCACTCACGTTGGAAAGAGACCCCGAAGACGGTAAGATTCGAGCGAAACTTTGGGCCAATCCCGGGCTTGGCACAACCCCGGAGCCGCAGCAATTGCGGAAATGGATCCTGGAGGAAGCCCACTTCGATTAATTCTTGGGGTTCGCCTTACACTAAAATGCCGCAACGGGCATTACAAACACCAGCCGAGTATGCGTTAAACGATTGACGGACTAACGGAAGGAAAAAGCGATGATCCATGTCCTCGCCCAAATTGTTGTAAAACCTGGTCAAAGAGAAAAAGTTCTCGAGGAATTTCTGAAGATCGTTGACCAGGTGCGTACCGAACCCGGGTGCCTGGAATACGGCGCGGCCGTGGAAATTCCGAGCGGCATCCCCGTTCAGGTTCCCATTCGGGATAATGTCATCCACGTGATTGAGAAGTGGGAATCATTGGAGGCCCTCCGGCAGCACCTCCAGGCCACCCCGCTCCAAACTTTCCTCCAACAGGCAGGACCTTCCATCGAACAAATTGTCGCCAGCGTGCTGAAACCCGTTGAATCGCCCGTTCAATAGGGATCGGAGTTTTACTACAAGAATACTCGCTGGCCAAGAGGCGCATGTTCTTTCAGATCCGCCGGTTGGGTAGAAATGTCTTTGGGGAAAGCTGCTGATATCCCCGGTCAGCGCGAAAATCCCCGCGCCTGGGCAGAGCGATGCGAGCTCAGCCCACGCATTATTGTCCTCACGCCTGATTCGTAAGCACACACAGGCCGTTGAACACGCAACCTGTTTCGCTCCCTGAGGCGTCAGCCGACGGGTTCCAGGCGCACGTACGTATCGTAAAAGCTGACGCTCCCTCCCACGGGGTCAAGCATGCAGGTGTTCTTCAAAGCTGGATCGACCCACATTACGGCGTTCGCATGAAATCCGGCTTTTCGACGGGCTTCGCCTCGAACGATGTGGCCGTCAATTTCGATATCCGAGGAACCCGTCGCCCAATGTCCAAAGCCGAGGGCGAAACTGACTATGCCCGGCCGGATAGTTTCCGTGGCGTGGAGTTTGGCGATCACCGTACGGCGCGTGCCATTTTTGAAATCCCATTCGCCCTGAGGATTTGTGGCACTTACAATGCGCACCTGCTGGCCGCTCTTCAATCCCAGCCTAGTAAGGTCGCGCGGGTTTATTAATAACACATTCTCAGGCAATAACGGAGTCAACCAGGGGTCCGCAATTGTACGGCTTTTCGTCTGACTGATGACACGATGTGTGATTAGGTGAAATTCATAATCTTTTCGCAACTCGGCAGGCTCTCGCCCAAGATAATCCCTGACCGGAATGTATCGTGCAAATCCGGGATGTGGTTCACCGGTGCCAGAGTGAATAGTGGTAGCCGTTTTTTCCTGGTAGATGTTTAACAAGCCTTTGAAGGCGTGTGTATGATGAGTATCGTTGAATGCTTTTTCGAATGCTTCAAAACGACCGCCGCGATTCAACACATAGACCACTTTTCGCCACAGCTTGTCGCCTACAATGCGTCTCCAGCGCGCGGGGTCAAACACCGATTGAGGCAAATGCCGTCGGGCTTTGAGAAAGATCTCAACTTCTCGGTCTGCTGCGTCGGGAACAGCCATCGAACCATCGGGCTGATCACCCCACGCCAAATTAGCAACCGCCCGAAGATAAAAGTCATCGGGATGGTTTAAATCGAGCGGTTCTCCTTTCTTGTCTGAGCCTAGACCTCCTGGTCCAAACCCCGGTAGCTTCAGGTACTCCGCGATTCCAAAAATCATTGCCTCAAACGAAAGAGGCACTTTCTGTCCGAAAACGCTGCACTCTTCAGGAATCGGAGCGATGACCGGTTGTCTGATAGGTTGGACCTTGTGAGGAATATTCGGATGACTTCCATGGAATTCCCACCTTTCCAGGAATGACAGATCCGGGAAGATGTAATCCGCGTACATCGACGCACTACCCACGATAATATCGTTCGCAATAAACAGGGGTAGTTTCTCGACGTCCGCAAGGATTGCTATATTGGTGTGTCCCGCCGGAAGAGCATAGGGGGGCGCTCCCATATAGAAAAACAATGCCTTTACAGGATAGGGATACTTATCACCAATGGAGGGAATGATCTCTTCGTATACATCAGAGGAGAGTGGATACCATGGTCTTTTCGCCGGATAGCCTTCAAAAATGGTCGATTTTTCATATGGAATCTCATGACGAATGCAGCTTATACCAAAGGCTACGGGTTTACCGGGATGCTGCGTCAGATCAAAAGCTCCTTTTTTGTAATCGTACGTCGCGGCCCTGAGCATCCCACCTTTGGCCCCGATATTTCCCAGGAGCATGTTTACTGTCATCCAGGCAAACACATTGTAGAAGCCGTTGGTATGCTGTGCGGCTCCCCGGTGGATGTCCACCGCACTTTTACGTCCGTGAGATGTCAACTCTCGGGCCACGGCAGCCACATCCTTTGGGGGCACGCCGCATATTTCGCACCACTCTTCAAAACTCCGCGAAAAAGCCTCCTCCTTCAAAATTTGTAGCGCCGATTTGGCTGGCGTACCATCGGGAAGTTTTGTATCGACGAACAAATCGCCGAATACAGCCTCCTGATTGTCATTAGGATCAACCGCTTTAAGTGCACCTTGCGACATCACGACCATGAACTCTTCTTCATACTCAACTTCTTTCTTAGAGGACTCGTCCACGTAGCGTCTCTTCTCCGGAGCACGCAACGGCACTCCATCGACCAGGACATCTGCTGCCCGCACGAACTTTCCGGGTTTTCCGTCCGGACAGGCAACCAACCACGTGGCGTTACTCCACGCCGGATCGCCGATCTGCGCTGCAGCCGCTAAGTTGGCAGCCGAAAGAAATCGCGCGTCATACCTGCCATGCTCGAACATCCACCTTATGACGGCCATGGCCAGCGCCGCATCCGTTCCCGGTTTTATCGGTAGCCATTTCCAGGCTTTACTGGCCAACTTGCTGAACCGGGGATCGACGACGGCGATTTTCACCTCTTTTGTGACGAGGCGTTCCGTTATGCGTACCGCACGATTCGGCGGACCGTAGTTTGCCTCAAATAAATTCGCGCCGACAAACAATACGAACTCCGCGTGGTCCAAATCGGCCTGCCAGTAAAACTTGGCCCCCTGGGAAAACTTTCCTCCCACGTATTGCTCGCTAATGGCTTTGCATGTGAAATAGAGTGATCCTTGACAGACAGTGGTATGCCCATGGGCATTGACCGTGCCCAGAGCCGCAGCAAATCTTTTGTACAAATCACCACGTCCGTCTTTTAATCGTCCCCATGCCAGAACAATCTGATTGTTCTTTGGTCCGAGGTCCGGATGATCCGGATCAATCAAGACGTCGAGATGCTCGCTATATTTCTTTTTAAACTCCTCGACAAGCGCACGTTTTTTATCATGGTCCTTTTCATTCAGAATAGCGTCGACATCCTTTTTCATCTCAGCGGAGAGCTTCGGGTCGCGAAGCGCCACCAGGCTATTCAGGCCTTCTACGTACCTGTTTTCTTCACCCGGCACGTGCTTGAATAAATATCCACCCTCGCAAATTTCTTTGACCGCTTGTTCAAAGCTAATGGTGATCCAGCGATTCTCGCCTCGCTTACCTGCTCGTTTCAGCACCTTACGAAGTCGATAGGGATCGTAGGCCGTCTGCAGGCCGGCCTGTCCCTTCGGACAAATCGAACCGTCCACAAGCACTGCTTCTGTCAGCGGCGTGTCATATGGCAGGTGCGGATGAAGTGTCCATGGATTATAGGGATTACCATCAATTTTAGTCACAACACCGTCAACGATTTTGCATTTAATCCCACAGCCGGTGTTGCATTGCAAACACACGGAATGGATGATATTTTCACCGTTGGTCAGCGGATAAACCGCATCCGGCCGACCCGTATTAAGAACCCGGCTTGGCCGATCATTCTCACCTGCCGTTGCTACCGGCCCCATAATGCCACTACCTAAGAGGGCCCCACCCGCCAAAAATCCTCTTCGTGTTACTTTGCGTTTTGGCGTTACATTATCTTTTCTGTTTTCCATAATGCACCTCGTGAATCATTTTCTTTCGACTGTATGCTCACTATCGATCGCTCAAATGCTCCCTGTCACGCTACCCCGTGAAGGCTCTCTTTGTCCTTTGCGGGTATAAGGGGCAATAACCAATAACCTATGAAGAATAAAGTTATCCCGACAGCTACAACGAAAAACGTCACCTTCCATTCAAAGAAACTCGGCACATAATGGAATACTAACCGAGGGTGAACGTATGCTGATTCCAAACCACGAAGATGTGGCATGATCAACCCCGGAATCACAATGTTCAGACGAACCGTCATAAATGTCACAGCAATGAGTAGTCCTGCCAGTCCCACCGCCGCAGGCCGATCACCGCCAAACACCAAAAGCAGCAGGGGGATGAGCGTTCCCAATCCAAGATGAATAATCCAAAACACCCACCAGAACTCACCAAACAATACTTTGTTCAAAAGGTCCACCTCATGGCCCACCCCATACCACATTGGAATTGAGTATTCCGCCCATTCCAGCACCACGTCGAAAATCAGGAGCCCTAGCACGACCTTCCCTAGGAGCCTGAGCATCTCACGATACTCAGCGTCCCCATTTTTCCAAAATGCTGACACGATAAATGTCATCAAGGCGCCTCCGGAGACGAGAGCACCGGTCAAAAATAGGATTGGCATCAATGGCGTGTGCCAGAACGGGCGTGCCGCCAGCGTACTGAAAAGCGCTCCCACTCCGCCATGGAATGTGATCGCCAGCGGGACACCGGTGATGGCCAAAACCCGAAGATAATGCAGACACCGTTTTTCCTGCTCGGGCGAAAGAGGCCCGCGAGAAAATGCGAGGGCCCGAGCCACGATGCCCTTAATGCCGGCTGCCGATTGCATTCGGGCAAGCTCGGGACGCAAAGAAAACCAGAGCTCCAAAATCATAATGACTGTATAAATGGAGTACAGCCACACTATCCATGCCATTATGGAGATAAAATTTGGATGTAAAAATACGTTATAAAATCGCTCCATGCGTCCAAGGTCGAACCAGATGGAGAGAAGTGCCATGAATAGTGTCACAATCGCGACAAACAGCGACAGCCGCCCAAGATTTTCCAGTTGTTTAAAATCAAAAACATAAATTAGAGACGATAGAAGAAAAGCCCCTGCAGATAGGCCAATGAAATAAATATAGGCCGACACCCACAAGCCCCACACGACATAACTCCCGTAATTGGCTGCATGATGCCCGTACCACAGGCGCTCAGCGATTCCCTGTATTCCGAGTACAGCGAAGATAACCCAGGCAACTATCACCAGAGCCTGGAACACTCGGACTCCGAGAGAACGTACACCTTCGTTTTGCATGGCATCCCTCACTTCCATATTTTGGCAGTATATTGGTACGTGGTCTGATCTTGATCAAATCAAATAGCGCACGCGCGGCTCCGTTCCCAGATGTTCCAAAAGGCGGATCACGTTCGGGGCCGCCATCAACTCGCTGACCAAAGATTCGGGATCATTGGCATCGCCAAAGTAGGTTGCCCTTCCGATACAGGTAGTGACGCACATTGGGAGCTGTCCCACTTCCAAGCGATGTAGGCAAAAGTGGCACTTGCGAGCATTTCCGACAGGCGAACCCTTCGTTCGATCCCACGACTTGGCGTACTCGTTGGAGGGTGTTTTTTCCCAGGGTGCATTCTGTCCAAGGATGGGCAGTTCACTGGTAGTCTCCGTTTCTGCTGCTCCGTCCAGCCAGTATTCGCCCAAATCCCGCGAACGGGCATTGTAGGGACAGGCCGTGATGCAGTAACCGCATCCGATACAACGGTCGTAATTCACGACCACCACGCCGTCCGGGCGTTTCCAGGTGGCATGGACGGGGCAAACAGGCACGCACGGTGGAACATCGCACTGCATGCAGGGCCGTGGGAAAAACCGTATCTGAACATGCGGATATTCGCCGTACTCTTCGGTCACCACAGGACGGTAGACAACGCCCGGCGGCAAATGGTTTTCAGCCACGCAGCCCACGGTGCATGCATGACATCCCACACACTTGCGCGTGTCGATAATCATGACCCATCGACGCTGCTCGACAGGCTTGGCCATGGCTCGGGCCAAATCCCGCTGCATGCGAACGAGGACATCCTCTTCGGGTGATGGGGGAACGCTGGGAAGGACTTCAATATGCCGAACCGTTTCTTCTCCCACCGGATCAGTCGTCCGGTGATCAAGCCGGGCTGTTATCGCGGCTGTCGCTGCGACGGCCGCACCGGCACCGATGATCGCGCCGGCCTCCAGAAACTCACGCCGAGTTGCACCCATCGCTCTTGCTCCTCTCCGATTTCGAAGGACCTAATTTTTGTTTGCGACCTCCCCTACGGGGCTGTGCCGCTCCATCGCGGCCGGACCCGCACCAGGCCAAACGGACCTGATCAATCATCAGGGGGGATGCCGTCAAATCGCCAAGCGTCGTGCTCCGCAGCTTTTCCCGAATGACTTCACGCTCACGCTGCCAGAACTCGTGGAATGGGCAATTCCGTTCACCTTGGCAATCTTGAAAACCTAGCAGACACTGCGGTGGCCACTGCCTCTCCAGCACAGCCGCGATATCCTCTAGGCTGACCTGCTCGGCGGGACGCCGCAGCCTGAAGCCTCCGCGATAGCCCCGGCGAGATTCAACAATGCCGTGCTTTTCCAGCGTATGCAAAACCTTCGACAGATAAGCCCAGGGGATGCCAGTGCATTTGGCGATATCTTTGGCCAAGACGAATGCACCCGGGTTGCGACTCAGACAACCCAGCGCCAGGATCGCGTAACCAGTCGTTTGAGAGAGCGCGAGCATAGCTTTCGGCCTCAGTCCTCCGTCAGTATACTCTTTTCGGATAGCGATGTCAACAATTTTTCTGATATGGACATCTTAAAAGAATTTTTGCCTATACACATTGGCAAAAAACTGACAATGGAACACCCTGTTGGTTTGATCTCCGGCCGCTGAGAAACATGACGAGTGGGCACGGCTCCACGCGGCTTGTTGTATGGTTTTCAGTCACGCGGTCCGCCTGGAACGCTGTCATGTTTCTGTTGGATAGTTCAATTGGGTTCTTCATGAACCTTTTCAGGGGAGAGAATGCGCCTTGACACCCAACAAGAAATTGGAAATGCCCGAAGTCCGCATGACACTTCGGGCATTCGTCGCCATCAGGGTTTAATCGTACGTTCGCGCAGTTGGTCAGCGGTTGCTCCCCGCGCCATCGTTCATCAGAAACCCCCGACGAAACCGGGTTCGTGGCGCCCTATTGTTCCCCTTGCGGCCAGGGGTAATCGGCCCGACCTGCTTCCTTATCGAACCGCCCGGGAGGAAGAGACTTCTGCCAATCGATGCCCTTTTTCATGAGCTCCTGGACAATGTCTGGATGTTCCGACGCCATATTGTTGTACTCCCCGGGATCGCGGGGGATGTCGTACAGCTCGACACGCGAGCCGTCCGGATTAAACAAAAGTTTGTACGGTCCCTCGCGCACGGCAAGGATGGGACTGCGATTCCAAGGATGGTTGAATATTCGAAATCTCCATTCCCAGAAGAGCGTTCCGCTTCTTTGCACATTTTTGTCCCCGCAAAAGGCTCGAGCCATGTTTTCGCCCCGGCAGGTTGCTTTCACCTCTGTGGGCAAGCTCACGCCGGCCAACTCGCACAGCGTGGGGAGAAAATCAACGCCACAAACAACCGTTGTATTGTTTACAAGGCCACCGGGAACCTTAGCGGGCCAGCGTACGATGAACGGCACCCGAATGCCGCCCTCGTACAGGCTTCTTTTTCGACCCCGAAGCGGTCCCGCAGTTCCGTAAGCCGACCATGAGGCGTTTGCGATATCAATATCCTCCGGTCCGTTATCCGAGGAAAATATGACGACTGTATTTCGCGCCAGGCCCAGCTCGTCCAAGGCAGCGAGAAGGCGTCCTATTTGGCGATCCATTTCGGTGACCGTGGCTGCATAGACCATAAACGGGCTTGTGAATCCTTCGGGAACTTGCCGCCGGAATGGAGCCATTTGTTCGGAGGACGGTGCCAGAGGAGCGTGCGGATCGTTCAGCCATAATTGGCAGTAAAAGGGTTTCCCAGAAACATTGCGCAGGGCCGCGATTGTGGCGTCGACAAGCTCCTTGGCAGCAACAGGTCGCTCCTGTACGCTCCAAAGATTTCTTCCCCCCTCCTGACAATCAATCCACCGGGCTACGTCGAAACCATACACTTCCAACCCACCGCCCGCCCCAGGTGGACGCCCCAAGTGCCATTTTCCTACATGGATCGTGGTGTAGCCTGCCGCTTTTAAGAGTCTCGGCAAAGTGGGGAGTTGTGGGTCAAGATAGTTTGGCATACCTCTTGCAGCATTTTGCTCCGGACTCGCCAGATGACCATGAATCCGCAATTCCGCCGGATAGCGCCCTGTCATGAGAGCTGCCCGGCTGGGGGAACACACAGATCCTGCTTGATAGTACTGGGTAAACAAAATGCCCTCCCGTGCCAGCCTGTCCAGGTTGGGAGTCCGAAAATGACGGTTTCCATAACAACTGGGATCACCCCACCCGAGATCGTCCGTCAGTATGAAAAGAAAATTAGGCCGCGAGGTGTCATTTTCCGCCTCGGCAGCCAGGCTGTCGCAGCAGATGCCGAGCATGCCCATGATCGAGGCGAAAGCGAGCAAGCACCACACTATCTTCGCAACACGCATAAGGCACCTCCACTGTTTCCGGACAAGATAACGCGCTTCCACAATGGGCAGACCAAAACTATATATATTCCACAACGTGATGGGCGCACGCGTCTGAGGCAGCGCCTCACGTCTGATCCGTCCTTGAGGCGACCGGGAATGTTCATCCGAACGTTTTCTTTCATTGTGGGCTTCCCAACCCTTCACTTGATGTTGATTGAATTGTTACTCGAACGCTCCGAGTTCGCGACTACCGGGTGCCATGATTGACGCGATCCGAACGATGGACGGCATATGTTACCTACCCTCGCTCGCATTCTGCCAAAAAACTTCCAACCGCCTGATTGTCAGCTTAAAATCGGCTAAGAACCTTTGCACAGGCAACCGGCTTGCCAAGACCAAACATTTTTCAGTCTCGTAGTTTTGTTGCTCATGCAATATTCAAAGGCGACAGGCGCCATGCCGGATGCGCGTTTGTGCTTTCTCAAGTTGAGCCACCGATTCAAAACCCATTGGCGGGTCGGGTTGATCATTGGGCTTTTCGGTGTGGTGGTCGGAACGTTGAGTGTTGTGATTTTCCCGCGGGTGCTGGCTGCCGATGCACGCCGCCGGGCGTCAAACGCTATTCGGCAGGGCCAAGTAACCCTCGCGAAAGAATGGCTCGATCGGGCGGAGAAATTCTCGCCCCATGATGGCCGAGTTTTTCTTCTTCGGGCCACACTCTATCGACGATTGAACCAACCGCAGGCGTTCGGCCAGGCACTGTCCCAGGCCAGGAGTTTGGCCGTCCGTTCCGTGCTCGTCGAACGGGAACAGCGTCTCGCCTTGATCCAGGCAGGTCGTCTAGCGCCCGGCAAGGGAAACGATGTGGGAGACCTCATTTCCCAGGGTTATGATCCAAGCCAGGTGGCAGAGGCTTTCATTTACGGAGCCATCGCCAGAAAGAGTTTCGAGGAGGCGGAGCGAGTTCTGAATGCGTGGCGGGCAGACGCATCAAACGATCCCAACGTGGTCTACATGGAGGGTGTCTATCATCAGCACCGCGGAGATGTTGTCCAAGCAGAGAAGGCTTATCGCAAAGCGCTGTCCCTGGAACCCCGGCATGAGTTGGCTCTCCTTGCGCTGTGCGAATTGCTGGAGCAACAGGACCGCTGGTCTGAGGTTCTTGCAATAAGTCGGCAGTGGTACGAATCGCTGCCCCAGAGTGAGCTTGCCAAATCCTGTTTTGTGCATGGGTTGCGGTCAACTGGTGACTGGTCAACAGCGAGGAACATTCTTCGCTCGGATTTTGGACAGCTTCTCTCTTCGCCAGCGTTGATTCGCGAGATGGCGGAGCTCGAGCTCGAATTGGGTTGTCCCGCGCAAGCCCGACAATGGCTCGCCCATGTTGACTTTGAAAACACTTCTGACCGGAGCCTGCTTCACACCATAGCTCTTGCGGAAGGGCTGGCAGGCAGCGCGCGTGCGGGGCTTCAGCTCATGGAGCGTGCCGATGAGCTCTTTCGCGAGCAATGCCGCCGTAAAGAAGCACAGCTCCGAAGTTCGATGGGCATTACGGAACCAATCGAACAACGAAAAGAAAATCACCGAGAATTCACTTCGGAAGCAAAGACCCTATCCTTAATGGCATCCACAACCTTTCAGAATCGGGTTACAAGAGCTTCGCGAACTCCGGAGACTCTCTATGCCCAATTCTGTGCTGCCTGCCATGGCGAAACGGGAGACGGTAACGGCGTCGCATCGCGGTTTTTGTTTCCGCGCCCGCGCAATCTTCGCCGCGATTTTTTCCGTATCGTAAGCTCGGAGAACGCGATCCCCAGCGTGGAGGACATTGCGGTTGTCATTCGCTACGGAATGCCCGGGACAAGCATGCGGGGCTTCGATGAGCTGTCCCAAGAGGATATTCTCGGTCTTGCAGAATTCATTTTCAAAATGCGTCGGGAAGGGGCCCAGGATCGACTTGTCGAGCAATACCGAAGCATTGGCGAAGAGCTTTCTCCCGACGAACTCAGGTCCGCTGCGGAGATTCAGACAACCCCCGGTCCAAGAGTCGGCATTCCTCCCGCACCCAAATTCTGCGAGGAATTACTGTCTTTTGGGCGAGCCACCTACAGCAGCTTGGGATGCACCAACTGCCACGGCACGGGGGGAGACAATCATTCTGATCTGGCCCTGTGGGATGACTGGGGATTCCCGAATCCGCCGCGGAATCTCCGCCAGGACCCTTTCAAAGGAGGCGAAAGTTTCGCTGAACTCTATTTGCGAATCCGCCTCGGCATGCCCGGCACCGCCCACCCCGCTTGTTTGAGTGCTCCCCCTGACCAGGTGAGTGCCCTCGTCATCTTTTGCCAGAATCTCCGAACGCGGCCCACCCTGCACACGACGAATTATGAGCGGTGGATCCATGCCGAATCACTCGCGTGGTTACCGGCTTACATTTCTGAGAATGGGCAACGGTGAGGTCGCCGTCATAGCGTCGGCTCCGAAACACGCTTACTATTCTCATTTCATTTGATTCCAGTAAACGCGTAGCGGCGCAATGGCGTCAGATGTTCCACCCTCAAGTCCAGAATGCCGACCCGCTACGATGTCAAGATCGCCATCTTCATCCAGATCGGTCAGCAAAAGTACCGGAAACTGCGGCCAGCTTCGGTCGAGTATATGGCATCTAAATACAGGACCGGGTTCCTGCTCAAGAATTAACAGAGACGGAACTTCCATCCGTTGCAATTCCTGAGGACGAACGCTCTTTGGCAGCCACGCGGAGGCCACAATATCGAGGTCGCCATCCCCGTCAACATCGCCTGCCACAGCCCGATATGCACCGGGCCAGTCCAACAGTCGGTGGTAGCGAAAGCCTTCGGGCGAATCGGCGCTTTGGTTCTCCAACCACTGCACGCCGTGAGAAGGATTAGCGTACAGGTTGTCGAAGCTGTCTCCGTTGGTGAATAGAATATCAGTGTCGCCATCTCCGTCGAGATCCACCAGCTCCAGCCCACTGGACCCAAAAGTCAGGTCTGGTGCCCGCCAGATGGGACGGCAGAGAAATCGATTGTCTCCCAGGTTGAGGAACCATTCGACCGCCTCCCACTCATTGCTGATCAGCGCGACAAAGTCGGGCCGACCGTCGGTGTTCAAATCCGTTACGGGGACGTGAATGGTTCCCGGACGACTATCAAGCCGGTGAATAGCAAAATGAAGCGGTCCTCCTTTGGTGCTTTGGTTTTCCAATACCAGAATTCCGCCCGTGCGATAGTGACCGAATTCCGCCACGAGCACGTCCGGATCGCCGTCACTGTCGAAATCGGCAATTCTCACATCGGCCACGCGACCGAGATTCTCAGCAATCGGAATCACTCGAAATTGCGGTCCCTCTTCTTCGGGGCGCAACCAAACAACCTTGCCGTCCCGATGATCCATCGCGAAAAAGCTGCCCAATTCGGCCACCACAAAGCCGAGGCGGCCAGTACGCTCCAGATCGCAAACCTCAACTCGGCAGGGAAATCGAAGCCTGGCCAGGAACCGCGACTCCCTTGACGTTATGTCCAGAGCTGTGATCATGCCGGTCGCCATGTCTGAAACGATCAGCCAAGGCCTGTCGCTACCCGGAAGTTTCTGGTACGCAAGGCCCGAGACTGTCGGAGCCGCGCGTGGGCGACCTTCCCAATCGATGTCTTCCTGACGAAAACGAACACGAAAGGCTCGCCCCAGGTCTTGGGGAACACGAAAAGCCAGTTTTTCTGGGGCCTGCGCACGATAATACGCAATCACTTCCGCCATTGGCGGCGGATTCAGATCGTCCCGTCCAGAACGGACATACTGCTGGTAGCCGATTCGAACTTCTTCGGCCCACCGATCACGGGGAAAGGCCCCTGGTCGCGGAACAGCATGGCAGTCGCCGCAGAACCTCCTGATGTGCTCTTCCACTTCCGCCACATTCACGGGCTGCAAGGACGCCACCGCCCCCGCAATCCGACGGTCGTTCAACGAAGGTTGTCGCCCACAACCTGTCGCCAAACAACAAAGAAGCGTGAGGAATATTTTGATGGATATTCCCCACGCGTTCTGGAATCCCCAGGCGTTCCGCGCCTTTCTCACGAATGACAAAGGTTGGTTTCTATGGCCGAAACGGTTACACTACGGAGCCTGCACGGACTCGCCGCCGTCCTTGCTTCCCAAAGCACCCCACACACCGTACGGGCTGGGCCCTGATTGGACCTCGGGCAACGTCGGATCGCCGGCGTTGATGGTCTCTGAAATAAAGCGAACGGAAGCATCCGCCATCGCCACGTTTACACCGCCCGGGTGATTGCTTGTGGCAGTGATAACGGCATTCCGCTCATCCCATGTGCTGTCGTTGCACGAAGGACTGTTTGGCGGCAGGACAGTGTTGAACCGGGTGTACTGTGGAATACCACTTGCCCACCGTCGCCCTGACCAGCCGGCCGTGCCATAAGTACCGGTTAAATACTCGTTCGGTCGAGCGGGATTTCTGGTCTGGAGACATTCGGCAGGGGCCACAGCGGCGTTCGGATTCATACTGATCACGTTGGTAGCCATACCCTCTTTAATGAGATTCGCATTGCCGCCAAATAGCCTTTCGGAGAACATGACTGTGTTGCTCGTACCGTCGGTGATCGCCGCAAACGGGACCCCCTGACGAAGCCCGAACAAACCGCGGCAAGTTTGAGAGTTGCCATCTCGGGCCCATCCACGGTAAATGGAATCGCCCACTGAGGTCCGGTAATTCGTGCGGCCCTGATCGTTCACACCTTTTTGTCTGATCTTACCGTCAGACGGGCACAAAAGAACGTCAATCTGCGTAGTCCACGGCGGATAAAACCGGGTATTGGCCGGATCACCCGGCGTGTTCGTGGACGGATCGCGCCCCCATGGCGGGAGCACAGTGGTTCCAACAGTCAACGGCCCACTGATTTGTTGGTAGAGCGCCTGCTGTTCATAGAAGGGTAGAAGCATGACCCACGTTGACAAGCGCTCCGTATTGGTGTTCACCGGATCGCCACCCCACATAATGCCCGTTCCAATTTCTCCGGGCGGAAGCATCTTGTGGACATCCGCGTAATTGTGTGCCGCCAAGGCAAGCTGCTTCAAATTGTTGGTGCACTGTGAGCGTCTGGCCGCCTCCCGGGCCGCTTGCACCGCCGGTAACAGTAGCGCGATGAGGATGCCAATATCGGGGCAAGTCTAATTGCCGCCTCAAACTGTGTGATTGCCTCTTGAAACGCCCCCGCCTCGGCAAGCGCTCGCCCGAGATTCAACCGCGCGTTGAGGTTGGTCGGCATTAACTCCACAGCCTTTTGGAAGTGTGCCAAGGCTTCTTTTTTTCGCCCCTGTTTTTCTCTGATAATCCCCAGGTTGGCGTGAGCAAACCAGCAATCAGGATCAAGCTGCAAAGCCTTTTCCAGCTTCGGGATGGCCTCTTCCCACCGCCCCTGATCCATCAGAATGACTGCAATGCTTACATGTGCCTCGAGGTAATCGGGCTGTTTCTGAAGTGCCAGTTCGAACTGTTGCAAAGCCTCATCCAGTCTGCCCTGTTCATACAGTTTGATGCCCCGCATCCCGATCTCGAGATACTCGGTAGCAGGAACGCGAATCGCAACAAATTCTTCATAAGGGCGGTTCACGAATTCCGGGAGATTGACCGCACGGTTAGCGGCCGTGGAATTGGGAATCAAAATCGGCGGGCTATCGTTCCCGTTTTCGTCGATATGCGTGAGAAACATCTGCGTATATGGAGTATTGACTTTGGAAGAAAATACCATCCACCGACCGTTGGGCGAGAAGCTGTGCCAAGAATTCATCAGACTGGTATTGCACCGCATTCGCCGGGCTTCACCACCGCTAGTGGGCACAATCCACAGTTCGCTATCCGGGCGCAAAAGTTGGCCATTCCGACATTTGACGAACACAATCCATTTGCCATCTGGCGATACCTTGGGAAAAGTATTGCTCATTCCATTGTGAGAGGCCCCAGGAATCGGCTCGGGCACTCCGCCCTGGCCGTTTCGAAACGGAATACGGTAAAGGCTGTACTGTATCTGCGGCTCGTTGGGATCGTTCGCTTTCACAGCCGGGCGATAACCCGGCGGATAAGGATCTTTCGCTTCCGCGCGAGCAAAAATGATGGTCTGCCCGTCCGGAGTCCACACTGGATCACAGTGCACATATCGAGGATCATCTGCTCCGGGAAGCGGTTTCATCTCCTTCGTTTCGCGGTCGTAATACCCGAGTATTCCCCGGGTCGGATAAAAAACCTGAAGGAAGCGATAGTCAGTAAAGTTCTGCACATAAACGGACTCGTTCAACGTCGTGATGACGTAACGTCGATCGGGCGACACCTGAAAGAGAAATCCTATTGTTTTCTGTCCCGGTGGTTTACCTTCGAATGAATTCCAAGTGATGATGTCCTTTTGCTCGATGATCGTTTCCTTCTCAATAGGGACAATGGCGTAGGCGCCTTTATCTCCGGCAGGACCGTCCACGTCCATGCCGAGGGTCTTACCATCTTTGGAAAATGAATGGCAATTCGCGCAGGTGAGCAGTCCGGTCAAAACCAATCGGCTTTCCGGCTGGGAAATGTCACGCAATCTCCAGGCAATCAGCGGCAGAAAAGCCTCACTCAACGGCTTGATGACACCGCGTTCCGTTTGTGAGGGAGCCAGGGGAACATCGCGGTAAAAAATCGGAGCCCCTACAGGATCTCTGGATGTGACACATAATACGGCACCTGAAGAAAGGGCTCGGGTCGGAGCGTCACTGGAAAATCCAATAATCAGCAATCGATACGGCGCTTCTACAGAACGTTGTTTGACTTTCTCCCAGAGTTGTCTATGCACTGTCCAAGCTTTTGCCGTCCGCTGGTAAGGTGTACCCCTGTAGACCTCATTTGTCTCTGTCAGACATCGAGGATCAATTTCACCTTCTGGAGGCGAGTCGCCGGGTACCAACGCGCCCAACCAGGATTCACCGTCGTTCAGAACGAACGCCACCAACCAAGCATCCGCTCCCGGTGTTTCATCATGCCAAAGAAGTGTGGGCGGCACGATTTCCGGGGGGAAGATGGAACCATCAAGAGGATAGTCAATGGTTAACCGCTTGCAGTCCGCACGATGCGCGCTTGCTTGAAGCTGCGCGGCAATCGCTGTCCAAGCCGTGTCAAGGGACGGAGTATCCGGATCGGCCGAAGCTAATCTACCCACGAGAATTTCCCGTACGGTTTGAGAAAACATCAACTGAGAACGACCAGATATGGTGGCCCCATCTCTTCCATCATCGTTGGACTTTTCGCCTGTGGTGTTGCCAGCCGGTGCCTTGGATTCCAGCGTATTGAGAGCCTGACCCCCGTGGTGGGAACAGCCCAACCACAAAACCGTACAACACCAGAGAGGAAGGAATAGCTTTCTAAACATATTCACGGTATCCTGCCTACTTTACGCAGGTCGGAATGGACGCTCCCACACTTTCAGCCGCGAGCCTTTCATTTTGGGTAACCTCGGGGGGCTCAAAAGATTCTATGGAAGGCTATCGGAAAAGAGCAAGCAAAGCATTCCATTCAGCGATTCCGGCTCTTGCGAAGATCTTCCTCGCCCAGTTTTGGACCGTTATCCTGTGGCATGCCGGCATGCCATGCGAGCAGCTTTTCACGCAACGTTGAAACCACCTCGCCGTGCCTCTCGGCTAGATTCGTGGTCTCTCCGGGATCAGCCTCCAGGTCATAAAGTTCGGGACGGGAACCATCATACTCACACAGGAGTTTCCACTTACCCTCACGGATCGCCAAATCGGGATGTGGGCCGGTGCCGGCAAAAAATTTCCGATCTGGCGGCCTACGCCAGAACAGGGGGGACTTTCGAGAAACCGCTTGCTTCCCGAGAAGAGCAGGGGAGACATCCTCGCCATCAAAAGAGACTCCCTGCGGTACTGCCATCCCGGCGATCGACAGCAAAGATGGGACCAAATCGATGGCCGAGAAAACAGACGTTCTGTTCCAGGTGCCGGCCGCGTCCTTCGCGACCAGACCAGGCCCCCAAACGATCAAGGGTGACCGAATACCCCCTTCGTACAGCGTGGCCTTACTCCCACGGAAAGGACCGCTGCTTCCGGCATCGACGTCCGAACCGTTGTCTGAGCAGACAAGTATGAGCGTATTATTTGTTAGTTTGGGATTATTCCTGACAAATTGGAACAGAGGCCCAAGTTGCCGGTCCATCTCTTCCAGGACGGACTTGTACAGTTGGCGCCGGCTTCCGTCACCCCACTTGTCTACCGGTGGCCAGAATGGAGAATGGACATCGTCCGGCCAGATATTCACATAAAATGGCTTGTTTGCCCGAATCGCCCTCCGTATGAACGCCATGGCGGCGTTGACGTAGCCACTGGTGATTTGAGAACGGGGCATCCACACGACAGGTCCTCCCAAAATCTCGGCATCTGCCCAAATCCTGCCGTAGTCCCTGTCACCGGGACGAAGAGTGAGAGGAAGCAGCTTGGGACCCATCCCCTCAAAGTTCGTCAGTGATTCATCGAAACCATAAGCAGAGATCGGTGGCGCATCATCGACGTCCCGCTGCCCGCCGAGATGCCATTTTCCAAAATGCCCGGTGGCGTAGCCGTGCTCCCTGAGGATCCGCGCCAGCGTCGGCGCTGATGGATCCAGCCAATCGGCCACTCCGCGGCGAGCATTGTCGGCCCGATTGTTCAAATAGGATGTGATCCGCCATCGCGTGGGAAACTGGCCAGTGGTGATCGCGCACCGCGAGGGCGAACAAATCGGCGAGTTGACATAAAACTGATAGAAACGAAGCCCTTCGGCGGCCAAAGCGTCCACGTTGGGCGTTTTTGCTTCTGTGTTCCCAAAACAGGAGAAATCGCCCCAGCCCAGATCGTCAATAAACACGAGAATGATATTGGGGCGAATGGATTGTTCTTCCGCACCCCGAGCCCATGGTCCAACGGCAATTACTCCAGCGAAAATGAAGAGCATCCATCGTGGCATGGCGCGTGGCCTCCCTTGCTCGGTTCCGAGAATCGGTAAACTGGAAACCGTTTCGTTTGTTCAGAACAACGCGAGTTTCACCGCGCAAACAACCCGGCAATTACGTACAGTTGCGCAAGAACAAATCCAATTTTCCATTTTGCAACATTCTCCCATAATGTTACCTGTGCCTACAATTTGGCCGTGATTCTAAGTTACAAGGAACCCATATTTTTTCACACGACTTGCTATTCGGCCCAACAGATATACATAATAGCCAGCGGCTGCCGATCCGCCATGTCTTTATTGCCGAGGTCGCGAGGAAACGTAACCGTGCCACAGCACCAACGTTCTGCCCAGCGATCGACCGGCTTCATTTGGTCGATTGCACTGCTACCAAGTGCCATTTGCTGCCTGGTATCTCCGCCTGTGTCAGGTGTGCATGCGGAGCAAGCCGACTTGCCTATCGCCTCTCAGGTCATCCGCGTGGCGCCGCCCCTTCCTCCGCCAAAGGATCCAGTGATCCGCGTGCAGTCCGTGGAGGAACTTTTTCGGGCTGTGGAGTGCGCAAAAGAAGGAACAACCGTCGTTCTCACTCCCGGCCGGTATACGCTTCCCCGCCGGTTGGAAATTCACACCGACAGTTTAACACTTCGCTGTGCAACCGGTCGGCGACAGGAGGTTATCCTCGACGGCGGGCCGCACCAACTCGGGGAGCTTCTCGCTGTCCATGGTTGTTCGGACGTCCTTATCGCCGATCTTACGATTGAAAATGTTCGGTGGAACGGCATTAAGCTGGACACCGACTCGGGGGTCCATCGGGTTACCATCTACAACTGCATTCTGCACAACATCTGGCAACGCGCGATCAAGGGCGTCCGCGTTCCACCGACTGTAACCCGCCCAGCAGGATCCCGAGTGATGTATTGTCTGTTCTATAACGATCGTCCCAAAAGTTACGCGGACGATCCTGCAGACACTCCCGAGAATTTTAAGGGTAACTATATTGGCGGTATTGATATTATGTTCGCAGCCAAGTGGACTATATCGGACAATGTTTTTTACAATATTCAAGGTCGGACACGAGAGGGGCGCGGGGCCATATTCTTATGGCATGACAGCCGCGACTGCGTCGTGGAGCGGAACGTCATCGTCAATTGCGATGTGGGCATTGCTCTCGGCAATTCGTACAAGCCGTCAGACGTGCCCGTGCATGCGACGAATATTATTGTGAGAAACAATCTTATTGTTAAATGCCAAGAATCCGATATCGTCGCCGACTATACACGCGATTGTGTAATTGCAAATAATACGGTCTTTGATCCCGACAACCGCCTTGGAAGGCTTATTAGATTGGTTCATGATAACACAGGCATCGTTGTGGCCAATAACCTTGTGGTGGGAAGTCCCATACGAAATGAATCTACCAGCGCGATTCGTTCTGTACAGAATCTTGTCCTGCCACCCAACCTAGATGTATTTGTGGATTTCCACCATGGTGATCTGCACCTCAAAACGCGTCACCCAGCGGTCTGCGACATGGGTACCTTGCTACCTCAGGTGACAGACGACTTCGACCGGCAACCGCGAGATAGGCGTCCGGACATCGGAGCCGATGAATGGATTGAACAATATCCGTTTCGAAAAAGCAATTGAAGGAGTATAGTTGCTATACTCGCTTGATTACCCTAGCAATTGAAAGATGTTTACCCATGAACACATGTTTGGTT
>NZ_JBAMME010000257.1:0-4569 GCF_039793925.1 Thermogutta sp. | reverse complement strand
GATCTTCTCCGGTTTCGTGAAGGGATTCGGAATCTCAAAGGGAGCGCTCGCTATAACCAACCAGTGGGATTCCTCGGGCATCGTGGTGCTGGGGGCTGATGACGCGGATATGGCGCTGGCCGTTAATAGAGTAGCGGAGCTGGGAGGCGGGATCTCCTTCTACAGAGGGAGGAGGGAGGAGTTCGTTCTCCCGCTTCCCATAGCCGGCATGATCGCCGATTTGCCTGTGGAGGAGCTGGCCGCCCGCCTGACGCGTCTTCAATCAATCCTGGAGGAGGCTGGCTCCGGACTCCGGGATGCCATGTTGAGCCTGGAAACGATAACAAGCCCCGCAATACCATTCATCAGGCTGAGTGCAGGTGGGCTGGTCGACGTGAAGAATGGGAGGCGCCTTGGCCTCTTCGTGGAGGCCCCTACTTCCTCCTCCTGAGGAGGGCCCCCACGTACCCCATAACGGTAACATCAAGGAACTTGCCCAGCATGACCTTCCGCGTGAATTCGTCGATGTTAAGGCCACTGAGCTCCTGAAGGAGCTCTTTGCGGAGCTCAGAGGCAATCTCCTCACTCTTCATGCCCCTCGAGAAAAGCTCAGATACGCGATCGTTGAAATGGATGATGGTCTCCTTATTCCTCTCGAGGAATTCGTCGCTGTAGTCGACGTGGCCGAAGTGTGGCATCAGAAGCAGCTTTGGCCGTAGGGAACGGATCTTGTCCAGGCTCGCAACGGCAGATTTGACCTCGATCATCGGCGGACTGGCAGCGGGTAGGAGGATCGGCAAACCGGCGCGGGATAGGCATACTGTATCGCCCGTGAATACGGCGGAGAGCTCCTCCAGGTAGAATGATGTATGGGATGGCGTGTGCCCTGGGGTGTAAAGGGGGCGGATTGTCAAACCCCCCAAATCGTAAGACCCATCCTCCCTGAGCGGCTCTATCCTCTCCGGTGGAGTGGGCGGCATGCTCCCTATGCGTGGTACATATTCATCGCCGAACACCTCGTAGGTGGCCTGCACAAGGCGGGAGGGCTCCACAAGGAACCTTATGGAATCCTCCTGCACAACCACCCTTGCCTCTGGTAACTCCTTCAGAATGTGCGGCACTGCTCCCATGTGATCCATGTGATGATGGGTTATGAACAGGTATTCAATTGACCGGGGATCCACTCCCAGCGCCCTCGCGCCATCCACGACATTCCGGGCCGTGGCGGCATGGCCCACATCAACTAGCGCTGCGCCCCTGCTTCCCCTCACGACGTAGCTGGCTATTGCCCCCTCGTATCCCAAGCCTACAGTGTCTATTACGCCCACATTCTCATTAATCCAGTGCGAATTCATACGACAGAGGCTGTATCACTGGAAATACTTATATAGCTTTCGCATGGTGTAGCGGTCAATGATAATTAGGATCCGCTTCCATGGAAGGGGAGGCCAGGCGATGAAGACGGCAGGCCGCGTCGTGGGGACCTCCGCCTTCCTGGAAGGCTTCAAGGCTCAAGACTCGCCTATGTATGGACCTGAGAGAAGGGGTGCCCCCGTCGCGTCCTTCCTTAGGATATCGGACGAGGAGATAGGCGAACGCGGATACGTGTGGTCTCCTGATCTCATCGCCGTAGCGGATCCAACCCTGATAGAGGATCCTAGGGCGAAGGTCTTGGATGGGCTCAGAGAGAACGCGGCCGCGTTCATCAATGTGCCCAGCCTAACGAACTTGGTTGTGGACGGACTGACGCGCGTTACTAATTATGATGTGACAGGAGCCGCCCTGAGGATACTCGGGCGCGCGGTGCTCAGCTCGGGCGTGGCCGGCTCCGTGGTGAAGCTGCTTCCCATATCAGCTTCATCGCTGGAGGAAGCGGTTAAGATAGAGATGGAGGACATAGGGTTGAAGGAGAGGGAGATAGACCTCAACGTGAAACTGGCCCTCGAGTGTTACGAGGGCACTCCGAAGGTTCCAATAGAGTATGCCACGACCGAGGAGCTCGAGGAATTCAGAGCCGTGGCCCTGGAGCAACATCCGCCGGAAATTTCCACGGCGCTTATCAGGAATGTTGGAAACACCATATACCAGAAGACCGGCAACTGGCGCATCTCCAGGCCCGAGATAGACTACCAGAAGTGCACCAGGTGCGGCGTCTGCTTCGATTATTGCCCGGAGGCCGCGATAAGCCTGGTAGGACCCGATAGAAGGCCGGTTATAGATTACGATCAGTGCAAGGGATGCCTGATCTGTTACAATGAGTGTCCGGTGAAGGGCGCTATTCGCGTCGTGAAAGAGGAGCTCGTGGAGAAGCTGGCGAAGGGGGTGACAATATGAAGCGGATGCTCACCGGCAATGCAACGGCCGCCTGGGGGGCGAGAATTTCCGAGGTGGAGTACATAGGAGGCTATCCGATAACCCCTCAGTCTGAGATAGTAGAGCTGCTGTCCAAGTGGGTGGCAGAGGGAACGATGAAGGCAGTCTACACTAACTACGAATCGGAGCACAGCATGTTCGCCGGTATAGGGGGCGCATCTCTGGCGGGCGTGAGGGCATTCACATCCACATCGAGCCAGGGCCTCATGTTCGCCATTGAGATGCTATACGCGGTCGCTGGCTGGAGGGCTCCCGTCGTCTTCGTGAACGTGGCCAGGGGGATGGGGATGCCCATGGTGCTACAGGTTGAGCACGGGGATATAATGGGCATAAGGGACACGGGCTTCCTGCAGCTGCACAGCGAGACCTGCCAGGAGCTGCTAGACTTCGTGCCGATCGCCTATAGAATAGGGGAGGACAGGCGTGTTATGCTCCCGGTGGCGGTCAACATGGACGGGTTCCTGATATCATTCGGCAGGGAACCGGTCGACATACCGGACGTAGAGCTCGTCAGGGAGTTCCTGCCCAAGTACAACAGGCCATATCCCGTCGTCGATTTCTCGAATCCTGTCGCGTACGCGCCCACAGTTGTGGATGGATACGCCTATATGTACTATAAAATGCAGTTGCAAAAGGCCGCGGAGCGCGCGAAAGAGGTGTTCTACGAGGCTACCAAGGACTTCGAGAGGATAATCGGTAGGAAGTATGAGCCGATAGAGAAGTTCGCCATGGATGATGCAGATTACGCGATAGTCTCTACAGGTTCCTATTCGACCATAATCAGGGGAGCCGTGAGAAAGCTCCGCGAGAAGGGGGAGAAGGTGGGCATGGTGAGGACCAGGCTCTTCAGGCCCTTCCCAAGGGATGAAATCAACGAGGCGTTGAGGGGGCTTAAGGGGGTTGCCGTGTTTGATCAGAACATAAGCCTGGGCAAGGGCGGGGTGATATACACGGAGCTCGCGGAGGCCCTGTATCACTCAAAGGAGAGGCCCAGCACCCTGCTCTCCTTCATAGGAGGGCTGGGAGGGGCGGATATATCGTTCGGGACAGTCAAGTACATGCTGGATAAATTGAAGGATGTCGTGAGGAGTGGGGAGGAGCCTGAGAATCCCAACTGGCTGTTCGGGGAACTGGAGCGTGAGCGCTTGGCTAAGGCCTTTAACCTGGCGCTCGGGATGGAGGTGCCTCCGGCATGAGCTCGGAGCAGATGAGATACAGGACGCTGAAGGACGTCCCAGCGGAGGAGTATATGGCGCCGGGCACGCCGCTCTGCGCCGGTTGCGGGGCGCAGCTCTCCCTGAGGCTCGCGCTAAAGGCCCTGGGGCCCCATACGATAGTCGTTAACGTGCCAGGTTGCATGGCGTTGATGGCGATCTATCCATTTGCGTCCCTCAAGCTGCCGTTCGTGTTCACGTCGTTCGTGGCCGCCCCGGCGACCGCCCAAGGCATTGTGGACGCCATTGACGTCTTGAGGTCCAAGGGAGTTCACCTGCCCGATGATACCAAGGTCCTCGTGGTCACGGGGGATGGAGCCGCCTACGATATAGGATTGCAATCCACCTCAGGTACCCTCCACAGGCAGCTGGACTACTACTATTTCGTGTACGACAATGAGGCGTATGGGAACACCGGATTCCAGTACTCAGCAGCCAGCCCGTTCCTGTCAAGGACCACGACCAGCGAGGCCACCAGTAGGGTTCCCGGGAACCTCTTCTGGAAGAAGGATCTGTTCGAGATCTGGAACGCCCACCATGTACCATACATAGCCACGGTGGCAGCTTCGAAGCCCGTGGATCTTCTCAGGAAGTTCGAGAAAGCCTCCAAGTTCAAGGGCCCAAAGCTGTTCCTGGCTTTGGGGGTATGCCCGACAGGCTGGGGGTCAGATCCGCAGCAGACCGTGAAGATCGACAGGCTGGCGGTCGAGACCGGCATGTGGCCCCTGAAGGAGTCAGTTTACGGTGAGGTGAGGCATACGTACATACCCAAGACGTTAAAACCGTTGGAAGAGTATCTGAAGACGCAGAAGCGCTTCTCACACCTCTTCTACCCGGTGAGAAGGGACGACCTGATAAATGAGTATCAGGCTAGAATAAACGCGTATTGGGAAAAGGTCTGGAAGACCGAGCTGAAATAGCGCGATAAAACCCCGGCGATCCATCGCCTATACTTCCTTTGACCTTAAAGGTCAAGTTTATTAGCTCCTTAGTGCTGCCCGCG
>NZ_JBAMME010000256.1:0-4572 GCF_039793925.1 Thermogutta sp. | reverse complement strand
TTGACCGCGCTCCACGAAGCGCCGCCGTTGGTGCTCTTGAACACGCCGCCGCCATATGTCCCGGCATACAGGGTGCCGGGCGTCGCCGGGTCGATCGCCAGGGCGTAAATACTTCCGCCTTCAGGTCCGATGCTTCTCCAAACGAGCGACCCGGCGGAAACCGGAATGGTCTGGCTCGCCAGCAATAGAGCCAGAAGGCTGATAAACAAGACTTTCCGAATCGTTGTGCGTACCATGCTCAGACCTCCTTTTGTAGTTAATGGTCGCCCGCCGACTCCAATGAGCGGGCTAACGGCTTGCCGCTCAGCCGCGCCGCCGAAGGCGGCGTCGGCTGGAGCGGCGGGTTAGGCCGCCTTTACTCCCCCAGCGCGTTGGTATCCAGGAACTCCTTAACAGTGTTAAAAGCATTGAAGAACAACGGCGTCCCAGCAAACGAGAGTGGAGAGACCGGGCCGATAGTCATAAATGAATACTCTCTGGTTGCAATGTCAAACGATGAATGCGGGTCACGAAACAACTGATACAGGTCAAGGGCCTTACTACGTCCACCTACCAGCTCGCTTAACGCCTTGAACTCGGCCCCCATTCCCAGGCCAAAACCGAAGAAGAAAATGCGTAACTGTTCTAAGATTTCGCGATGGAGACTGGAAAGGGTTTGACTGATGAACAACCATCCAACTCCGTACTTGCGCGTCGTGCGTGCCGCATCAATCAAGATGCCTCGCACCGCTTTCTTTTCCTCGCTCTCGGGATCTTCGCGAGGCGCAAGGCGGTGTGCTTCATCCATGAGCACCAGTGTGTTGAGACTACGGTTCTGTTTGTAGGCATATTCTGCCGCCGTGCGAATACCTTCCAGCAATCGTTTGATAACCAGCGCTTGTATCATTTCGTTCCAGAACAAGGGAATACTTTGAGGCTCGGATTGATCTCCACCAAAAAGAGGAAGGGTTTTCGAACTGCCAGTGGTTTGAGTCGCCTGTTCCACCGATAAGTCTATCACAACAAGGGGCCGTTGCGCTTGATCGGGATCAAACAAACCCGCCAGTAACCGTTCCACCTTTTGCGCGCCCTGCCGGTCTTCGCGAAACAGTTGCGCAACAGGGAGCCAATAGTGGGTGAAGAAGAAATTGCGATCCGCTTGGTCATACATGGACTGAAATCGGGCTCGCGACCCTTCTGTCCGGTAAAAGACCTTTTGTACATTCTCATCGCCGAGCAGCCCCCAGGCACGAACGAAGGATTCACGGGTGTGAAGGTCCTTTAGCGCAACTTTGGCGCGCTGTAGGCGATCAGCCAATGTGCTTGCTGCCAACTGGCGGTTTTCTCCCTTAGGAATGCTCAGCTGTTCAAAGAAGGGTGACTCATAGAGGATTTGAGCGAACAGCTCCCACCGGTCCAGCACTAAGTCCCTCACGCCATGCACCTGGACCGGTTTTTTGAGCCTCTTCAGGATATCTTTCATCGGCAAACGGAATTCGCCTGGCACCGCTTCACCTCTGGCTTCCTTGGCGAATTCACCCTGAGGATCGATAACCAGGAGCGCCATCCTGGGATAACGGGCATAGGCCAACAGGATCATCTTGGCAAGTACCGACTTGCCAGAGCCGGTTTTGCCAAAGATGCCCAGGTGGTAGGCCTCTCCAGCGCCCTGTGGGCCAGTGTCGAAATGCTTGAACCAAAGCGGCAGAAGGGGCTTTGAACCGTAGGCATGCCCCAAGTAGAAAAGCTGGTCGCGGTAGGGCGAAAGTAGTTCAGATAGAACGGTGTCATTGACAAGATGAATGGGCGTGCCTGTAGCCGGGACAGTACCCAAGATGCTGGGGCGATAGCCATTGGAACCAGCGGAGAAGACGGCACTGATGGTCATCTCTCCCAGATGGGTATCCTGGCGCTCACTGACTGTGTCCACCCGCCCGCGCTGACGGATCAGGCTACGCATCGTGGGATCTTCGTGCCAGACATTGCGCAGTTTCACCTCAGTAATCTGCCCCAACGCGTAATGGGGAAGGCCGTCCTGGTGATAGCGGAACAAGGCCAGTTCCCCTACAAGTTTCTTGTTGACGGCTCCGGCCAAGATATCCAGTGCCACTTCACTAGTAGAGGATGGCGACCCTACCACGCCAATCCGTTCCGCCTCGTCCACAAGTTGATCAAGATTCTTCTGCATAGGATCATCCTCCTGATTCTGTGCGATAGCCATGCAAGCCCAGAAAAACCTCGCTAATGCTTCCCTGGTAGGTCTCGGCAATGTGCTGACTGGTTACCTGTCGGAATGTAGGGATAGCCTTGGGCAAGTGCTTTACCATCCGGTCCGCCATGTAAAGGGGATAAGGTTCCATCACCGCAGGTGCACCACATTGGTGACGAACTCCATGAAGCACCGTGGCCAAGCGTGCCTGATTTTCGGCCACTGCGCGGCTCATTTCGAGGCGGAGGGCTGGAAGCCAGGGATAGGGCCGGTAGTAGACGACCTGGATCTCTCCCAGTGATGAGATGATCTTATCCGCTGTGCGACTCGCTGTTTCCCGGCTAGTTGATTCCAGTGGCTCCAAGTTCAAGTGCCAGGGTTCGGTGGGTTGCTGCAGGGGCCTGGGGCTTGTATATTCACCTGGTTTCAACAGAAAGCTCAAAAGGCCACGGTCGTCGTATGTGTCAGACCATCCCATCTTCTGCCCAATTTCCCGCCTTGTCGTGTACTTGGGTATAGCCAGCCAACAACGGTCGCTTCGGGTTGAAGCCAGTATGGTCAAGTACGCTTCCAGGATCGAGGTTGCCCGGTCAAGAAACCGGGCTGTAGTATGCAGATGTAAAGCATCCCGACTTTTATTCAATGCCTGGTTGAAGTAGATGAGAGGAGTGGTGAGAGACCCATCCAGGAAGACAACCTCATGCGGCGCTTGCGCGGCCAGCTCTAACTCCATGCCGATCATCAAGGCACGCAAGATCGTGCCGGTCTCAGCCTCGTGAGCCTCTGTTTCTATCCAAACGAGGTGGCGGGGCTCTGGCCAATAGCGCGTTTCCGAAGGCGGGGTTAAGCCTTCTACGGCAACGGCAGCCGCCGCGACCAGGTCGCTAGCCAACAGCCGCTCTACGGCGTAGGAGCCATCTACGCCGCAGGTCGTTGGGATGGGCATATAGGGAAGTTCGGCGTCACGGTGAAGCAGGCCTGCTTGTTCAAGGCTTGCTCGCCATTCCTGGCGACGCGCGCGCACTTGCTCAAAGTCGTCCAACAACTTCTGGCTGATATCCTCCGTGCGTTTGAGGACCTCATCCACTAACGCAGCAGGGAGTTCGCCAAAGGGGCGCTCTGCAGACTCTATCATGTTGCGGCCTTGTCCTGTTCAATCAGCAATAGACTTGCGATTTCCTCTTTGCGCCACTCTCGCCACCCATCCACACGCTCCGCTCGTGGCAGCAGCCAGCGTTCTCGCCACCAGGCGACCAGCTCCGAGAATGGCAGGTTGCGATAGACTGGTTCCGTGTCCCGGCCTTCCATGTACGCTTCCAAATTGTCTATCAGGCGAAACAGGAACACTTCCCGCTTTACGCCGTGACGAAGCAGATCAGACGGAAGACCTAACCGATCTAGCGCTCGCACCATCGTTTGCCATTTCCGGCGCGGGCCAGTGCCAAAGCCTCCTCGCGTCGAAATCCCCTGGTTTTCCAAAAATTCGCGGAACAACGGGTAAAGTTCCATCAAGTGAAAAGTACCATAGCCTTCCGTATAACCCAGAGACTCCGCTATAACTGTTCCATAATATCTTAGGCGGTTGTACAGGCTGCTCCGCCCAAAAGCGCTTGTAGTAGTAAGCGCAACGAGATGGGGCGGCAAGATGCGCTGTTCCATCTCGGTTGCACGTCCAGCATACTTATGCCGATAGACTTGGCGAATCTCATTAGAGGCTGCCACTAGTGCTATCAGTTTCCCGCCCAATAGACGATCGTAGGGTGGTACGGCCCCAAGTGTCTGGATGTCCATAGTCTGGTTGATCAGTTCAGTCTTCCTGCCAGGGGGATAGCGAAACAGGCGGTCTCGTGCTGGAAAGCTAAGAGGTGGAGACTGTAAAGCCAGCAAGCCGATTAATTTATTATTGGCTCGATCCATGATTAAAAATCGCAAGCGGCGACCATAGCCCTTGGAGAATGGAATAGACCAGAGTAATCTGGCCACGCGGAAGAGATTGTGTTGTTGCTCTGTTGTAACTTCGACCAATGCGGGGTCAACACGTTCGGGTACGATTTCGTCACCATTGGCAAAGAAAGAAAGGTATTCGGGAAGATGTCGCTGAAGCCAATCCTGACGGGCAGCGATTTCTAATTGGGAAGCGGCACGGTGGATCTCTCGCAAACCCTCCTTATCAACCGAGGGAGGATATAGCGTGCCATCCTCTGACATCAGGAATCCGGCCTCTTTGAGCCTATCAAGCACCAATTCCCTCAATGCTTCTACTTCCACGATAATGGCCTCCGTCGCATGGCATTTGAACAACAACGGTACCCAACGATGGTGTCCTTAAGGCGGCCTACCGATGAGTTGCACTGTCAAGTTCCTGTGCTGTAAATGGCTGTCCG
>NZ_JBAMME010000255.1:0-4601 GCF_039793925.1 Thermogutta sp. | reverse complement strand
GGTTTCCATCCCAAAATCCTAAGGCCAAGAAAGAGGGGTGCGGAATGTCGGTTGTAACCCCATATGGGGGCCTTGTGGGCCGTGCTCCAGACCCGGTCCACGCCCTCCATGCGGGGGCCTTCGTGCCTGAGGGGGGTGAAGTCCAGGGCCAGGACGCCGCCTGGCGGGGCCTGGGCCAGGTGGGCTTCCAGGGCGGAGGGGGTACGGGCGAGGGCGCAGCTTGCGTGGTGAGAGGCGAGGGGGAGGAAGCCGCGTTCCCGAAGGTTCAGGGCCTGGTCCTCTCGCTCCTCAAAGTCGGGGCGCTCTAAGTCCTCTACCGCCCCACCCACGGCGGGCAGGACTTCCACCTCTTCGGCTATGGCTTTCAGCACTTGCCGGACGCCCGAAATGGGGTTCACGTCACTGCCTCCTCCGCCCCCTCGGCTTGTTCCTCTCCGACCAGTTCGCGCAAACTTTGCTGAATTTCACGCAGCTCCTCATCGCTCAAGCCCCAGAGCTTCGCCGCCTGGACATCAATCTCCGCCTCAATCTTCCGCAACCGCTTCTCATCCCCTGCCTTCGCGGCCTCGTGGGCCTCCTGTGAGAGTTCGGAAAGCCGCCGACGCACCGGGTCCTTCGGGTTGTAGCGGGGGATGCGGACGTGCTCAAGGATGTGCATTGAGCCCATGCTTTTGCCGCCTTCCTGACTATAGGAGACAGCCACAAATTGGAATGGCAACGAGTTCACAAGCGCACAGATATAGTGGGCTTCCTCAGCGTTTGAGCACTCCACCAGCGTCACCGTCTCTTGAGGCACAACTGGCTTGCTCTCATGTAAGCCGACCACTGCTGCCTCAATCTGCGCGAGTCGTGTCCATACCACCTTCCAGGGGGCGAAGGTGTAGGTGCCGATGTCCATGACACCATAAAACTCGGGTTCCCGTTTAGAGAGGATTTGCTTATAGCCACTGCGGTTGCGCAGTTCCTTTTCAAAACGCTTCAAGTAGCCATAGGTCTTAGGGTAGTCCGCCTGCAGGCGCTTCTCTGGGTAAGCACGGGTTGGGTTCTTTGGGTCTTGGGGCACAATAATCCACGCCGAGGGTTCTGCCTTCCACCGCCGGACGTCGCGCCCGCGCAGGAGGGGATAGAGCAAGTCGGGTTCAATCGGCTTGGTCACTTTGTCCACCTTCACTTTGGCGCCCTCAGTGATGTTGCTCACCATGACCAGCCCAACGGGGCACTTGAGAGAGTGGTTTTTCACGATGTTCACCCAGTAGACGGCGTTTAGCCACGTACAGCAACCAGCGTGTGCTTCGTAATCGGACCTTCCCAGCACCTTGCGGATGGCTTTAAGGGCTCTCTCGCGGGCGGTGAGCCAGGGGGAAGTCGGGTCGTTGGGATCAACGGGTTCGGCAACGAAGTCCAGCTGCTTTGTGGCTTGGATTACCTCGCCAAGGGTACTGTCGTAGGTGAATCTTTTCCTACCGACTTTGCGCCAGACGGTGTAGGGCACGGGGTAGGTGGTGGGCTTGCCCTTTTCCAGCACCATCACAGCAGTGCGGTTGGAAGCGCCTTCAAAGGGCTGTAGCACAACCATGTCGTCCACATAGACCACTTTGATGGGGCGCCTCTGCCTATTGTGCGGTGGCAGTTCAAAACGCCTGAAGCCAGAGCCTGCGGCAGTCTTGAAGAGGCTCTGGGTGATGACAAAGCCGAGCCGTCCGCCATCTTTCAACAGGCTGTCCGTCACCGTGTAGGTCATCAGAGCCGAGATATCCACCTTCACCGCACCCAGCCGAGGGCGCCCTCCTTTGAAGGTTCCCGCCAGCCGGTAGCGTTCCCACAGGTCTTTGGTGCCGTTGCGATACCCATCAGGCAGGTGTTCCCAGTTGACCCAGGGCGGATTGCCGACGATATAGTCAAACTCGCCGACGGTGAGGGGAGCGAAGTTGTTTTTGAGGAGGCGCGCCCAGAGTCCGTTCATCCCTTTTTGGTACAAGTCCAAGATTTGCTCGTAAAGTTTCCTTACCACTTCAGCGTCTCCTTGTTGCCAATTCGGAGGAGCCAGTTCCTTCTCCACTCGGTGCACAAAAGCCTCGGGGTTGATTTTATCTTCGACGCTCTCTTCCAGCATGTTGCAAAATCGGTCAAAGTGCTCTTTGGTGCTGAGACATGCGGGAACGCGGAGTGTGCCAACGGCTGTCGGGAACTCATAGGTGTCGGCGGAGAAAAGTTCTTTACCCCTTGCTGGGGTTCGGACGGAATCGGCGAGATAGACAGGGATGATGATTTCGCCTTTCCGATGCGGGAGCAAGTCAGCGATGGTAAGTAGGTAGTTTACTCTTGCGGTCAGCACCGCCAGCGGGTTGATGTCAAAGCCGACGACATTGTGGAGGATGGCGTGGAGCAACTCCGGCTCGTTGACCTTCAGTTCTGAGCCAAGTTCCTTCATGCGGTTGAGGATGAGGACGAGGAAAGTGCCAGAGCCGCAGGCCGGGTCAAGCCAGCGGAGGTTCAAAAGTTTCTCACGCAACTGTGCTTCGTGGGTATGGGTATCGGAGGCGAAAAAATCGCTATCAACTTGCTTGAGCACCCATTGTGCCAGCCAGTCAGGGGTGTAGTATTCGCCGAGGTTGTGGCGGATTTCGCGGGGCAAGAGGTAGTGGTAGAGTAACTTGAAGAGGTCGCGAGTTTCCTCGGGCACGACGGTGAGCGTAGTGGGATCGTATTCATCCAGCCGGAGGATGATCTCCCGCACGGCATTCTCAATCTCGTTGTTCCAGGCATAGAGATACCAGGAGAAAAAGTCGCCCTCCAGCAGGTTGGTGATGCCGAAATCACGGAAGATGCCGCCCGATTCCATCTTCTCAAGATGGCGGCGCAGGGTATCGCCATCGGCAACTGCCAGTTCGCCAAGCGATGGAACACCCAACTTGACAGCAAGATGGCGTGAAAGCGCCAGCCATGCGATGAGTTTGACCAGCAGAGCAAAGTAGGTATGGAGGCAGAAGAAGGTGCGTTCGGGTTCCGTAACAGTTAAGCCCGCTTTGCTTGCCCACTCTTTGAGCAGCTCTAGTTTGCGCCCTCCGAAGGCTTCCGAGTAGTCGATCGACTCGCTGAAAAAGAGCTTCCACTGCTCGAAGAGGTTGCGCACCATCGGGGTGTTGCGTTGTAGCTCCGCGTCTAACCCCTGGGTCAGGGCACGCAAGATGGTCTGGGTGCGCTGCTGCTCGATACTGAAGTCGCGGTTGAGATTTTCGGGCGTGAGGGCAATCCCTGAGGAGAGGCTTGCCAGCCAGTAGAGAAACCGCTCCAGCGACGCCTGCGTAACGGGCGTTGGTGATTCAACAGAAAAGTCTCCGTTACGGTAGCGGACGAAGATGATATAGTGCCCGTCAAAAGCGACGCCGGCAATGCGGCTGATGTCCTGCCGTTGACCTTTTGCCAAGTCAGAGATGTATTTTTTGACTTGCTGGACGGCACGATTCGTTTGCCTGTGAGAAAGACTGTCCTTCAGCGTTCCCGGTCGCTTATACTCGATGACGAAGCGGTTGAAGACGGCATCGGCGCGCCCGGTAGCCAGGGTGTATTCGGCGTTGGCCTGTGGGTCCAAGCCAACCTCCTGACAAAATTGGGTGAGCGACTGGTCAATGGGCTGACGGAATTTAGCTTCGTTAGGATTATTTGGCAGCATTTTGTCTAAGTCGCTACGGATTTTCTTTGCCCATTGACTGATCTTTTGTTGGAGATCATTCTGCTCCATCGTCATACTCCTTTAAAGCAGACTTTGATCTGCTCCGGCTCGTGGGTGAGGTCTTCGTCCTTGTCCTTCACATCGCGCCGGTCGATGCGGGGCTAGAAGTTGGAAGAATACTTGATGCCGTAAGGCGGGTCAATATAAATCATCTGTACCTGGCCCGCCATGCCCTCTTTGACCAGTAGCGAATTCATCACCAGGAGCGAATCGCCTAGGATGAGGCGGTTGGCCCAGCCCACCTGGTGCTGGTAGAATTCGACCTGCTGGTCAGCCGGCAGCCGCGTCTCGCTAAAGAGATCCGGCTGGATGCGTCGCGGGCGGCAGATAGTGTCCAGGATCGCCCGGGTGGAGATGCGTTCGTGGATGTGAAGCGATACCACATACGCCTCAAACGACGTGTGCTCCGCCTTACCCGCCCAGTCCAGCTTCGGGTCCAGATGGGGGTCGTAGGCGTAGCGAGTCGTCTGGCGCTCCCGCACTTCGTAGGTTGGGGCGATACCAGCGGGCGGGTTGTTCTTGCGCCGAACCTCCTTGTGCCGGAAGTCGCGCACAGCAATTTGGTTTGACTTCTTTCTGCGTGGCATTTTACCCATCTCCTAGTGTTCGGGTATGTCGCTCTTCAATGGGGATCTGCCGTGTCATAACCAAACTTGGCCCCTCTTACCAGCCAGTTTAGTCATCGCTCCCACCCCCTTTCAAGTTGTCCTAAGAACTCGTATGCCCGAGTGGCGAATTCGTCCGTACCACCCCCTTATGCGCACGGGCCAGACCACCTGGACCCCTTCCCCTTCCTCCGGTTCCTCCGGGGAAAGGGGTAGGTATACCCGAAGGGCCACGAGGGTGGTGCCCCCCACCTTCCGCCTCT
>NZ_JBAMME010000254.1:0-32454 GCF_039793925.1 Thermogutta sp. | reverse complement strand
CGCGAGGAGTTATCGATGTTCAAGCCCTTGCCGAGGTAGTGAACGATCAAACAGCGTGCGTCATTCTCCAACAGCCGAACTTTTTCGGGTGTATTGAGGCGGCCGGAAAAGTGAGCGAAGTCGCGCACGCCGCCGGTGCGCTTCTGATCGCTGTCGTGGATCCGATCAGCTTGGGTGTGTTGCGTCGGCCGGGTGACTATGGTGCTGATATCGCTGTGGCCGAGGGGCAGTCCCTGGGATTGCCCCTGGCCTGGGGTGGTCCCTATTTGGGAATCCTTGCCTGCAAGGAAGCGTTTCTGAGGCGACTCCCTGGACGCCTGGTAGGGCAAACGGTGGATCGCCGTGGCCAGCGATGCTGGGTCCTCACATTGCAGACGCGGGAACAACATATCCGGCGCGAAAAAGCCACCAGTAATATCTGCACCAACCAGGGGTTGATGGCGCTTCGGGCAACCGTGTACCTGGCGGCCCTGGGACCACATGGACTTCGCGCCGTGGCCGAACTGTGTTTGCAAAAGGCGCATTATCTTTGCGAACGCTTGCAGCGGGAGGCGGGTTTCCAACCGCTCTACCACGCGCCGTTTTTCAAGGAATTTGCCCTGGCCGCTGAAAGTCCGGCTGAGGTGAAAACCATTTTAGAAGTTACCAGGGACGCCGGTTTCTTCGCCGGCATTCCATTGGGGCGGTGGTTCCCCGAGCTGGCGAACGGGCTGCTCATCGCTGTCACAGAAAAGCGTACGCGGGCTGAAATGGACGACCTGACGGCCATTCTGGCCTCCGCTCGCACCCAAGCAGACCACAGGGTGATCGACAGAAAATCGTCTATGGCTTCTTCTTCGCGAACTGTGCAAGTCGAATAACTCCCATGAGAAATAAACAGGCCACCCAGCTATTGTTTGAACTTTCTCAACCTGGCTGTGCGGAAGCGATCTTCCCCCCCTGCGACGTGCCCTCGCGGCAGCTCGGGGAGCTGGTCCCTGCCGAGGAACTGGCGGAGGCGCCGCCTCCACTTCCAGAAGTCAGCGAGCCGGTACTCATCCGCCATTTTACAAACCTTTCGCAGCTCAATATGTCGGTCGATACCCATTTCTATCCGCTGGGGTCCTGTACGATGAAATACAATCCCAAGCGGAACGATCGGCTCGCTCAGTTGCCTGGATTTCTCAATTTGCATCCTTATCAGCCGTTGGAAACAGTCCAGGGGCTCCTCGGCGCGCTCTACGCTCTGCAGCAAATACTCGCCGAGATTGCTGGGATGGAAGCCGTGACGCTGCAACCGGCAGCCGGTGCCCATGGCGAGTTGACAGCCCTTCTCATCGCTGCGGCTTATTTCCGGCACCGCGGCGAGCACCGCACGACGGTGCTCATCCCGGATGTCGCCCACGGCACCAATCCTGCGAGCGCCACAATGGCCGGCTTCCGAAGTGTTCAGGTAAAAAGCAATTCCCAGGGACTGGTCGATCTTGAGGATCTGCGCAGCAAACTGAATTCTCAGACGGCCGTTTTTATGATCACCAATCCCAACACACTGGGATTGTTCGAAACGCAAATTCGTCGCATTGCCGACATGGTGCACGCGATCGGTGGCCTTGTTTACATGGACGGTGCCAATATGAACGCCGTCATGGGTATCGTCCGCCCGGGCGATTGCGGCGCCGATATGATGCACTACAATCCGCACAAGACGTTCAGCGGCCCTCACGGGGGAGGCGGACCCGGAGCTGGGCCGGTGGCCGTCAAAAAACACCTCGCCGACTTTCTCCCCATCCCGGTGATCGTGGAGACGGCTCCCGGGCAGTACACACTCGATGAAAATCGCCCCCTGTCTATTGGACGGATGAGAAGTTTCTATGGAAATATCGGCGTTCTTCTTCGCGCTTATGCGTACATCAGAACTCAGGGACCGGACGGCCTGCGCCGAGTGAGCGAGCGGGCCGTGCTCAATGCCAACTACTTGCTTGCCCGCGTCCGCTCGTTTTTGCCGGTACCCTATGGCTCCCGATGTATGCATGAGTTTGTGGCTTCGGCGATGAAGATTAAGGCAAGCCGGGACATCTCGGCGATGGACATTGCCAAACGTCTTCTCGATTACGGATTCCATGCGCCGACGGTGTATTTCCCTCTCGTGCTTCGCGAAGCGATAATGATCGAACCGACAGAGACGGAAACCAAGGCCACGCTGGACGCGTTTGCCGATACGCTTAGGGCCATCCTCGAGGAACCGCGCGAATTGGTTCACGAAGCACCTCATACGACGCCCATTTCACGCCCCGACGAGGTGCTCGCTGCCCGTTCTCCCATCCTCAAGTGGACACCCGATTCAAAAAGCACAGATCGTTGATCGGGTTTGCAAGCCTCGTCAGCACTATGGAAACATGTTTGCTGTTAATTGAAGGAGCGAAGAGCGGCCCCTACAACATGGCGGCGGACGAGTGGTGTGCCGCCTGGGCGGCACATCACGGAACGATCATTCTGCGACTCTACCGCTGGCAGCCTGCCACAATATCGCAGGGATATTTTCAGAGCTACGATGACAGAAAAAGCCACCCCACCAGTCAACCTTGCCCGGTGGTGCGCCGACCCAGTGGTGGGGGAGCCATCGTGCACGATCGCGAATGGACGTATGCGCTTTGCCTGCCGGCAGAACATCCCCTTGCCAAAGACCGTCTGTCGCTTTACATGACCGTCCACGAAACCCTGGCGAACTGGCTGCGACGCTGGGGAGCGGGGGCCGTCGTATTGCGTCAGGAAGATCTTCCAAATCGTTGCGGCCCAAATCCGTCGCGTTCGTGCCCGTTCCTCTGTTTTCAGCGCCGCACAGTGGGTGATATCGTCGCCGTTGTCGACAGGGAAACTTTTTTCGGCAATCAATTGGCGCCAGAACGCGCAGTTGAGATGGACGGGACTACCGGGATGGCCCATCCATCCCAATCGGCCAGGACATCGACAGTCAAGCTCGTCGGCAGTGCGCAGCGACGAACGCGGGACGCCGTGCTGCAACATGGCAGTATCCTCATTGGGCAGTCATCCTGGGCTCCGGAGCTACCGGGACTGTGGGAAGTTTTAGGTCATGAGGAGCCAATTGCCGAGAATAATGAAATATTTCGCGATTTTGCGGTCGCCTGGCCGCCAATGCTTGCGCAAGTCCTGGGCTGGCGTTTAGAACATTTCCCTCAATCTGTGGGGAGAGACGCCCTCTTCGACGAACTTTTCACCCGGTTTTCCTCCCAGGAGTGGACCTGCAAATCTCGGTCCAGCACGGGCTGACTGTAGTGCTGACGAGTCACTTGTTTCCCAACCAGGGTCGATTTACTCTGTTAGGAGGCTAAATCTGGTTGCCCCACCGAACGGCCGTTCCATGCTGGATTCTGCGTGTTACTTCCGGCAATCCGACAACAACAGGCATGTGCGGCTTGTTTCCAAGGAGATCATCATGAAGAGATTACCGCGACGAACCTTTTTGAAAGGGAGCTTGGGCATCCCAGTGGTCGCTGCTTTTGGCCATCCTTTCGCCCGGGCTTTCGGCGGAGAGGAGTCCTCGCGCACCATCCGGCTGGGGTTGGTGACCTATCTCTGGGGCCGCGATTGGGACCTGCCGACCCTTCTCGCCAACTGTGAAAAGACGGGTATGGAAGGTGTCGAGCTGCGCACAGAACACGCCCATGGTGTGGAGCCAGAAATTGGCCCTGAAAAACGCGCAGAAGTCAGAAAACGCTTCGCCGACAGCCCGGTCGTGCTTGTGGGACTGGGGTCCAACGAAGCCTTCCATTATCCCGAGCCGGAGCGTCTCAAGCTGGCTATTGAACGCACCAAAGCATTCATCAGGCTCAGCCACGACGTTGGGGGACTAGGTGTCAAGGTCAAACCCAATGACCTCCCGAAACAGGTGCCGCAGGAGAAGACCATTGAGCAAATAGGCCGGGCCCTCAACGAGTTGGCTGCCTTCGCCGCCGATTACGGACAACGGCTGAGATTGGAGGTGCACGGTCAATGCGCCCCGCTACCCATCATGAAGAAGATCATGGACGTGGCCACCCACCCGAATGTTGGTCTCTGCTGGAACTCGAACCCTGAAGATCTCCAGGGACAGGGGCTGGAATACAACTTCAATCTGGTCAAAGATCGGCTTGGGGACACCGTCCATGTCCGCGAATTGAATCTCGGCGATTATCCCTATCAAACTTTGTTCAACCTTCTGGTAGCCAACAACTACAAAGGCTGGATTCTTCTGGAATGCCGCACCAATCCGCCCGACCGCATCGCAGCCCTCATCGAGCAGCGGCGGGTCTGGGAAGAAATGATGGAAAAAGCGCGTAAAGCCGCTTGAAGACCACCGCGGGCACCCCTCCACAGCTCCAGGTGGTTCGCCGTTTGTTGATTTTTTAAAAACGAGGTTTCCGAGCGCACCACGTCCAGTGTCGGTCGCTGGTCATGCGAACAGACGTCGGCGGATAGCCCAGGCGGGTGACGAGCTCCGCCATCTCTTCCACTGTCAAGGCTGCCCGAAGGGAATCGGCGAACATCTGCTGCTGGTGGGCATTGGCTTCCCCCGCATACTGCGTCACCAGTTGTCGCAAGTGTTCTTCGCTTTGGGGACGTGCCAGATCCCTGAAGAATAACAGTCCGCCGGGAGCGGTGACGCGGTCGGCCTCAACGAGACATGTCAAAGGGTCGGACAGATGATGAATGAGACTGTTGGACATCACCAAGCTAAAAGCTTCGTCAGGAAATGGAAGCCGCTTCGCGTCTGCTCGAACGAGGAAAATCCTATCAAGCAGACCGAGCTCGCGCAGGTGTTGGCGGGCCACCGCGAGCATATTCCGAGAATACTCGATCGCCACCACTTCGAATTGCCGATTTTGCTGAACCAGCTCTATGGGGATCAGGGCTGTGCCAGTGCCCAAATCCACCACTTTCCCAGGAGCAGCTCCGGCGGCGAGAAAGTCGGAGACAAACGTCCGGTTCACCTCGGAGTGATCCATGGAATCGTAATCCAGGGCCTCCTCGAGCGTGTCCATCACTTCTGGTTCGAGCACCCGGCTGAGCATGGCTCTGACGTGGCATACAGACTTGTAAAAGGGGACCGACGGATCACCCCGCCGGCCCCCATGGTGCGTTACCGTCTTCGCTGCTCTTCAGACCCAAGCGTCATTCGCCGAACATCGTCTTGCGGACAGTGTCCAAATCCACACCCAGCACCTTTTTAGCGATGGCTTTGAGTGTCTCGTAATCTCCCTGAATATGGAGGGTCCGGTGGGCGTGCTCCAGAGCCTCGCCGTGTTTGAGTTCCTTGGCCGGGGAAAGCGATTCGATTTCATAGAACGGGCCCAGTCCAGGCTTGTCTGGACCGGCTGGTCCGTCGTTGTAACTATTGGCCACGTCACCGACGTATGGCTCAGCCTGGGGCAATTCCCACATGTTGTTCATATAAAGATGCTGAGTGGGATCCTCTGGCATTGTGAAGTGCACAAGCGTGAGCACATTGTGGACGAAGTCCATCGAACCCGCCACATTCCGTGCCCGCTTCTGGGACGTGCCGATCTTCGACCGGTAATTGCCATCACCCAGGAAGAGAATGGCTTCCGGCAGGATTTTAAGGCGTTCCGGAGGAACAGGGCCAAAGTAATCGGATTTGACCACCGGGCCGAGTGTCGCCTCGTCCCCCGGCCGATACGGCACAATGACCACCGTTTTCGGTCCTGCATTAAACATTCCCAGAATCCAGATCGACACCAGCCCTTTTTCTTTCTGCATGGGCTCGCCGAGATTCACAACCCGGTTGATCGTCTCGTAGCCCACAAGTTTGACCTTCCCCGAAGTTAGATCATGAGCCGCTTCGCCAAACAGATCCCGCAAATCATGCGGAGTGAGCAGCCGTACATCCCGCGTCACTTCCAGCTTGAATTCCGTTCCCGAGGCGTTGATGAGCTCCATGCGGCGGCGCATGCGATAGAAAGGATCGTGGGGCCGACTGACCATCTCCCATGCCCCCTCGTTGAGAGCCGGAGGAGTAAACCAGTTGTCGAGATTCTGCTCGGCCCCCTGTTTGAACCACAAGCTGAATTGCCCCCCTTCCGGCGAAAGCCAAAACCGATCTTCGCCACCGTAATTGTTAAAATGGGGGTTCGGTTTGCCCGCATCGATGAAATCCTTGTTGATAAACCCAAAGCTCAAACCATGCAGGCCATCACAGGTGGAGGTCATGACGCGCCCTTGCCATTCGGGGCAGACCAACACGCGGGCCCCATGTTCATCCACCAGCTCGTAGATTTTCGTGTGCCTGGCAAGGTACTGCCGTGCTTCGCCGTAACTCATTGTTCTCCCTTTCCCATCGTCCGCGCAAACCATCGGGGCGGCCAGAAACAGCACGATCGCCGTTCCCAAACTGAAAAACCCCGTCAGCCTGCAACCTCTCGTGCCGCTCACCATTGCATCACCTCCACACCAAAGGAGCCAGTCCACAGACAAGCCATTGCTCACGATCCATCCAAGAGACAAAATGGTTTCAATCCATTTTGCTGCTTGGTCACTTTCCACTATTGTGACGGTCAGACTCTCGCGCGTCGAGTCACCACGATCAATCATCCAGTTCCATCGTCCGTGCTCTTGCAACGTGAGCGATCAACGGGCATGTAGGTCGGCGTGCGATCAAGCCCGCCGGGCAATAATGACAGTAGGGGAAAACAGTGAAGGGATCAGACGTGACCACACGAGGCACTGGGGCACAGCCCCGATCGCTCCGCGCCATTTCTACACTTTGAGGAGTTTTACAATGAGCAGAGGTCCAGCCAGGTTCTTTTTTGCAGCATGCCGGCGCACAAACCAGTGGAAAACTGTGCGGCTTGGAGTGTTTCTGATCGTGCTGTTTTCCCTGATCGCGGTGTGTTCCTGGTCGCCGGGTCTCCTGGCGCAAGAGGTCAGTAACCAATCGCAGAACGAACCGAGTCGGCCGAAAAACCTGCTCGTGCTGTTCTCCGATGATCAGCGGTTCGATACCATTCACGCCCTGGGGAATCCAGAAATCCGCACGCCGAATCTCGACCGGCTTGCCCGGCAGGGCTTTGTATTCACGCATGCTTTTATCATGGGTAGCATGCAGGGTGCTGTGTGCGTCCCCAGCCGGGCCATGTTTCTCAGTGGAAGAACTCTCTGGCACGTGCCGGAAAACCTCACCGGCGTTCCCACGTGGCCGCAGGTCTTTCGCGAACACGGATTCATCACTTTCGTCACCGGAAAATGGCACAATGGCCGGGAATCTTTGTCTCGCAGCTTTGACACGGGAGCCGCTATATTCTTCGGCGGAATGCATGACCACTTCCGAATGCCAGTGTTCGATTTCGATCCAACAGGAAAATACCCGCCAGCGAGGCAGAAAGTCGTGGAAAAATTTTCCAGCGAACTATTCGCCGACGCCTGTATTGACTTTCTCAAAAGCTACCACGGGGAAAAGTCATTCTTCGCGTACGTGGCATTCACGGCCCCCCACGACCCGCGGACCCCTCCCGAACCATACCGCCAGATGTACGACCCGGCTGATATCTCTCAGCCCCCCAATTTCCTGCCGGAGCATCCATTTGATAATGGGGAATTGCGGGTAAGGGACGAGCTTCTCGCATCGTTCCCGCGGCATCCGGAAGATATCCGCCGTCACATTGCCGAATACTACGCCATGATCACGCACCTTGACGCTCAAATTGGAAGGATCCTGGAGACGCTGCGCGAAACGGGACATCTTCAGGACACGCTCATCGTGTTTGCGTCAGACAACGGCCTGGCCGTGGGAAGGCATGGCCTGATGGGCAAACAGAATCTATACGAACACAGCCAGCGGGTGCCTCTCATTTTTGCCGGACCAGGCATTCCGGCGGGACGAAGCGATGCGCTGGTGTACCTGTTCGATGTTTTTCCTACCGTGGCCGAGATGTTCCAGGTTCCTCCTCCGGAGGGTGTTGAGGGGCAATCCCTTCTGCCGATTATCCGGGGAGAGAAACAGAAGGTCCGCGACGCCGTTTTCGGTGCGTACCGCATGTTCCAGCGATCTGTGCGAACCGAGCGTTACAAGTACATCACGTACCATGTCAAGGATGAATTCCATGAACAACTCTTCGATATCCAAAACGATCCTTGGGAAACGAAAAACCTTGCAAATGACTCAGCTTATCAAGGTGTCAAATCGCAGTTAAAAGAGCGGCTCTTCCAGCTTCAAAAAGAATTAGACGATCCGGTCCTCAATAAATGAGCGTCTTCATTCGGTGAGGCTGATCGCATTACCGCGGAACAATACCGCGCGATCGTTTTCCAGCGACCGTTCGACCAGGCAGTTGGATTAACCACCGAAGCGACAGCATTGGCCGTTACAAAGCAGCATTACACAATAGCTATGACAAGTTTTGCCGTTCCGCTTCAACCGTATCATTTTGTAACGCCGCGGAAGATTATTTTCGGCTGGGGATGTCGCCAGCATCTGGCTGAAGAATTACCGCGGTGGGGTAGGAGAGTCTTCGTGGTTTGCGGTTCCCGGACGCTGGAAAAGCAGGGCCTTCTCGATGAGCTGCGGTGGCTGGTGGAAAAAGCGGGAATTATCTGGCAGTTCCTCACCACGATTTCGCGCGAGCCGCTCGTCTGCGATGTGGATGGGGTCACCCGACAGCTCCAGGCGATCGGAGTTCGCCCTGGTGACCTGCTCCTGGCCATTGGCGGTGGATCGGCCATCGATCTCGCCAAGGCGGTCGCAGCGATGGCGACGAACTCGCAGGGGGACTCAGTCCAAGATTATCTGGAAAACGTTGGGCGGGGACTGAAACTGACACAACCTCCGCTTCCCGTTGCGGCGGTTCCTACAACAGCGGGCACGGGAACTGAAGCCACACGGAACGCCGTCATTTCATCGCTGGATCCTCCTTTCAAAAAGAGCCTGCGCGATGACCGAGTTATGCCGCTCGTTGCGGTAGTTGATCCTGAGCTGACGGTGACTCAGCCGCCATCCGTCACGGCTACTTGCGGGATGGACGCGATCACTCAACTCGTCGAAAGTTTCATTTCCAATCGACGGAAACCCATCCCACAATTACTGGCCCCAGAAGGTCTGCGTTTGGCACTGAAGTGGCTGGCCACCGCCTATCGAGACCCCGATCATCGGGAAGCTCGTGAAGCCATGGCCCACGCTGCCTTGCTCTCAGGAATATGCCTGGCCAACGGGGGACTGGGAATGGCTCACGGAATTGCGGCAGCTCTGGGAGTGGTGGCTGGAATTCCTCACGGATTGGCGTGTGCAATGCTGCTTCCAGCAGCCCTTCGCACCAATCGCAGCGCCGTCGGCCACGAGCTGGCTTACCTCGGTCGATATGCACTCGACAAAGATTTCCCGAACGACGACGCGGCGGTTGATGCCTTGATCGAGGCCGTAGAGCAGTTGCGAGCGGATCTGCGTCTCCCTCAAAAACTCCGCGAAATTGGGGTCAGTCAAGAGATGATCCCGAAAATCGCTGCCGGTTCTTTCGGCACGAGTATGAGTGGCAACCCGCGACTGGTGAGCCAGGAAGAGGTCGAGGACATTCTGCGCAACTTATATTAGTTGTGTCAACGTCGCAGACTGTGCTTCATCCCTAATATCCCATTTCTCCCGCACTTTCCCCCACTTCCGATTTATGCACAGCCGTCATATATGGGCGGTTGAGCGATGATGTGGCAGTCTGCAATCTGCCGTCGCTATCCCATCTCGGCAGCGAACAAAATTCACCCTATATTTGTATGAATCTTTCTCAGGTGGCCGTGGGCCGATGGGACGATGTGATGAGCCTTAAATATTCGGCATGCGTACCAAAACGTGCAAGGCCCCAGCCGAAGCGCGGACGAAACGGACAATCAAATCGGACCGAGTGGAGCGTTCAGCAGAGCGCCGTTCGCCTAAACCCTGAAAGCATCATCCCGGAGGAAACGAGCAGGCAAAGGACGGGTGTATGTCGCACGATCATCCAGCATCTCCAGAAACCAATCGCCGTGTGGTCGCGGGACTGTGCGTTGTATTTGTGCTTTATGCACTTGCCCTGATAGCGGGCTGGCCGCAAGCCGCTACCCGAAAAATTGTCGAAGCCGAGAAGCACGCCCAGGCTCAGGCTGAAGCACGACAGGCGGAATCGGCCGCTTCGCTCGACCAGCCGAGTCACGGAGATCGATCTGCCGAGGCCAATCACCCCGACTCTGAAAAAGGCCAGACCCAAAGTCCCGGAGAAAGCGCCTCTGGGGAGCATAAAGAAGGCGCTGTCGGCAGTGCTGCTGCGGCGCATGGCACGGAAAACCAGCACGGGACCCCTCACGGCGCATTGGGGCATCCACCTCTGTGGATGATAAGCCCGTTCGTAGCTCTTCTCCTGATCATCGCGGTGTTCCCGCTTTTACCGTGGACGGAACACTGGTGGGAAAGCAATCTCCACCGTTTTTATGTGGCGGCCGTTTTGGCGCTGGTGACACTTGCCTACTATCTGTTCATTTATGAGCAGCCAGTGGAAGGACACTGGCCCGCTCATTACATCAGCTATCCGAACTCCGCCGGTCTTAATTGGGCGAATGCCTTCGCGGTTTTTGCCAACGCGATTTTCAGCGAGTACATCCCCTTCATCGTGCTGCTTTTCAGCCTGTACACGATCAGCGGCGGCATTCGCATCGAGGGCGATTTGCGGGCAAAACCGATCACGAATGTGATCATCATGTTTATCGGCGGTGTGCTGGCCAGCCTTGTGGGAACGACCGGAGCCGCCATGCTGTTAATCCGTCTTCTCCTCGATACAAACAGCGAGAGAAAACATGTTGCCCACACGGTAGTGTTCTTTATCTTCATCGTGTGTAATTGTGGTGGGTGTCTGCTCCCGATTGGCGATCCCCCGCTTTTCCTTGGGTATCTGCGTGGTGTGCCATTCCTCTGGACGCTCCAACTGTGGAAAGAATGGGCCTTCGTCAACATCGGTCTTCTGATTATTTACTTCCTGTGGGATACGTTCTACTTTTATCCTCATGAAGAGAAACGCGATATTCGTCGGGATGTCACGCAGGTTCGCCGGCTCCAGGTTCGGGGACTGTGGCCCAATTTGCCCCTTCTGGTCGGCGTGGTCCTGGCAGTTGCACTTCTGGATCCAAGCAAGCCTTTCCCGGGAACCAACGTCCACCCGCCGTTATATTTGCGGGAAGTGGTCCAACTGGCCATGGTGGCCCTGTCGCTGATGTTTGGTGACCACGAGAATCGGGTGGCCAATCGGTTCAATTACGGGGCCATTGTGGAAGTGGCGGCCCTGTTCTTTGGGATATTCATCACCATGCAGCCGCCGCTCCAAATCCTGCATGTAGAAGGTCCCCGATTGGGGCTGACGGAACCGGCCCACTTCTTCTGGGCAACCGGTGCACTGTCGTCGTTCTTGGACAACGCACCCACGTACGTGGTGTTCTTTGAAACCGCCCGGACGTTGGGCGGCGAAAATCTTGTACCACCGGGGACCGGTGTGGCTCACGATCTGCTAGTGGCCGTCAGTTTGGGGGCCGTCTTTATGGGAGCCAACACATATATTGGAAACGGCCCCAATTTCATGGTGCGAGCGATTGCTGAGAAGCGCGGAATTAAAATGCCGAGCTTCTTTGGCTACATGCTCTACAGCGGTTGTATCCTCATACCGCTCTTCATTCTGGTCACGTTCATTTTCCTCATGTGATTGGCGTCTCGACCAGATCAACCTTGAGTGCGGGAGGGACGAATTTCAACCGCGTTCCTGCCATTTTGCCCAAGGCCAGAACCGAATTCCGCGCTTAACGGCGTTGCGATCGGCATCTTTGACAGAAAAGTCACGCCGGATCCCGGGCTGAGTCGACCGAAGTTTTTCTCTCCGGCTGGAAAGCGGTCCAGATCTCGCCCACGGTTTGCCCGGAAGTGAGATTCAGCCCGGAGGAACGTGCTTGTCACGTCCACTTGTCAAGATTGAATGACCGATTCCTTTTCGGCGGTCACGATAAACGCGCCGATCCGTTTTGTGGGGGCACCAACCTGTCCGGCCTGGATCCCAACGCTAAATCATTTGCTTTAACGACCCCGGTCGATGTGGTTAGTTCGCTTTCCAATTAAAAGTAAGGGCCATTCGTGGATTGCTCCTACGATACATTGAGACTTCGCGATCCCGCAAATCCTTCCAGAAAATGGCAATAGGGTCGGATTTCCGGTCGCTTGACACTCAAAACGGCGGTTGAGTACGCTGGAACATAGCCGGGGAAAATCCCCAAAAGAGCGGTAAGTCCAGTTTGGTCGGGATACGCAGATGAACAGAAAATACTCTCCTCGGATTCGTCTGAGCGTTTTCTTCTCCTTAAGTATCGTGGGCGCGGTTTGTCTGGGGGTGCTTCTCGCCGGATTGGCGCGTGCCCAGCCGCGTGGTTCGGCACCTCCGGGAGCTCAGCCTGGGGCCCCGCCCCCTACCGTCCCCGGTTTGCCCGGAATACCGGGTCTTCCAGGTACGACTCCGCAAGAGCCGGAGGAAAAACCGGTTCCGCCGACCATCCCCAATTATCTCGAGCTCTCTACGGATGACAGTCTGGCGAAACAAGCGGGCTCCGTGCAACGAATGCTGCGGGATGGCAACTTTTCGGCGGTGGCCAATGGCCAGCAGCTTTTCCAGGATTACTACGAAAAATACTTTTTCCCAAGCTGGACCAAAGCCAGCAATCGTTCACGACTCCAGCAGCTCCGGTCGCAGCTTATTGTTAGCGATTTGGGCAATGCAGCGCGGGGTGGTGGGCCTCCGCGCGACCTGCTTTTGCAAATAGCATTTCGTACGTTGAGCGACTTCGCTCAGAACAATCAACTCGATCCCGCCGTCCGCGTCAGCGCTGTTCTGGCCATTGGCGAATTAAATGAGCGGGAACGTCCTACCGGGGGCGGCATGCAACCTCCCACGCCGCTCCCAGCGGCACTGCCTTTCTTAGTCAATCTCGTTCAGGACGTCAATCAGCCTGATGCCCTGCGGCTGGCGGCACTGGTTGGCCTGGAGCGCCATTGCGCATGCGGCATTCAGGATGCCAACACACGAGACCAGCAGGTCATTCCTCTGCTGCGAAAGCTTGCCGGAGACAAGAACGTGCCCGCTAACCGCGACCCGCGGATTCACGACTGGTTTCGTGTCCGCGCCATCGACGTTTTGGCGGCCACTCGGCAAGCTGGTGCCAACGGTGAAAATGTGACACTGCTCGTGGGCTTCGTCAGTGACGAGAATGAAGCGCCGGCTGTACGGTTGGCAGCGGCGTCGGCGTTGGGAAATCTTGACTACTCCCAGGTCCAGGGAGTGTCCCCCCTTGCCGTTGTGCAAAGTTTGGGAAAGATGGTGCTCGACCTGTGCGTTGCCGATATTCAGGCCGCCAGCCAAACTGGAACCTGGGAGGGCCTCAAACCCCGAAAGATTGCGCAATACGTGGGATCTGCGCAGCAGGGCATTCGGGGCGTGCGGAGTATGTTGACCGGCAAGCCGGAAGACCAGCTTGTGGGCAAATTCAACACAGCCCTCGATGGGATCACGAAGGCACTTAATGATTCGGCCAATGCCCGGGATCCGGCGAGCGAGCTCGTCCGGCTCCTGCCTCCTGCGCTCAACACGTTGAATACCGCTCTGCAATCACTGGCGAAGACTCCTGGCGGAAGCGGTGGAGCGGCTCCCGCAGGCGGATCCAATCAGCCGGCCTCGTGACGGATTCACCGAACCTCATTGAGGGCTGCTCATGACCTTGAACGGATTCTCCCCAAGTTATACCAGTGCTTTTTGATGACGAAGCACCTCAGGGAAGGGAAATCTCTTTGCGATGACTCTCCCCGCAATCGATCCAGAGGTGGCCACAAAATATCTAGCGTCGAGTGTCCGGCTCTGCTTCCAGCGGGCCACTAGCGACGAAGGAGGGATATCAGATTCCACCTTCCAACTTCCGGACAGGTTTACTTCGCAAAGTCTTACCGCTGTCCTTGAGGGCGTGGCACAGAACACCCCGACCTCATTCTCTCGCATCGGGATCGTGGGTGCCGGTCTGATGGGAATCAGCATTGCCGCGTGTCATCTGCGGCGCGGGTGCGAAGTGAGTCTCTATGATAATGCACAGCAGGCACTGGAGGCCTCGCCGCAGCGTGTGCGCAACGAACTGGAACTTCAAATTGACGATCCAGCTCTCGTTTCCTCTTTTCTCTCACACCTCCACTGTGTGTCGGATCCGCACCACCTGGCTGATTGTACGTGTGTCATCGAGGCTGTTCCCGAGAATCTCTCCCTCAAGCGCGGGCTCTTCAAACAATTGGAAGAGCTGGTACCTCCGGACTGTGTTTTCCTCACAAATACCTCCACAATTCCGGTAAGTCGCTTAGCGGAAGATCTTCGCAGACCCCAACGTCTAGCGGGGCTCCACTTTCTGCATCCCGTTCGCGAGCGTCCTGTGGTCGAGGTCATTTGCCACTCGGAGACAGCACGTTCTATTGCCGCCTCTGTCATGCGACAGGCCCTGGCACTGGGGAAACTCCCGCTAGCAGTCTCCGATTCTCCCGGATTTGTTGTCAATCGACTGCTTTTTGCATATCTCAATGAAGCACTCGAATTACTTGCCAGCGGTGCGGGGGTTGCGACTCTCGATGAGTCCGCCGTCCGCGTGGGCTTCGCAATGGGACCGTTGCGGATTATGGACGAAATCGGCCTCGACACCATTTGGGGAGCCGGCAGGATCCTCTGGGAAGCATTTCCCGACCGGATTGAAGCCTCACCCATTCTTGTCACCCTGCTCAAGCACAAGCGATTAGGCAGGAAAACCGGACAGGGATTCTACCGATACGGCGACCTCGCTCCCTGGACTGCTAGCCCCGAGTCGGACCCAGAGATCGAAAAACTCCTGGCACCGTGGGTGACCCTCTCCTCGACACCATCGAGCGAACACATCGGTGAACGCTTGCTCGCTGCTATGACGGCGGAAGCACTGTCGGTGGCACAGGAAAACGTCGTCAGTGACTGGCGGATGATTGACGTGGCCGCCGTGTTGGGTCTAGGGTTTCCGGCACGATACGGAGGCCCACTCCATCTGGCGGCTTCGCAGCATCCCGCAGCGTTTCTGGAATGGATGACGCAACACCTTTCCAAAAAGCCGGCCGATTCTGAGCCTGGAAAGTTCGCTGGCGTACTGGCGTCGCTGCGAGAGCACGTCAGCATCGCACCGATATGACTGGCCGCTTACACTGGAGAATGTGGGAAAGAGCGCATCAGTTTCTGTCATGCCAATGATCCCCCGTTTAAATTCTGTGAGCCTGGGCGTTCGCACCGTGTGAACGGAAATGGGTTCAGTCACGAAAAGGCTGCACCAACGAAACGAATGCGTAAACCCATTGATTCGATGAAGGAGTCTCGTCGAAATGATCCCGCGGAGCGGTCCTCATGGGGCCCTGATCAATCGAAGCATGCTCCCAGTAAAACTCGTTTCCGCTGTTCTTGTTCAGTTTGTTGTCCTGGTTATCGGGTCCTCAGTGCTTGCGGGTGAAGCGTCTGCGATTCCATCGATTGGGCGAGTCGGGACGGGGAGCTATGCCCGAGTTGCACCCACCGGAGCGCGACGGCCACCGGAGACTATTTATGCGGTTGATACCTTGTGTCCGCCGTTTCCCACCAATCAATGGTGGAGCAGTGTCCTGTGGACGCCACTTTCCGACGCTCATTATCCACATCCTCTAGCAGTGCGCGCGGAAAGAACTGGCTTGCGGGTGTTTTATCCCGGGCCGCAGATCATCGTGACGTCCAGGAGTATTCTCGCCAGCATGCCCGGCGGTTCCGAGGATTTGACGATCGGGCATTCTCACATCAGGTCGTTCGATGAAGCGCGTGTGGAGACCTACAGCGATTGGTTTGTCACCGTGCGCTTTGGCGATTTCAAGACCGGGATGAGTTTGACGTACGGGCATGGATCCCCGTTCGTGTATGCCCAATATCGCGGTGGTACAGCGCGAATTGTGTTCGCGCGAAAACCCGAAATCTGGGCGGGCAGTCCTGCGGAACACGCCGTGGCGATAACTGTGAACGGGAAGCACTACGCCCTGTTTGGACCACGAGGTTCAAAATGGATAGCGGTCGATGACAGCACGTGGGTCAATCTTGCCAGCGAAAGTCCCGTGTTTTCCCTGGCACTTTTGCCGGAGAAATCGGAAAAAGCGTTTGCCCTGTTTTCCCGATATGCCCATTCCCGTGTCATCGGAACGGAAGTGCGGTGGCAGTACGATCCGGCCACGAGTTCCGTTGTGACAACTTTCAACTACAAAACGGTGGAATATGAAGGTTCTTCACCGGGTACGCTCTTTGCCCTATATCCCCATCAGTGGAAAAACACCGACGTCAAAATTCTCCCTTACGAATATGCCTCGGTTCGCGGAACGATGAAGCTCGCCGAGGGACAGTCGTTCACCACGCGGATGACTTTTCCCGGGGTACTGCCTGTTCTCCCGGCTACGCCAAGCTGGAATCGAACCATCGTCGATCGGTATCTGGAAGAAGATTGCACCAAAACACGAGGCACCACCGGGGACACGTATTGGGAAGGCAAATGGCTCGGAAGGCAGGCCACGCTGGCGGCACTGGCAACCGAAAATGGTAATCGCGCAGTTCAGCAAAAAGTTCTCCGGCAAATCCAGCAACGTCTTGAAGATTGGTTTACTGCAGCTGAAGAAGGCGGCCGTCTCAAATCATCAAGACTGTTTTACTACGATGGGCGATGGGGCACGCTCATCGGATATCCAGCCGCCTATGGGAGCGATACAGAGTTGAACGACCACCACTTCCATTATGGCTATTTTCTCCGAGCGGCCGCCGAAATTGTGCGCTACGACCCGAGCTGGGCTGATGCTTCGCGATGGGGTGGCCTGCTGCAGATGATGATCGACGACATCGCTTGCCGGCGACGGGGTGACTCGCACTTTCCATTTTTACGATGCTTCGACGTGTACGCCGGACACAGTTGGGCCAGCGGTCATGCCCGGTTCGCAGATGGCAACAATCAGGAATCGTCCTCCGAAGCGATGAACGCCTGGTGTGCTCTGATTTTGTTGGGTGAAGCGACCTATGACACCGCGCTCCGCGACCTGGGAGTTTATCTCTATACGAGTGAATTGTACGCCATCAACGAATACTGGTTTGATGTATCGAGCGAGAACCGACCCCGGTCTTTCGATAAGCCAGTTGTGGGGATTATTTGGGGCGGCAAGGCTGATTATGCAACATGGTTCTCTCCTAGACCCGAGGCAATCCATGGAATCAACTGGCTGCCTTTCCACGGTGGGGCACTCTACCTTGGGTTATACCCCGAATATGTGCACAGGAATTACGAAGCCCTCGTGGCCCACAAAGGTGGTCCAAACTGGGATCAATGGGCCGATCTGATCTGGATGTACCGAGCGCTTGATGATCCCCAGGACGCCCTTCGCCAATTCAGCGCTGCAGCGGGAGGCTTTCAACCGGAGTCGGGAAACTCAAAGACCAATACCTACTGCTGGATCCACAGTCTTCTGGACATGGGTCGCGTGGATCGATCGGTGACCGCCGATCATCCGCTCTATGCTGTGTTTCGGAGAGGTGAACATCGCACGTACGTCGCTTTCAACCTGCGTACCGTCCCGGTGACGGTCCATTTTTCAGATGGAACACAAATCACCGTGCCTCCCGGCAGTCGCATTGCAATTCAGCGGGTAACGAAAAGATCACCGTAGCGAAACAATGGAATAGCTCTTGTGCCAGTGACAGAACCCACATCCTGCGAGATAGGCTTAAGACGCTGTCCCGGTGATCATAAATCATCGCTTGCAGACTCAGGAAAGCGCTCTGCAATTGGCGGGGAGGTGTCATTGGTCAAACGTAATGTGTCAGATTATTAGCAGCGCGATGCCGAAAAAGGATGCCGAGCCTTTTCTCCGCCGGAAAACGCTCTCAAAGGACGAGGGGCGCATTGGCCAAACGCCGCTCACCCTGTGTCAGCTCGTACATATCGCGGATGAGCTGGATATCGCACGGTCGTTGGATCACATTTCTCCTTAAAAACATCCGCTGCTGGCCCGCGATGGCAACTTCCACGGGCAATTCGGTCATCTGTCCAAAGAGCCGCGCGTAGTTGGTAAAGCTGGGTACATTCGTCGTCACGAACCCGTACACCATACAGCACACACCGATGACCTTCCCGGTGAATATCCCGGTGTTGACGGCCGTCTTGGTGTAGTCGCCGATGATACAGCCCATGAATTGCATTCCCGTGGGTACACGCTTGCCGTTGTACTCCATGACCACCAGCCCGTACGTGTTTTTGAGATCACTGTTGCAGGTTCCGGCGCCCAGGTTAACCCAGCTTCCCAGATAACTATGGCCAAGAAAACCGTGGTGCTGTTTGTTACTGTATGGCTCCACGATGGACGCCTCCACTTCGCCGCCCACTTTAGTCGTGTGTCCAAGAGCGACGTTATCTTTGAGTGAGGCCTGCTCAATGAGTTTGGCGTTTTGGCCAACAAGGACGGGTCCCTGGAAATGACAGAAGGGGCCGACACGTGCGCCGGATTCAATGACCACCGGTCCTGCCGAGCTATCAACGCTCAGATAGTCCCCGAGAACGACGTTATCTCCGACGAATAACCCGTCCGACAATTGGCGATAATTTCCGCGTGCAATCCTGTCGGCGAGGTTCTCCCCCAGAATCTCCATATGGTACTTGACGACCTCATGGGGATACTCGATCAGCACGAGGCGACGGTCCAGGACTTCAACATGGTCCTCTGCACACTGACGAACAAGAAACTCGGACATTGAGCCTCGCGGTCGTTGAATAGGGGTCAGAAATGTTATGGAAGCGGCCGCCGTGTGATTGTTCCAGCGGACGAGCACATTCCGCTGGTCCTCAACCAGCTCTTTAAGAATAGCCATCGCGCCGACGCTAGGAACCAACCGAGCGTTGACGAAGAGCCACCGTCCTTCCCACATTTCAGGTGGGAAGGTAAGGGCAAAATCGAGTTGCGTTAGTTCCGTCAAATGCGGGCGGACGTCCGCGTAAGTGGTTGCTTCGAAGCGACGAATGAGATCGATGAGCCGGTATCCCCCGCACGAAATAGCAAACGCGGGACGACCTGTGGTGATCGGATAAAGTTGCGTGACGAGTTCATCCTCAAAAAGGAGAATGTTCATTTTCGGCCCTCCTTTTGCGGCCATAACACTCACAAAGCCCCAGGGCTGTGAACTTCAAAAAGTACGTTTACCGAACCGACGGATGACCAATGTATCCCGCAGCCCGGCAGGGAAAACCCGCTCCCTCAGCCCTTTTTAGTACCGTAGGCCGCAGAGGGCGAATCTGTCAAAGTCAATTTCAGCCCACAGTTATAGCAATTGTGTGGCGGCCGCCAAATCGCTACGAAAACCCCTTGCAAAGTGGTACAATGAAGAGCGCCCCTAAGGTGTAGGAAGATCGCCACGTTTGAAACACTTGTGCGGGTTGTAGGGAACGATTGCGGGAGATACGTTCAAGCTCAACGGGCGAGACGTCAAGTGAGCAGGGATCCATCCGAATATCCCGGGGAACGGAGGGTGATCGTCATGAGGCTCATCACCGTGCGGCAGTGGGGAGTTTGGTTCGGTCTTTTCCTGGTTATTTTGGGTTGGTCCTTCGTCGGGTGTCAGCGGGGTGGAGAGGATTCTACCGCGAGTTCCAGCTCGAGTCCGCCCGTGGTCACTCCGCCGCCGGCTCCCACGCCACCTCCAAGTCCTCCCGCGGAGCAGGCTAAGGAAGAAAAGAAAGAGGAGTTGCCTGAGGATATCGGCCGATGGACTGTCGATGATTTCAAGAAGGCACGCCAAAAGCAGGACAAGCGACTTTTCGAGGCGATCGATCGGTTGGTGGCCGACGCCACATCCGGCCAGCGCGAGGCGGAAGCTGTTGAGATTCTGAAAGTACTCATGGAAAAACCTCCGGCAGCAAAGCCTGCGTCAGCGGGCCCTTACGGCTCTGGCGCTCCCTATGGTTCCGGAGGCCCATATGGTTCTGGCGCACCGTACGGTTCTGGTGCCCCCTATGGCTCTGGAGCTCCATATCCTCCGCCAGAGGAAGGCTACAGCAGTGGTCCGCCGACTGCTGGTCCGCCGCCCGGAATGGGCCCTCCCGGAGCAACAGCCGCCAATCCGGGATTTGACGTTGATGTCCTGAAAGCCGCCGCCACGGCCCTCGTCAAACTGGGCACGGCGGGCGCGGTCAGCGTGATCAAAGACCTCTTGGATGCGAAACTGGAAGTGGTGGATGATCGAGTGGGAGTGGAGACCACCCTTCGCGAAGTAGCCCAAAATCTTTCCAAGCCGGTCTATGAAGATCTGGTGATCCAGGTCCTCACGCAGCCCCCCCGCCTCCCCAAGCAAACACCCGGCAGCGCACCAGGCGCCTATCCGGGCGGGTACGGGCCGCCTGCTGGTTACCCCGGCGTTTCCGGTCCACCTCCCGGATATACGTCCGGCTATGGTTCCCCGGGGAGTTCCCCATCCAACGAAACTTCCAGTGAGGAGTACTCGTCGAGTTACCCTCCGGAAGGATATCCGGGCTATCCGGGTTATCCGGGATCGAGCGGCCCCGGTGGACCACAACGGAGATTGACGGGAGACGAAATCCAGCGACTGCTGTTCGACCTGGTTAAAGATGTCATGACCGAAAAAATTCGGCTGGCGCTGGCGGCACACGTTCTGAGTCCGAACGCACGTCCGGCCGATCGCCAGCTCATGATGCCGGTTCTGACGCGGCCTGTGCCGGAGAATCTGCCTGTGCTTCTCGTCTTTCTTCAGAAAGGCGACCCGCGGGATCCGACCGTGGCCTGGATTGTGAATGCTCTCACAGAACTGAACGCGGCCGTTTTTGCGGCGGTCATCGGGGCAGAGGATCCCCACGGGCTGGAGGACCTCGCCCGGCTTGCGCAGCAGATACCGGGGGCAAGAGCGACGGGAGGCCCGCCTGGCGCGCCGGCCGGCTATCCAGGACCCGGCTATCCGGGCTATCCAGGAACTGGCGCTCCTCCCGGTTATGCTTCCGGCCCTCCGGAAGGATATCCAGGTTATCCACCGTCTTCCCCGGAAGAATCAGCGAGCTCCGCGCCGCCTGGATATGGTTATCCATCGGGCTATCCAGGCGCGGTTCCCGGCCAACCTGGTACTCCCCGGGGACCTGCCCAGCCCGTGCCGAAGCTGGTCAGCCAGGAGCGGCGTTTGATGGTCAAAGGGCTGCCACGAGATGTCGCATTGAAGCTTGCACCGAAACTCTGGACACCCGGTGCCCTGGCCCTGATGGAAGCACGTTTACGGCAGGTCAATTCACTTAAAGAGGGTGCGCGGGATATCTGTCTCGCGACCACGTTTCCGATGAGTTCTATTCGCCTGCGACTCAGCGAAATACTGAAGAGCAAGCTCGAAGAAGGCCCGGAACCGCTGGCGGCGCTGGGGTTGGGGAGTAATCTCTTCATCGATCCAGGGTTGGTTGTTGTGGTAAAAAGCCTCCCTCGAGAAGAACCGCCGCAACCCGACATGAATCGTCCTGCAAGATCCCCGCTCAGGCGTCCGGGTGTCCGACCGGGATACCGGCCTGGGGCGGGCTACGGCCCAGGTTATCCAGGAGGTCCCGGGCCTGGCGAAGAGTACGGCAGCGGGGCAGTGCCCCCCGGTCAGGCAGGCACTCCCAACATAGCAGCCTTGTCTGCGAAGGCTCGCTGGATGCTGATGGCCGAAAACATCGGACGATCGGTATGTAGGGAGCTGAAACAGGCAGCCGACCGTCTGGCGAATCTTGATCCTGGCGCGCTGGAGTCCGTCAGCAAGAAACGGCCCCCTGAGTTCCAGGAAACTCACCCTAATTGTGCCGTGGTCGCCGAGTACCACCTGGATTGGCCAAACTCGCAACTCAGACAGGAGCTTGCCGGCGTGCAATTCGATCCCATGCGCGTCCACTATATCCGACTGGAAGGTCGCGGCACGCTGGCCGCTGTTGCCGGCTTCTACCGGCGGAAGATCCAGAATATCAACCAGCGGATGATTTCTGATGGGGTGTGGTTGGACGACATGAGAACACTGACCGATGGTAAGCCGCGTCGGCAGTCGATCGATGTCTTTGTAACCCACGACGCAGGGGACGTGACCCCTACCGAGGAAATCGACCTCGTGGTGGAGCTGCTTTCTGTGGAGATTCTGGCCCAGGATGTCGCAGCCTCCCTTCCTGCTGGAGGAGCAATTCGCTGACGAGTGGGTTCTCCGTGACCCGCGAACGGCGATTCGCCGATAAACCTGATTCGCAGCGCGTCCCCAATACGGACGGCTGATTCGGCGTGGAAACCATCCGAGACGGCACAGTTTCCCAGATGGTGGGGATTTCAGGCTGTTTCCTATAATCAAAGGGTCCCGCCAAAGTTGCGACCTTGCTCCCCGGCGCGAAGAGTTCGTTTGATGGTTACACGAGAAAGGGTGCCCAGTGAATCGAGAGGCCTCAACTGCTGGAGACGATCGTCACCCTGTTCGCCGTATAGCCGCCGTCAATGACTTCGAGGTTTTGTGCCGAGAGTTACGAGGGCGATCTCGGCTCGCACTGGATACGGAGTTTGTGGCCGAGGACAGCTATCAACCGAACCTCTGCCTCATCCAAATTGCCTTTGATGACGAGTTAGTGGTGATCGATCCGTTTCCCCTCGGATCGGTGCGACGATTTTGGGAAGCCATCGTTGAGGGAAACGTCGAGGTTGTTGTCCACGCCGGCCGAGTCGATCTCCAATTCTGCTACAACGCCACTGGACGATTTCCTTCTCGCGTTTTTGACGTGCAGATTGCCGCCGGATTGATCGGTCTGGAATATCCCGCCGGACTTGTCAACATTCTCCAGAAATATCTGGGGATTTCGGTAACCAAGCATGAAACGCGGACTGACTGGCGTCGGAGACCGCTCAGTGACAAACAGATCGAGTACGCCCTCAATGACGTCCGATACCTGCTACCTTTGAGAGATCATCTGGAGCGCGAACTCGTCCGGCTCAATCGTTTGGAATGGTTAAGGGAGGAAGTCCAGCGCCAGCAGCAAATGGCCATTCAGGCGGAGGTGGAAGAGCGATGGCGGCGGCTCACCGGATGTGGTGGAATGTCCCGCCGAGAATTGGCAATTCTTCGCGAGTTGTGGCACTGGCGGGAACGAGAAGCCGCCAGACGAAATGTCCCACCCCGTCGCGTTTTACGGGACGATCTGTTGGTCGAATTGGCGCGACGAGCATCCAGTGATCCCAAACGGATCCTCGCGATTCGCGGGATGTCGCAACATCCGACTTGCCGCCTCGTACCGATGATTTCCGCATGTATCCGAGACGCCCTGGCCATGCCCCCGGAGAAATGGCCAGAGCTTCCCAATCGGCCTGGGGTTCAGCAATCGCCAGTGGTCGGACAGTTCCTTTACAGCGCCCTCGCAAGCTTGTGCTTGAAGAAACAAATTGCCGTGGGATTAGTGGGAGGAACCAATGATTTGCGGGACTGGCTGGTTTACCAGTTCTCCGGCAGCACGGACGATGCCCCGCCAATCCTGGCACAGGGTTGGCGACGTGAAGTGATAGGCGATACCTTAAAAATGCTGGTCACAGGACGGGCTGCCTTGCGAATTGCCAACCCCACGGCGGACAATCCCCTGGAACTCGTTTTTCTACCAGAAACGGAAAGTGAATTCCGTGATGTATCGCAGAAGCGGCCAGATTCGGAGTTACCCAAAGGCCCTGACGAGGTTAATCCCGGATCACAGGGAGAATCCTGGCAGACCTCTCCCTAAGCAAAGATCCGCCAGGTGAAAGGCAGTGTTGTTATTCGGCTCAACTGGAGAAAGTCCCTCCGGTTTCCTCGACTTATCAGGATACCTGCTCCACCGGACTTGCGATTGCCTGCCAATCTGCCTGAGCCGCCAAGGGTGCCGGGACGAATCTTTTGTCCACAAACGGTTCCAACAGACGCCTGTGCTCGACGGGCAGTCGGGCAGGCCAGAGCTGTTCTTTGGATAGCGGAGAGCCGAAGAGAATCTGGTAGGCCCGCGGATGACGTTCCTGCAGGGTAGTCGCGTCTAAACACAAAAGGACGGCAGGGCGGTTTTGCACGCTGGGGTACGCCCTCACATCCCCGACCTGCTCAAACCCCAAAAACTTCTCATAAAACAGTGCATGCCTGGGATGGACGGCGATAAAAACTTCGTCGAGATGTTCTGTGAATCGGGCGTATTGCGCAAGCAGTCGAACGAGCTCAATAAACTGGGAAAGACCCGTCTTGCCGATTTCCTCGCCCGCCAGGCACGTCACCTCGCCAAAGATACGGCGTTCTTTGCGGTGCGCGGCGATCGCCTCGGGGTACACCGCCTCCGCGGGGATTCCCAAAATTCCATCTCGCACGAGGGACATCGTTAAAACGACGCGCGATCCTTCACAGGCAATAAACAAGTCAGTGGTCGGCAGCAGGTGATACGGAGTCACTCGGAGCATGTACTTATTCGGGGCGATGAGTCCTGCACGAACGTAGGAGTGATAAACCAGTCGCAGGGCTGCAATCCAGTCTTCGATCGTCGATGCAGGACGGTATGTGACCATAGCATCTCACCGTTGGTCGAGCGACGTCGCCTCTCCAGGCTGGGGAAAAGACGACCAGATCAGTTCCTCGTGATAAGTCGCCGCCAGTTCGGGCGTTCGTTTCAGCAGGGTCAACGACCTGCAGGCTCGCCCAAGTTCGAGACTCGGAAACCGCCGAGGTGCTGGGACGAGGAACGCCACCGTGTTTCCGCCGGGCTCTATGACAAGCCTAGGTCACGGGACGATGGTGTCAAACTAAAACGCAATCACTTGCTCTTGAACTCACTACCGCGAAAATCGCCACCGGAGAGTAGGCCCGGTGACCCTTGACAAGCCCACCAGGGGGACTCTCCAGGGGTGTTAGTCGGGACAACCCGAGGGACTGCCAATTTGGCACCGATCTGGCCCCCCGCGTGCCAGGACGGGCACCTGCTCATGTTCCCACTCCGTCTCTAATTTGCGTTCAATTCATCACTTGTGCCATTAGACAGGCCTTGGCATAAAGATTGCATGGAGTGGGACGCGACAGTTCTTCCATCGCGACGCACCGCGGGGCGGCGGGAATAACTTTCAAGAAGGGATCGGTACCACATCGAGGAGGGGAAACGGAGGGCGTCCGCGGCAAGCCGAATTGGCTCTGCCCCAGCATAGGTACTGGCAGGGGAGGAAGTTCTCCCTCTGGGGTTGCGTGGTCCGAGAAACCGCCCCGACCGATCGGGCATGTCCGGGAAACAATTGGCACTCTCTGAGCAAAGGAGGATCTTCCAGTGGCGAAAAACCTTGTTTTCGATCAGTCGGCACAACAGGCGCTAGCGGCAGGTGTTACCAAGTTGGCAATGGCCGTTAAGGCCACCCTCGGTCCGAGAGGTCGCAATGCCGTCCTGGACAAAGGATGGGGGTCACCCAAGGTGACCAAGGACGGCGTGACTGTGGCAGAGGACATTGATCTGGAAGACCCCAATGAAAATCTGGCCTGCCGATTAGTTCGCGAGGCAGCATCGAAGACCAATGATGTCGCCGGTGATGGAACGACCACTGCGACGGTTCTGGCCGAAGCCATCTTCAAGGAAGGCCTGAAGATGGTCGCTGCCGGTGCTGATCCCATGGCGCTCAGCCGGGGGATTCACAAAGCCGTGGATGCGGTCGTCGAGGCCATCAAAAAGATGGCGCAGCCTGTTGATGAAAAGAACCGCAAAGAAATCGCCCAAATTGCGACCATCGCGGCCAACAACGATCCTTCGATCGGCGCTGTGCTAGCTGATGCTTTCATGAAGGTGGGTAAAAACGGTGCTATCACGGTGGAGGAAGGAAAACAGGCAGAGACCACCGTGGAATTCATCGAAGGTATGCAATTTGATCGCGGGTTCCTCTCTCCGCACTTCGTGACCAATCAGGAGGAGCAGACCTGCGAACTGGAAAAATGCTACATCCTGGTCCACGAGGACAAGATTTCCAATGCCCGTTCGCTGGTCCCGCTCCTCGAGGCGGTGGCCAAGACGAATCGGCCGCTCCTCATCATCGCTGAAGACGTGGAGGGAGAGGCTCTGGCGACGCTGGTCGTCAACAAACTCCGCGGCATCCTCAGCGTGTGTGCGGTGAAGGCTCCCGCCTATGGTGAGCGACGCAAGGCCATGCTCGGAGATATCGCCATCCTTACCGGCGGAAAGGCGATCTTTAAAGATCTCGGGATCAATCTCGAATCGGTCAAGCTGAGTGATCTCGGGCAGGCCAAGAAAGTTATCGTCACCGCGGATGACACTACCATCATCGGTGGTGCAGGAAGCAAAGAAGAAATTGAAGGTCGGTGCGAGCAGATCAAAAAAGAGCTGCAAACCACGACCAGCGATTACGATCGAGAAAAGCTTCAGGAACGACTGGCTAAGCTGTCCGGTGGTGTCGCGCAGATCTTTGTCGGCGCTGCCACCGAAACAGAAATGAAAGAACGGAAATACTTGATTGAAGATGCCAAGGCCGCAACCCAGGCCGCTCTGGAAGAGGGAATCGTGCCGGGTGGTGGCGTGGCTCTGCTTCGTGCCGCAAAGGCACTGGAAAAACTCGAACTGACCGGTGATGAGGCCCTCGGCGCGAAAATCGTCGAGGCTGCGTTGGAAGTTCCCCTACGAACCATTGCTGAGAATGCCGGTCAGGACGGCGCGGTGGTCGTCGCCCAGGTACGTAAGATGAAGAAAAACGAGGGTTACGACGCTGAGAAAGACCAGTATTGCGACATGTTTGAGGCAGGCATCATTGACCCGGCGAAGGTGGTTCGGGTGGCAATCCAAAATGCAGCCAGTGTGGCGAGCCTCCTTCTGACCACCTCCTGCCTCGTCACTGAGATCCCCAAAAAGGAAACCGACAAGAAGCCGGGTCACCACGACGAGGATTTTGACTACTAACCTACCCGCCGGCCGGAAAGGCCGGACGGATCAACATATGGGTTGTCGGGTCGCGGCAGAACCGCGGCCCTGTCCGGAGGAGACAAACCTTCGGTGACTGTTGCCGAAGTTCTGCTCGGCTCAATGAGGCGGGCCGAGACGGGGAAGACAGTCGGAGCAGACCACGAGCAGCACGGCGCGCTGTCTTCCATGTTTCCTGATAGGTGCGTGTGAAAACAGGAATAAACCGAGTCAGGTAGTTCTCAGGAAAAAGGGTGTGCGAAGATGAGCGAAATCAAGTTGCGGCCATTGGATGATCGGATTGTCGTGGAGCCTCTGGAAGCGGAAGAAACGACGCCGGGCGGTATCGTCCTGCCGGATACGGCGAAAGAGAAACCGCAACGCGGACGGGTGCTGGCGGTGGGTCCAGGCCGCCTGCTCGACAACGGCAAACGCACGGAGATGTCTGTCTCCGTGGGTGATGAAGTGATTTTCGGAAAATACGCAGGGACGGACATCGAAATCGAAGGGAAAGAAATTAAGATTCTCCGTGAGTCCGACGTGCTGGCGAAGATTGTGAAGTGATTTCGGTTGGGAATCAATCGGGAGGTCCTGCAGATAGAAGGAGCCCAAGACGTGGCAAAGCAACTGTTGTTCCAGGATCAGGCCCGCGCAAAACTTCTGCGCGGCGTTGATAAACTCGCTGATCTGGTCGCGGTGACCCTCGGTCCCGCCGGTCACAATGTGATTCTCTCCAAGTCCTACGGTGGGCCGCAGGTGACCAAAGACGGTGTCACCGTGGCCAAAGAGGTTGAGCTGGAAGATCGTTTCGAGAATATGGGCGCGAAGCTTGTCAGAGAAGTCGCGTCCAAAACCTCGGATGTCGCCGGTGACGGAACCACCACCGCGACGGTGCTGGCTCGGGCGATTTACAAAGAGGGCCTGCGGAACGTCATTGCCGGGAGTAATCCGACGGCCATCCGTCGCGGAATCGACCGCGCCGTGGAGGCCGCGGTTTCTCACCTGATGACGATCGCCAAGAAGGTCGAAAGCAAAAACGACCTGGCTAATGTCGGGGCGATCAGCGCGAATAACGATCGCAAGATTGGTGAACTGCTTGCCGAAGCGATGGAGAAGGTTGGCAAGGACGGCGTGATTACCGTCGAGGAAGGCAAGACGGCGGAGACGACCTACAAAATCGTGGAAGGCATGCAGTTCGATAAAGGGTACATCTCGCCGTACTTCATCAACCGAGTACCCGAGATGGACTGCTACTTTGAGGATGCATACATCCTCATCCACGAAAAGAAGATCAGCAATCTCCGGGAGCTGATCCCGCTTCTGGAAAAGGTCGCCCACACCGGCAAGCCTCTGTTGATTATCGCCGAGGATGTGGAAGGCGAAGCCCTCACGGCTTTGGTGGTCAATAAGCTCCGCGGAGTCCTCCAGGTGTGCGCCGTGAAGGCGCCGGGATTCGGTGATCGGCGCAAGGCCATGCTGGGCGACATCGCCATCCTCACCGGGGGGACGCTCATCAGTGAAGACCTCGGCATGAAGCTCGAAAATGTCGAGCTAACGCACCTCGGTCGGGCCAAAAAGATCACCGTGGATCGTGACAAGACCACCATTGTGGAAGGTGCGGGGAAGCCCGCCGACATCAAGGCGCGGTGTGATCAACTCCGACATCTCATCGAAACCACCGATAGCGACTACGATCGCGAGAAGTATCAGGAGCGATTGGCCAAGCTATCTGGTGGTGTCGCGGTGGTCCAAGTCGGGGGTGCCACGGAAGCCGAGATGAAACAAACTAAAGCCCGGGTGGAGGACGCCCTCCACGCGGTACGCGCGGCCGCCGAGGAAGGAATCGTGCCGGGTGGTGGTGTGGCCCTTCTCCGATGCCGTGAGGCCGTGGAAAAAGCCCGGGCCAATGCCCGAGGTGATGAAAAGATCGGCGTGGACATCGTCTATCGGGCGCTTTCCAAGCCGCTCGAGCAAATCGCCGAGAACGCCGGTCTGGACGGGTCGGTGGTGGTCCAGGAGGTCCTCGAAAAGGACACCAACGTCGGTTTTGATGCCATGTCCAAGAAGTACGTGGACATGTTCAAGGCCGGGATCATCGACCCCACCAAGGTGGTTCGTTGTGCCCTGGAAAACGCCGCGAGTATCGCAGGAATGATGCTCATGACGGAAGTGCTTGTGACCGACGTGCCCAAGGACGAAGAGGAAGAGGTGCCGGTGGAGGGCGTGGTCCGCTAATGAAGCGACTTTGCCCCCTCTGACTGTCAAAGCCTGAAAATGCGGAATTGGGCCACCTCCAATGCGGGGGTGGCCCATGTTCCCTGTTATTATAGGTTACCGCGATAGCAGGAAATGCCGGGCACATTTCCGGCATTGAAACAGCCACGAAGGATGCGTCGAGCCTGTGATATAATAGCGCGAGTCAGGACATCCTGGGGCACGTCTGACCGTTGGGGAACGCGTTGACGTCACGACGAAGTGGCGCAAAATTGGGGAAATTGACTCCGTGTATTCCCGCTAATCAGCCTGAGTCATGGCCACGATGTCGGAAAAACGCGATTATTACGAGATCCTTGGTGTTTCCCGGAACGCTACGGACAAGGAAATCGCCGATGCGTACAGGAAGCTCGCCCTGAAATACCACCCCGACCGGAATCCCGGTGATCCCGATGCCGTGGAAAAATTTAAAGAGGCCTCGGAGGCCTTCGAGGTGCTCAGCAACCCGGAAAAGCGGGCGATCTACGATAGGTACGGGCACGCGGGTTTGTCCGGAGCCTATCAGCCGCGAGAATTCCACGACGTCAGCGAGATCTTCGATCTATTCAGCAGCTTTTTCGGGGACGATCTGTTCGGGGACATTTTCGGGGGCTTGGGAAGACGGCGGCGCACGGTTCGCAAGGGGGAAGACATCCTCTGTGAGGTGACGCTCGATCTTTGGGAAGTGGCCCACGGGGCTACAAAAACCGTCTCCATCGAGCGGCATGCCGTCTGTCCGCGATGTCAGGGATCGGGTGCACGACCGGGGACCCGACCCGAGGTTTGCCGGTATTGTGGTGGTCGCGGTCGGGTAAGTCAGTCGGCGGGTTTCATCACGATTCAAACAGACTGCCCGGCCTGTCACGGCGCAGGCCAAACGATTCGCGATCCCTGTCCCGAATGCCGCGGTCGAGGGATAGTCAGGGAAACGGTTACTCGGGAAGTTCGGATCCCGCCCGGGGTCGATGAAAACACACGGTTGAGACTGGCCGGCGAAGGCGAAATCAGTCTCACCGGCGGTCCGCGGGGCGACTGCTATTGTATCGTCAAAATCAAAGAGCATCCGATTTTTCGCCGGGAAGGCCCGAACCTCGTCTGCCGGGTACCCATCAGTTATAGCCAAGCAGTGCTCGGCGCGACCATCGAAATCCCCACGCTGGAAGGACATGACACCTTGACTATTCCCCCAGGGACGCAAAGCGGAGCCGTTTTTATCCTCTCCGGACGGGGACTCCCTACCCGATCCAAACGCCGGGGTGACCTGGTCGTGGAAGTGTATATCGAGGTCCCCAAAAGAGTCAGCCCCCAGTATGAACGCCTCGTCCGCGAGCTGGCCGAACTGGAACATACCGAGGTTCTGCCCGAGAGAAAAAGCTTTTTTGCAAAAATCAAGGAATACCTTGGCGGTCGGTCTTAGCGCTGGCACGGCAGTTGCAAGACGCAATTGCAGGTGAGCCTTTGGGTGTCAGATTGGCCCTCGGATGTCCGACACCACAGAGGAGTCGGCGCTATGAGCCACATCCCTACGCACGAAGAGCGGGAACGTCAGGAAGTTCAGGCGACGCAAACGGTCGCGGAAAATACCGCTGAAGTGGAAAGTCCTTCGCTTGAAAACGAAAATCAATCAGAGGTGACTCAGAGGGAAAAGATGAGTAATTCGGTGGAAAAACAATCCGAAGTTGGCGCGAGTGGTTCCATGGCCGATCAGGAACAGCTCGCGGCCGGAGAGACCGCGCTGACTGCGGAAGATTATGAAAAGCAGATCGCAGCCCTGAAGCAGGAGGTGGAGGATTTCCGCAACCGCGCGATGCGATGGCAGGCGGAATTGGAGAACTATCAAAAACGGATCGCGCGGCAACTCGTGGAGGAACGCAAGTACGCCGCGATCGAGCTCATTCGTGACTTGCTGCCGGTGTACGATAACCTCCAGCGTGCTGCCCAATCAGCAGAGCAAAACCATGACGTCGGCCAGCTCCTCCAGGGGATTCGTATGATCCTCAAGCAGTGGGAAGATGTGCTGGCCAGGCACGAGTGCCGGAAGATCGAGGCGCTTCATCAGCCATTCGATCCCAACCTCCACCATGCGATCTCCAGACAAGCCACAGGAGATGTGCCGCCCAACACCGTCCTCTATGTCGCCCAGGATGGGTTCGTGCTCCATGACCGCGTGGTTCGCCCAAGCCAAGTGGTTGTCTCAATGGCCTTGCCGGGCCCCGGCGGAGAAGGTGCCAGTGAACCGGTTGAGCCGGGTGCTTCTGAGGAACCGTCCAACAATCACCCGCCGGCGTGATTTCGTTCGCGGTTGCCTTTCTGTTATCAAGTCCCGGCTTGTGCTGGCGTTAATGTCCCAGACGTGTTTGGCTGGAGGAAGATGAGAGAATTCCCAGGCATGCATATGTCGCTATCAAATTAGACAAGTTGGAACATTGGTCTTGTGTAGGGGAAGGAGTTGACGATGCCAACCTACGAATACGTTTGTGATGCCTGTGAGCACACGTTCGAAGAGTTTCAGTCCATCACCGCGGAGCCGCTCCGCAAGTGCCCGGCGTGTGGTAAAAACAAGCTTCGACGAGTGATCGGACCCGGGGGAGCAATTCTTTTCAAAGGATCGGGTTTCTACTGCACTGACTACAGGAGCGAATCGTACAAAAAGGCGGCTTCCCGCGAAAAATCTAACGGGGATGGTTCTAACGGATCGGGTTCTGGGAAATCCTCTGCAGGAAAAAGCGGCAGCAAGAGCGGCGAGTGAGTGAATTGAGTCATGCGTTTGAGAACATCCGACTAGAGAACCGGGAAATCTTGTGGCACGAGTAGGCCGCCGCCTAATCAAGCGGCGGTTTTTGTTGCGCTCGGAAGACACTCTCTCGAGCATGTGATCCTTGGGCACGAGTTTGGATAACAAGACGGCCTCTTCAACCTCAAGCTTTCGCCCACGCGCCGGCGGACAACCGGCTGACCAGAACGTCTCTCATTCCCCAGCCTGCGTGTTGAAACTCACCCGCCGATCAAACAACCACGCGGAGGAGATTGTCGGAGCGAAGAGAGCGCGGACGCGTGGGAGATTGGGTGATATTCACACGGACGGCCGTCCGCCCTGTGTCTCTTCTTCGATTGCAGGCAGGGGGTAATTAAAATAGCAGCCAGCTCCAGAGTCGCGGGGGAGGTCCTATCATAAAGGGCAATCGATTGTGG
>NZ_JBAMME010000253.1:0-4651 GCF_039793925.1 Thermogutta sp. | reverse complement strand
AACCTTCCGCGGTGTTTTACAAAGTTTGCCGCCGCAAAATTTCGCCACCGTCAAGTGTGTGCTCCAGCTCGCCGATTGGATCACCTCGGCCGGCAGAGCTGACACTTGCTCTATCTTCCTGGATCAAGCCAAGGATTTGATCCTCCAGCACACGACTCACCTTGCGAGTCCGCTCCGTTACTTCCAACAGTCTGCGGCCGCCAGCGCCTCGCAGCCGGTCCTGTGGCTCCGTGCACCCACCGGGTCCGGCAAAACGGAGGCCCTCCTCCTCTGGGCGGCAAACGCGTCCCGAATTCTCTACCTCCTCCCCACTCAGGCCACCACTAACGCCATGTGGCGCCGTTTGGGGAGAATCTTCGGCCAAGAGAACGTCGGACTCGCACACGGGCGGGCTTCCTATTTTCTCCGCAAAGAACGCGAAGAATCCGAGGAAGATCTGCGCGATGCCCAACTTTTCGGCTCTGTGTTTGCCAAGCCCATCACCGTGGCCACGCTCGATCAGTTCCTTCTCGCCCATCTGAACTGCCGACACTGGGAAATCCGTCGCACCCTTGCCCGGCACAGCGCCGTCATCCTCGATGAGATTCACGCCTATGAACCCTACACGCTGGGGCTCCTCCAGAAGGCCCTTGAAAAGGAGCCGCCGCAGCGACTTGCCCTGGCCAGCGCCACGTTGCCCGATTGCCTCCTCCGACTTTTTGCGCCCGGCCAGCTTGTGGAAGCCGAAGGCGAACTGTGGGCCAAACAGCGCCACCACATCGTTTCCGCGCCGGGAACGCTGGTCGAAGAAGGCATCGAGCAAGCCTGTCGTCTCGCCAAAGAAGGACGCTCGGTTCTTATCGTGGCGAATACGGTCCGCGATGCCCAGGAGATCTTCCGCCTCCTGAAGACCCGGTGCGATGATCGCACGCTGACCCTCCTCCATTCCCGCTTTTGCCTCCGCGACCGTCGCACGAAGGAAGAACAAATCGCCAGCCCCGAACCGGGCACCATCCTCGTTTCCACTCAGGTCGTCGAAGTGAGCCTGGATATCTCCTACGATGCCCTGCTTACCGAAATTGCTCCGCTTGATGCCCTCGTGCAACGCCTCGGCCGCGTCAACCGTTATGGCAGGATGCCACCGGCACCGGTGACGGTCTATCAAACAACCTCGGCGGGCACTCAGCATATCTACGGACGAGACATTCTCACCTGGAGCCAAGAATTGCTCCAATCCCTTCCCAAATGCCCCACCGATGGTGACCTGCGACGCAGCGTCGCGGAACTTTATGATCGGATGGTCAATTCCCCCGACTGGAAAGACGAGCTCCAGGCCGGTGCCCGAACTCTGGAAGAATTTCAGAAAGACCTGGGCTGCTACACCATCGACCTTTCTGATCCAGAACATGCCAGCCGCTTCACAGCCCGACGCGGAACTATCTCCATCGATGTCTTGCCTCATCAGTTTGTGAAGGAAGCCTACCAATTCGTGGAGACCAGGGAATACTGGCGGCTTGCGGAACTCCTCGTCCCTGTCCCCATCTACTGGCTCAAAACGCATCGCGACCGTTTCACTCCCTGCAGCGATCTCAATCTGCTCATCGCCAATCTTTGTTATTCGTTCGACGAGGGACTCGTATTACCTGATGAGAGTCCCTTCGAATCGGGCGGAGCCATCATCGAATGAAATACCACACCACTCCAGTTTCCAAAGCGCTCTCCGAAGAAGAGCTGGACCTGCTGCGCGTCAATGGCACGAAGGTCAATTACTGGGCCATTTGCCCACGGAAACTCTGGTTCTTTGCCAAAAGAATAACGATGGAGCACACTGCCGACCGCGTCGCCCTGGGCCGTCTGCTGCACCGGGAAAGCTATTCTAAGCTGCCCCGACGCGACGTGCTCATTCATAATCTCATCCGAGTGGATGTCGTGGAAGGCGAGGAGAAAATCCTGGAAGTCAAGTATTCCCGTAAGTTCTCCGACGCGGCGCGACTTCAGGTCGCCTATTACCTGCTGTATCTCAAACACCTCGGCGCCGGCGACATGGTCGGCGAACTGCGGTTTCCCCGCGACCACCGTCGCGAACAAGTTCGACTCACTCCCGACTTGGAGGCGAAAGTCGCCGACGCCCTCCGGGGCATCCGCGAAATCGAACAGTCACCCCGGCCTCCACACGTTCAGTTCCAATCTCACTGCCTCCGCTGCGCCTATGCGGAGCTTTGCTGGGGGTAGGCCACCGGTGGCGCAATTATGGAAACGGTAACGGGAAAGTGTTCCGAAAAGGAGAGGTAGCCAGTAAAGGGAGCACGCGATGAGCGAAACCTACTACATCTTCCGCAACGGACGCCTCCGTCGCAAACACAACACGCTCTACCTGGAGTCCCCTCCCAATAACGGCGATACTCAAAAATATCCCCTGCCTGTAGAAAATGTCCGCGATATCTATCTTTTCGGTGAACTCGACCTCAACACCAAGCTGCTTCGCTTTCTGGGACAAAGGCAGATCACCGCCCACTGCTTCAATTACTACGGCTATTATGTGGGAAGCTTTTTTCCCCGCAAACGCAATGTCAGCGGCGATCTCCTCATCCGGCAGGTCCAGGCTTTTCTCAGTTCCAGTCGCCGTTTGCATCTCGCCCGCCAGTTCGTCAAAGGCGCCTGCTACCACCTCCTCCATAATCTGCGCTATTACCAGAACCGGAGGAAATCCCTTGCCGAAATCATCTCGACCATCGAGGCCCTCACAGATCAAATTGAGATGACTCCCGACATCCCATCATTGATGGGGTTAGAAGGTCGGGCACGCGATGCCTACTATCAAGCTTTCACCACAATCATGAATCTGCCAGAACCCTTTGAAAAACGCGTCCGCCGACCACCGAATAACCCCATCAACGCTCTTATTTCTTTCGGTAATACCATGCTTTACACGGCCGTTCTCACAGAACTCTATGTCACCCAACTTGATCCCACGATCAGCTATCTTCACGAACCTTCCACCCGCCGATTTTCTCTCGCTTTAGACCTTGCTGAGGTTTTTAAACCGCTCATAGTGGATAGACTCATTTTCCGACTGTGGAACAAACGCATGATCACCGACAAACACTTCGAGCCCATCGGCAAAGCCCAGGGCGTCTATCTCAACGAGGAAGGCCGAAAAATTTGGGTCCGCGAATTCGAAAAACAACTGAGCGAAACGGTTCAGCACCGCAAACTTAAACGATCGGTCTCCTATCGCCGCCTCCTCCGCCTGGAGGCCTACAAACTTGTCCGCCACCTCCTGGATATCGAACCCTACGAATCCTTTAAAGCCTGGTGGTAGCCATGTACACTATTGTCGTTTACGATGTCGAACAGCGACGCGTCGGCAAAATCTGCCGCTACCTCCGACGCTACCTGAACTGGGTCCAAAACAGCGCCTTCGAAGGCGAACTCACAGAACATCAGATCGAGGAAATGGCCGCCGGGCTGCGCCGTATCATCAATCGTGAACAGGACAGCGTCTACATCTACCAAATCCCGGAACGCAAGTGGTGCACCCGTCGTGTCGTCGGTGTTGAAAAAACCACCCTCGATACAATCTTGTAGGCTCCAACCAAGGGGACAACACCATGCGAGTACGGATCACCTTCAACTCTCTGAGAAAGACCGTCCCACTCCCCTGGAACTATCCTTGTCAGCTCCAAGGGCTTTTATTTCGCTGGCTCCGTGCGAACGACCACAAACTCGCCCGCCTCCTCCACGACCAGGGCTTCGTTTACCAAGGCCATTCCTACAAGCTGATTGTCTTCTCCCACCTCCGTGGCGTACAGGCCAAAGCGACACGTGACAGCCTCTGTCTCGATCCTCCCCTCCGCTGGTGGATCTCCTCGCCTCTGGATCCCATCGTCGAGAGCCTCATAGGTGGCCTCTTCGGTCGACCCTATGTCCGTCTTGGTCACAAAACGCTCATCATCGAACACATCCAGGTCGAACAACCCCCCGACTTTTCCAGCGAGCAGGCGGCCTTCCACACCCTTTCTCCCGTGGTCGTCTCCACATTTCAAAAAGCTTCCCGCGGCCCGCAGAAAATTTTCCTCTCCCCCGAGCAGCCCGATTTCGTCCGCGTCCTCCGCGAAAACCTTCATCGCAAGGCCGCCCTCCTGGGTATCGAACAACCGGCCGAGGCCCTCTCCATCCAGCCTCGTCGCCTCCGCAGTCGTCTGTTCCCAATCCATGGGGGCTTCGTTCGTGGGTGGGAGGGAGAGTTTTTATTGAGGGGCCCACCTGAGTTACTCCGCGTCGCCTACGATGCCGGATTGGGGGAGCGCAACGCCCAAGGTTTTGGGATGGTGGCCTGCACCCGACATCCTCGTAAAAATGTCCCCGATTGGCCGACCGGCGGTTAACAGTTCGCTCCTCATCAGTCGACATTCCCGTCGGAATCGCTTGAAAAAGGGCCGCAGACGATTTGAAGCACGCTTAACCGGGCGACGGGACCGACCGCCGGCCGGCTTCTTCCCTTTCGCGACGGTTGCGGTGGCGAGACCGACAGGTCCAGGCACCCCCCGCGTGGTACATAATCCCCCGCAGAAGATGCTCCGGGAGAAAAATTTTGCGTTTGCTCCACGAGGGGGGCTTGACAGGGAGGGTGTCCAGCTCTACGCTAAGTTGCAGTCGATCTCCTAGGGAT
>NZ_JBAMME010000252.1:0-33141 GCF_039793925.1 Thermogutta sp. | reverse complement strand
CATAATCCAGAAGAAACGATATTCTCGCAACATCGGATGGAAGAGATTAGAGGATCTGTCCTGGGATTGTGTGCGCCGCCCGGGCGACCATGCATCGCCCAGTTCACACCTTAACAATATCGGGCTTCAAGGTGTCAAGGCTTCTTGATATCGTAGCACATGAGCACGTTGTGAGCCCGCAGATAGAGTTTCCTATCCGAAATGACGGGGTGAGGCCACGCCGGGCCATCCACGACCACTGGACGAAACTGGCTGATGAGCCGGAACTCCTTGGGGTCCGGAGCGATGAGCGCGACCGTCCCTGCCTCATAACGGAAATAAAGTCGGTTGTCGGCATAAAGGACGGCCGCCGATCCGCGGTCTACCGGCCGTTCCTTCCACATCACTTTGCCAGTCAGAAACTCGATGCAGATGGGAGCCCCACGATTCTGGCCATCGCCCGCGTACAGGTAATCCCCAATGAGCACCATACCGCCATGATGGTTGGAAAATGTGTTGGCATCGTGGAAATAGACTTCCTCCGCCAACCACTTTTCTCCATCCCGCTTGATACGCAGCAGGGCGCACCCCGTGCGATACGCCGTGCTGACAAAGACGTATTCACCGTGGATAACGGGATTGGAAATGTTCGCCACATTATTGGCGATGCGGTTGTAATTCCACAGGAGCTTGCCTGTGGCAGCATCCACGCCGACAGCTCCCCTTCCCACCAGAGTGATGTACTGACGGACGCCGTGAATATCAGCCGGCACGATGGACGCGTACCCCGCTCCGTCTGCTCCCCGGGGTCCCAGATCGCCGGGCTGACACCTCCAGATCGTTTCTCCTGTTTTCTTGTTCAGTGCTACAAGCAGGGCGTCTTTTCCGCCGGGGGTGCACACCAGCTTTTCCCCATCCACCAAGGGTGACTCACTATACCGCCACACAGACATCATTTTGCCGCCGAAATCCCGCGCGAAGTTCTTGCTCCACAGAATTCGGCCGGTGGCTGCATCGAGGCACACAAGATCGCCGTCCGTGCCGATGGCGTAGACGCGATCGCCATCCACAGTAGGCGTGCAGCGGGGGCCCCCGTCGCGGTGAGGCGGTCCAATCCGTGTCGCCCAGAGCTCTTTGCGGGTAGCCAGATCGAAAGCCAGAACAAACTGGGCCTCTCCACCCCCCGCGGGCCGGTCTCCCATCGTGTACAGACGCCCCTGGGCAATCGAGACCGTGGAATACCCGCGGCCAAGACCTTCTAACGTCCACAGGAGTTTCGGCCCACCCTCTGGCCATTCCTGGAGCAGTCCTCTCTCCGTACAAACGTTATCGCGATTGGGGCCATGAAACTGCGACCAGTCTTCTCCGAGAGCACCGCGATCGGGCAGCACGCCGGCCATCGCGCCGACAACAGTCAGAAGGAGAACCAGCCTCGACGCCTTTCCAACGACTCCACCTCTCTGCGCTAAACTACAAACCGCGATTTCTCTCCACGGAAGCATCATACCAATCACTCCTCTGCCAAGTGGGAAACAAAACGCCACAAATAATCTGCAATCATGAAACCACGATCGGTCAGAATGCGATTCGACAAATCATCGTGTGGTAATACGGGGTGATCACTGGGGGAATCCTCTACCGGCCAGCTAAGCGATTGAATGTACTCCGCCAGACCATACCATGCAATGGACCGCGGCGAAGTTTTTAATGGAAGAGCGATTCATCCACTGAAAACAGATGGTCGTACAGGGAGAAGAAAGACAAGTCCTTTTGGGAGCAAATTTGGCAAAAGCGTCTGAATACGTGCCATGAGTGATGTGGCCCCACGCGTCGCCAGTCTACGGCGATAAAGGGACTTCATGAATTCCCCCCGGCAGAATTGGACGAAGTTGCACGCACTTACGGCGGTGCCCAGGTGGTTCATGAGTCACGCCTATTGCACTCTGGGCCATCTGCCCTCGTCCCACGTCTCGTTGAGCCATCTCCATTCATAGAGCCAACTCCATGAATTGCACGGGCCCACGAGACGTTACTCTCACGTGTAATGAACAACCGGCTGGCCCCATGAGAGAAAACGAGCATCGTGCGTGACCAGAATGATTTGCCTTTCGGGGTGCGCCTGGAGGAATTGCCGCAGATTTTCCCGGCGATTTTCGTCCCACATGTGGAAACAATCGTCGAGTAGCAATGGCAGAACAACCTCCCCTGCCAGCCGATCGAGCACTGCCCAGCGAATGGCCAGCGCAAGCTGATCCTGTGTGCCCTGACTCAGCTTTTTCCAGTCTAGAAGTTCGTCGCCGTTTGTATCTCGCTGGGAAACCCGAAAACTCACGACAAAATCTTCATCGACGCAAAACTCACGATCCTGACGCCCCGTCCACTCTCCCATGAGTTGATTGATCCCCTTCTGGAACGCCTCACGGTGGCGCGACGAATAAAGCTGGTAAGCCTCTTCAATTAACTGGGAAGCCTGGGCAATCGCTCTTGCACGGTTCTCCAATTGTGTCAACTGTTCGTCGATGGAAGCCAATTGTTGTCGGGCCTGAGCCACGTTGACCATATTCTGCCCCTCCCACCGTGCAAGTTCCCTTTCTCGATCGTTGCGTTGGGCCTGAAATTTTTCCAGAGTCTTATCCAGCCTTGTCAACTTCTCCTCTAACTGGCCCACCTCACGCTCCAAACAGCTGGCATCCCATTCCCACGCTTCTTCAGCGAGCGCACTTTCTCGTCTGAATTGACCCACCTCCAAAAGAAGGACGTGGAAATCCTCTTCAACCTTCTTCAGATTCTCTTCTAACTCCTGTCCTGTTGAGACTCCCATGCTGCGGCAAAGCGTGTTTTTTTGTTGGTCGAGTGAACTGTGCTTCTGTTCCCACTGGGCAAAATCGTCCAGGAGCCCGAATCCCTGCGCAAGCTGTTCCTCACCCAAAAGCCGTCCCGCATCGCCGCGTTCCTGTGTGGGGATTCCACAGAGGTCGAGAATGTCCGACGGTACCGCTGAAATTAGCAAGCGGGCTTGCATTTCTTCCAGGCTGTGTATTTCCTGACGAAACTCTTCACGGGCATCCAGGAAAGTTCGGAAGCGTCCCAGTCCCTGATGGAGACGGTTGAGATCGCGTGTCCCGGCCCACGATTCGACGGCGCCCCACAATTCTTCGACGGTTTCCCGTGCCTGGCGAACCTCCTTCTCGCATTCTTCCATCTCCTGCCGACGTGCGGTGTACTCAGTCGGCCAGCATGTCGGCCGATAAACCCGGGAGATGCCCCATCCTGCGGCCACCGCCGCAAGCAAGCCCGCAACCACTCCTACCAGGAGGTAGCCGAGCACACACAGGACCCCCGCCACCACACCGCCCACGATGGCGGCTCCGCCCAGAACAACCGGCCACTGACGCCGGGGATCAACCACCGGTTGAACGCGCTGCCATTCCCACCGAGCTTGAGCAAGCCGTTCTTCAGTGTCTTTCAGGTGGTCGATCGCTTGCTGCAGACGTTCAATTTTCTGAGGTGCGTCTTCCGGCCAGTGGCACACATCCGTGAACCGTTCCTGGGGATCCGAAGAAGCGAGTCGCTGTGCTTTCTCGGCCACGTCCCGAAGCAGGTCACGATAGGCCTGCAATTGTTCATACCACCGTTTTCTTGCCTCCGGGGCCGCCTTCCGCAAAAACTCTGGAAACCGCTCCGCGGCTGCCCGCAGTTCGGCTTCCTGCACGAGCAAGCTTTGCCATTCTTCCATTGCTTTTGTAAGGCGGTCAAGTGACTCCTTTTTCGCTCGATGCTCCCTCCGGAGTTGACGCACGCGCTCCAGGACATCCAGATTATGCTTTACTTCCTGACGTTCATTTTCCGTATCGCTGATTGATCGAGTCAGATCTTCAATTTCCTCGCGGATGCGAAGTCCCGTTTCGAGGTGCTGCTCCGCCTGACGGATTGCGGTTTCGAGTTTCTGCCTCTCTTCGCGCAGTTTATCGAGTTCACCGGGATTGCGGGCATCGGCGGTGGAAAGCCCGGCGGCACGAGATTCTTTGGTGAGTTTCCGATGCCGGTCGAGCAGGATTTTTTGGGCTTGCTCCTTCGTATTCTCTCCTGCGCCTGCGATCAATGATTGGATGATCCCTCCCTGGCCGTCGGATTGGGGATCAAACGGAGGACTCAGCATCGCCAGGCGGACGAACGCCTCTGCGGAAATGGGAGCAAAGTAGTTTTGGATGTGAGAAGTCCACTCTTGTGCATCAGCGGTCCGCCCGCGTGCCCGGTGACGAGAATGCCGAACGACTTCCCAAGTTTCTTCCTTTCTGGTTTGAAGTTCCACGCGGGAGGTGTAGAAATCGCGATGCACCCGAAACTCGCCGTAACATTTTTCAGAAAGAGCGTCCCGATTATCGGTGATTGGAATCCGCTTATATTCCAGGGCAGCCTCATAAGGCCCCTCGGCAACATACCAGTTCCGGTCAGGTGGATCGTGTCCCCACAGAATTGCCGCCACGAGTCGAAGCAATGTGGTCTTCCCCGTCTCATTCGGGGCACAGTACACAGAAAGGCCCCGGTCAGAAAACTCGAAACGATGGCGCCCCCGCCAGGGACCGCAATTGACCACCTCCAGAGCTGTCAGCACAATCCGCGTCATGGTTTGGCTTGCCCCTCCGTCCGTCGCCATCCCAGGGCCAGAAGCCCCTCGTAAAGGACCGCGACACCTTCCTCAGGAGCAACATTGTTGGTTTGTTTCCATTTCTGCCAATGCCGTACGAAATATCCGACAAGGCTCTCTTCAGCCGCCAGAGCCTCAATATTCGGGGGCTCCAGTTTTTCCAGCCGCTCCTCCGTGATTACGCAGGGAATAGCCTTTTCCCGAATGAAAGCTTCGACCTGATCGACCAGATCAGAGCGCAGCGTCCGCCCGGTCAGTCGAACGCCATAAATCCGCGTGAGGGAACTTGTTGAAAAGCCGTCCCCAATTTGGCCGGAAATACGCCTTCCAAGCTGCTCTGCAGCTTCATCCGGCTTAACCTCGATTTTCAAAATCTCCCAGGCGCATCCTAACAGATTATCCCCCTTAAATGGCTCAATACGAACGTGACCGTGACCGCATTTCACAAGAGACAGGCAACCGCTTCCTGGATCGGAAAGTCGGGGTCCCACCGGTGGTCCTGGATAATGCGCCAAGCAGCGCCTAGCCGACCATTCTCGTCGAGTGTGGATATGACCGAGAGCCAGGTAATCGTAGCCAAGCTCGGCTGCTTCCTGGTGAGAAATCCAGAAACAGCGTTCATTCGCACTCACCTGGGGTGGAAAGTGATCGGCCACCGTCGCGTGAAACAGGCCAATGAAAAGAACATCGTCAGCATTGGTGGGAAAGATTTTTTCTCGAGGAGGAAGAGCCAACTTCTGTCCCGGAGGCACTTTTCCAGCCTGATAGGCAGCCGACACCACAGCGCATCGGCGTCCCGCCAGCTCACCTTGCCACACCACTTCAGGAACTGGGTTTTGGACGAGCGTTCCCGGCCAGCCCGGCTGACGATACACACACTGGGCGTAACTGAGTTCGTCATGGTTGCCCGGTACAGTGATTACCGGAACCACCTGAGCGATTTTTCCCAGAGCAGCCCGAACGCCCGCGGCCAGGTTAAGTTCGGGAGCGTATTCATCGAACAGATCGCCCGCAATCAGCACTAAACCGACTGGGCAGTCCTGTCGAGCGATCCAAGTGGCAAGGCGATCGAAAAGCTGGTGCCGAGCGGCTGCGAGTTGCGAGCGATAGCATTCCTCCAGGTCGGGCTGCAGCGCAGCTCCCAGATGAAGATCAGCCAGGTGCAGAATGGAATGGCGCATTGCCCCTATTATTCTCTGAATTGTCCCGCCGACATCAATCGGCTGGGAATCGCGTTGACTCACTTACGGCCCCGCCCGAGTCGCCCCCTCCTGCGAAGGGAACCGCTCGTCTCAAACTTCATAAGATGTCTTGTCGCCGGCCCAACAACCGTGACAGACGGCAGCAAACCGGATCATTTGGGCTTCTTGGGTCGGGGGACCACCTGGGCACACCGTTTGCACCGCGTCCGCTGCGTGTTGAGTTTGGCCCCACATTTTGGGCACCGCCGATTGTGCAAAAGGTGATAAAATTTCGTCCGTGGCCTCGTCCGCATCGATTCTACACCCTTTTCGCCGAGTATGACCCACCAACTGCTTTTTTTCTACTCCGAAAACCTTCATGATAGAGGCACCTCCGTCCCGCGCCAACGGTGGGAGGCCGGGAATCTCCCTCACCTTGTGGCACATTGTGACCAAGAACGTAGGGGTAGCTCATGAATTGCCCTCACCTGGGGTGTTGACGAAAAGACTGCTCACCCTCTAATTCCCTCAACCGTTGGGTGATGCGCTTGGGACACGGCATGGATGCCACCTTTTCGGAACGAAGCTGCTCAACATCAGCCCGCTTTTTAAGTCGAGTCATGTTGTCGTGTCGGGCCAACTTATCCATACTATCAACATCGTGCAGCGAAGTCTGGCCCACCAATCAACAACAAATGGAGAGTCACTCTGGAGAATTCTCACAATGAAGCATCTTCAGTGCGGCCACGCGGCGTATATCGTTCTTTTCGCTGCTATTGTGGGCGGGATGCGGTTGCTGAGTGCAGAGCCATCGAATGATGGTCCATCCCAGTCGCAATATATACAGATCAGCGGGATTTATCCTCATCTGGCGGTTTTCAATCAACCTGCCGACCCAGCCGATCGCCCAAACCACGGAGAATGCGGGATCGGCGCGATTGCCGTCTGGGCCGACCGGCTTTGGTATCTCACCTATCCCCAACACAAAACCCAGGGCAGCAATGATAAACTCTACGAGCTGGATGCCGCCATGAACGTCCGCATCCACCCGGAGAGCGTAGGGGGAACCCACGCCGGTCGATTAATTCATCGGGAGTCGGAGCAGCTCATTCTTGGGCCGTACTTCATAGACCGGAATCGGAATGTGCGTCCCGCTAATCTCCAGGAATTGCGTGGCCGGATGACCGCCATCATGCGGCATCTCGAAGATCCTGCTCACAAGGTCTACTTTTATGACATGGAAGGTGCCCTCTACGAAGTGGATGTCGGCTCTCTCGCCGTGCGGCGATTGTTCGCTAAGCCGGTTCCCGGCTGGCACGGTAAGGGTGGTTACACAGCCCAGCGGCGCGTTGTCATTGCCAACAACGGAGAGGCAGGACCAACCAGCGGCTACAAAAACCTCCTTGTGGGAGGACCGGCCACAGGGGAAGAGGCGGGTGTGCTCGCGGAATGGGATGGCAAGACTTGGCGGATCATCGAACGCAAGCAATTCTGCGATGTGACCGGGCCGGGAGGAATCGAAGGAAGCCCCGACGACACAAGTCCACTTTGGGCCGTCGGCTGGGACAGGCGATCGGTGATCCTCAAACTGCTTGACCACGGGACGTGGTTCACATTCCGCTTGCCCAAGGGCAGCCACACCTTCGACCCAATTCACGGTTGGTTCACGGAGTGGCCACGCATTCGCGAAATCGCGCCGGGCCGATGGATGATGTGCATGCACGGCCAGATGTTCAACTTTCCCCCGCATTTCTCGGCCGCCAACCGGCAGGGCATTCGGCCGATGTGCACCCATTTGCGGATTATCCCCGATTTCTGCCACTGGCAAGGCCGTGTCGTCCTCGGTGCTGATGATGCGTCGATGATGAACAATCCCCTGTGCGGCCAGGCACAATCCAATCTTTGGTTTGGGTCCGTAGAAGAGCTTTATCGGTTCGGACCAGCCACCGGTTGGGGCGGTCCCTGGGTCAATGATGCGGTGACGGCCGACACACCCTCGGAGCCTTTCCTTTTTGCCGGATATAGCCAGCGCGTTGTGCATCTTGCGCACGATGCTGACCAAATTGTGACATTCACCTTTGAATTTGATCGCGAGGGAAACGGGACCTGGACGGCCGGGCCGTCGGTCAGCGTCCCTCCGCGCAGCTACGGCTGGTTTGTCTTTGATCCCAAGGAAGGAGCCGAATGGATCCGGGTCAAAGGCTCGGCTGACTGCCGCGCCACCGTTTATTTCCACTATTTCACTCCGCGGATCGAGAATGAAAGCGAACAGGCGATCTTTCAAGGACTGGCGGATGTGGATGAGCAAGCCGATTCCTGGGGTGGGCTCATCCGGCCGGCAGCCCATAATCGATCGCTCCAATTCCTCGCCGAGCGTGTGGCGGCCACTGGCAAGCGCAGTGAAGAGGGGTATTTTGAAGTCGACATCACTCCTCAGGGCCGCCCGATCGTAGCTAATAAGACCGAAGATCGCTCCCAGGAAGTGAAACAGATCGCCGTGATACAAAGTGATTTCACGGTGGATGAAGGTTCGGCCATCGTGCAGGACGGCGAGGGTCGCCGATGGCGACTACCCAAGGGCGATCCCGCTTTTGAAAAGTACCTTGGCCAGATGCGTGCAGTTCGAGAGGTGGCCACCGAGCGCTTTCTGGCCCACATTCTGGGAACGTTTTACGAAGTCCCTCGCGACCCCCGAAATCGGCCAGATTGGTCCCGCATAAAACCGGTGGCTTCCCACCGCAAACGGATCATGGACTTCTGTTCATGGCGGGGACTGCTCGTGCTCGCGGGCGTTCGCACGGACACCGGCGATGACGGCCACGTGTTTGTAACACCGGAAAAGCCCGCTTTGTGGTTCGGGGCCCTGGACGATCTCTGGAAACTGGGCCGACCGCGCGGAGAAGGCGGCCCCTGGGTGAATACTTCAGTTGGGCCTGACGACGTTTCTGATCCCTTCCTGATGACCGGATACGAACGGAAGTGCTTGAAGCTGTCGCACACGGCTTCGGAAAGCGTCCGATTCACGGTGGAAGTCGATTTTGATCATCGGGGTTTTCACCCAATGCTAGCCATTGACGTGCCGCCGGGACAAACCGTCACGTACGAATTTCCCAGGGGATTCCATGCCCACTGGATACGGTTTCGGGTGAATCGACCATGCCGGGCCACCGCCTGGTTGAGCTACAGCGTGTATGACGATGGAGTCGCTCAGGTTCCCTCTCCCGTTAATTGACGATTTCGCACTTTGAAAAAGTTTTCCGCGATCTTCGCTGACGTTACACGAGGCTGCTGACCGCATGTCCTGTACCGCCCTTGTGATTGCCTTTGCTGAGTGAGTGAGTTGGACCGATCGGGCAGAATTCCGGAGAAGCACGACTTTGATCGGGCGTCACCCTTCGACACCGTATTTCACACGTCTATGATTCAGTTGATCGAGCTCGGGTGAGCGAGGAAAAACCTCAATTTCGGCGTTCGTTTCTTGTCCGTCTCTAGCCATTGGCTAAAAACGCCGCATACCTCTGTGCTTGGCTGGTTTCGCGAATCAGCCGATCTTTGCACTGCAGACGGGATTTCTTGGCCCGCTGTTGCTTGGAACGTAGACTTCCAGAATCGTCCGCAGCGTTGACGATAAAAGTGGAGCTATTTAGGATGACTATGTGGCTTAATCAATAATGCAATCTTCTACAAAGTGGGCGTCTAGAGGAGGGCGAATCATGTCTGAGCGGGCAAACTCCTGGTATTACGAATCAGGCGGGCAAGTATTCGGCCCCTTCAACCCGAAAGAATTCCAAGAGATTTTCTCGTCACAGCAGGTCCCTCCGGAAGCGAAGGTTTTTTATTTCAATGGGGAACAGCGCATTTACGTGGATCAGCGCGCGTTGGCAGCGAAAATACGACGAGCGAAAGGGGTGTCGGTCCGTCACCCCCGCAAGCCGAACGTTCCACCACCTCTTCCTCCCCGCGCCGTCCAATCGGCTGGGTCACCGCCTGCCGCAGTGATGGCGCCGGCCGATTCGAGCGGGGCCGAGCGACCGCTCATGGCCCAAGCACTTTACGGTGCTCAGGTGCCGCCACATGCGCTCCGCCGGAAACAGCATCACGCGTTTTGGTGGATCGCGGGCATCGTCTTGTTCCTCATCATGGTCGGTGGTCTTCTGGCGGGAATCGGGATCGTGGCGATGCGGTGGGGACGACCCGCGTCGGCAACGGGAGCTACTCACGGGAATGACCAGCAACCGGTCGCACAAGTTTTGGGAGGGCAGGGCGGGGATGCCTTCGCTATCCACGAAGAGGAGGGAATAACAGTTATAGAAAAAATTCCAGCGAAGCCTCCGACAGCCCTGAGACAACCGACGGAGGAGGGAATACCTCCCCAGCCCCAAAATAGGGCGGCAGCCCGTTCTGAGCCAGCGGCCGCCCAGCCGGGAAGTCCACCAGCAAACGGGGGAAGCGGGGAGGAACTCGCCGGTCCACAACGCTGGCTGGAAATGGTGCAAAACGCATGCGTGGTGATCATCGCCCAGGACTTCAGCGGAAATGGTTCGCTGGGAAGCGGCTTCTTCGTGGGTTCGTCGTATCCCTGCCCCATTGTCGTTACGAACTATCATGTCGTGGAGGGAGCGTCGCAGATCGTGGTCAAATTGCGATCTGGAGAGATGTATCCCATCGCGCGGGGAGCTCTTTTTCCACGATGTGACCTGGCTTTTTTGGCGGTAGATGGTCTGGCGAACCCCCCGGCCATACTCACGCTTCGCGAGGATTTCCCCAAACTCACCGAGACCGTGTACGCTTATGGCGCCCCCCAAGGATTGGAAGCCACGATCACCAGGGGAATTGTCAGCTCTATCCGTCGGACGAGCGAGATTGACTTTCTCTCTAAGGACTACGACGAGATTCCCTGGATCCAGACCGATGCCGCCGTTAATCCGGGAAACAGTGGTGGGCCACTGGTGGATGCCGCCGGCCGCGTTATCGGGGTCACGACGCTCAAACGAGTACAGTCTGAAAACCTCAACTTTGCCGTCTCCGCTGTGGAAGTGGCTACCCGATTGAAAACCGCGCGTGTGAGCGATCTTTCCTCCCAAACCCCGATTGCAAAAAATGGTGGCGCATCTGAACAACCCGAAGCCATTCGGTGGGCGTCTACCGTCGCGTATTGGCTGGTCCTCAAAGCGGCGGCCGAAGCTGTCAGTTCTAACGAAAAGCAAGTAACCGCCATTATCAACAATCCCATGGCCACACCACTGCAAAAGGTCCTCATCCTTCAGGCCTGGGCGGACTCGCTGGCGGGAGCCGCTGCGATGGTCATCAACTTGCCTGTAGAAAACGTCGATCCAGGGGCAGTCATCGCCGGACAGTCCCTGGCCACCTTTTTCGACGAGTATTCCAAAACCATTCGTCAAACTCTGGCGGTCCTGGGAGAAATGCCAAACCCCAATGTCGCGCGAGCTAAAATTGACAAAATTTTGAGCGACTTTGCTGCCAAAACTGTGATCATTGTCGGTATTCTGGAAGCGGCTCGAGCGGATCTTTCGCAGCGAAGCGGCCTGCCGTTTCCGTCCATTATTGAATAAGCCAGCGCGCCGGTTAAACGATTTCGTCTAAATTAACGGCCGGAGAGTGTGGCGGAAGGTTGACGGCTGCATTTTGCCGGGCCGTGGCCACTTTCTCCAGCCACTGGAGCCGCTTCTCCCATGCCGTTCGCAGTGCCGGAAGTGCTCCATCCAGGTCCTCTTCACCCCAGAGTTCAAGTCGCCGTAATCGCTGCTGGTAAAAGCTGAGCAGATCCATGGCCTCGTCGGGCTCGACACCGGCCTCATTGAGGTCCATGCGGATTTTGGCCAGCTCATTGAACTCGGCGTCGGTGATCAGGCCCGCGTCTCGCATTTTCTCCAACATTTCCGAAAACTGTCGGGGCGTGATGTGCGTCACATCGTAACTTGCGAGAATACCGCGCACGAGAGAGAGCCGACCGTCATCTCCCGCCAGCAGGCCAGCAAGAATCGCACTGGTAGAATTCCATTCGCTAGTCTGGGCTGTTTGCGCAGCTTCTGTTGATCCCGTTCGTGATGAAGCTCCCAGCCCACCGGCCAGCAAGCCGCGAATGAGAAGTCCTGGAATCTGCATGATCGTCTCACTTCCTTGTGGTCAGTTGCGTCGACCCGCTCCTTGGCTGGAAAATATGCGGCAATGACAATGCCTGGTCAGGATTTCACCTACCGCCCGCGCAGCAGAGACAGGCTCCGCTGGGGAAAACTACCAGACAGACCCGCCATCATAGCGTCCGAAAGGAACGTTTTTGCAAAAGCCGCGCCGAGAGCCCTCTTGAGGCGCTCAATCCGCGGCAAAAGGGCCGCGGTAACTTCACGCCGCCCCAGCTTGCGCGAACATGGAAAAGGGTACCGCTAAAAGCGGTAATTTTCACAACGCGGATAAGCCCATTCAGAAGCTCACCAAACGGGAATGGGCTGTTTTCGCCTTCCCGTCGGGACGTTCCTCACCCCGAAAATCACGGCACCGGTCGGCACAAGTTGCCGCTCGATCGGCAGATTTTGCCCGTTTTTCTGCTGGAAAAGATTGCCGGAGAACCTTACTTGCCGGGATCTACAAGGTCCTACCAGACAGATCCGGGACGGGACCTTCCGGGACAATCGACAACCCGTCGGATGCTCGCAGCGACAGGCGGTACCGCGTCCCCGGCACGGCTTGCACGTACACAGCCTCTCCGTGGGCAGCCCGGATGCCAGCCTCCCGTGCTTTGGCTTCGTTTTTCGCAAACTCCCAGAACTGTGCCCACAATTCCCGCTCAAAATCCGACTTCACCTGGCTCGTGCGATAGACGGCAGGCTGATCATTCTCGCGGTCGATGCGGACACCGCTCTCCGGGGCCTGCAGATTTCCGAAAATTCGCTGAAACAGACACAGCGAGGCTGTCCGGAGCGGATCCCCCTGCTCCACGAAATGGTCGGCAAATTTGATCACCAGGGCGTCCACGTAAACTTTGTCCCCAAGGACGGCGAAGGTCCGCGGTGGCTCAACGGGGCGACCTTCGTTGTCCACTTCCACAAACCGCACCGTTGTTTTTACTTGCTCACCTGTCTGGTCCTTCTCCTGGGAAAGGACGTCCAAGAACGCCACCCGCCGGTCCACCTTCAAAAGCTGTATCGCCGTATTGAGCCGCTGAATTTCTTTTTCTTTCCTCTGCAGCTCTTCCTGGGCGGATCGCAGGTCGGAAGACAATTGTGCAATTTGCGTCTCCTTTTCCGCGAGATCCGCCTGCTTGGCCTGCAATTCGACCGTCAACTTGGCGACTTCTGACTCCTTTTCCGCCAGTTTCTTCTGGACTTCATCTTGGGCGTGACGCGAACGCTCATAGAGCGTGTAGCCAAAATACAGGCCTCCGCCCACCACTGCCAGCAGTACCAGGCTTACCAAAGATGAGAGAATCGTCCGGATGGCTTCCAGAAGCTTCATTGTCGTTTTCCCGCCTCATTGCGACACGAAATCAAACGAAGAATCCGAAATAGCAATGTGGGAAGTATGGCGACTATCTGCCTGTCCCGGCCGAGAGGTGTGCGCCACTGCCTCAGCCGCCCGAATGTCCCCTTTCTCCAGAGAAATCTTAGCATCTCTCGCAGGTCTGGGCAGGGGTGAAATTGAAAAACGCTCCGAACTCAGGTACACAGCTCGGGATGATGGTTCTTAGCCGCGGGGCATTGTCGGCACCTCAGTTGGGGCAAAGCTCCGCGGCTTTCCTGATCAGATAACCGGCATGAGGCTGCCCAGTGTTAGAGCCGACTCGATGGCCACGAGACTATTCACGAGAAAATCGATGTCTTGCGGCTCATGGAGTGCCGTCGGCACTAACCGCAACAGCGAGGTTCCCATTTTCACCGCGGGATAGGTTGCCGGGGCTCCCCAGATGCCAAATTTCTCCCTGAGTTGATAGGCCCAGTAGAGGGCTTTTGTGCCTTCTGCAAGAACAGGCGTGATCGGCGATTGCGTGTTGCCCAGGTGAAACCCAGCGTTGCGGAGGCTCTGCTGAAGGTGTTTCGTATTTTGCCACAGTTTTGCCCGCCGGTCGTCCGCCTTTTCCAGCAGCTCCAGAGCCACGCTGGTCGCTTCAGTCACTACCAACGGAAGGGCTTTCGTGAAGATATAGGTGGGGGCGTGATAACGGAGATAAGTGATCACCTCGTACGGGCCGGCGACGAACCCGCCGATGGTTCCGAATGCTTTGCTGAAGGTCCCCAGGTGGAGATCGACCTCCTCCTGCACTCCGAAGTGGAAAGGCGTTCCCCGTCCCTGCGGCCCGAAGACACCGTTGGCATGGGCATCATCCACCAGCAGGCGAAAACCGTATCGACGGCGGAGATCCACAAGGTCGGGGAGTGGCGCGACGTCCCCCTGCATGCTGTAGACACCGTCCACCACCACAACGCGGCCCCCGCGGGTCTGTGTTCGCTGGAGCAACGTTTCCAGATGGTTGGCGTCATTGTGACGAAAGACGCGAATGGTCGCGGTAGAGGCCCGGGCTCCAAACTTGAGCGTAGCATGAGCGAACTCGTCGATAAAAAGAACATCTTCCGGACCGCAAAGGGCCGCCAGAGTCCCCATCATGGCCAGCGCACCGGCCGAAAAAACGATGGCCGCCTGAGTTTGTTTGAATCGTGCGAGTTTGGCTTCCAACTCCAGGTGATGGGCAACGGTACCGGTCAACAAGCGCGATCCCATGGGCAGCCCGATTCCATACTCCGCCGCCACCTCTGCTGCCCGTTGCCGCACAGCCGGATGGCTTGCCAAACCCAGATAGTCATTAGAACCAAACTGCAGAATACGCCTGCCATCCACTTCCATCCAGGGGCCGGAATTGTCGGGCGGAGAAACAGCCGTATAAACCATCTCCGCCAGTTCGTGGTTCTCTGTTTTGTCCTCGCCTCCCGCGAACGGATTCTCCAGAAATCGGTAGCATTTTTGGAAAACGTCGGACATTGGCGCCCTCCGTTGAAACCCGGATTCGTGTTGTCCCGACGGTTCACCCTGGGAGTTGGCACTGATCACCATTACCCCTATGCTTTCACTTTAGCGTAACAAGAACCCAAATTCTACATTTTCTTTCAAGAACCTATTTTTCCCTTTTTTACAGACGTAGATTTCCATGCCAATACGTTAAACGAGTCACCTGCAAAATCCAGAGCGCACCAAGCATGCAACCGATTTCATTGCTAAAATCGGCAGACAGCGATCAAAAAACGCTCTATTTTTTGGAGGTGAAAAGGACGTCGGAGGTTACCGCATGCATCAATTGCGCAACAGGTTGACAAGAAGGTATCAAGACGGCGGCACACGAAACCCGCCCAGGAGCGTGATCAAGCTCCGGCATGTCGCCACGTTTTGTGTCCGGGCTGCCACCGGCAGAGAGTTAGGGATTGTCTAAACGGCCCCAATAGCTACGAATTTAAACACGGCTTGTTTCCCCTGAAGGATGGCAGATCTACCGATTACAAACTGCTTCCGGGGTTCGGTCGCTTGCGCAGGTTTGGCAGCTTTTAATAGAATCCCAGCTCTTCCCGTGCCTCTTCGGACATACGATCCGGAGTCCAGGGTGGGCTGAGGACCACTTCCACGGTGACTTCGCCCACCTCTTCCCCGAGCTGCTTGAGCACATCCTTGACATCCTGAACCATTCGCGGCCCAGAAGGGCATGCAGGGCTGGTCATCGTCATTTTGACGTAGATATTGGACTTGCCGTTTTCTTCTGTCACTAGCACCTCGTAGATGAGCCCGAGGTTGACTAGGTCAATCCCAATCTCGGGATCGCGCACCTGTTTGAGGGCTTCCCACACAGTTTCTTCGCGGATCGCCACGCCAGATCCTCCGCCTATCTTCAGGCCGATTCGTTCACCTCGATGTACACATCCTCTCCCTGCACCACGACTTTATGAGCGGTTACGCCTTTGACCGCTGGCATGGTTTTGGCATGACCCGTGCGGATGTCGAATTGCGCCCCATGTCGCGGGCAGATGATGGTGTAACCGCGGAGCTCCCCTTCCGCTAGAGGACCACCATCGTGGGTGCACACATCGTCAATCGCCCAAAACGTCCCCGAGACGTGAAAGACGGCGATCATGCGACCGTCGACGTCAAACACTGCCTTGCCCGGATCGGGCAAATCAGAGACACGACAGACTTTGACCAACTCGCCCATTCACACACCCTCTCTGAATGAGAATTGCTTATTCCTGTTATGACTCCGTCCCGAATGGCCATCCGCCGTACAAAAATGGGTTCAAACGAATGCCGGCCTGTGGAAAGCGGTTTAAGAGCGTGCCGGGCACGCGGAACCCGCTTCACTCGCGGCTCCGATATTCCCGCACCCGCTGCTGAATGATGTCGCCTAGCGCATCTCGCACGCTGTCGATTGTGATGCGGTCCAGCACCTGCTGGAAGAATCCCGTCACGACCAAGCGGGTCGCTTCCCGCCGGGTAAGCCCCCGGGTTTGGGCGTAGAAAATCTCTTCCTCGTCCACACGTCCAGCGGTTGCTCCGTGGGTACACCGGACGTCGTCCGCCAGAATCTCCAATCCCGGAATGCAATCCACCCGGGCTGTATCGCTGAGCATAAGATTATCGTTGCGTTGGTAGCCGTCCGATCGGAGAGCCCCCGGCTCCACCCGAATCATCCCCCGCCACACCAGATGGGCATGGTCCTGGAGCGCTCCTTTGTAGAGCAGATCGCTCTTGGTTTGGCCCGTTCGGTGGTCCTGTCGGGTATGGTAAGCCAGATGCTGCCGATCCTCGGCGAACATGACGCCGTTGACAATCGCTTCACTCTCCGGGCCATTTAACACGAGTTCCTGATTGACCTTGGCCAATCGACCGCCGAGCGCTCCCAGCGTCCATTCCATAAAAGCGCGTTCCGCCACCTCAGCTTTCTGTCGAGCAAAATGGAAAGTTTTTTGGTTCCAATTTTGAAAATTGACGTATCGCAATCTAGCGCCGGGCCGAACGAAAATCTCGATCCCTCCACAAAAAAGTCCTTCCGCCCCGGGATCGAGACTGGAGGTCTCGGTAACCACAGTGGCCTCGGCCTCTTCATCCACGACAATGAGCGTGTGACCCACATCAGCCTGGTTGGAGGCCAATGCCGCCACGTGGAGGATCGGCTGTTCCACTTTCAATCCACGAGGGACATAGATAAAGGTTCCCCCCGTCCAAAAAGCTGCATGGAGCGCGGAGAATTTATCCGCCCGCCAATCGAAAAGGCGCCACAAGTGCTGGCGGATCAATTCCTCATGCGGACCCGAAAGGGAATCTTCGAGACACTCAATGACCAAGCCCTTCCGAAGGAGGTCGCTTTCCACGGTGCTGGAAATTTTCCGACCATTGAGGGTCACAATCCGACCTGCTGTTTCCAGACGCGGAGCGAGTGCCGAGGGGATTTCCGGCAAAGGATCCGGTGTCGGAGCCCAGCAGACAAAGTTCTCCAGATGGAAGATCCGCAGTTCCGTCCTCCGCCATTCTTCCATGCTCCGATTGGGCCAGGGAAGTTCCTGGAACGCTTGGAACGCCTGTGTTCGCAATTCCCGAGCCCACTCCGGCTGAGGGCGCGGCAGGATGACGGTGTGGAAACCCTCCGCGGTGAAATGCAAATCCTGTTTTAAATCGGGAAGAACCATAGCAATCGTGGAATCACAAAGGGAAATCTGACAGCTCACTGCGACAACGCTCGCCCATCGCTCAGCCCACACTTCCCTCCATTTGCAGAGCGATGAGGCGATTCATTTCCACGGCGTATTCCATGGGAAGCTCTTTCACAAGCGGTTCGATGAAGCCCGCCACAATCATGGTGCTGGCTTCGGATTCGGTGAGGCCGCGACTGCACAGGTAGAAGAGCTGCTCTTCCCCAATTTTGGATACGCTCGCCTCGTGGCCGATCATGACGTCCTGCTCTTCCAGCTCGATATAAGGGTAGGTGTCGCTCCGGCTGTACGGATCGAGGATGAGCGCATCACACACCACGTTGGACTTGGACTTTTTGGCTCCCCGTTCGATCTTAACCAATCCGCGATAACTCGAGCGTCCACCGGCCTTCGAAATCGATTTGGACACGATACGGCTGGAAGTGTACGGCGCTGCGTGGATGACCTTGGATCCGGCATCCTGATGCTGGCCTTTACTGGCAAACGCCACCGACAGGATTTCTGCTCGTGCCCCCGGCTCCACCATGTACACGGCCGGATATTTCATGGTTAATCGGCTTCCCAGATTGCCGTCCACCCATTCCACGAGGGCATCTCTGTAAGCCACGGCGCGCTTGGTCACCAGGTTATAGATGTTGTTGGCCCAGTTCTGGATGGTTGTATATCGGACGCGTGCTCCCCGCTTAGCGATCACCTCGACGACCGCCGCATGGAGACTCTCCGAGCTATACATGGGGGCGGTGCAACCTTCCACATAATGACAGGACGCCCCTTCATCGACGATGATGAGCGTCCGCTCAAACTGACCCATTTGCGCAGCGTTGATGCGGAAATAGGCCTGCAACGGATACTCCACATGGACCCCCGGCGGAACATAGATGAACGACCCACCGGACCACACTGCCGAGTTCAACGCCGCAAACTTGTTGTCTGTGGGTGGGATGACCGTCCCGAAATACTCGCGGACCAGGTCCGGATACTCGCGGACGGCAGTATCCATGTCGGTGAAGATCACCCCCCGCTTCGCGAGGTCTTCCCGCAAAGATCCATACACGACTTCACTTTCGTACTGGGCCTTGACCCCGGCGAGGAATTTTTTCTCCGCTTCGGGAATACCCAGCCGATCAAAGGTTTTCTTGATTTCTTCTGGCAATTCCTCCCAGGAATGCTCCTGACGCTCGGTCGGTTTGATGTAGTAGTAAATATCCTGGAAGTTGACATCGATGTGGCCGCCCCAGGTGGGCATGGGCTTGGATTCGAAGATCTCCAGCGCTTTGAGGCGGAACTCCCGCATCCACTGGGGCTCGTTCTTGATCGCGGAAATCTCCGCGACGATGTCGCGGTCGAGCCCCTTCCGGGCACGGTAAACATATCGCTCTTCGGCGCGAAAATCGTACTTATTGATTTCGCCGATGACGTCCACTTTGGTTGCCATGAAATTATCCTCCAAATAAGGAGAGTCAGTGATCTTTTTTTGTTAATCGCGGAAACCAGGCGTCCGCGCGGTCAAACCGCTTCTTTGCCCGCCATGGCCGCCTCTTCGGCCGCAATTTCGGGATACTTCTCGCGAAGCTGATCATACCCTTCGCGATGGAGTTTTTCCGCCAGCTCCGGGCCACCCGTCTCAACAATTCGGCCGGCCAGCATCACGTGCGTGTAATCCGGCGGATTGTGTTCCAGGAGCCGCTCATGATGGGTGATGATGAGCAGCCCCATTTGGCGGGCGCCGATTTCGGCGATGCTCTGGCTGGCAAGGCGGACAGCGTCCACGTCCAGACCGCTATCTGTTTCGTCCAGGATCGCGAATTTCGGACGAAGAAGCGCCATCTGCAGGATTTCCGCCCTTTTCATCTCACCTCCCGAGAAACCGTCATTCACGTAACGGCGGGCAAACTCCGGGTCCATGCGGAGCATTTCCATCTTTTCCCGCAGTTCTTTGCGGAACTCCCGCATGGGAATCAGTTCTTCGCCTTCCTTTCGGTTCGGGTTGCGGATATTGGAGACCGCGTGGCGCAGGAAATCGGCCAAACGCACGCCGGGGATCGCCACTGGCCGCTGAAACGCCATAAACAGTCCCCGACGTGCCCGCTCGTGCGGTTCCAATTGAGTGATGTCCTCGCCATCCAGCTCGATCCGCCCCTGTGTGACTTGGTACCGGGGATGCCCCATAATCGCCAGACCGAGGGTCGTTTTCCCCGACCCGTTAGGGCCCATCAGCGCGTGAATCTCTCCTCGCCGGATGGTCAAATTCACGCCCTTAAGAATCGGTTTCCCATCGACACTGACATGCAAATCAATGACGGATAGAGTTTCTGGGTTCATGTGCGGTGGTTTTTCTTTCGTTTCTGCGATCACGTTCCAGCAACCTTCTTTACCTGTTGATGACGAAATACGAGTGTTGATTCAGGGATATCGACATACCCCGTGTGTTGGGGGATCGGCAGCCTTTCAGTGTCTTCCGGGCCCGAGGCCCTCCGGATTTTCTGCATTTGAATCTTTTCCTGTAGTCGCATCAGACCTTCCAGCAAGGCCTCCGGCCGCGGGGGACACCCTGGTACATACACATCCACGGGGACCACCAGATCGACCCCTTTGACGACGTGGTAACCATATTCAAAATAAGGACCACCACCCAGCGTGCAGGCCCCCATGGCGATGACGTATTTAGGCTCCGGCATCATATCGTAGAGCCGCCGCACCCGGCTGGCCATCTTGAAAGTGACCGTCCCTGCCACGATCATCAGATCGGCTTGCCGTGGTGTGCCGCGAAACGCCCCCGCCCCAAAACGATCGATGTCATACCGACTGGCACCGGTGGCCATCATTTCGATCGCGCAGCACGCCAGTCCAAACGTCAGCGGCCATAAACTTCCCTGCCGAGCCCAGTTGATGGCCTGCTCCAGGCTCGTGATCATCAAACCATCCTCGAATCGACCTTCAATCCACGGCTGCGTCATATTTCGCTGTCTTCCCAAACTCTCGACCGATGCTGGCGACCGCTCTATTTTCTGCTGTTCTCCCCCTGGAACGGAACTTTACGAAGGAGCAGCAACCCAACCCGTCTACTATACTTGACGACTCCCCCACCGGTCCACCATTCAGGTGTCAACAGAGACCACCTCGAACCGGCAGCGGTGACCGCCATCCCGACGACACTCGGCCAGTTGGACCGGAGCCCCCAAAAGCTCACTGAGCCAGATCCGCTCGAACTCACAGATGGATGGGTCAACTTCCGCCAGATCGGGATACGGACAGGCTGCCGCAATTAATGCAGGCGACCTTGGTCCCGGGCTACTTCCAGACTGCGACGCACCTATGAAACCCGCCCCCGCGCTCCCGTCCGCGGAGCACGCTGGGCCGCCTAAATCATTATTGCTCGCCTCGGCCACAATTCCTGCACGTTGAGAAGCTCCGCTCTCCACGAGAAACGGCAGCCGCCGCTGTCCCAGAATACGCACGACGTCACCCATGCGTTCGGACGCCGTCAGCCCACTCATCTGAGGGAGGTACATGCGGGTGAGTTCATCAGCCACCATGTTGATGATCTGCTTCTGTATGGTCTCGTTGGGAATTTTACGGATGGCGTGCCACAATGCGCAGGCCAGGTCGGCGTAGTTGGAGCCGATGCGGAGGCGTCCCTTACCGGTGATTCGGTACACGTGGCGTGGTCGGCCGCGACCTTCCCGCTGAACGAAGCGATCCACCAACCCTTCCGCCACCAAACGCCCAAGCCGCTGGCGCACCGCCGTAGGGGTCACCGAAAAATGTCGGGCGAGCTGGGACACCGTCGCCGGACCCGCGGTGCGGAGATAATCAAGGATGTCGATATCGGATTCTACAACGACACCGGTCATAAAAACCGTCTCCCGTGCGCACACCGCCACACGCCCCACCCCGACGCTTGCGGATGCCGCGCCCTTTGCTTCGAGAACCTCACTCATGATTATCATATGCCTTTGCAACATTTTAGGCAAGGAGAATTGCGAAAAATCCGCTGGGCTGTATTGCCGGGCACTTCCATTCGTGCGACCGGTGAGCGCGATTCTCGCCCTAATGGCGGATATAACCGCCTGAGGTGGGGCTTCGGCCAAGGGGAGTGACACTGTCGGCTTGGTTTGACGAGCCATCAGGGAAGCCACGCGGCCGATCTTGAGAACCGGGCGTGAATCCTTAAGACTTGGCGCGCCGTTTTCAGAATGCTCCCCGCTATCTTTTAATTAGCGTCGCAATGCAATTTAAAGGCTAAAATCAAAGGAGTTGCGCTCTTGAGACTCACTTTTGAGTGAGGATAATGAAAGTTCTTCCTCGCACTGAAGGTTGCGCGACTTTCAAAACCGCCAAATTTGGCCTTGATAGAAAAAACCCCTGCTGGATAGCCGCCTGAAGAGGACTGTTCATGCAACAGCGCAAACAGCGAGAGACCTGGACCACTCGCCTGGGGGCGATTCTAGCGGTCACAGGAAGCGCCGTGGGCCTGGGAAACTTCCTGCGTTTTCCCGGCCTGGCTGCCCAGTACGGGGGCGGCGCTTTCATGGTGGCCTATGTCTGCGCGTTTCTCTTTCTGGGTTTGCCCATCGCCTTTGCAGAATGGGCCATGGGACGCTACGGCGGGATGCATGGCCACAACTCTTCACCCGGCATCTATCGGGTCATTTGGAAGAATCGTGCCGCCCCGTATTTTGGTGTGCTGGCGATGATTGTACCGGTGGGCATTTACATGTATTACGTCTACATCGAGAGTTGGTGTCTGGCGTATGCCACCCGGTATCTCTTCGGAGCAATGAATTTCGGGGCAGATGCCGAGCGGTACAAACAGTTTTTCGAGCATTTTGTGGGACTCCATGCCCACGGCGAATCGCTCTCCACACCAGGTGAAGGTTTGCTCGGATCGGCCGTGTTTTTCCTGGTCATCTGTTTTATCCTGAACTTCATCCTTATTTACCGGGGATTGAGTAAAGGCATCGAGTGGTTTTGCCGCTGGGCGATGCCCGCCCTGGTCATCTGCGCAGTGATCATTCTGATTCGCGTGCTCACGCTGGGAACACCGGATCCGACCAAGCCCGACCAGAACGTTCTCAACGGCCTTGGCTATCTGTGGAACCCCGTAAAAACCCCTGCCATGCTAGCCCCCGGAGAAGTACCAAAATCATTCTGGGAAGGGCTTGCCGATCCCGAAATGTGGATGAAAGCCGCGGGTCAGATTTTCTTCTCACTTTCTGTGGGGTTCGGAATTATCATCACCTACGCCAGTTATGTAAAGAAGGACGATGACATCGCGCTCTCCAGTTTGACGGCATGCGCGGGGAATGAATTCTGTGAAGTGGTGCTGGGGGGACTGATCACCGTCCCAGCGGCTTTTGTGTTTCTCGGTCCTCAGATCGGGTCGCAACTGAGTAATCCCTTTGCTTTGGGATTTATGGCTCTTCCCAATGTGTTCAATCAAATGCCCCTGGGACAACTGTTCGGCTTTTTGTTCTTTTTTTTGCTTTTTCTCGCCGCGATCACCAGCTCTCTCTCCATGCTGCAACCAGCGGTGGCTCTGCTGGAGGAAGGGCTCGGGCTGAACCGTCGGGCATCGGTGGCTGTGCTTGGATTCATCACCGCCGTTGGATCGGCCGGGGTTGTCATCTTCTCAAAAGATTTCGTGGCACTTGATACTCTGGACTTTTGGATCGGCACCTTCGCCATTTACCTCCTGGCCACATTCCAGACGATTCTTTTCGGCTGGGTCCTGGGATTGGAAAAAGGCATGGCCGAGCTTCGCCGGGGAGCCGAAATCAAAATTCCCGAATTTTACAAATACATCATCAAGTACGTCACACCGCTGTATCTTTTGGTCGTGTTTTTGCTGTGGTTGCGTCAGAACTTTGTGGTCACGTCTCCGGAGCAGAATCGCATCAGGCCGCTTTTCACTGATCCGGTGGTCGGCGGATTGGCCATTTTCATTCTGGCCGTGGGAATCCTTTTCGCCTTGCTGATTGCCCAATCCGTGAAGAACTGGCGCCGGATCGAGGCCAGCCAGGAGGAGGTTGTGATATGACACTCGGGGGCTGGATCGTCATGCTGTTGTCGGTCGGGGGAGCCACAGCGCTGCTCGTCTGGTGCCTGTACAAGGTGCTTACGACGCCGGGGAGTGAAGAGCATCTCCACGGTCAGGTGGATATTCACACCCCCGACATGGATGCCGAGTAATCCGATTTTTTTACTTCTCTATTCAATCATGAGCGAGCCCCTCGGAAATCCGCGACCAGTCGCGGAAGTTCGCGAGTTTGCCGCCCCAGCCCGCCGCTTTTTGAACACCGCTTGTGTTTCATAAGTACCGTCCTATCAATAACATCGGAAAAAATATAGCTCATTTTCGGTAAATGGTATCCTGTTTGCTTTAACGTCCTATCGACAGGAAGCTGTGAATTGCACCTGTAAAAATTGCTGCATGGGGTGACTCGATGGTCGGAACAACATTAGAGCTTCGAGGGTCGCCGTTCTTCCACGAGATTATCCGGGAAGTGCCCGGTGGCGAACGCATCGTTCGCTGCTTGCAGTGCGGCACGTGCGGCGGAAGTTGCCCCAATGGGGCCGACATGGAATACACCCCCCGCACCATTTTTGCGATGATTGCCGCCAACGAGCGGGAGAAGGTCCTCAAAGCGAACACCATGTGGTTTTGCGTCTCTTGCTATTTCTGTGTCAGCCGCTGCCCGCAAAAAATCCCTATCACCGACATCATGTACGGATTGAAGCGGATCGCCATTCGGGAGCGGATGTACCGCGATACCGACGCGCCGGCTCTCGCCAAAACTTTTACGGATCTGCTCGACAAATATGGGCGGAGCTTCGAGTTGGGATTGGCCAGCCGGTATTACCTGTTCAACCGTCCGCTGGCCATGCTCAAGATGGGACCCCTTGGGTTATCCATGTTCACCCGGGGCAGAATGGCTCTCTCGCCGACCCGCATCAAGAACATTGATCAGCTTCAAGCCATCATTCGCAAAGCACGCGAACTCGGAGGGCATCAGTCGTGAGATACGCCTATTACCCTGGTTGTTCTCTGGAATGCTCCAGTGCCGCTTACGACCTCTCCGTGCGGTCGGTGGCCGATCTCTTGGGCATCGAGCTGCGGGAGATCGACGACTGGAATTGCTGCGGCGCTACCGAGTATTTCACGCAGGATGAACTGACAGCCTGTGCAGTCATCGCCCGGAATCTGGCCCTCGTGGAGCCGGACCTCAAACAGGTGGTGGCTCCGTGTGCCGCCTGCTACCTCAACCTCCGAAAGGTGGACCAGATCATGCAGGAACACCCGGAGATGGAAAAGAAGATCAACACCTGCCTGGCTGCCGGCGGGCTGCATTATGATCCCGGTCGGGTGCGCGTCCGACATTTGCTTGATCTTCTCTACACCGACATCGGAGAAGCCGCCATCAAGGATAAGGTGGTTCAGCCCCTCAATGGACTACGGGTCGCGTGTTATTACGGATGCCAGATTGTTCGCCCCTACAACGGCTTCGATAATCCCGAGCAGCCCACCAAGCTGGACGAACTCATGAAGTGGCTCGGGGCCGAAACGGTTGATTTCCCGGTGAAGGCCCATTGCTGCGGCGGGCACATGACGCAGATCAGCGAGCCGCAGGCGTTCGAACTCATTCGCCGTCTGCTCCACAATGCCGCTGACTACAAAGCGGACGTCATCGTCTGCATGTGCCCTATGTGCCAGCTTAACCTGGACGCCTATCAGAGTCGCGTCAACAGCTTTTTTGGCACCAATTATCAGATTCCCATCATTTTCTTCACGCAGCTTCTGGGAGTCGCCTTTGGTTTGGATTGGAAGAAGCTTGGCTTCGGCAAAGAAATCGTACCGGCCGAACCGGTTCTCAAACAAAAACTCGCGGCACCCGCCGCCGCATGACGCCGAAAACGCGGTCGCTGGACGGTGAGGGACGATCCGGGAGGGACAAAAGGGAACGGGAAAAGGAAAAGGTGCTCCTGAGGCAAATTAGAGCCGCGTCGGAGCAACGTGAAGGAAACCAACCTCGGAATTTACGGCACACATCGAGTTGAGGAGAGATTCCCCATGGCCGAACGCGTAGGCGTTTATGTCTGCCACTGTGGAAGCAATATCGCGGGCATGGTGGATGTGGAAGAGGTGGCCCGGTGGGCCGCGGCCAATCTCAAAGACGTCGTGGTTGCCCGGGACTACAAGTTCATGTGTTCCTCTCTCGGTCAGGCGATGATCGAAGAGGACATCAAGAAGGAGGGACTCACCCGGGTGGTGGTGGCGGCTTGCTCACCGCATCTCCATGAAAAAACCTTCCGCCGGGCCTGTGAGAACGCAGGCTTGAACCCGTATCTCTGTCAGATGACGAACATCCGTGAACACGTCTCATGGGTTTCGCGGGATCGGGCAAAAGCCACAGAAAAAGCCAAGGCCCTGGTGGCTGCTGCCGTCGAGCGGGTCAAACGTCAGCAACCCCTGGAACCCTTCTTCGTGAGGGTCAACCCCGCCACCCTGGTCATTGGAGGTGGTATCGCGGGTTTGCAGGCCACGCTGGAACTGGCCGACGCCGGCTATCCCGTGTATCTCGTGGAGCGCAGCCCCAGCATTGGCGGGCACATGGCGCAGTTCGACAAAACATTCCCAACCCTGGACTGCTCTGCATGTATCCTCACGCCGAAGATGTCCGAGGTGGGCCAGCACCCCAACGTGACCCTCCTGACCTATTCCGAAGTGGAAGAGGTGAGCGGCTCGGTAGGGCATTTCAAGGTGAAAGTTCGCAAAAAGGCTCGCTACGTGGAGGAAGACAAGTGCACGGGCTGCGGCATCTGTGTGGAGAAATGCCCACGCAAAGTGGTGGATGAAGATTTTGAGGCGGGTCTCGGCTATCGCAAGGCCATTTACACTCCTTTCCCCCAGGCCGTGCCGAGAATCCCCGTAATCGACGTCAATTCGTGCATTTACTTTGAGCGTCAAAAATGTCGGGCGTGCGAAAAGCTCTGCCCCACCGGCGCCATTAAGTTCGACCAACAGGACGAGGTCTTGGAACTGGAAGTCGGCAATATCATTGTGGCCACCGGCTGGAAGATGTTCGACTGCCGGAAGATTCCGCAGTATGGCTACGGAAGGCTGGCTAACGTCTTCACCGCTTTGGAGTTCGAAAGGATGTGCAACGCGGCCGGTCCGACGGGAGGGAAGATTGTGCTTCGGGACGGGAAGACGGAACCCCAGTCGGTGGCCATTATTCATTGTGTGGGTAGCCGCGACTCCAACCACAACGAATACTGCTCGGGCATCTGCTGCATGGCGGCCCTGAAGTTCGGACACCTGGTACTGGAGAAGACCAAGGCCGAAGTGTACTCCTTCTACATCGACATGCGGACGAACCAGAAAGGCTATGAGGAGTTTTATCACCGTCTTCTGGAAGAAGGAATGCACTTCGTTCGCGGAAAGGTTGCCGAGGTCACCGACGCCGCCCGTCGCCCCGAAGAGGCGGGCAAGCTTATCATCCAGGTGGAAGATACCCTGATGGGAAAACAACGGCGAATTCCCGTCGATATGGTCATCCTGATGGGGGCGCTAGAGCCGCAAGCTGACGCCAAGGAGTTAGGCCTCAAGCTGGGCATCTCCTGCAGCATGGCTGGCTGGTACACCGAGCGGCATCCCAAGCTCGATCCCGTAGCCACCATGACCGACGGTGTATTCGTAGCCGGTGCTTGCCAGGGGCCGAAAGATATTCCGGCCTCCGTAGCGCAGGGTGCGGCTGCGGCTGCGCGTGTCATGTCCATGATCACCAAAGGCAACGTGATGATCGAGCCGGTTGTGGCCACAATCAACGAGGAAAAATGCTCCGGCTGCCGAATTTGCAATAACCTGTGTCCATACAACGCGATCGAATTCGACGAACAAAAACAGGTGAGCCGGGTCATCACCGCGATGTGCAAAGGATGCGGAACCTGTGTGGCCGCTTGTCCTGCCGGTGCCATCACGGGTGCCCACTTCAGCAACGAACAGGTGTTTGCCGAGATCGAAGGCATTCTCTGGGACGCAATTCACGGAAACGGCGGCCAGGCCAAACAGGCAGCCGAGGCAGTTTCCGTGTAAATCTTTCGGAGACGTGATCCCTGCCAATAGTCGAATCGAAAATTCCGAGCTTACTTCGCCATACAGCAACAGGATTAAGCCATGGCCGAGGACACCTTCGAACCGAAAATCGTGGGCTTTCTGTGCAATTGGTGCTCGTACCGGGCTGCAGACCTGGCGGGCACAGCCCGAATTAAGTACTCGCCCAATGTGCGGATCATTCGGGTCATGTGCAGCGGGCGGGTGGACCCTGCGTTTGTGCTCAAGGCACTTTCTCTGGGAGCAGACGGTGTCATGATCGCCGGATGCCATCCCGGCGAGTGCCATTATATCGAGCAAAATTACAAGGCTATGCGGCGCTACTACATGCTCAAGCACACGCTCAAAGCACTCGGTTTGGAAGAAGATCGCATCCGGTTGGTATGGGCCTCGGCTGCTGAGGGGCAGCAGCTCGCCGAGCATATCGACAAATTTGTCGAAGATATCCGGAAGCTCGGCCCGCTTAATTGGCCCACCAACTGGCAGGAAAACGGAGAGCGCCTGCATGCCGTCGAAGCTATTGCCAAAGAACACGAAGAATCGCTGGAGGTGCTTCCATGAGTGACGGACAAGCCAAGGGAAAACTGGCGCTGTACTGGGCGGCATCCTGCGGCGGATGCGAAATTGCCGTCCTCGCCATCGACGAGAAAATCCTCGAGGTCGCCAAGCACTTCGATATCGTCTTCTGGCCCTGTGCCACCGACGGAAAAGTCCGCGATGTAGAAAAAATGGAAGACGGTTCCATCGATGTCTGCCTGTTCAACGGCGGCATCCGCACCAGCGAACAAGAATACATGGCCAAATTACTCCGGCGGAAGTCCAAGGTCCTGGTGGCCTTTGGATCCTGCGCGATGGAGGGTTGCATTCCCGGACTGGCCAATCTCAACACGCGGGAAGAGATTTTCCGGACCGTTTACGAGGAAACACCATCCACCGAGAACCCTCAGCACGTGACACCGCAGCACGTCACCGAAGTGCCGGAGGGAAAACTCTATTTACCGATTTTCTATGACACGGTCTTCACACTCGACCAGATCGTGGAGGTCGACTATTACCTCCCCGGCTGCCCCCCTGAAGCGGAGCGTATCTGGGACGCCATCGTGGCCATTCTGGAGAACAAGCTTCCGCCTAAGGGCTCGGTCATCGGGGTGGATACGACGGTCTGCGATGAGTGCCCCCGCAAACGTACGGAAAAGAAGATCAAAAAGTTCTATCGCACCTGGCAAGTCATTCCTGATGAGGAAACCTGCCTGCTGGAACAGGGCATTATCTGCTGTGGCGTGGCGACCCGAGCAGGCTGCGGCGCCAAGTGCCCCCGAGTCAATTCCCCATGCATCGGTTGCTACGGCCCCAACACCGACGTGGTCGATTATGGCGCTCGGCTGATGGCGGCCCTGGCGTCCGTTATCGATTCCAATGATCCAGCAGAAATCCAACGGATTATCGAGGAGGGAATTCCCGATCCGGTGGGAACTTTCTACCGCTTCAGCCTGGCCCACAGCCTCCTGCGAAGAAAAAGAAAGACCGCAGTTCCCACCACGGTCCACTAACGACGTTTTTCCGATCGCGGCGGAAGGTTCCTGAAGCGAGAAGATAGCGAATCGCTTGAAGAGAAAATAAGTTGAGGAAGCCATGAAACGGGTAACGATTGATCCGATCACGCGGCTGGAAGGTCACGGCAAAATCGAGATTTTTCTCGATGAAAAGGGAGATGTGGCCAACGCCTATCTCCAGATTCCCGAACTCCGCGGATTTGAGCGGTTCTGCGTAGGTCGGCCGGTGGAGGAAATGCCCAACCTCACCGCCCGAATCTGCGGCGTGTGCCCCGAGGCGCACCATATGGCGGCCACCAAAGCCCTGGATGCCGTTTTCCACGTGGACCCGCCGGAAACCGCCAAAAAGCTCCGTGAGCTCTTTTACAGCATATTCTTCGCCACCGACCACACGACCCACTTCTACGCCCTCGGCGGACCGGACTTCGTCGTGGGCCCCGATGCCCCCAAATCCGAGCGCAATATCCTGGGGGTGGTCAAGAAAGTCGGTTTGGAAATCGGGGGCCAAGTCATCAAGATGCGACACGTGGGCCACAGTCTCATCCAGATGATCGGCGGACGCCGGGTGCATCCTAACTGGGGCCTGCCTGGCGGCGTCAGCAAGGGAATCACTGAAGAACAGCGCCGCGAAATTGAGGCCGCCGGCCGTGAGGCCATCGAATTCGCTAAATTCAGCCTCGAACTCTTTGATAAACTCGTTCTTAAAAATAGTGATTATGTGTCTCTCATAACCGGCGATATCTATGTTCAAAAGACCTATTATATGGGCACGGTCGACGCGAATAACCATGTCAATTTTTATGACGGTATGGTCCGCGTCGTGGGACCCGATGGCAAAGAGCACGCCAAATACCATCCCCGCGATTACCGAGAGTACGTCGCGGAAAGGGTCGAGCCGTGGTCCTACCTGAAATTCCCGTACCTCAAAAAAGTCGGCTGGAAAGGTTTTGTGGATGGTCCCGACTCGGGGATTTATCAGGCCACTCCACTTTCCCGACTCAACGCCGCCGACGGCATGGCCACTCCCCTCGCCCAGAAAGAATACCAACGCTTCTACGAGATCCTCGGCGGCAAGCCCGTCCACCACACTTTGGCCACCCACTGGGCGCGGCTCATCGAGTTGCTCTATGCCGCTGAGCGATGGGTGGAGCTCGCTTCAGATCCCGCCATCACGGGAAAAGATTATCGTGTTCTGCCCAAACAAAAGCCGACCGAAGGGGTTGGTTGCGTAGAAGCCCCCCGCGGCACCCTCACCCACCACTATGTGACGGATGAGCGGGGACTCGTGGTAAAGGCCAACTTGATCGTGGGAACCACAAATAACAACGCGTCCATCTGCATGGCCGTCCGTCGCGCCGCTCAGAAGCTCATCCACGGATTCGAAATCCGCGAAGGATTGCTCAATCGGGTGGAGATGGCCTTCCGTTCCTATGACCCTTGCTTCGGCTGTGCCACGCACACGTTGCCCGGCCAGATGCCCCTGGAAGTCATTATTCGGCGTGCAGATGGCGAGGTCGTAGAACGTCTTACCCAGTGCTTGGATTAAATCCACTCATGGCTTGACGTGTTTTTCCGCCGCTCAGCGACGGAGAGTCCTCGAAACCACGGGGAGGCCAACTGGGCCTCCCCGATGGTTTTTTGCAGTAATTTCATCCCGGAAAAATGGAGAACTACCCGTCAACCGACGGAGAGTCCCCCGCGCTTGCCTGCCAGGAGGACTCATTCTCATTTCGCCGAACAAACCGGCGCATAACCCGACTGACGCGCCGTCCCACAATCCACAGCGCGACCAATCCGCACACCACAATGAACCCTGCCACCACCCGGGAAATGCCGGAAGCCTGTACGACGGGCTGCGCCGCTGCCCCGACAATCTGAGCCGTGCCATTTAAAAACGGTTCTGGATTCGCCACAAACGCCGCGGCAACGCTCGTCACCAGTAAGGCACCTTTGTTCCGCCAGACCCAATCGGCAGCCTTGTCACCATATCGGGCAATCACGTCGAGAATTTCTTCCCGGTGGGGCATTTTCTGAAGAATTCCTTCCCGATCCAGCATGGCCAACCGACGAACGTTTTGCGAACTCAATTGGGTTGCCGCTCTGCTCATCCTCGGCCCGTACTGCTCAATGAGAGGTTCCACTACCGAACCATGCCGCACAAGGGCCTCTGCCGCCTCGTCGCCGTACTTCACAAAAATGGCCAACCGCTTCGGCGACCTCACTAGCCACATGGCGTTGTCGCCGTAGCGAGCGGCAAGTTTGAGAACCACCTGATCGCCCGCTTCTTTACCAGCTTCGCGAACCATTCTGACCAGGAGCTGCGGGCCAACCTTTTCGCACGCCTCTACCACCAGCGCGTCACCATGCCGAGCAGCCAATCGGAGAATATCGTCCGCCACCGCTTCTGCCATTTCCCGCGTCAGCCCCCGCGGCGGGTGCCGAAGGAAGGCCTCGAGTATTTCTCGAAGCGCCGCATCTCGGGGCCCCGCTTCAGCACTGCCAACGAGAAATAGAAGAATGGCGACACCACAGACAACAAACCTGTTCCCATGCACCCCAATCATAAATACTCCCTTTAATCAGTTTCATCTCGCGGATCGGCTGATTATTGTTTTGCCACCGCCGACTGGTTTACGAGAAATCGACGAACCAGATCCCGACGTATCCTCTCGCGTTTTCGGGCATAGCTTTCCAGAGCAACTTTGAGGCCCGAGCTTCGAAGGCCCAAGAGCTGCATGAGCTCCGTACCGATTTTCGCCGCGAGATCCACCAGCCCGCTCGTCCCCGGCTCGTCCCCGTCCACCAGGCGGTAGTACATCTTGTCCAGCTCTTCATGTGCTACCTTGGCCACAAAGTCGCGAATGCCGGTCAGCCTTTCTATAATGTCATCCACGAAAATGCTCACGAGAATTCCCGCCCCGAAGGTATAGAGACTACTGGCTGCTCCTGCCGAGAGAGTCCCCGCTGAGACAGCGCAGCGCACCACAATTTGAGTCGCCAATTCGCTAATGACTAAGGATGCAATGTCCTGGGCAATGGCATCGGGAATGCACGTGAGCACTGCCTGCGAAATTCTTTCAGTGGCATTTTTGACGAGGGCACTGACATTTTCTTGATTAGAGACGCTGACCAAACGCGGATTTGGCGCATCAACCATCAGCTCCACGAGAAGCTGTGTGTCCAGATCGTCGAGTGTTCTGATGTAGTTTTGAATGATCGCCGCGGCAAGCCTCTGCACGTCCTCTTCACTGAGAAGGACACTTCGAAATGCGCGAGCGACCTCTTGTTTGACCGCTGCTTCCCCTCGTGTCACGTAAATCCATTTCATGCGCAACCCCAGCACCCTGGACACAAACGCCGGTACGCGGCGGTGGGCCTCGTCAAAGACGGATTTCACATCAGCCAGGTGCCGGTCTATCTCCGATCGTGCCTGCTGGTCAGTTGCTTGAACCCGCTTTTCCACCTCCGGGGGCAACGGTTGAGCACATCCTGCCACACTGACTGCCACAAGGATTGCGAACATTTTGAATGAATGCCCGTGCGATAGGCGGTTCATCTTTCTGCTCCTCTGTCTACAAGATGGCTGAATTGAAGATGTGCACACTGGCACCTGTATTGCTTAATCCTCTTTCTGCTTCCAGCCTACAAGCCCATGGTTTGCCTCTCTTCTTTTGGATACGACGACGACGCCGGGCAAATAACAAACCGGTCACACAAGTGGCGATTTGGCTGGGAAGGACACTTTGCGAGGAAAAAACAGAGTGGGCACCGGGAACACAGAAAATGCGGGCGGGATGCTTCCGGTTTATCGACGTGCGGGCTCCGTTTACCCAATGATCCCATGAAGCGAAAAGCGCGACCACACTTCTCTCGGTTGTTTCAGAGAGACTCATGAACCATCCAGATTGCTGCGGGACAAAGAGAGCGAATTCAGCTTCACTCCCAACTTGGTACGATTAAAACG
>NZ_JBAMME010000251.1:2146-4886 GCF_039793925.1 Thermogutta sp. | reverse complement strand
CTTCGCCACGGTGGGATGTCGCATCTGCTGATACACGCCCTCCCAAAGTTGGTCGATTTGACTGTGTGGCGTAGAAACGGTTAACAACTCTTTGAGGACGGCAGCAAGAGCCTGCCAATTTCCCGCCGGCACAACACGACCTACTTCGGGGGAGTTGATGACGTCTGGATGGCAGCCCACCAGATCTGTAACGACCACCGGCAGCCCCAATGCGAGGGCCTCCATCACGACCACGCCCCACGGTTCGGAGCGTGAAGGGAGGACAAATAGATCACAGGCACAGTACCAGCGTGGGAGCTCCCTCGGTTGCCGGAAACCGACAAATCGAACAGATTCCCTCACTCCCAACTGGCTTGCCAGATATACCAGTCTTGATCGCTCGGGCCCATCACCACAAATAATGAGTTGCGCCGGCATGTCCCGGACCACCTGACTGAACGCCCGAATGAGAAGATCGACACCTTTTTTCCAAATCAGCCGGCCTACAAAAATGATCGCAGGCATATCACCAAGTCCTAACTCCTTCCGCACCTTATCGCGGTCGGTTCGAAGTCGCGCAGCCTCTTGCCGAAGAGAGTCAAGGTCCGGTGAATTCGGAACGAAAGCACACTGGTCCGCAGGACCGCCGTAAGAGACGAGATAGTCCCTCGCCAGTTGGCCGGTGGGCAGAATCCCGGCGGAGTGTCCCACAACCCACCGCACTAATCGCCCCTTAATCGCCTTTTTATATCCGGCCCGCTTCAAACCGTGAAAACTTTCGCACATCACGAGATACGGTATCCCTTTTCTCCGCGCATACCACGCTGCGGCCAGCATGGTGAAATGGTTGTACCCCCCCAAGATTATGGCGTCGTACCGCTTCTCGCCGAGTCGCTTGAGGATGCCTGGATTCCAATAGCCGTTATGATGCCCCAGCAATGGCCAACCCCGCAATACTTCCCCTCGAAACTTCCACGGCCAGTCCAAGTCCCATGGCCGGTCATCACCCTTAGCGTAACAGTAAAACACATCCAGCTCCACGCCCGGCTGCTCGGCCACCGTATTCCAGAACGGATCGCGATACGGCGTCGGCTGCGGCGTGATGACGCAGAGGCGGATATTCGAATGTTCAGGATTGTGCATCACTTCCTATTGAATCTGGGTATTATCAGTGTCAACCGAACTCGATGAGTTGTTGGCTTCGCTCGCCATATCGACTGCTGTAATTGACGACCACAGCGACTCTCTGATGGTGTACTGGGGTTGTTTATTGATATTAAGGTGTATACGACCAAGGTATTCTCCGATGATCCCCAAAGCGAGCAACTGGAAACCACCGAGAATTAGTACGGCAACGATCAATGAGGCATAGCCCGGAACGGCAATATTTCCGACTATCTTTTGGACAAAATAATAAAGACCTAACGCAAACCCAGCAAATGCCACCACGACCCCAATTGCCGACACTATTTGGAGTGGTAAAAGAGAGAAGTTTGTAAAAAGATTCATCGCCAGGGTGAACAGCTTGGCGAAATTGTAGCCAGACCGGCCGACCTTCCTCGGTCGATGCTCGACATCAATTTGGGTGATCCGGTCCGTGTTCCAAGCAAGGAGTCCGTCGATGTATGTGTAATTCAGATCATAGGAAAGAATCGCCTCCACCACACGCCGCCGCATGATCCGAAAGGCACTGGGGGTCACGTGGGTACGAAAGACCAGCTTGTAAAAACTCACCACAATCCAAGAACCTAGGTTGCGCCATGGGGCCTGCTTGCGTTCGCACGCCACCCCATAAACCACATCTGCCCCCGTTTGCTCTATTGCCTTCAGAAGCTTCGGGATCTCCTCGGGCGGGTGTTGCCCATCGTCGTCCATCGTGATGATATAGTCACCCTTAGCATGCCGAAGACCGCACATGGTCGCATTGTGCTGGCCAAAGTTGCGCATCAATTGGATGGCCGTGATCTCGTTCGGTCGCTGTCGGTACAGGCGATGCACAACTGACCACGTCTCATCGGGACTGCCATCGTCTACGAGAATGATTTCGAAGACGATCCCGGTCTCTGCTAGAATTCGCGCGACTTGTTCGACGACCTCCTGAATGGTGTTTACTCCACAGTAGACGGGAATAACCACCGAAACATAGGGCTTCATGCCTGTCTGTCCCATAAGGGCGGTTTCAGCCACACGTGCCACACCCGGGATCGAGCCACTTCTTTGTATCCGGACGAGCGGTACAAGCGAAGGGCCAGTTCGTTATCCCCCTGGGTTGCAACCGCGATTGTGTCACCACCAGTCTCTATCACGTAGCTTTCCGCGGCGCGCACAAGTCGCGTTCCAATTCCCTCTCCTCGAACCTCCGGTCTAACAGCAATGAGGGTGATTCTTCCACCCTTTTCGTGCCGTCGAACCGAAATAAACCCCGTAACCCGACTATCCCTCAAATAACCATAATTCGCGTCCGCAAGGATGCCCCGAAGGCTGTTTTCCGCCCAAATCCGGAAAAGCTTTTCTCCCAACGTCCGAGGGATCATCGGATCGCGCATAAAGCGCGAATACGAGCCTGCAATGACTCCCAGCTCGGAAATATCTCGAACATTACAAATACTCTCAGTAAGAGCGACAATATCGTGAGTATATTCATTCGTGCTTGGAGCGTCGGCCAGGTTTTTTTCTAGCTCTACACGGTCGCACGTATACATGCTAGTGATACCATCGAAGACAATGCCCGAAGATTCTGCATCGGGAGGCCCGAAAACGT
>NZ_JBAMME010000251.1:0-2136 GCF_039793925.1 Thermogutta sp. | reverse complement strand
TGCTATCCCATTCAAGCACCTTGGGTAACATGAAATGAACCGCCCAAAGTACAAATGGCTACGGGCAGCTAGACGCAAGGGACCGACAAAATGTCCTCACGAGGTGTGCAACATATTCCTGCTGTTCGCTGGAGAGCTCGTAGTACATAGGCAGCCTAATGAGGCGTGATGCTAAGTCTTCCGTCAAAGGCAAATCCTCCGACCTATATCCCCACCTGCGCCCCATGGGAGATGAATGGAGCGGCACATAATGAAAAATGGCAAGGACGCCGTTATCGCGGAGGTGGCGCAACATTTCGTCCCTTTCCTCGGCCGTGCGCGTCAGAATATAAAATAAATGATAGTTGCTCTGACACTCCGGCGGAATATGAGGCACTCGTAGCAGGCCCGCCTCTGCAAGAGGATGGAGGCTGGTCCAATAGTACTCATAAATCTCTCGTCGGCGGGTAGTGATCGAATCCAGGCATTCCAGTTGACCCCATAAAAAGGCGGCGAGAATCTCCGCCATCACGTATGATGAGCCCACGTCCACCCAGGTGTATTTGTCCACCTCACCACGGAAAAACTTTTGCCGGTTCGTTCCCTTGTCGCGGAGGATCTCCGCCCGCTCGATAAACCGCTCATCATTGATGCACAGCGCCCCACCTTCGCCACAAATATAGTTCTTCGTCTCGTGAAAGCTATAGCACCCAAGGTGGCCAATAGAACCTAGTGCACGTCCCTTGTAGAACGCATTAACACCCTGGGCGGCATCTTCCACGACGAGTAAATTATACCGCCGAGCAATATCCATGATGGTGTCCATTTCGCAGGCGACCCCTGCATAATGGACCGGCACAATGACGCGGGTTCGCGGCGTGATGGCGGCCTCGATCTTGGTTTCATCGATATTGAGAGTATCGGGACGAATATCGATAAAGACTGGCCGAGCTCCCACCCGCACAAAGGCGCTCGCGGTGGACACAAAAGTATAGGAGGGCATAATGACCTCGTCGCCCGGCTGCAGGTCGCAAAGCATAGCGGCCAGCTCAAGGGCCGCTGTGCCCGAGGGAACCATCAGCACCTTTTTGATGCCGAACCGCTCTTCCATGAAGCGGCTACACGCCTTGGTGAAATACCCGTCGGCCGCAATATTGCCCATCGTCACCGCCTGGGCAATGTAGTACAGCTCCTTCCCGGCGATAAAGGGCTTATTAAAGGGAATCATCGGCAATTCTTGTCTCCTGTTTCTTGGTCGTAAGGCGTATCAAAGCATATCGGCAGTTGTAAAAGACAAGCTGTGTGTTGTTAAAGTGAGTTGTTAGAAGTTCCTTGTTGTCACTTGAAGGTCTCTCCACCACAATAACCCTTGCGCCCAAAAATTTGGCCCAGTCGATTGTCGCAGAGATGCGCTGATCGAATGACTCCAAGCCCATGATGTAGTTATAAGTTCTGGTATTTTCTTTCCACATTTTTGCTTGAGTCAGAGAAGTCATGCTTGGGACGTCCTTGGTTGCGAAGGCGAGAGATCTTAAAGCGCTGTACCGAATGACAAGCGGATCCGCCATTGCGGCAACAATCGGTTCCTCTCGCTGGACATCCCTTTTGATTGCACTTACCAATTCGACGACTTGGCTGTTGGCGGAAGGCACTTGCTGCATGGCCTTGACCATACGCGAAAGCCTAGGCAAAGTCAAAATTACTACTACAACCCCAATTATAGAAAGGATTGCGGCAACGAACACTTTCCTTCGCGGGAGTCGGAGACTTCGCCACAAACAGCGCGCTCCCATCAACGCGATGATGTAGGACCGGGGAATGATATATCTCGCCGCACGCGGCAATTCCCCCTTAAAAACGGCGCCTCTCAAAGGCGGCGCAGCCAGTTCGAATAGGAGCGGGATAAGCACGGCCGCTGTAGCGAGGCCGAAAACTGCTCCCATTGCAAAATTCCGGAATACTTCTACCTCCCGATCACGGCATCGCCTCGTCATGACCCATCCGCCGATTAGCAACGGAACAAAGCCATAACAGATATACGGGCGCGTAAAGTACTCCAAGAGCGTTTTCGAAGGTGAAAGGTAAGCCCCAGTAAATCGCTCCTCAACAATATGCGATAACTCGGCAATTTCGATAGGTTTAATACCCCCGACATGC
>NZ_JBAMME010000250.1:0-4927 GCF_039793925.1 Thermogutta sp. | reverse complement strand
GGGCGATCCCATGGGCGTTGAAAATTTAATTTCAAGATTAAGTTTCAATCCGCGCCCTCGCGTGGAGGGCGATGGCCCCTCCTTAACTCTTAACGCTGCCCCAACTTGCGTAGCCAATTCCGCGAACCCCCCACAAACCGCCACTCAACAACTCCTCAACATGTCGCATAAACCCGTAACTCACATTCAATCAATATCTTCTGTCATCCGCGAGCGTCCCGCACTTTCTCCGTCACTTCGGGTTCGCGAACTAGCCTTCGTGATAGCCACATTATGCCAGCAGTAAACCCTCCTCCAGGTCCAGCGTCGGCTTAGCGCCCACATGCTCAACCCGATGGCGACCGGGATTTCCCAAAAAATAAAATCGCAAACTATCCTGTTCCGGGTCAATTATTTCCACCAGTTCTTTACGAAGCGATACGAACTGCTCGGGTGTCACGACGCACTCGAACACCGAGTTCTGGACGCGCTGTCCATAGTCGAGGCATTTCTTTGCCACCCGAGCCAAACGTCGCTGCCCAGCCTTGTCTTTCGTCGATACGTCATACGTCACAAGTACTAACATCGCTGCGCTCCTTTCATCTGAGCATGAACGGAGGATAGGATTCGAGATCGCCGCGAAGGTAGCGGGCAAAGAGCCTCGCCTGAATGTGTGGAACCAGCCCAATGGTCATTTTTTCGTTGAGAAAAGGATGCGTGATGGTTTCGTTTTTCTTCGCCTGATATTCCTGAAGCACAATTCGGCGGCCTGATTCATTCAAAAGAACTGCTCCGCTTGGCTGAACAACAAAATCTTTGGGCTTTATTTGTTGCCGATTGATCAGTGTGAGTGCGATCCTATCTGCCAACAGCGGTCGGAGCTCTTCCATCAGGTCCAGTGCCAATCCCGGACGGCCCGGGCGGTCTCGGTGTAAAAATCCCACTGCGGAATCCAGGCCTGTTGCCTCGCAGGCCCCCCGAACGTCGGCTAGAAGAATCGCATAGAGAAAGGAAAGAAGGGCATTAACGTGATCGCGGGGAGGACGGCGAGAACGGGTGGTGAAAACGAAGCGATCTTTTTGAGCAAGGATGAGATGGTTGAAGACGGAGAAATAATCCGCGCTGGCCTGCCCCTCCAAACCGCGCACAAGATCGAGGTTCATAGGCCCTCTCAGGGTTTGAAGGACATAGGTCAAGCGTTCAACGACCTGCTTCAGGTCACGCACGACGGTAGCGTTTTCCTGTTCCCGTGCCGCTCTTTGCAAAACGGAACGGCAGTTGGCGATCTTTCCAAGCACAATGGCACGCGCAACGTCGGCCGACTTCTGAGGGTCGTCTGCCCAGCGATACTGAGTTCGGCGAAGAAGTACATTACCCGGCGAAAATCCGTGAGCTACCGATAATAACCGGCCGTATTCGGTAAAGAATGACACAGCTACGCCAGCCTTGGCGCAGGCCCCAAGTAAAGGTGGTGAACATGCGACACGTCCAAAGCACACAATTCCGCTCAGATTGATAAGGGGAACACGGAGGCGCGTTTGCTTTTGCACTTTGACGGCAACTGCTTCGCCATCCTTCTTCAGATAAGTACCCTGGGTCATGACGAAGAGCGTGTTGAGGTGATGTTTCATAGTGCTACTTCCCTTACTGTGTTCCCCTTCATGGTTGTGCCATTGACTCTCAGCCGTCGAGCATTCGCTTGAAATAGGCCTGGACGTTTCGACGGTTCACCGCCCGCGGCATGCAGATATCGACCATGGAGCAGCCGTCACATTTTCGGCTGGGAACAGGCGGTGGAGTTTCCAACGTCTGGAAAAGCTGACGGACCTTTTGTGCGGTTTGCTCAACCGTGTGACGGAGATCGGTGGTGCAAGGGACGTCAAACCGATGTTTCGACTTGGCGAAGAAAAGCGCTCCTTGTGGTATCTGGATGTTCAGCATTTCCTCAAGACACATAATCTGAGCGCAAAGCTGGACGCGGTACTCCAATTGACCGAAACGCTTGTGCTTGCTCCGCTTGTATTCCACGACGACGATTCTTGGTCCGTTCTCGGCGTCCTCGTAAAACTCGACAACGTCAGCCGCTCCAACCAGACCGAGACGTTCTGACTTTAAGAGCAAGCCACGGACGAGATACCCACCGGGAATACGTTCCTTGCGCCCCGTTTTGTGGGCATGTTGGTGGACATGACGGCCTTCCACAGTGAAGACATTGTCGGCCCATTGGTGCTCCATGAAGAGGAGCGCCGCGCGTCGCGGGCAATATGTATATTGGGCCAAGGCCGAGATAGGCACGAGCTCGTCGTCCGAAAACATTTTTGGCTCCCTGATAATTCACATTCAACTAAGACCGGCCACCGGGCGAACCAGGATTCGCCCGGCGGCCAAGATAGCCATTCAGGCTCGGGCGGTTGCCGAGACTAGCGATCAAACGAGTTTTTCATCAAGTTAGCTTGTCCATATCCTCCGGAAGGCGGAGCAACTGCGTGCCTCGTGGGATTTTGTCCTCATGCACAATCACCTCATAATCCTTGAATGAACGAGGCACAGTGACACCCTCCTTCCGTCGGACTTCCACGATTTCTTCGAACAGGACCTGGGCCGGTGCGCAGCCCAGCATGGCCTGGCGTTTCCGCTGCTCGGGGTCGCTGTCGGTCCCCACATGCTTCAACACGAAGACAGGCGTGCGGACGGTCATGACGCCTTTGCTCGCGGAACGGTCATGTTCGAACATCCCGAGGATAGCCTCAAACAAGAGTCTCAAATCATCCGTGTTGAAGCCGGTTTGCTCGGCGAGATGGGCACTGATGAATCCCTTGCCCAGGTAAAGGCCATAGGGGATGAGCGACTTGCGGCCCATGGTACGGAGCTTATCCTCTTTTTGCTCCTTTTCCCAGGTCTCGTAATCCTTCCAGGATTTAGTTCCCCGAACATCGTCTGTAACGGCCATCCGGGTGATGGATATTTCTAGAGGGAGCACGGGGTCGAGGGAGCGGGCGAATGTGACTTGAACGGGCCCCCGGACCTGGCCTGCGTTTGGTCCCGTGGACATCACGGCTCCGAAAGCACGAACATCGAAGAAATTGTCACACAACCATTTTCGGGCTTTTTCGACTTCGTCTTTTTTCGCACCACTCGAATCAGGAAGTTTCCCGTTGGCTTCCTCGTGCGCCCGAGCTATATGCTTGTTCAGATTGCACGCGTGTTCCACGAAAATCGCGTACGGCATAGTGTTGTTTTTTGCGATTTGAACGTAATTTCGGATGCGGCGTTTGATGGCCACGTCGGAGACAAGCCCGTGCAGGTCTTCCGGGTCAATCCGCGGTGCATTACCGGCGTCGGGATCACCGTTGGGGTTGCCGTTCTCACAGTCGAAAAGGTAGAGGAATTCATAACGACTTGTGATGGGTTGCGCCATGATAAAGCTCCTTTCTTGTGCTGTGCAAACTGTAAACCGATGCATGTTTGTGAATATCACAGACTCCATTAAGGGGCACGATTAACTAGCCGCGTGAAACTTCCGACTCAAGGCTTTCTGGCTGATCTTCTGGCGAGTCACTCGTATCTTTCTTAAGCCGAGTGGCCAGTTGGTGATAATAACCCATTGCGAAGAGGGTTTGCTCTTCCAGCGTGAGTGTCCGCGGAGGAGCTTCTTTCATTTTTGACCACAATTCGGCGAGCTGGTTTTCAAACCAGTATCGAAGCCTTTCTTTTTGAATCTTCGGCAGATGGGCGATCTGGGCGGTGCGGATAAGCCGCCCCAGGACCAGGGCTGGTGTCGCGCTAGCCGCCGCATAATAGCGCTGCACGACACCGGCCCCCACTTCGCCCAGCGCCTCGCGCTGGATTGAGCCGAGCAGGGCCATAATTCGGCCGCACAGATAGGCTGGGTGAGTTTCGTGTTCATTCAGTTCTGCTGTCATAGACGGTACCCTTTCGCATCTGATGGTAAAGGCTTTTAACAAAGCAAACCGATTGTGGTTAAGATTGGAGTTAAGAGACTTTTTATCCTTGTCAGTAGTGACAATATCGACGTGAACGCGTTTGAGGGTCTGAGCCATGACTTCGTAAGGGATGGGCATTCGCTTGAGGGCACAACGCCAGAGGGCCGCGGCGACCGGGGCCTGGACATCCGAGGGTTCGCGTGCGGTGGCTTCTAGAAGTTTCACAAGTTTGAAAGACTTGATGATGCCCTTTCCGAATTGGCCCACAATTGACAAGTCGTCAAACCACGCATTGACGTTTTCGACGAGCTCACGGAAGTTGCCTTCCATCCAGTCACGAACAATGACCCGGCCCTTGTTGGCAGAGAGCGTGATGGCATAATATCGGAGGTTTTCCAGGTCGGGACGTTCGCCCGTCCGAATAGCATCCAGTGCCTTGGCGGCACGACTTTCTGCCTGATATGTCTCCTGGGCTGAGACGCCCTGTTTGGACTTGGTTTTCCGGGCGGGGGCTTCTGCAAGCTCACCGAGAATGTCCTGGGCGGGGTCGAGTTCTTCCGGTACAGAACCGCTGTACCAGTAGGCGACCTTTGCTCCAGTGCCATGTTTAGGACTGGCAAGACGCCGCGATCGTTTGGCGATGAGATGATTGAAGGCTGTGACATAAACTTTCACGTTCTCTGCACTCATCGCAGCGTTGGCGCTTTGCTCCAGACCAAAGGAGGTGAAAGCCTCTTTATCGAAACCTGCCAGCACGTCACCCGTCGGCAGCCCGCCGATATCGGCAAGGCCTCTGATTTTGTCGTGGGTGGGCTGAGGCGTCACCAACTCACCCGTGAGAAGATCACACATAAACTGGGACTGTTTTCGGCGAGTGGCTCGGCGAACTGTTGCTTCCTGCTGGGACTGCTTAATTTTCTTGAGGAAGTCCATCCACCAGTCGTGCCAGGTCGATTCCTCGACGAAGATCCGCGGCAGGCCTGTGCCTGTCTGGAGGGCCACAG
>NZ_JBAMME010000249.1:0-33964 GCF_039793925.1 Thermogutta sp. | reverse complement strand
GGATGGGTGGCCGAGTGGTCTAAGGCGGCAGTCTTGAAAACTGCTGTACCCGTTCGGGTACCGGGGGTTCGAATCCCTCCCCATCCGTTCAATCTTGTCCCGGCAGGAAGCTGCAATCTGTGTTCCGATGGATCGCAAGCACGAATATTCGGGCTCTCAATCGAATTTTCGGAGACGACCGCACGACTCTTTGAATTCTGTCGGGCCTTCTTCGAGAGGGCCTGCTCTGAAAACGGCCGTGATGTGGTTAGCGTATGGCCGTCTAATTCTGAAGAAGCTGCCAAAGGCGATCAGGTAATTCTTCGACCTCAGATTCAGGTTCACCCGCGTTCTGAGTCTTTCCGGTGTCTGTTTTGGTCATCAGCCCGAGGCGGACCATCGGTGAGATTCTCTGGTGTTAACTGTTCGAAAAGACACTGGACCAAATTCGTAGAATCAGACGAGGCGGTCGGTTCTCAATTGATTGGGTCAAAGAAAACGCGACGGAGAAAAGGGCATGAGTACCATTCGCGATTTGATCGAACGATATAAACAAGGACCGGAGTTGTTGAGACAGGCAGTTGCGGGGATGACTCCGGAACAACTCGACGCGCGGCCAATTCCCGGACGCTGGTCCACGCGGGAGGTTGTGTGTCACATTGTAGATTTCGACCAGCTTTATGCCGATAGGATGAAGCGGGTAATAGCGGAAAATGAGCCCAGTTTTTCTCCAAGCGAACCGGATGCCTTCGCCGCGCACCTCGCCTATTCGAAGAGGGATCTAACCAAGGAACTGGAACTGCTGACGCTTTTGCGCGAGCAAATGGCTGTCATTTTGGAGTCGCTCCCTGATGAAGCCTTCCAGCGGGTGGGCCGCCATGTGGTTCGCGGTTTGGTGACCCTCCAGGAATTGTTGCAGGCGATCACAGATCACATCCCGCACCACGTCGGCTTTATCGAGGAGAAGAAAGCTGCCCTGGGACTTCACCCCGCCAAATAGCCCGCCACCCAGCTTTTCTCCGACGGGAAGACTGTTCCGCACAGGTTGGGAACAAGCTGTGAGTCTCCAGTAGGCCCCCAGCAAGTTTCGTATCACTTGCACTAAACTGCAGTCCCGCATGGGCGTCAATTTTGGAAAGGATCGGCCTGGAATATTACCTCTGGGCTGTGCTAGGTTTTTCTCAGTGGCAATGTTTCGCGGGGTTTTATCAAACAGGAGATCACTTCTTCTCTTTTGGGTACGGGACGATCGCCAAGGGCTGGGAACGCTGGGACAGCCGTGAAGTGAACCGGGGCTTCGTAACCCCGATGGAAATATGGTAAAGTGGTCTCATTAACATTTGGGACGTTTGATTGATTCCGACTCCGGCAGACGAGTTCGTTTTCTCGGCGCGGCCGTCTGATCGCCCTGAGCTTGCCTGTGGCAAACTGTTTTCGGGGCGGATGTAGCATTTTCTTCAGTCGAGGCGCCTTTGATAATTCGGCGTGAGGTTACTCGATGGCTGAATCGAGTCTGACGAGGACGACGATTGGCGGTGTACCTGTTGTCGAACTTGCCCGGGAGTTTGGAACTCCATTGTATGTCTACGACGCGGCGGTAATTCGACAGCGTTTTTCGGAACTTGCTTCCTTTGACGTGGTGAGATACGCCCAGAAGGCGTGCTCCAACCTGGCCATCCTGGCGCTCATCCGTCAACTGGGAGGTCTGGTGGATGCCGTGAGCGCAGGCGAGATTCATCGCGCTTTGGCTGCCGGGTATCGGCCGGCTGGTGATCCGCCCCCAATTATGTACACGGCTGATATTTTTGACCGGGACGCTTTGGAGTTGGTGGTTGAGCATCACATCCACGTGAACTGTGGGTCCCGGGACATGATCGAGCAACTTGGCGAACGGGCCCCCGGGAGAGAAATTACATTGCGGGTCAATCCCGGCTTCGGCCATGGACACAGCCGGAAAACCAACACCGGCGGCGAGCTTTCCAAGCACGGAATCTGGCATGAAGAGTTGCATGAAGCACTCTTCGAAGCTGAGCACCACGGTCTGAGTGTGGTGGGGCTTCACATGCACATTGGGTCGGGGAGCGACTTCGAACACCTCGCCCAAGTCTGTCAGGCCATGGAAAAGGCGGCCTTGGAGGCCGGTCGAAACATCCGGTGGATCAGCGCAGGTGGTGGGCTGCCGATTCCCTATCGTGAAGGCGATGCCCGCATCGACATTCGGCGATACTTCGACCTCTGGGATGCCACACGGAAGCGTTTGGAAGACCGATTCGGCCACCGTGTGCGTCTAGAGGTGGAGCCGGGCCGTTACATCGTCGCCGAAGCTGGTTTTCTCATCACCGAGATTCGGGCTGTCAAGAAGCAGGCGCAAAACACGTTTTACCTCGTGGATGCGGGTTTCAATAATCTGGCCCGGCCGGTGATGTACGGTGCCTATCACCCATTAAAGCTGGCTCCGCAAGATCCCAACCTTCCACGGCTTTCTCAGGAAGTCATTGTTGGTGGGCCGCTATGCGAGTCCGGCGACATTTTCACGCAGGAGGAAGGGGGGATCGTCGCGAAACGACTTCTTCCCCAGGCTGCTGTGGGGGATTACATCGTCATTGAGTGCGCCGGCGCCTACGGGTTCGTGATGGGTTCCAACTACAACAGTAAACCGTATCCACCCGAGGTACTTGTGGATAACGGAGAAGTGAAGCTGATTCGGCGTCGCCAGACCTACAAGGATCTTTTTAAGGACGAGATTATCCCGGCGGAATATTCACCGCCCGAACAGCATCTTGCGAGCCGTTGATGGCGTGTCCTGGCGGGACGGTCGTGAGATTTCAGGTGGAACTTGGGTTTGACCGTCCAACTTATTCTGCAGCTTCGGGCCGCTGGGTTCGCGTTCGCCGACGGACCGGCTTAGCCGTCGACCATTCCCTGGTGAGGGTTTCGAACACCTCTGGTGACTCATAGCGGACAACGCCCGGGGCTTCAGGGATTGGCCCGATAAACCCTTTGAGCACCGGTAGGCCGCGTACACTCAAGTCGGTGCAGCAATCGTCCACGCCCACCTGAGTATGCCTTTTGAGGAGATCCTCGGGGCTGTCGTAATCGCGGATACGAATTTCGCCATCTGCCCCCCGTGTGACAACGCGGATTGTATGCTTCTTCATGTCGCTCAACTCCCTTCGACGTTGCACCACGTTTCCACCTCATTTCGGAAATCGTCTAATTTGGGGGGCCCTCTTTTGGGCGTCTGCGACACCGCCGCATTTCAGGCGCGACCGATGGTTTTCTGAAAACAGTTGAAGCTGGAGTTACCGTTTTGGCACCGCAAACCGGTCTGATGCGCGCAGCTTGCGTAAACAGATCATCGCTCGTGCCAAGCGGGCCGAAAAAGCAGGTTGTGAGCGTGAGAGGGATTATGCCCGTGATGCACTCCGGGAGGTTCAGTCCAAGCGCCATCGCCGGCATTTGATAGGCTGCACAACGGACCAGTCGAACAGTGGATGAGGATGCAATTTTTAGTCGGCCACGAAAACCGAAACAGTGTTATGGGCACTGGAAACCAGTCCGGTCCCATAAACGAAGACCACCCGATCCCCCGAGGCAACAAGCCCCTCTCGTTTTCCCCATTCGGTGGCGAAACGCAAAAGGGCTTGGGAATCCTGCAAAGGTGCTCCTGCCAGGGGGATGATTCCCCAGTAAAGGCACATCCTCCGGAGTATCTGTGGCGATTCACTGACACCGATGGTGGGAACACGGAAGCGATGTTTGGCGATCGTCAGCGCGGTCTGACCGGAACGAGTTAGAATGATCATCATCTTTGCCCCTACCTCCTGGGCGATAAGGCCGGCGTGCCATACAGAAGCTTCGGTGATTCCCGTAGGGTTTGCGGAAATTGAAATCGCTGTGTGAGGGCGAACAGGCGGATCGCTGACAGATTCTGTGGCCAGCGCAATCCGGTGCATCATCGTGACAGATTCCACAGGGTAATTCCCGACGGCCGTTTCCCCGGACAACATACACGCGTCGGCCCCGTCGAGGATGGCATTCGTGACATCACTGACTTCTGCTCGAGTTGGAATTCGCGACCGCTGCATGCTCTCCAGCATTTGTGTGGCGACGATTGCTGGTTTGCGGAACTTTCTCGCCGCGGCCAGGATGCGCTTTTGGACGATGGCCACTTCGGCAATATCGATTTCCACGCCGAGATCTCCCCGCGCAACCATCACAGCATCCGCCAGATCCAGAATCTCGTCCAGACAATCCAGAGCTTCAGGTTTTTCGATTTTTGCCACAATTTGTGGCGGGTTATGAACGTTGCTGATCAATTGGCGCAATTGGCGGATGTCATCGGGTGTACGAACGAAGCTCAGGCCTACAAAATCGATATCCCTCTGGAGGGCCCAGTCAAGCGCTTCCCGGTCGGCCTTGGTAATGGCGGCCAACGGTAGCCTAACACCCGGCAAATTGATCCCCTGACGGCTGCGGACAATTCCTGGCTGCGTTACCACACATGTAGCCCTGTTTTCCGATTTATCAATCACCTGAAGAGTAACGGTGCCGTCTGCGAGGACCACGCGATCTCCCTCCCGCAATGCCGCGACAATCTCGGGGTAAGATACGGGAAGATCAGTGACTTGCTGAGCGGTTTCGCCCAGCACGAATGTGACCTGCATTCCTAGCTGGCATTCCAGTGCTCCATCTTTCAGCTCGCCAAGCCGAATTTTCGGGCCGCCAAGATCGATCAGAATCCCAAGAGGGGTCTTCAGGTCCTGCTCAATCTGTCTGATCCAGCGAACACGGGCGTCGTGCTCGGCGAAAGATCCATGAGCCATGTTAAGTCTGAAGACGTCCACACCGGCTTTGACGAGGGCTTCGATTTTATCACGTCCGTGAGTAGCGGGACCCAGGGTAGCGACGATTTTTGTCTGACTTGGTCGACGCGGTAGCGAAGGTAGGGCCATCGGAGTGTTCCAGTTTCTCGAAACGTGTGCCGATGAGGGACGCAATCTTTTCCGTGTCAGGAGCGGTCCTCAACGTGATGCATCATAACTTTGTTTGTAAGTTGCCCACAAGAGGTTCGCCAGGAACGACTGTTGAGATCTCCTCTCGCCTGTGTGGCATCAATCACTTGCCGCTGTCTTCCCGGCAAGTTATTCTGAAAGGGATTGATCCTGGGTGTTCTCACCATTTTGGTACACCATTGGCTGTCGATTATACTCTGGTAAAGGAGTCACGTATGAAGGTGCCCCATGCGTCGCGCCGGGAGTTCTTGAAATGGTCAGCGGGACTGGCAGTGGCCGTGCCGCACATTTGGGTCAGCCCTTTTTCTTGGGCGGAATCGCCTAACGAACGCCTGAATGTCGCGGCAATCGGAGTGGGCGGTCGCGGGACGGACATCGGACGACAAGCCGCCGCACTTGGCAACATGGTAGCCTGTGCCGACGTGCATCGGCTGAATGCCGAGAATTTTGCCAAGCCCTATGAAGGACGTTGTGCGGTTTATAAGGACTATCGCGAGATCCTCGATCGCAAAGACGTGGATGCCGTGACAATCGGAACGCCAGATCACTGGCACGTCAAGATCTCCATCGACGCCATGAAGGCGGGTAAGGATGTTTATTGCGAGAAACCGCTCACGCTGACCATTCAGGAAAGCCAACTCATTTGCGAGGCTGTGCGACGCACCGGTCGCGTCTTCCAGGTGGGAACACAACAGCGCAGTGAATTCAACAGCATGTTCCTCAAAGCAGTTGTGATGGCGCGGAGCGGCCGGTTGGGCAAGAAGTTGCGTGCCATCAGTTCTGTGGGCCAGGCCACGTCGGGCGGGCCTTTCCCCACTTCCGAACCGCCAGAATATCTCGACTGGGATTTCTGGCTCGGTCAGGCTCCCAAAGTGCCCTTCTGCGAAAACCGCATCGGATGGAATTTCCGATGGTGGTTTGAATACTCTGGTGGTCAGGTGACCGACTGGGGGGTCCATCACACTGACATCGCGATTTGGGCTCTGGGTGGTGAAGAGACCGGGCCCATCGAAGTAACCCCCGTGAACTTCGAATTCCCACTCGGTCGCGAATTGATGCTAGAAACGCTTCTCGGTAAACGGCGGTGGGAAGACCTCCCGGTGGCCTACAACGTCGCCAAGACTTTTGATTGCGACATGCTGTTGCCCAATGGAAATGTGGTGAAGCTCCTCAGTGGTCCGAACGAGTTGATCATCGAGGGCGAACTGGGGCGCATTCGGGTGAATCGAGGAAGCCTCACCGGACGACCAATCGAAGAGCTCACGGAAGCCGACAAAAAGTGGCTCGATGAAGAGGTCCGCAAACTTTATCGTGGCAAAGAACCTGGTAGCCACATGCGGAATTTCTTCGAATGTGTGAAAGATCGAAGTTTGCCCATTTCGGATGTTTTCACACATTGTAATGCGGTGAATGCCTGTCACATGGCCAATATTTCCATGCTCCTGAATCGCAAGGTGAAGTGGGATCCGCAAAAGTATCAGTTCGTCGATGATGACGAAGCCAACGCGCTGACCAAGCGTAAACAGCGCGAGCCATACACGATCACCCTGTGATCGGATATCGCCTGGGCTCGGCGGAATCCGCGGCATAGTTCCAGGCCACTCTGGGTTGTAAGAAAGATTCGCCCGGGTAGTTAATTCACAGGGGATACGGTTTTATGGGAACCGTATCCCCTGTCTTTTGCATTTCTCTGTGTATAAGAGAGGTCTCTGTGTATTAGAGAGGTTTTGTGGCGGCAAGCGTCCTCGCATTATACACGAGTCTGGATCTACCCGTCATTGAGGATTTTTGTGCCTCTGACTACAATCGAGCCGAAAATCGCCCAACGTTTCGCCTTCCCCAGTAGCGCAGCAGCTTTTTACCTCACCCAAAGGAGACTCACCATGTTTGCGCGACGATTGACCCGGCGCGATATACTCAAAGGTGCCATCGTTACTGGGGGAGGCGCTGTTCCCTTGCTTTGGCTTCCCAGAGTTGCCCGCGGAGAATCTGCCAACGAGACGATAGGCATCGGAGCGATTGGAGTCGGGGGCCGCGGTTCGGGAATCGGAAACGAGGCCGCACGATTCGGTGTAATGCTCGCCTGCGCTGATGTGGACAAAAGCCACGCCGAAAAGTTTGCTGCGCGGTTCGGGGGTCAGTGCGAAGTGTTTACAGATTACCGGCGGGTTTTAGATCGTAAGGACATCCACGTGGTGACCATTGGGACACCCGACCATTGGCACACCAAAATCGCAGTGGAGGCGATGCTGGCGGGAAAGGACGTGTACTGTGAAAAGCCGCTCACTTTGACAATAGATGAAGGAAAGATTTTGCGTCGGGTGGTGGCGAAGACGAAGCGGGTGTTTCAGGTGGGAACGCAACAGCGGAGTGATCGCCGTTTTCTGCAAGCTGTTGCGATTGCCCGGAGTGGGCGCCTGGGTAAGCCCCTGACCGCCACCTGCTCCATCGGGGCTGGTCCGAAAGGTGGTCCCTTCCCCACAAGTGATCCGCCGGGGACACTGGACTGGGATTTTTGGTTAGGTCAGGCTCCCCTTGTCCCCTACACGAAGGAACGCTGCCACGGAACGTTCCGATGGTGGCTGGAATACTCTGGTGGAAAATTGACCGACTGGGGCGCACACCACGTTGACATCGCTCAATGGGGTCTTGGGTGCGAACACACAGGACCCGTCGAAGTCGAGGGAAAAGGGGATTTTCCTACTATCCCGGATAATTTCGACCCGGTGGCGTTTTTTGCCGGAAAAGTTAAGCTACCCAACGCTTATAACACGGCCACGACATTTCACTGCACACTCAAGTTTGCAAACGGGGGAACGATTATCGTACGGCACGGCCCGGACAATGGCGTCTGGTTTGAAGGGCCGAACGGAACGATTTTCGTTAACCGAGGGAGGATTTCAGGCAAGCCGATTGAGGATCTGACGAAAAACGAGCAGCAGTGGCTCGAAGAAGAAGTCATCAAGCTTTATAAAGGTCGGCAACTCAAGGGGCATATGGCTAACTTCTTCGAGTGCGTGCGCGAGAGAGCCGAGCCGATTTCGGATGTGGCCACGCACCATCGTGAGCTTTCCTCGTGCCATATGTGCAATATCGCGATGCTCCTCAAGAGAAAGCTGCGATGGGATCCGGAAAAGGAAGTTTTCATCGGGGACGAGCAGGCCAACGCTCTCCTTTCGCGCCCGCAACGAAAGCCCTACACGATCGAAGTGTGAACTGCCATGAGTCGAGTCGGCTGAAAGCGACTCACACACCTTGGATCCCGGGTGGCCAAAGCTGGGCGGATTGGTTGTCTTCTGTCCCGCGGACGTTGCGGGCTCCCGCTGTACACGGCCGCGGACAGGATTGGCAATTGGTTTTAGTTTGCCGACTGGCCACCGCAACTTGCACGGGTGGCACCAGACGGTACTGGATATTGCTACGCTCAATTAACGCAATATTTCATGGGGTGTAGTCCACGTGAGAAAGGTGTTTCGTGTCCTACTGGAGTGAAAAGAATGTCCTGGTTACGGGAGGTTCGAGTGGCCTAGGGTTCGCCATTGCGCGGGAATTTGCCAGAGCAGGGGCTCGGGTGGCCATTGTGGGCCTGGAACCTTCCGGGGTCGAAAAGGCGGCCGAAGAGCTGAGCCACATTTCAAGTTCGATTCTCCCTCTTGTTGGCAACATCTGCGAGGAAGCGGACGTCGACCGGATTGTGAGTTCCATCCGCCAAAAGTGGGGACCCCTGGAGGTTCTCGTCAACAACGCGGGCCGTTCCATGCGGGGCACAGTTCAGGATACGACCCCGGAACAATTTCGGCAGTTGATGGAGTTGAATTTCATCGCTCTGGTGCGCATGACTCAAGCATTTTTGGACGATCTTTTGGCAACCCGTGGCCATGTCGTCAATATTGGTTCTTTGGCGGCCAAAGCGGCTGCCAAGTTCGTGGGGGCTTATCCGGCCACAAAGCACGCGGTGGCAGCGTTTTCTCAGCAACTTCGCTTGGAATTGGGGCGTCGGGGGTTGCATGTGTTGTTGGTCTGTCCCGGACCCATCGCCAGAACTGGGGATCGCCTCTATCGTTTAGAGGGGGCAGAGCGAGTCCCCGAAGCAGCTCGTGGGCCGGGTGCGGGTGTCAAAGTTCGGAGCATTTCGCCGGATTGGCTGGCCAGGGAGATCCTTCGCGCGTGTGAAGCCCGCAAGCCGGAGTTGGTCGTTCCAGCTAAGGCGAGATTACTTTTCGCCATTGCGCAAATATCCCCACGCTTGGGGGACTGGCTGATCGAACGTTTTACCCCGGGGGGTGACAATTCGTAGTGGCGGGGCCCACCGAAGCTCGACAACGCGGTCCCTTGACAAGTGTTATGGGAAGCGTCACTATAATGTTTTCCGGGCGGAAGTCTCGAGTGACTTCAAAAGGTGTCTGAATCGGGGAAAACCCACGGGTCCACCTGGATGTGGGGGTCGACGGACAGAAAATCGGTAATTGTGAGAGATTGAGCTGAGCATGCCGACAATTAATCAGCTTGTACGCCAACCTCGGAAGCCTAAAAGAAGGTTCAGCAAGTCGCCGGCTTTGGACGGCTGCCCCCAGAAACAGGGGGTGTGCCTCATTGTGCGGACTATGACTCCCAAGAAACCGAACTCCGCTCTGCGGAAGATCGCGCGGGTTCGGTTGAGTAATGGGAAAGAAGTGACGGTCTACATTCCCGGTGAGGGCCACAACCTGCAAGAGCACTCCATCGTGCTGGTGCGTGGAGGTCGTGTCCGCGACCTGCCGGGCGTTCGTTATCAGGTGATTCGTGGGGCACGTGACTGTGCGGGAGTGGAAGGGCGGCGGCAGTCCCGAAGCCGTTATGGTGCGAAAAAACCGAGCAAGTAATTTCTTGAAGTTTTCCGGGGTGAGATTTTAAGATCGGACAGAACATATGGGTCGAAAGACAGCCAGTGAAGCGATTCTCAAGCCGGATCCGAAATACGGGTCACTTCTTGCCAGTAAGTTCATTAACTGCATGATGTGGAACGGCAAGAAGACCGTTGCCCAGGCTATTTTCTACAAGGCGATGGACATTCTGGCCCAACGGATCCCGGACCGGAATCCGATTGACGTTTTTACAGAGGCCGTCGAGAACGTGAAGCCGAATATCGAAGTGCGTTCCCGACGGGTCGGGGGTGCGTCCTACCAGGTGCCCATGCAAGTTAGTCCCAAGCGGCAGCAATCGCTGGCCATCCGCTGGATCATTCAGGCGGCCCGCGAGCGGAAAGGCAAACCGATGTACGAACGGCTTGCGGCAGAGTTGGAAGCGGCGTACAAGAAAGAAGGCGCCGCCATCACCAAGCGGGAGAACGTTCACCGTATGGCCGAGGCCAACAAGGCCTTCGCTCATTTCGCTTGGTGAGATTTCCTGGGACGACGCACACCGCGCCGAACATTTTCGGTGCGGTGTTCTTTTGCGCAGTGACGTGTTACTGAAGTTGCAGAGAGTTTAGACAGCACCATGCCTCGCGACATCAAGAATATTCGCAACATCGGCATTGTCGCCCACATCGACGCGGGAAAAACCACCCTCACCGAACGGATGCTATTTTACGCGCACTTTATTCACCGAGTGGGTTCGGTGGATGAAGGCACCACGGTGACCGACTACGATCCCGAGGAGCAGGAACGCGGGATTACCATCCAGGCGGCATGCGTCACATTCGATTGGCGCGGCGTTCATATCAACCTGATCGACACGCCGGGGCACGTGGATTTTACCGCGGAGGTGGAACGCTCCCTTCGCGTTCTTGACGGGGCGGTGGTGGTGTTCAGTGCCCGCGAAGGAGTGGAAGCGCAGAGCGAAACCGTCTGGCGGCAGGCCGACAAGTACCATGTCCCGCGAATCGCGTTCATCAACAAGATGGATCGTGAAGGGGCCGACTACTTCGGGACGCTGGAGGAAATCGAAAAACGGCTGGAATGCCGTCCAGTCCCGGTCAATCTGCCGATCGGAAGTGGCCCCGCCCACTTCAACAACCCTTTCCGGGGAGTGATCGACCTCATTTCCATGAAAGCCCTCCGATTTGTGGAAGAGGGGAATCAGGCAGAGGTAATTGCAGAGGAGATTCCGGAGGAACTGAAAGAAGAGGCGCAAATGTGGCGCCACAATATGTTAGATCAATTGTCCCTTTACAGTGATAAACTCACGGAGTTGCTACTGGCGGAGGAGCCGATACCGGAAGATCTCATTCGCTCCGTGATTCGACAGGCGACCATTGGCAATTTGATCGTGCCCATCCTGTGCGGATCGGCACTCCATGGGATTGGGGTGCAGCCTGTCCTGGATGCCGTAGTTGACTACCTCCCTGATCCCACCGAGATTCCGCCGGTGGAAGGCACGGATCCAGAAAACCCTAACAAGAAGCTCATTCGCAAAGCCGATCCCAAAGAGCCCTTCTGTGGGCTGGTTTTCAAGGTTCAGGCGGACCGCTACGGCGATCTGGATTACGTTCGGGTGTATTCCGGGCGGCTGACGGCCAACAGCCGGGTGCTCAATCCTGGCAAGAACAAAAAGGAAAACGTGCCCCAGCTGTGGCGGATTCAGGCTGACCGCCGCGAGCAAATTCAGGCGGTCGAAGCGGGGGACATCGTGGGGATCATGGGGATGCGGCACTCCGTCACTGGGGACACATTGTGCGATCCCAAACATCCCATCTTGCTGGAACCCATTGTTTTTCCGCAAACGGTTGTGGATATGGCCATCGAGCCGGAAACCACGGCGGAGCGCAAAAAGTTGATCGATGCGCTCGAGTTGATGAAACGACAGGATCCTACCTTCCGGTACAAAGAACACGAAGAGACAGGGCAGATCATCATTAGCGGCATGGGGGAGCTTCATCTGGAGGTCGCGGTCCACCGGCTGGTTCGGGAACATAATCTGAAAGTTCGCGTCCAAAAGCCTCGCGTGAGCTACCGCGAGACGGTGGAAAAGGCGGTGGAAGTAACCGGCGTCTGCCACCGTACTGTTGGTGGTCAACCGCTGTTCGCGGAACTCTCCATCCGCATGGAACCGTTCGACAAATCACCCAAACCTGTGGTGGTTGTCGTTGAAAATGCCGAAGGACTACCCGCCCCGTTCCTGAAAGCGGCTCTGGAGGTCCTCGAGCAACAGGGGGAGGGTGGGGGCCTGCTTGGGTTCCCACTGATGCACGTTCGGGTAGCCATTACCGGAGCGAAGGTTCACGAGACTGAATCAAACGAACTCGCGTTTCGACTGGCCGCTGCGGACGCTTTCGACAAGGCCCTGCGCGAAGCCGGCATAGTCCTTCTCGAGCCGATTATGCGTTTGGAAGTGACGGTCCCCGAGGAATACGTCGGCGATGTGATTAGCGATCTCCAGCAGCGGCGGGCCGAGATTGTGCGCACTTCGGTGCGGGGAAAGAATACGGTCATCGAAGCTCACGCACCTCTGGCATCGCTATTTGGCTATTCCAATGCGATGCGCGGACTGAGCCAGGGACGTGCTTCATGCAGCATTGAACCGTATACCTACGGTCCGGCCCCCGCGGAAGTTCTGGAAAGTTTTCTCTGATTGTTCGCGTTCCCGCGTCATCTGGCCTTGCCAGCGGTGGTCCTTCTGGAAATACTGTTGCTGGACTGTTACTTTTTTGCCGGAGCAAGTGTACCACTCCGGTAAGAGGCTTGTTATCAGGTCAGTGCTTTGGGCCCCTTCTCATACGAAGGAGATGGCATGCTGGCAGGCGACAGACAGCTCGGGAAGTTGGCTGGCATTCTTATTGCCTTTATCGGTGTGTGCTCAAGCGGGGCAGTCCTGTCGGGGGAAGAACAGGATGTCGGGCTCAGGCCCGGGGTTACGCTCACGGTGACGGACACGTTCGATGGACGACCCTTTTCCTATCAGGTGACAGGTATCACGCGGAAAGAGAATTACCAGGTCGTCTTTGTTCGCTATCCATCACCGGTGGAGTCAGAATTGCCCCAGAATAACATCATTCCGGTGGAGTACTATCTTCCCACCGATGTATCTGCTACCGGGCCTAAACGCCCCGCAGTGATTTGCCTCCATATTCTGGATGGCAGTCTGGAATTGGTTCGCATGCTGGGTTCCGTGTTGGCCTCGCACGGGGTGGCCGCGGTGGTGTTTCCTCTGCCGTACTACGGAGAACGGGGCGGTCCGTCAGGGCCCAGAGATATTCTGGGCGAGCCTCAACGATTTCTCCGAGTTCTGGAACAGACCTATTTAGAAGTCCGTCGGGCCACGGATTTTCTGGCCTCCCGACCTGAAGTGAATCCTCAGAGAATCGGTGTCGCTGGCATCAGTCTGGGAGCCATCGTGGCCGCCTCGGCTGCCGAACGGGAACCGCGGATCTGGCGTGCTGCGCTGATCCTTTCGGGCGGCGACATCCTCAAAATTGTCGCCACGGCGCGGGAAGCGGAGCCTCTGCGCGAATTTATCGGCCGGCTGTCCGAAGAGGAGCGAGCGAAAGTGATAGAAGGCTTCCGAGAGGCAGATCCTATTACCGGTGCGCATCTCCTCCGCGAACGAGCCCTGGCCGGACGGGTTCTCATGATCAATGCGGCCGAAGATGAAGTGATCCCCCGTGATTGCACCGACCAACTGGCGGCGGCTTTGGGTATTAAAGATCGGGTGGTTTGGCTGGAAGGCCTCGGCCACTACACGGCGATCGCCGCCTTGCCCGAAATCCTCCAGCAAACGGCTGGGTTCTTCGCTCAGGATGTGCCGGAAGAATTGCAGAAGGCAAGGCCTATCGCGGAAAGTCCGACACCGCTAAATCGGATTGCAGCGTGTCTTCGCGAAATGACCCAGTTTTACACGGAAGAACCGCGTGCAGGCACCTGTCACATCCTCCATCTGGCATCCGAAGTGGAGGGGCAAACCTTCGATGTACTGTTAATTCGAGGACGTGGTCATCAATTCCGTTTAGAAGGCCAATTGGGCAGCTTTGGTCGCGTGATGGCGGGTCAGGGTGATTATCCTTGGCTGGTGGCCCGGACGGGTAAAGTTTTCGCTGGGGAGCCAGGGGCTCCCCTCGAAACGAAGTCGCCCTTGACTTATGTCCAGGGGGTACTTTTGGAACGACTTCGGTTCACGATGCTCGCCCTGGCTGGACTCGCTGGCACGCCCGCTGCGTTGGAGCCGCTGCTGCAAATCAAAGAGGAGAAAACTCAGGAAGGAGTTAGCTTGACGGTATGGCCAGCCGGCAATGAATCATCCAAAATCACCCTTACATTTGGCGGGCTTAGCAACATGCCCAATGTGGTTGGCATCGCATCAACCGATCAGAGTGTCACCATCAGGATAAAAAGCTGGCAGCTTCACGCACCGGTAAGCGCCGGGGTATTTTCGCCACCTGCCGGCGGCTCTGTTCAGAACGTTTCTCGAAACGATCTTTATCGCATGTTCGGAGCTCTTGTGAACTTCGCTGCGGAACAGCTTCCCTGACCCCGTTGATGAACAGTTCAGAAGTCGTTTGGCCAGTTTGGAAATGTTTCGTGATTGTCGGACTCACCATTTTCGGCGCGTTATCGCTAACGACCATAGGCATCAAGGATGAACGGTTTTGGACATCGCTAAAATGCCGTGAAAGTGCGACAGGAGATACCCCATGCTCAGTCGGATGATTGTGCGGTTGCGACGTTTCATGGGCTCGGACCCCGATTCTCGTCTCTCACGTCAGATAAACTTTCCTGTCAGGCGCGATCGCGCACATCGCCTGGAACTCCCTCCACTGCCAGTATTCATGTGGGGTGTCGTTTTCCTTGTGACATTGTGTGCTGCCGGCTGGCACGGGAGTGGGGCAATCGCGGGGGACGGCGTGGGCACCGCTGAAGCTAGCAGGTCTGGCCTTGAGGAAACACCACCTGCCCAACATTCCAGCCGTTACGAGGTCCTCCGCGTTGATCCCGATCGCCACGGTTTGCTGGCGCGCTGCGAAGGAAAGCTCGTGCTCATCGTCAGTGGCAAGCCTGCGGAGATGGGCCGTGCACAGGGCCGTCTGCTAGCGGGACCGATTCAATATTTGGTGGAACGCGTTCTGTACGGGGTAGGGGCTTTCGACTCGGTGGAGAGCGGCACCTGGTTTTTCGACCGCATGGAAGAAATCCACCGGCGAACGTCTCCATTTATCCCGTCGCGGTATTTTGAGGAAATTGACGCTCTTGCGCAGGCTGCAGGTCTTTCTCAGCGCGATGCCCGCTTTGCGAACCTCTTTCCCGAACGATTTCATTGCAGCGGGGTGGCCGTTCGCGGTACGGCGACCCGTAACGGTCAGGTTATCCATGCTCGAGTACTCGATTATATGCGGGACATTAATCTCCAGGGGTGCGCAGTCGTGCAGGTTTTTGTGCCTGAAGGACGCCATGCCTGGATAAGCTTGGGATACGCCGGATTGGTGGGTACGGTCACGGCCATGAATGAAGCTGGACTGGCCGTCGGAGAGATGGGTGGCGGTGGAGAAGGCGACTGGGACGGCATGCCCATGACCCTTCTATTACGGGAAATCATGGAGCGCGCGGGAACGGTTCAGGAAGCTCTGAAGATCCTCCAGGAAACACCTCGTACGTGCGAGTACTACTACGTTTTCAGCGATAAGTCAGGTGATCTTGCGGCCGTTCGAGCTGTACCGGAAGAAGTTCTTGTGCTTAAACCCGGTCAGCAGCATTCCCTTTTGCCGCCAGTTCCCAAGGACACGGTTTTTATCTCCGCGGACGAACGGGCCCGGGTCCTCAGTGAGCGTCTACACCAGCATTTCGGCCAGATTGACGTGCCCACGATGATCGAAATTATCAAGCGGCCTGTGGCGATGCGCTCCAATTTGCACAACGCAATTATGACACCGCAAACCCTGGATATGTGGGTGGCGGATGCTGGTCGCACAACCCCCGCATGCGACGAACCCTACGTGCGGGTCAATCTTCGAGAGTTACTTGACTTATTTCGTGAAACGCTTTCCCACAGTACAGCGTCTCGGTAAATCCTCAGTTAGGCAAATTCGAGAGAGGACAACGCTCTCCACTCTGCCTGGGGGGCTTGACAGCGGTGAACTACCATGGTAGTATTACCGGTGTCGTAGATTAAAAGGAACGCTGAGGCATGGCACAAAGGAAATTTCGGCTGGGTGATCTTCAGCTCCAAATTCTCCGGGTCCTGTGGAATAAGCAGGCGGCCAGTGTCCAGGAGGTGCACGAGGCGCTCAAAGGACGCCGGCTAGCGTACACCACGGTGGCTACGATGCTCCGCAAAATGGAGCAGCGGGGCCTGGTAGGACATCGTTTAGAACATCGCCGTTTCATTTATTTTCCTCTGGTTAGCCAGTCGCAGGTGGTGCGTTCTGCGACAACCGATTTCCTTGATCGGTTGTTTCAGGGCAGTCTCTCGGCGGCAGTGTGTCATCTCCTGGATACTCGCGATTTGACGCGGGAGGAGCTGGAAGAGCTGGAACGGCTGATTGCCCAGCGAAAACGGGAGATAGAGGGAGATCGCGACGCTACGTCATCCGAAGACCAGGCTGATTGACCGGGAATGGGTTGGGAGAGTTGGGCTAAATAGTTTGGGCTGGGGCCAAGCGCGTCTCAGGCTGGCAGGGTTAAACTTGGTGAGGGTGGCCTGCGGCATGCTGTCGCCGGTGCGACATTGTTGTGGAACCGTATGATGGAAGCACCCTGGCAATCACTGGCGTTCCTCGCACTGGGCGTGACGTTGCTGGTAGCATTGGCGGCTCTGGCTGATGGTGTCTTTGGACGAGCGGAGTTCCGCCGTCTGGTGTGGATTTCGTGTCTGGCAGGAAACCTGGTCTTCATCTTCTCACTGCTTTTGGGAGCCCCATTTGCAGTTTGGCAGTTGGTAGAGCTGCTCGGGCAGGAAGTAAATTCGGCTGTCTCCTCCGCGCCCGTGGAAAAACTCGCGGATGAGCAATCGCTTGGTACCGCCTCGAGAAGTATTGTTCCCCCACCGGTGAACAGAGACCTCATGATTTCAGGAATTTCGGTGGTGGATGAAGAAGTTCAGTCCGCCTCGGAAGTCTCTCGCCTCACTAGGCCTTCCAGCACTAAACGGGAACGGTGGCTGCTGTTTGTCTGGACAAGTGGGGTCATGTTGTTTGGAGGCCAAATGCTTGCCCAGCGCCTCATTGCCGCAGGCGTCAGTCGCAGGAGCCGAGACCTTAGCCAGACGCCGCTTGCAGTTTGGGTCAACCGCATGGCAGCTCAGGCGGGATATAGCTCGCCAATACGGATTATTACTTCGCCGCGCTTTGTGACGCCTATCGCTTTCGGTATTGTCCGTCCAACAATCGGGGTACCCTCTGGGTTCGATCCTCATCTAAACAGTAACGCGGATAAGGCGGTTTTGCTTCACGAGTTGAAACACATCCTCAATAGGGATCCGTGTTGGCATTTGGTTGCGGATGCGGTGGTGGCGGTTCTGTGGTGGCATCCTGCCGCATGGTTTGCCCGGTTCCAGTGGGAAAAGGCCAGTGAAGAAGTGGCGGATGAGTACTCGCTTTGTATTCCTGATGGGCCGCGGGAACTGGCAGCAGGGCTCATTTTGTATGGGCGAAAAGCGTTGGAAGCTCGAATGACGACGCCGCTCGCGACCGCCGCAGTGCGAACACGATCACATCTTGCCGTCCGGGTAAAGCGGCTGCTTTGTTTGCAAGATGAGCAAGTCGCGGGAAGGTCCAAGACAGTGGGAGTATCGGGACGGTTCCAGCGGTGGGTCGTTTGGCTGACCGCTGCGGCCGTGTTTGTCGCGTCCGTGGGAGCGACGGCTCCTCAGGTTTCCGATGTGTATGGAGGTGTTCGTATGAGCTGGGTCAAATGGTGCTGGCGACATTCATTGTTGGCTGCTGCTGCGGCAGCATGCATTGGACCGTGGGTTTCACCCACTTTGGCCGAGGAAGGTCGAAAACCGGATGAGCCGGTGGCGGTTGAAAGAAAAGAGGAACGAGGGGAACGCGAGAAACCTCGCGTGGAACGTGAAGAAGGTGAACGTGAACGAGGAGTAAGGGAGGAACGCGAACGAGCTCGGGAAGTGAGGGAAGCGCCGCGTGAACGACCACGTCCGCCCGAGGCAGGACCGCGTGGCGAACTGCTTGGTCCGCCCGCTCTCGAAAGGATTGAAAGGCAACTTGCCGAGCTCCGAGAGCAGCTCGCCCGGGCGAGAGAAGCTGGTCAGGAAGAACGCGTTCGTGATCTGGAAAGGCAAATCGACCGAGTTGAGCGAATTCGGGAAAACATTCGGGCAGGACGGCCACCTGAAGCGGGCTTGGAACCTCCTCCGGTAGCCCGCGAGGCTATGATGCGGCTCGAACAGCGAATGCGTGAGCTGCGGGAAAGGATTGCCCAGGCGGAGCGAGAAGGCCGGGAAGAATTAGTCCGCGAACTGCGGGCGGAGGCGGAGCGAGTGGAAAGGGCGATGCGAGATCTCCGCGAAGGCAGATTGCCCCCACGGCCGTTTGGACCTCCTGTTCCCGTTCCTCCGGAAAGAATGGAGCGTGCCCGTCATGCCGCAGAACTGTTGCGGAGGGAGGGATTCGGGGATATGGCCGAGCTGTTGATGCGGGCGGTCACTGGTATGCCGCCGGTACCTCCACCGCGAGTCCCAGACGTGCGTCCACCCCGTCCCGAGAGCGAACGCGAAGGTTCACCTCCCGGGGATCGACCGCGTGGAGAACGTCCACCCCGTCCCGAGCGCGACCGCCCCGCGGAATGAGCGCCGGCAAAGTGGCGCTTTTTGCCTAAATTTGATGCATTTCAAGACACCACAGCCCGGTAGGGGTGATCACACGATTGCCCCTACTTTTTTCTTTTGAATTTTGTCTCCAATTGCACGTCGGTCAGTCCCAGATCCGAAGAGCAACCAAATCGGACGAGCACCCTGCGGTCACTCGCTTGAACCCCTCAGGGGACGAGCCGGGGGCCACCCTTAAAACTCCGGGGTAATGTCGGTTATCGGCAGGAACAATCGGGACGCGGGGTTACTTCGGGGGGACCATCAAATTCCCGGAGCGCCACGGCGGAAACCGTGAATTTTCGGCCTGTAAAGTCCAAGCCGCAGGTGGCGAGCAGATTGAAGAATGGTTTCTGGGTGAGGTCAACGCACAGAGTGGCTTTGAGCATTCCCGAGGGGACCGAAGGAACGCTGGGAATAGGACAGGGGAGCGTGCCGCGAACCTGAACCGTGGGCGTGCTCAAATTGTCCTCTAGGATGAGGGTCGCACCAGGGCCAATGGAGAGGCCGTGCAGGCCTAATACAGCGTTAACCGAGAGAACCGTCGCGTCGATGTCGGCGCCTTTTCCGGCTTCCCTTGCTGCCACCGTGACCGCATGCGTGATCGTCTGTTCAATGAGCATCAACACGCCGAATTGAAAGACGGCCAAGGTGGCGAGCAGGAGAATCGGCAGAACAAGCACGGCTTCCAACGTCAGTGAACCGCGACGCGAAGCCCTGAGCCGGTGCAATCTGCCGGGAAGAATCAATGCCGTTCTGCTGCAGTTTGATCTGATTGCAAGAGGTATTTTAGATTTTGCGATTGTTCTAATCATTGTCGATTAACCGCATGACAGAGCTGGCTGCTCCGCTGTTGCATAAGTGACGGAGCTGTTACGACCATTCTCCTCAATGTTTTGATCAGTTGCCGCATTTGTATTCGTCAACACGCTGGAGCCTTATTTCCTTGCTCCCGCACTGGTAAACGGCAATCGTGTGGGCGGACACTCGGTAGCGAGGCATTTTGAGACCAAAAAGTGAACAGATCGGACTGGGAACCGCCAAGACAGCCTGGGCGCGGACGGCGAATTGGCTATCCCCGTTCCCACCAGATAGAAGCGCGTAAGACTGTCCGTTGTTGTTCGGGGCGCTGGCAGGGGGGCAGGGCAAGTCCTCGATCCCCGACGGGTGCACCGGACAGGTTGCCTGGCAGTCATTGGACGATTCCGTATTGTCATAAAATGTGGCCGACACTGGCGGCAGCGGATTCCCATTGATCGCGAAAACGACAGTCACTTTCACGGCGTCCCGCCCTATGCCATCACCGTCATCCTGGCCACTTCCCTGGGAAACGCCAGCTGTTCGGGCGCCAAAACGAAGTCGGTCCCCGGGCTCAAAGCCCAGATCTCCACTTATCGGATCGGGATAGAAATTAATGGTGAGGGTTGGCGATAGCCCGGAGGTCGGGGAGAAGACAATCTGGGAGGCGGGATTTGGAAAGCCTTCCACGTCGTTGTGACATGGGATGATCGGGGTCGGCAAATTATCGGAGAGAACTGGTGGTGCAGACTTGAAGTCGAATTGACCGCTGCCCCCACCCGCCTGGAGATCGATGGTGATGCTCTGAATCGTCAAGCCAGCGGGAAGGTCGGGGGATGGGCGAAACACGATGCCCCAGGCGTTGTCCTGGACGAGGTTCCCTGGTCCCTGTGCTGTGGCGTCAATAAGGACGGTGCCAGGGCTGCAACCGGGACGTTTGCTGGCGTCAAACACGATAGGGCAAGTGGCGTTGGGATCGCGGATGACCGCTCCAAAGACAAGATTGCCTTCAGGGGAGACACCCCCAACTGGATCTCCCGGTTGAACACAGCAGGTGAGGTTCTCGTTTGGATTGGACGGGCCCGGAGCGGGGTCGTAATTGGCCGCGATTTCTAAAGGAAGGCCCCGAACGTGGTTCGCGGCCGCGTAAGCGACTCCGATTTGGCGAGGGATATACGTGGAACCACCACCGGCATCCCCCCAGGCCTTGACGGCGGCCCGAGCTGCCGCCTCCAGGGCGTTTTCCAGTTCTACTCGCGCAAGCCACAAATGGCCGAGCTCCACGACGAACCCGAAAAGAATCAAAAAAATGGGAAGGGTGAGCACCAGCCACAGAGTTGCAATTCCCCGACGACCGGCGAGGCCTTTGTCTGACCGGTTTATGGAACGCGGGAATTTGCGTGTTGAGAATAAGATGCTCATACCTGGATCCGACAGAGACGAGTGTGACAACTCCGCAACTTGAGGACGTGACTCACTTCTCGTAGGCCCACACTGTCCAGAGGGTGGTTGTCTTGCACCCACCTGCCAAGTGCAGCCCGAACACCTTCAGTAGCTCCGGCATAACGTCTGCCTTTGGAACCGTGATGAGTATCCGCACGTATCGCCCAGGCGGCACTGGGCTCAGCTTCGTGGGGGCAGGTGCGCCGGTCGGCTCCACTAGGCTCACAGGTGTCCCACCAATGTTGTGTTCCAACACAATGATTCGTCGCGACAGTCCGAAAGCGGCCAATTGATGATCGATCGCCTGAACAACATTGGTGGGTACTGGGTCGCCTTCCACATTGGAAAGCCCTGACGTTTTCGCCGCTTCCTCGGCACCTACGCGGGTGGCGAATGCGAGTTCTTGCAAATTGGCGAAGTACTTTCCGAACTGCACCGTGGCGAGAAGTGCTATCAATATGAGCGGCAGCACAAGGACCAGCTCGAGGCTCAGCACCCCACGGCGGAAAAAATACCGCTCCCTCCGAATCCGTCCGGATGCCGGCCTTCGTTTTTTGAAACGACGCATCTTTATGGGAATATGAGGAGAATTCATGTTCTTCGTTTCGAGAAAGAGTATGGCTCGGACAAGCGAGAAAATCGTCGAAAATGGCTTCGTGCAAACCCCGTGCCGCTCGCAAAAGAGCCGGTGCGCACGGCCCCGTTAAGCTCGATGAGTTGGTCTAGCAGCGATGAGTGATAACAACATTCACGAGAAAATGTTTCAAAAACACAACACCGGCTACCGGATAAGCAACCAAATCCGCATCCAGTGGAGGCCCTGCGAGATCGGCTGAGAATCCATCTTCGGGCAACTCGCAATCTCAGGGACGGCTGCGTCCTGCCTGTCGGATTTCTTGCAGGCGTTGTGCCATTGCCCGGGCCTTTTCGGGGAGCTTCTGCACAAGATTATGCTGCTCGCCAGGATCTTCCGCGAGATTAAAAAGCATCCCTTCTGGAGCCACACCGAGCTCCGTGCCTGTGTTGGGGTTAATGGCCTGACCTTTGCGAGGCGGAATATACTTCCAATTCCCCTGACGCAAAGCGAGAATACCTGCCTGCTCTACCAACTCATCTCGACCGTGATCGGATTTTCCAAGGAGTGCGTCGAGGACGTTCATGCTGTCGGGAGCCGCTTCCGCAGGCAGGGGCTGACCGACGAGTTGGGCCAATGATGCGAGAAAGTCTACCTGGCAGACGAGGGCGTCGGTCTCTTTTCCTGCCGGAACATGTCCGGCCCAGCGCACAATCATGGGGACTCGAGTTCCTCCCTCAAAGGCGCTATACTTGCCTCCACGCCACGGACCGGCTGGTTTGTGATCTCCCAGGTGTTCCACGGCACCATCACGATAACCGTCGTCCACGACGGGGCCGTTGTCGCTGGTAAAAATCACAAGGGTCTTGTCCTGCAACCCAAGTTTGTCAAGGATGGCAAGGATTTCTCCCACGCACCAATCAAATTCCACAACCGCATCTCCTCGTAAGCCACACTGACTTTTGCCGACGAAACGGGGATGGGGAAGACGCGGGACGTGGATGTCGTGTGTGGCGAAATAGAGGAAGAACGGCTCATCTTGGTGCTCCTCGATAAATCGGAGGGCTTTCTGGGTGAGAACATCGGCCATGTCTTCGTCCACCCACCGAGCCTTTTTCCCACCAGACATAAATCCGATACGGCTGATGCCGTTGATGATGGTGCCGTCGTGTCCGTGACTGAACGGATATTTAAGCAAGTCTGGCCTTTCCCGGCCTGTGGGTTCATCTCCGATCTTCTCTTTGTAACTGACGCGGATAGGATCGTTTGGGTCCGCACCCACCACCCGGTGGTTTTCCACATACACACAGGGAACGCGGTCGCCGGTTGCAGGAATAATGAAGGAGTAATCGAAGCCAATTTCCAACGGACCGGGCTTGATTTCACCATTCCAGTCGATCTGGCCTGCACCCAATCCCAAGTGCCACTTCCCAACAACTGCCGTCGTGTAGCCGGCCTTCTTCAGCATGGATGGCAGCGTCACTCGACCTGGCTCGATGATCAATGAGGCGTCTCCAGGCAGTACGCCGGTGCCAGGTTTGCGGAAGGCGTACTCGCCTGTCAACATGGCATACCGCGAAGGCGTGCACGTGGCAGCAGGCGAATGCGCATCACGGAAGAGCAATCCCTCTCGAGCAAGGCGATCGATGTTGGGTGTGGGAATCCGCTTCGCACCGTAGCATCCCACGTCGCCGTAGCCCAGATCATCCGCGTAGATAAGCACAATGTTGGGCAGGTCTTTTGCAGGTGAGACAGGTTGCGGGTTCTCCGCCTGAGCAATACCTAAACATCCGATGGCCAGCATCACCAAACCACAACGGGTAATCCGCGGTGTCATCCGCCTCATGCTGTGCCTCCCCCAGTCATGTGAGCGCGTCATGGAACGTTTGCTATCTGCACAAGAGCGTTCTCATTCTAACTTCGGGCCTTCCGGCATAAAAGACCGCAATCACGACGAGAATTGTATTCCACTCCGTATATGGGGCCACTACCGCCGGATCGCCGTCCGCTCGCGTGCCGGCCAGCTAGGGGAAGAACGGTTTGTCTACAAGGGACGGTATGCCTATTTGGTCGCCCACGTCGCTGCGTAACGTCCGGTGCCATAGAGACGGGCACGAAGGTCATCTACGAGCCAGTGACATGCGCAGGAGTGAATGCTTTCCACCATTTCCATATCGTCGATCGCAACGTGCAACCCCGCCTGCTGAATCTGCTTGAGCTTGCCCCCGTCGAATCCCGTCAGGCCGTAAGTTTTTAAACCGTGAGAATTCGCCCAGTTCACAGCTTCCAGGACGTTGGGGCTATTGCCGGACCCGCTGATGGCGATAAGGATATCGCCTGGGCTGCCGTAATTGGCCAGTTGTTGAACGAACACCTGATCATAGCCCATATCGTTCCCCAGAGCCGAAAACCAGCTCACGTTGGCTGCCAGACTGATGGAGCGGAAACCGCGGCGTCGATCGGTGCGGAGATCTTCTTCGCGGATAACCCCTTTTGCGAGGTCCTGCGCAAGGTGGTTGGCAGTGGCCGCCGAACCGCCGTTCCCACAAACGAAGACCCATCGGCGATGCTCCCACGCATCGCAGAGCCAGTCCGAGAGAGTTGCCAGCGCGGCGAGATCCAGTTTCCGGAGTTCGTCAGCGAGACGGTCAAAATAAGCCTTCGGTTCCAGTATTTCCCCTAGCACGGTGCGCTCCTTTTTCAGCAATGATGAATACGAACGTTGACACTCCAGCGGGCCAAACTATTGAACAGTCGAGGCGTTTCTGAGAAAGCTTACTAAGCCACTTGTTACACCGACTACTTCTTAGCAAAAAGGCCATCAGAACGTCCGCACGTAACTTTATCCAGAATAACACGCGATCGAGGCAGTCTGCCGGGTTTTGCGCTGGTTCGTATGCGGCCAGTGGTTATGCCCTTGGTTTACTTCCACGGGTTGCCGAGATTTGACGTCTTAGCGATCCCCGTTTCAAAACGCTAGCAATCGCAAGGGGCCGTCCTCGGGCAATTCCCCGTCATCAGAAACTTCGGTTTTGGCAATGTCGTGAATTTCGAAGCCTCGCATATCTGCGGGGAGGATGAAAATCTTTCCATCGCCCATGCGGCCGGTTCTCGCATGGGTGATGATCAACCGTACAATTTCCTCAGTACGAAAGTCTTCCACCCAAATCGTGATCTGCACTTTGGGAATGAAAGCGAGCGCGTAATCTCCCCCGCGATATTCTTCGAGATAATTCTTCTGTCGGCCGAAGCCTTTGACCTCTCGCACGGTGCACATTTCCACCGGCGCGAGTTGCAGCGCTTCCAGGATCCGCTCCGCTACGAACGGCCTCACAATGGCGATGACGGTTTTCATCGGCAGGTGTTTCCCAGTGGCAGAGAGGCTCACGAAGGGCTTCATCACAACGGTTTTTACCGCGACGCATCTGACAGGCGATTTCTCCCGAAAAATTCATCTTTTTTAATGTACGAAGTGGGCGGGGGACCGAAAAGTGAGCAGGAGGCCGAAAAGAGTTCACGCCGGACTCGTCGGGGCTTCAATCCCAACAGATAATAAGACGTTGCTAATGGCGATTATCGTCACCTATCAACGAAGGAAAGGTTCCACGTGACCGACAAACCAAAGCACTCGCAGCCGGAACGTACCCCCTATCAGGAAGCGGTTATTCGTCGCTATTACGAAAACCGCGATACACTCATGCTCCAAAAGCTGGGCGATATGATCGGCGACCTTTATTTGGCCGAAGGAAAGGCCCGCCAGAGATTATGGAAACGCATCGAAGCGGCACTTCGCAATCTGCATGTGCCCGAATCACGCATCGCCCATCTGGTAAAAACCGATAATCCTGAATATTTGGCCAGACTTTACGCGGAGCTTCAGAACAAACCCCCGAACAGGACGTGATCGTTCGGTTTTTGTGTAAGAAGTGAGCAAGCGTGACAGGAAACGACTCGGTGGTTAATACGCCACCGAGTGTGTGCTGAATTTGGTAATCCCAAAAAGTGACAGCAATCTGCGAACCGGTGGGTGTGGCAAAAGGCTGACAAGGGTTATCAGAAAAAGAGGAAAACGTGGTTGAACTCGGCCATGAGCAACAACGCAGAGCAGGTTGAAGCGCTTCGATGGAAGAAGTTCCCCGTCTTGGATGATGGATTTGTTGCACTTGTGGATGTCATGGGCGACGATTCGGCGATCGTCCAGGCTGCCCGTGTTAGTTACGGAGCAGGCACGAAAACTGTGTCCGATGACCGAACGCTCATCCGCTACTTGATGCGGCACCGGCACACGACTCCCTTTGAAATGGCCGAGATCAAACTGCTGGTGCGGGTGCCCATGGATATTTGGCGGCAGTGGATTCGGCATCGCACGGCCTCGGTCAATGAGTACAGTACCCGCTATTCAATTGCCATTGATGCTGCGCACCGAACCCCGCCCGACGGTTGGCGGCGGCAATCAAAGAACAATCGACAGGGGAGTGAGGGATTTCTCGACCCTGAAATTGGCCGACAACTCAGCGATGAGGAAAGAGAGCTTCAGGAATACGCCCGTCGAGTGTACCAGCATCGACTTGAGCTGGGGGTGGCCCGAGAGCAAGCGCGTAAGGATTTGCCGCTTTCCACATACACGGAGGCATACTGGAAGATCGATCTTCATAATCTTTTGCATTTCCTGGAATTACGCATGGATCCACATGCGCAATGGGAAATCGCTCAGTATGCGCACGTGATTGGGCACGAAATTGTGGCACGGCTATTCCCCATCACCTGGGAAGCGTTTCTTGATTATCGCTTTCAAAGTGTTGTTCTGTCGCGCCTGGATTGCGAAGTGATCCAGAAGCTGGCTTCGCTGGGGCGGATACCGGCTACCGAGGACGAGTTCATGGAGGTACAGGATCCATCCTGGCAGGGACTTTTCCGCTGCCGGGAACGGGATGAATGTTTGGAGAAACTCCGCAAGCTGGGTCTGGTCCGTTGATGCGGGAGGGGCCTAATTCTCCAAGAGGTCATTTCCGGAGAGGCAACGGCATCGGCCCCACGTTACTGGTGCCACAGCCTTTTCTTCGATTTGTAGGTTCCCTCCTTCAGAAGTGATCTTGGGAAAATGTGGGGCTCCGGATAAGATTCAGGGAGTTGTCAATCACGCCTGGTGGACTATACACACAGCGGGCCGGAAGCAGACGGCCCTTTCCGTTGAGGAGGATCGGATCCATGGTGTTTTGCCGGCCAGGAGATGGCCCGCGATTTCTCGCCGTGTCACATTGGTTCTCTCTGGGTGGGGTGAGCGTTACGTTGGCGCTTCTCGCTCTGAGCGGGGCATCAGGCCAGGTTCCCACCGGTGGTGCGGGACAGCCCGCCATCTCTCCACGGGGCAACAATGTTTACGTCCCACCTGCCACCGCACAGGGACCTGCCGTGCCGAATCCAAACCAGCCGATTACACCTGACGACGCTCGATCGGCCAACGCCCTGCTTCCTGCCCCGTTTACACTGACTCCCTATGAACAGGAGCAGCTTGATCGGGTACTTCGCGCGTGGGAAGAAAAAAGTTCCCGCGTCAAGACATTCGAGTGCGAATTCACCCGGTGGGAATTTGACCCAGTGTGGGGGCCGCCAAATCAGCCAAAACGGATCACACGGGGCCGGATTCTCTATTCGGCACCGGACAAGGGGCTCTTTCGGGTGGACGAAGAGGTCGTCGAAAATCGCTGGCAACCTACCGCACATCCCGAGCGTTGGGTGTGCGATGGTCGCGCCGTGTACGAATACCGATTTGAGACCAAACAGATTGTAGAAACCCCGCTCCCTCCCGAACTTCAAGGAAAGGCAATCACCGAGGGGCCGCTGCCCTTCCTCTTTGGTGCCGAAGCGGAATCCTTAAAACGGCGTTACTACATGAGGATCATCACCCCTCAAAACGTTAAGGACGAAATCTGGCTGGAAGCATTTCCTCGGTACCAGCGAGAGGCGGCCAATTTTCAAAGGGCGCAGCTCATCCTGAGGCTACCCGAGCTCAATATCTACGCCCTGCAACTTTACCATCCGAGCGCCCAGCCGAACACGCAGTCCCGTACGGTGTTTCAGTTTGACCGCATTAAAGTGAATGCGTTTGATCCGCTGCGAATATTTAAAGAGGATCCGTTCAAGCCTGTCTTGCCCGACCCTTCCTGGGCAAAGGTGACAGAACCGTCGTCTGCTTCGCCCGGCAACGGAGCACCGCAACTGGGCCAGCAACCTCAGACGATTAGGCCCCAATAAGGGCGATAAAGAGGAAATGCCATCAACGCCATCGCGAGGGTTCCTACTGAAAACACTGACGAATCGGTGCGGATCTCACCGCGGGCAGCTTTTCTTTACACACAGACCAGCCCCAGTGCTTCCAAGGTTCGCAGAGAAGAAGCTTTCGCTTCGATCTGTCAGGCGAGGGATATCGCGGTAACTCAGTGGGAGAATAAGTTGCCGTTCGATCCCGGCGGTGGATTCAATCTGGTGGTCGTTTTGGAAAACGTGCTCTTCCTCAAATCTGCCCGTTGAACCAAAGAAACTTTGCCGGTTCTGCGTGGGCAACCATTTTTGCTCTCCTATTGTCGCTTTTCCGGACGATTGACGGGGGATAGGATAAGAAAAAAGCCGCGCTCGGCCATTGGTTGGAGCAGGCCGGGGCCTCCTCTCCCCGTCAGGCAACCAATCCGTGACCCATGTGGGGTATCGGGTGACACACATGGGCGCGCAGCACCTGTCCTAATGACCGAGCGCGGCTAGGATTCCGTTCCACCCACCGGCCGAGCTGGCCGCCATCCTTGAAGCGCTCATTCCTCCGTGAACATGTCGGCAGCCGTACGGAATCGCAACGGTTCGCCGAGCTTCCGCTGTCGTCCTTGCGTTGTTCGCCTGGGTCCTCTTCCCTCCCGTTATTACCCTGCGCTCCTCAAACACTCTCCCACTATTTCGGCCAGCCTCTCCCTGGACCTACTGGGCCAGGCTTTCATACAACCTGGCGAATTTTGGCATTGCCATTTCCAGGTATTTTCTCCATTGCTCGGGGTGCCATATTTCGACGCAAACAGCCGCCCCCACCACCATCACCTCGCCACCAGCTTCAACGGCAAGAAACTCTCTGAAACCTTCTGGGATAACGATCCGACCACGCTGTGCGACGGGAACAGTTCGGAAGCGGCTGGAAAGGAGCCGCCCAAAACGCTGCACGTCGGAAAGCCGCGTATCCAGCCTTCCCATCTGGACTTTTTGTCGGATCAGTTCGACTCCCGCTTCCCAACGCGTTCGCCAGTTTTGTGGGCTCCATAAGCTCAGACAACCTCGCCTCTCCTTGACCAGAACACACTCTTTCGCGTCGGGAGCCAGTAAGTCCATTAGCTCGTTGGGAATGGAAAGCCGATATCGCTCGTCCAGAGCACGCACATATTCCCCGAGGATTAAGGGAGTTTGCGACATCGGCTTGAGTTCTTTCTCTGTCGTGCTCTCTTTTTATCACATGCCGCCGTCTTGGGCAAGATCCCCACAAATCCCTTGAACTTATGCTCAAAAATGGGACGTAAACCCATATGCAACGAGTTTAACCCTCTCCGTCTCGTCCGCAAGATCACCCCAGCAAATTTTTTCTGTCGCGCAATCCCGTGCGCAACAATCCGCGGACAATGATCTTTGAGACGACATTTGTGCGTCGGTTAGCCGTATGCAAAAGTGTGCTCCCCTTGGTTCGCTCATGAAGCAAAGTCGACTCACGAAGCAACAAAAGCAGGTTGGGTGGTCCTTGAGCTTCGTCGCGACGCATGCCGTTGATGAGACTCTCCCGCGATTTTCGACGCCGCCAGAGATATTCGAGCACTCGATGTCGGTCGAGGTTGTTTTTCAGATTGCAATCACACCGCATGCCTAGCGCTGTCGCGCTCAGCGGCGGCAAATTCCCAGAAATGGCAATCTTCGTCGGTCGACACTCCCTGAACGAGGTTCCCGGAGTTTTCTTTTCTCTCCGTCATGGGAAACGTTCCGCTCCACGGCTATCATGAATTTTCTCCACTCGCACGATCCCAGTGGTGCCCGGTATTCGCAGCACGGCATAGGCAAAGATGGAGGCGCAATATGCGACGGGAACGGAGCCGCGAGGCTTTCGAACGAGCGAAACGCGTCATACCAGGTGGGGTGAACAGTCCGGCGCGAGCCTTCGGCGCGGTGGGAGGTCAGCCCATTATCATTGAGCGTGGTGAGGGCTGTCGCCTCTATGACATCGATGGGAACTGCTATATCGATTACGTGCTTTCCTGGGGGCCAATGATACTCGGGCACGCTCATCCGGCGGTGATCTCCGTGCTTGAGCACGCCATTCGTCGTGGAACGAGTTTTGGGGCTCCCACGGAATTGGAGACTGAACTTGCAGAAACGGTTTGTCGGCTTGTGCCCTCTGTAGAGAAAGTCAGATTCGTGAATTCCGGTACCGAGGCGACTATGAGCGCCATCCGGTTGGCGCGGGCCTACACCGGTCGTGATAAGATCATTAAATTCGCTGGGAATTACCATGGCCACGTGGATAGCCTGCTCGTGGCGGCAGGAAGTTCGGCGGCAACTCTCGGGGTTCCCACATCACCGGGAGTCACATTCGGAGCTTCTAAAGACACCCTTGTGCTGCGGTACAACGATGTGACGCAACTGGAGGATACGTTTCATGTGCATGGCCATGAGATAGCGGCGGTGATTGTCGAGCCGGTAGCGGGCAACATGGGCTGCGTTCCCGCCGACCCTGCTTTTCTACGAAAGCTGCGAGAGCTGACGAGTGCGCACGGATCGGTTCTTATCTTTGATGAAGTGATGACCGGGTTCCGAGTTGCACTGGGGGGGGCGCAAAGCCTTTTCGGAATATCGCCCGATTTAACCACTTTGGGGAAAATCATTGGCGGGGGCTTGCCCGTGGGAGCTTACGGCGGGCGGTCTGAGATCATGGACCATGTCCTCCCGGTGGGGAAAGTGTTTCAGGCGGGAACTCTGAGTGGGAATCCACTCGCGATGGCTGCAGGCCTAGCCACGCTGCAGGTACTGGAACGAGAAAATCCATATCCCGATCTGGAAAAGCGAGCGCAACAATTGGCGGTCGGGCTCTCATCCCTGGCAGCCAGGGCTGGTATTCCCGTCCAGGTTCAGCACTGTGGATCGATGCTCACCTTGTTTTTCAATTCGCAGCCGGTCCGCGATTGGGATACCGCTTCCCAATGCGACGTGAAGCGATTCGCGCAATTCTTCTGGGCGATGCTCGAACGAGGAATTTATCTCCCCTGCAGTCAGTATGAGGCGTGGTTCCTTTCCACGGTTCACTCTGACACGGAAATAGCTCAGACACTCGAGGCGGCGGAGGCGGCCTTCACACAACTGCGAACAGACGGTTGATAAATGGCCCCATAAAGGGCCCGTACCGCTTCGACCATGCGATGCCACTATTGCCCCGATGGGGCCGACATTCGCTTTTCCTCGGCGTAACTCGGCCGATAGTAAATGGGCTTGAGTGTCCACACGTCGTTGCGCTCTCCGGCCAGATACCGTTGATAGGCCAATCGGGCAACGGTGGCAGCCGTTGGGTCCCAGAGTTCTCGGGGAGCTACTGTGACCCCAGGGACAACACTCTGGGCGAATCGATGCAGGCCAGGCCCGGTTACGGCAACGGAGCCTTTTTCTCCCAATCCATCGAGCCATTCCTGGAGATGGACGATGCCTGGGTCTTCAAAAAACGCCCATCCGTGATCGTTGGTCCAGACGTAGGCCCGGCCGACGACCTGTCCCCGCTGTGCATCGCCGATCACAGCGAGATACTCGGCGATTTTGGGTGTTTGGCAGGCCACGACGTCGAAAGTGTTAAGCCCGATAATCTCAGCGCCAACAGCGTACGCGAAAGTCTTGGCTGTCACGACGCCAATCCGGACGCTCGTGAATTGCCCGGGGCCGACGGTGACGCTTACCAGATTAACGTCCTTGGGGTTCCAACCCGCCGTTTGCAGGAGTTCGCCAAGGGTGGGGGCTAGACTGCCGGCCGCACGGGGAAAATCGGGAAGGCGAAGTTCGGCCAAAATGGTCTCGTCGCGGGCGACCGCTACGCTGCCGGGTGCTGCGGTTGTCTCGATTCCGAGAATGTTCACAGACTTGGATCCTCGCTTGCTCGATGGGTACAACCAGATAAAAGACCGATCAACCGTTTAGTCGGCCACGGAGTGAACTAAAATCTCGATCAGGGTTGATAACAGACATTAAGGAGTTCAGGGATAACTAACCGCTCGACAGCAATTGTACAATACATAGTCATTTTGATCCCTCGCAATGGGTTTCATGATGCTCCTGTAGTGCATGCTGAACTGATGGGCCGAGTCAATCGCTGTTTTTGGGAAGCGGTCCAGGTCGTATAATAACGTTTGGACCTATCCCCATCAACCTGGCGGGGGACACCTTGCATTGCCTTCACGGGGCGGTATATTTATCGTTTACATTCCCCTTCGCCGAACGCTAGCGTAGCTCAATTGGCAGAGCGGCTGACTTGTAATCAGCAGGTTGTGGGTTCGAGTCCCACCGTTAGCTTTGCGGGCGAAGGGCGGCCGGTTCGCGATGGACGCTTGTTCGGCCCGCATGCGACTGAGACCTTGGGGGGTTTCCCGAGTGGTCAAAGGGGTCAGACTGTAAATCTGATGGCTTACGCCTTCGCAGGTTCGAATCCTGCACCCCCCAATACGATGCGTCTAAGCCACCTGCGGGTGTAGCTCAACGGTAGAGCAGTAGCCTTCCAAGCTATTGACGGGGGTTCGACTCCCCTCACCCGCTGTGGATCGAGGTGTTTCGGTGCGGGCGTCTGTGCTGCTGTAGCTCAGCCGGTAGAGCGCGTCCTTGGTAAGGACGAGGTCATGGGTTCAAGTCCCATCAGCAGCTTATTGTGTTTCCGAGCCGGCCGGTTGAGTGGATTTTGTCATCAGGTAACTTGATTCGAGGTTCCAGACCAGAGCACGGAGATTGATCGAGAATGGCTAAGGATGTATTTGTTCGGACGAAGCCCCACGTCAATGTAGGGACGATCGGTCACATCGACCATGGTAAGACCACGCTGACCGGTGCGATTTTGGCGGTGCAATCCCGCAAGGGACTTGCCAAGTTCAAGAGCTATGCAGACATTGCGAAGGGTGGGACTGTCCGTGACGCCACCAAGACGGTGACGATTCATGTGGCCCACGTGGAATATGAAACTGAAAAACGTCACTACGCTCATATCGACTGCCCGGGGCACGCGGACTTCATCAAGAACATGATCACCGGTGCGGCTCAGATGGACGGCGCTATCCTCGTTGTGTCGGCCGCCGATGGTCCGATGCCGCAGACCCGGGAGCACGTCCTGCTTGCCCGTCAGGTGAACGTCCCGGCGATGGTTGTGTTCCTCAATAAAATCGACCTGGTCGATGACCCCGAGTTGCTCGACCTGGTGGAAATGGAACTCCGGGAATTGCTAAAGAAGTACGACTTCCCAGGTGACGAGGTGCCCATCATCAGAGGCAACGCGCTGGCGGCTTACCAGAATCCCGATGATCCTGAGGCGACCAAGTGCATTCAGGAACTGCTAGATGCTATTGACTCTTACATCCCGGAGCCTGTGCGCCCAATCGACAAGCCGTTCTTGATGGCGGTCGAAGACGTCTTCTCGATCGAGGGCCGCGGAACGGTGGCCACTGGCCGTATCGAGCAAGGTACGATTCGTCCCGGCGACGAAGTGGAGATCGTGGGATTCTCGCGGGAGCCGCGCAAGACCGTCGTGACCAGCATCGAAATGTTTAACAAGACTCTCGACGAAGGTCGGGCAGGTGACAACGTCGGTTGTCTCCTCCGGGGTATCAAAAAGGACGAAGTGGAGCGCGGTCAGGTTCTGGCGAAGCCGGGAAGCATCACCCCGCACACCAAGTTCGAAGCCGAGGTGTATATTCTCTCCAAGGATGAGGGTGGCCGTCACACCCCGATCATGAGCGGTTATCGGCCGCAATTCTACTTCCGGACGACGGACGTGACTGGTGAGATTCAGCTCCTGGGCGGGGCGGAGATGGTTCTGCCGGGCGAGAATGTGAAGCTTCAGGTGGAGCTGATTTCGCCTGTCGCGATGCAGGAGAACCTCCGTTTCGCGATCCGTGAAGGTGGTCGCACGGTCGGATCCGGGGTGGTCACGAAGATCCTCGAGTAACCCGGCGGATGGTGTGCGTCGTGCGGAATCGGGGCGCAGACCATTCCGACTGATCGGGAGGTTGTGCAGACCAGCGCATTTGGCTGGCAACATCGGTCCGAGCACTCGATGGCCTTGATCGGTACGAGAGAGGCGGATAAGCTTAATTACAAGCGGCGCACAGTGGTGCGCGCGGTAGGGGTGTAGCTCAATTGGTAGAGCACCGGTCTCCAAAACCGG
>NZ_JBAMME010000248.1:0-4979 GCF_039793925.1 Thermogutta sp. | reverse complement strand
GCTTCCTGCGGCTGGAGAACCAACTGGCCGACGGGATTTACTATTACACCGACCGGCATCTGGGGGAGGAGTGGGCGGCGTATAAGGCATCCCGAAAAGAGGGTGAGAAGCACAGGATGTATGAATTTGACTTCGGCCCAATCTCACGGACGGTTGATGCATCTACCGGCAGGGGCAATGCCATCAACTTCGCTTCGTTGCCGCTCCATGAGGCACTGACAGCCTTGCTGGCGAGCAGTAATCGGGATGAGTTCGTCGCCTGGCTGTGGCACGACTTGTTCAAGCCGTTGTTCTGGTGGCAGCGGAATACGAAAAGGAACAAGTTCGACTGGATTCACATTCCCAATAATAGACCGGACGATCCACTGAACGCTGAGGCGCGTTGGGCCGCTTTCACAGGGGTCCCATCCGGTCTTGTGGAGACGCATCACGCCGACAGCGGTCACAAGTTCAGATATGGAGAACCGGAAACGGTCAACAATGAGTTCGATCAGGTCGCTGTAGGGAGGGAGGCCCGTTTTCTCCAACTTTCCTTCCTGGCCGAGCCTGCCACCCACACCGCCTTACTCCGCGCTGTGATCGCCGATGCCTTCATGGAGGTGGTGACGAAAGCGGTTGCTGCATCCCTCGAAACGGAACTGGCAACCAAGTCTCCAACCTTCAAACAGATCCGATATGTCTTTGATTTCAGCCAGGTCGTGTTGTCTGGCGCGCCTGCCAGTTCTGACATCGCATCGCTGGCAAGCCGGTACACTCTGGATACCGCTTCGGATGAGTTGATTGTCAACCACTTGGTGCCGCTTGCCCAACCAGGCCTGGATGGACGCCATGTTGAGGTGGTAATTGACCTGACCGCCGAACCACCGACGGAAGAGCGGTGTGGTAAGGGAATCATCTCGCTGGTGGAGCTGTTAACAGTCTACCAGGATAGCCGTACCATCCTCATGGGCATCCCTCAGTTTCTACAGGTGGATGTCGCAGCATTGGAGCACCAGGTCCAAACCGCGGCAGAGCAACGGCTGCGTGATCTGGATATTCGGGTGCTGGCGAGCATAAAAGACTTAAAAAGGCAGAGCACAACTCAAGGTCGTGTGGATTGGAACGCTTTACCCTTGAAACGACGGGGACAGGATGTTGATCTGCTGGCTCACGTGTTTGCCGAACAGGTGGAGATCCGCCTGATCGAGCACGGCCAATTGACTCAAACCGTCAAGGACGTCAGAGGGAAACAGTTCCGCATTCGCTTCCTCAACGAGATCGTATCACATCCTATCGCATTGCTTGCTGGCAAACCTCGTCACTGCCGTTTCTGCAACACAGCCTTTGATAGCGATTTCCCGCTTGGAGAGGCCACTGTTGGCAACGACTTTACAGATGTGGAACACGTCGGTTTTGGCGGCGATATTTGCCCGATGTGCCGTATTTATGTGCTCAACTCCCACAAGTCCCGGACGGCGGCGGAGCAAGCCCAGGGCATCACCGGTGACCGCAAAGGGTATCGTGGGGCTTTTGCTCTTGTCGCGCCCTCGTCGCACTTTACCTACGCAGAAGACCACTGTGCATTGATCGAGCGGCCGCCCCTGGATGTTGGTGGTCGTTTTGCTCATCCGTTGCAGCGGGCGACCGTGACATTGCAGGAGTACAGCCTGTTCAATATGATCTCCCGTCGGGTCATCGCCCGCCTCTGGACCAGCTTGAATAATGACAACCAGGCACAACCACTACCTTTACCGTACTTGGGCGCCATTCTGCTTACGCAAGACAAAGGCGATCAAGTCCGCGCGTTATTTGATCGCCTGGAAGCGCTGTTTGAGCCGGTTGAACTTGTGGCTTACCCGTTTCGGATCGCCGTGCAGCCCGCCGTGGAACTGGCCTTTGAGATGGCGGTGAACGATCTGAAGCAGCATCACACCAAGCACACTTATCTGAAGACCAGCCCGACTATCGTTGCTGTTGACCCGGACAGCAAGTTCACCCTCTTGGTGGACAATGGGCTTCAGTTGGAAGTGAGCCGTCAGTTCTTCGCGGATCGCAGGCGAGTACACGAACTCCTGCACAACATAAAAAGCCAGGAGCGAAGGCGTAATTGGCTCCTGGCCGTGCTTCAAGGGGCAGATCCGGTAACCGCGACGGTGGAGTCCTTCTACGATGGAGAAAATCCTATCGGAAGTGCGGAGCGACTCTTTTGGAATGCTCACTGGGGGGCAGAGGCTTTCGCTCACCAATGGCAGAAGTACGAGGAGGTGCGTCAAGAAGTGCAAAACATCCTGTCCAGATACCCATTCAGATACCCATTGCTGATAGAAATTCTTCTTCAAACCGAAAAGGAGGTAACTCAATGAGCGACCATCAACAGCCGCAAAAATCATCCAGGGAAGAACGTCTGCGCCAGGCCTACAAAGCCATCGAGCAGATGCAGTTGGGTGAGCGCGACGCGGAGGTCAAACTGGCACTTAAGGCGCTGCTGATAGCGCGAGGGTGCATTCGTCTGCCTGAGACGCCAGAGGCCCGCCGCAAGACACTACAGCGGCTTTACCCGGCTCTCGTCAAGTATTCGAGAGCCTCGGAAGCGGAGACTCTGGGTGCCCTGGTGAACGACGTGATCGGCGCTCTATCCCCCGATTGGGATTTCTCTCCCCACCGCGCTCTCGGAGACCCCGTGAGAGACATCTACCAGGAGAGCGAAACGGCCAAAAGGGCCAGAGAGCTTTTGAAGGAAGAGACCGTCCCCCTGGTCATCTTGATGAAAAAGATCTACCAAAGCTTCATCGAACCTGAAGAAGCGGTTGAAGAAGAACAGACAGCAGAGGAGGCCAGCAATGCATAACCTGAAACTGTACGCCCTGTACCAGGCCAAACAGCCGATCATTCACACCGAGGAGACCATCGGCAATATCTCCAAGATCAAGAAGGTGCGCGTCATTCACAATGGCAAGCCGGTGCCGGTGCCAGCTCTGTCTGGCAACAGTTTCCGCGGCCAGTTCCGCGACATCCTGGCCGATCGGATGTTTGCCATCCTGACAGAGCAAGGGGCCAGGCGCGTGCAACTGCCGCCTGACCATTACGGCGTCATCTATAGCGGCGGCGTGATGAAGGAAGGGTCCAGAATGGGGGAGCAGATGAAAGCGATGGCCGATGCTGTTCCTTTGTTGCGGCTGATAGGCTCGGCCTTCGGCAATGTGATGCTCCCATCCAAACTGGCTGTAACCCACATCATCCCCTACGCTGTGGAGACACAAGCCATCCTCCAATCTACAGTGGCCGCGCTGCCGGCCGAATGGTGCGCTCTGTTGCCGACAGAGCCGCCCAAGCGCGGCGATTTGCTGTTCAATGACGGCCCGCTGACCCGCAAGGATGACACCAAAGACCTGACCAAACAGCGCTATGCTGAGACGGAAACAGACCTGGGTCAAGACGAAGAACGCACCCGGCGCCAAATGATCTACTACGTCGAGTGCATTCCGGCCGGCACCTTCTTGCTCCAGGAAATGTACAACAAGTATCCCCTGGATGACCTCGAACTGGGGTGCTTTTTCGACGGTCTGCTGGCCTTCTTGCAGGAACCCAGCCTGGGCGGGCGCAGCGCGGCAGGCTACGGACAGGTGGAGGCCCGACTCTGGGTTCACGTGGATGGGGAAAGTCCCTTCGCGATGATCTCTGGAGGAAGCCTTACACTGCCTGACAGGATTCAGCAAGCCGTAGATCAGTACAAGAAGCACCTGGAGGAGCAACATGAGGCTATCCGGGAAGCGCTAACGGCCAAGCCCAGTTCTCGGGAGGCGCAAAATGACGCCCCAAGCACCGAGGAGTAAAAGCGAGTTTCCTCTGAATGAGGAGGCCTGGCAGAAACTCCGGGATGCCGCCAAAGCGGTGTCCTACAACACCGCCGACGACACGGTCTACGAACTGCGCCTGCACCTGCGCACCCCCGGCATCTTTGCCCTGTACAAGGCCGATGTCCTGGCGCCGGGACTGCCAATGCTGGATGGCTTCCTCAAGTTCCTTGCTTTCCGGCAGGCAATGGTGCAGGTGATCCGAACATCACCGGGCCTGACCAATGACCTGCTATGGCAGTGGAACGGGGCTCTCCGCGACAACGGGTACTGGGTTGACTTCCCCATTCCCATCCGGCGGGAGACTCTCAACCACGGCATTAACCTCTACGACTGCTCGGTCGGCCTACCGGTTACGGAAACCGGAGATGTGTTGTATCCGGCCGGGGCGTTCTTTGCCTCCAATGGTAATCTGGTGGCCTACCCATCCGAAGAGAGAGGGCCAGCCGATCAAGTCGCCCTGCGCCGCCGTTCGGTGGAACCGATATACCGCCCCATAGGCCTGACCGGAAAGCTGGACCCACAATCTGGCGGGACCAAGGCTCTGGACAATCGCTTCTACTACACTTTGACCCGAGAGTACGCTTTTTATTTCCGGGGCGACCCGAATGGGGTGCAAACACTTCTGGACTTTGCGATGCGAGAAGAGATCGGAATCGGTAAGAAAACAAGCCTGGGCTACGGGCGCATTGCCTGGTTCCAAATCCAAAAAACGACTCTCACCGCGACCCTGGGCCATGACATCGGTATCCAGGGTATGTTCCGGATCGCCTTGCTCAAGAACGTGCCGTATCAGGAACTCCAACGTCGAAGTGTCAGAGAGCGTGGCGACTTTGTTCCCACCCAGAGATTGGACGGAGGTCGGTGGAAGGATATACTCTTGCCCAGCGAATGGGATCAAAATGAGAGGCTGTTTGGTGCTCGCGAGTTCAGTCTGGGTTCGCCCATTGAGACATTCGATTGTTACTATCCGCCCTATTGGCGACGTGAAGGTCGCACGCAGGTGCTGAGGTATGGCACTTTGCTCATACCGCGTTCGCAGAGTAAAGGAGGTAAAAATGACACTTGAAACCTTACAACCCTACGCGGACTACTTCGTCCCCGCCATCCCCCGCACCCCCACCAACCGCTACGCCAGCATCATCC
>NZ_JBAMME010000247.1:1520-34002 GCF_039793925.1 Thermogutta sp. | reverse complement strand
GAGAAATGGCCGAAACCTCCCAGGTACGGAACGCTCTCCAGGCATCTTCCAGGTACCTAGCCAAGATCGGATAGCGCTCGTCGAAATCGCTGGACCCGAGCTGGTGCGGATAATCCCAACGGTGCCACAACCGACCTTCTCGAAATTGTCGGGCTTCCCACCGAAGATTGCGTTTTTCCTGTTCACTGATTTGATACGCGCGGGCCCCAAGAAACTGGGCGTTCCATTCGGCAAGACAGAAATCCCATGGCACTACAGCGCTACCGAATTCGCGCTGACCTTTGTACCATCCTCGATACATCGCCCAGTCCCACGTGAAAGGAGCACCGTACTCGCATGCGAAAAACGGCTTCACCCCTGTCGTCGACCAATGCTCGAACCAGTCGCAAAGCTCCTGGATGGGTACCCAATTGGGGTAAAAGTTACTCGTGTGCATGGTGCCCAGATTGCCCGATGAATGGTGATAAACCGGGCGAGTGGGATCAAGCTCCCGGATGATGGCTTCTGCCCGGAGGGCTCGTCGGGCGTTGTTCAGCGACCAACCATCGCGGGGATCATTAATGCCATCGATAAAGTCTGGATTCATGTCCTCGTTATAGCCGGTCGCGTTGTGACTCGTTGCGTACATCACAACGCACGGATGGGAGCCTGCCACTCGGGCATAAAACTCCGCGTGCTGGCGGTAGCCGTTGGTCTTTTCAGCATCCGGCGATTGCCAATCGTAGTGGGAAAAATGCGGCTGAGAGAGAGCCACCAGCATCCCCACATCATCCGCGGCCCGAAGTAGTTCCTCGAAGCTCAGGTGCGAACCTGGAAGACAGTCATAATTATGGGTATAGACAAAGTTGATGCCGAAACTCTTCAAACGACGAAGGCTCTCACAGGCTGCTTCATAGGTGCACCACGCAGCGCCCACCTGGGCGTTGTCGAGCGGGACCGCCGAAAGAAAGATCCGTGTCCCATTGAGATAAAAGTCCCGCCCGTTAATCCAGAACTCGCGGAATCCCCAGCGAATAGGAAAGCATTCGTCGAGCACGTTATTCTGCTCGTCAAGCAATGATAGGACCACCTCGTATTGATTTTCAGGTGTGTGAATGTCCCAGACTTTGCCTGGCCGCCATCGGTCGTCGAAAGCAAAGAAGTTATTATCGAGCTTTGCGCCCGGGAAAAGAGGAGAAACAACTTCGCGGACGTTCTTACCGCCATCTCGGTAAACAGCCTTAAGCCGATACGGTTTCTCACCGCTGGCCCGGTCAATGGAGGCCATTATGCGCACACTACCTTGACGATAGGAACTCTCAAGCCGAGCAAATCGGATGATCGGACCTTTGGGACGGCTCACCAGGAAAACGTCGCCGCACAGCCCGCGGCGAGCCACACTCCCCCGTACTTGTCTGGCCGCATTGCTGTCCGTGTAGGCCATCAACACTCCTTTGAGAGGAATTGCTTCCACAAGAATGGACAGCGTGTAGTTTTTTCCGGGCTCACAGAATGGAGTAAGGTTGACTTCCCCGGCCGGAAACACGATGACGCCCACTTTCTGTCCGTTGATGAAAATGGTGGCAAGGGAGTTGACGTATTCCGTCTCAAGGACGATCTCACGATTTCTCCAGCTCAGCGGAACTGTGAAGGTTCGCTGATACCAGGCTGCGGAAATGTCCCGCAATCGGACGCTGGCCCATTTCGGGTGGGGATAGACCACCTGGCAGTCCTTCTGCATGTAATCCGTGATGCCTGGCCAGGGGCCGGGGACCTTAAAATAACCCCATCCTTGGCTGGGGACGTTTTCTTCACCCCCTTTTGCGGGTTGCCATTGCCACAGGCCGTTGAGACATACCCGTTCGCGAGTCGCCGTGGTCTGAGTGTAGGCTTTTTCGAGGTCCCAGACAGCCTTTATCCCGGGCGGGAGCACAGAGACTTCGGCTTCGCCAAAAACGAAATCGGTGATCGCGAGGGAAATAATAAGCGGCCATATAACGCGACGGAATGCCATGGGAGAACTCCTTCGGGAGACGGTCGAGCATGCTGCGGGGAGAGGTGTGCGAAGGCTTCAATCTGACCAATAAAAGTAACCTGACGGTTGCCCAGACACAACTGGTACCTTTGGCGGGCAGTCTTTGGTGGCACGCCTGCCGTGGCGCTGTGTTCGATGCGCACCGGTGCTCGGGCTATTAGACTGGCTGACGAAGACCGGAATTGACATTGAAAAGGACGCAATCTTTCTCTTACAATGGTCCCTTGCTATTGAGAGGGGGAGCGACTTGCCTGGCGCAGGTTCGTACGCAAGGACAGAACGGAGTAAGTGGCCCAAGATTGGATTGGTGGGGCCAGATACACAGTGGCATGGATGCCGGTATGAGAACTCGCTCGCTGTGGCTCGTGATTGTAATTCCGGTGATGTTGGGGTTGGTCTCCTGCATCATCGGATGTTCTCTCTGGATGACGGGGTCTAAAACTCCCGTCCTCGGTGAAACAGCGGAGGTCAAGGCGCCGCGACTCGTCGGCGATCTGGCGGTTCCCTATGGGTTGCATACGATCGTCGTGGAAGCGATCGGTCTGGTGACTGGTCTCAACGGAACCGGGAGCGACCCACTTCCGTCACCCGAGAGGCAGTTTTTGCTGTCGGAAATGCAGCGCCGCGGTGTGCAGAATCCCAACTCGGTTCTCGCTTCCAAAAACACAGCGCTCGTCTTGGTGCGTGGTTACCTTCGGCCGGGAATCCAAAAGGGGGACGTCTTTGACGTCGAAGTCCGGGTGCCTTCACGCAGCGAGACGACCAGCCTCCGCGGCGGATTCCTGCTCGAAGTCCCTCTCCGAGAAATGATGATTCTTCGTGGAGCCGTTCGGGAGGGGCACGTCCTTGCCAAGGCGTCCGGGCCCGTGCTTGTGGATCCCTCCGCCGATCCGGAAAAGGACCCGGTTTATGCCACCCGTGGACGGATTTTGGGCGGCGGCGTGGCTGAGCGCTCACGGACTCTCGGTCTTTTGCTCAAGCCCGAACACCATTCGGTGGCCAATGCAGCCCGAATTGAAAGCGCCGTGAACCGCCGTTTTTACATCGTGCAACGAGGTATTCAGGAAGGTGTGGCCCGCGCAAAGACCAACGAATACGTGGAGCTGAAACTTCACCCGCGGTACAAAAATAATATTCCTCGATATGTGGCTGTCATCCGGGCTATTCCGTTGCGCGATAACGAACAAATTCGTCTTCAGCGACTGCGAGAGCTGGAATCCGAGCTCCTCAATCCAGCCACCGCACCGCAGGCAGCGCTGGAGCTCGAAGCCTTGGGCGCGCCTGCGATCGAGGTTCTGAAAAAGGGTCTCACGGCGTCCTCGCCGGTAGTTCGATTTCACGCAGCAGAAGCACTTGCCTACTTGGACTGTCCAGAAGCAGCGCCCGTTCTGGGACAGATTGCGCGGGATGAACCAGCGTTTCGAGTGTATGCGCTCGCCGCTTTGAGTGCACTCAACGACCTGGAATCGATAGAGATTCTTCGGGATCTGCTCAAATCTTCCAGCGCGGAGACCCGTTACGGTGCTTTCCGAGCCCTTGTCGAATTGAACCCCAACGATGCCGCCATTGCTGGCGAAAAGCTCGGTGATCAATTCTGGTATCATGTTGTCCGCACAGAAGGGCCGCCAATGGTGCACGTTACAAAGAACCGCCGGGCCGAGGTGGTTCTTTTTGGCGACGACGTTCGCCTGAAAGGAACATTCGCACTGGAGGCAGGGAACCGCATCATGGTGACCAGCCAGGAACCAGGAAAGGTCACCGTTTCCCGTTTTGCTGTCAATGAAGCGGACCAGAAGCGATTTGTGAGCAATAGTCTGGACGAAATCATTCGGGCTGTTGTGGAATTGGGTGGGACATACCCTGACGTCGTTCAGATGCTCCAGGAAGCCCGTGCGGCCGGAGCTCTCGAGGCACGCTTTGAGGTGGACGCAGTGCCGGAAGCAGGGCGGCGTTACGAAGAAAAAGACGCTCCCAGTGAGTCGGACGCTGCTCCCAGCACTGTCGCCGACCATGATTCCTCCGGGAGCCCTTCCGGCGGCGTGGGAAGCTAAAAAGATAGAAAATGGGTCAACCCGAGAGAACTGAAAAGAGTCGCTCCGGGCAGAAAAGTGCACGACCGTCGCGATAAAACTGAACGAAAAATCGTGCCGGTCCGATACATTCTGACGAGACGCTACAATCGATACTTTTGGTAAGAACAAGTGAAATCGAATCGGCATCGCTCTGGTCAAGAGACGGTGCATAGCTCATTGGGATCGGGAGGACACGGAGGTCAGCATGGCTACGCGGATACATCCGACAGCGGTGATCAGCCCACTGGCGGCCATCGGTTGTGACGTGGAAATTGGTCCGTTCTGCGTCGTGGAGGAAGACACCCAGATCGGCGACGGTTGTCGGTTGGAGGCTCGGGTTACTATCAAAAAAGGGACGGTGCTCGGCGATAACAACTGGATTTGCGAGGGTGCGGTCCTCGGTGGAATCCCGCAGCATGTGCATATTCCGGAGCGACCAGGAAAGGTGATCATAGGCTCGGGAAATGTAATTCGCGAAAATGTCACGATTCACCGAGCGCTCGATGAAGAAGATGCAACTTTGGTGGGCGATAACAACCTCCTTATGGTCAATGTTCACATCGCTCACGATTGCCGCATCGGCAATAACACTATTTTTGCCAACAACGTCATGCTTGCCGGACATGTTACGGTGGGAGATCGGGCGTACGTGTCAGGCGCGGTGGCGGTGCACCAGTTCTGCCGCATCGGCTCCTTCGCCATGGTTGGTGGACAAGCACATATCAACAAAGACGTGCCGCCATACGTGACGGTTGATGGTTTGAGCAGCTACGTCGTGGGGCTTAATCAGATTGGACTTCGACGGGCGGGATTTTCCACGGAGGCCATCGAGGAGTTGAAGCGCGCCTATCGCGTCATCTATCGAAGCGGGTTACTCTGGAACGATGTCCTGGAACAATTGCGGATCAACTTTTCGAGCGGCCCGGCTGCGCTGTTTTATCAGTTTCTGGCCACCACGACGCGTGGAATCATCCCCGAACGACGGACACCGACAGGCGCAACCCTGAAGTTGCACAAGGCCGACGATCAAGCGGATGAAGACGACGGCTACCGACGAGTTCGCGTGACGGGCTGACTACCCCGTCCCAAAGGTCCAACTCTTGTGCGGGGCGAATCTCCTGGCCGATCGTGGTTGTCAGCCTCGATGGGCCTAGCCTTTCAACTCTGCGTGCCCCATCGGCTCATAGACGGGACCGGTCGGAAGGAGCTCACTGGAAAAGATCACCAGTTGATCGACGGTCGTGGGGCCGAACTCCGCGTCCTGATATTCGCGGAGCATGGCGACCAGGTGTTCCAGCGCCCGCCCGCTCTTGCGGACCCGTCCCAGAGTGAGATGGGCATGAAACTTTCTTCCTTCTCGCGGAAAGCCAATGGCGCTGAGAGCAGTTTCCACCCGCTCGTTAAGTGCCTCCATCTCCGCAGCTCCCAGGTCCACCCCGAGCCAGATGACCCGTGGTCGTTCCAGTGAAGGGAACGCTCCCACGCCACGAATTTCCACGGTAAAGGGTTCTACGGTAGCCACGCATTCCTCAACAGCCCGGCAGACGTGATAGACGTCTCGGTAGTCCACATCGCCCAAAAACTTGATCGTCAAATGCATATTTTCCGGGGCGACCCAGGTGACGTCCGCTCCCGACTGGCGAAGCTGCTTAATGAATTTGGATGCGCGGCTGCGAACTCCTTCGTCTACCTCCACCGCGATAAAGGTCCGAACTTTGCTCTTCATTGGCTTCGCGCCCTCCTCGTGGTGCTGACCTTCCCTCCGTCAGTTCCTTTAAACGCAATTCGTTTTCAGATGCTTCTTTTTTGAGCTTTCATCAACTCCACCTGTGTTGCATGAAAGCTCGTTGTCCCTCCTTCGTTTTTCCCACAATTCCCCCGATTGTGGCGGTAAATACCCGGATGTCCTGATGAAAAACGGTCCGCTTGGCTGAACCAAAGCATTGCGGTGGAGCGAGACCGGCTAGCGGAGCAAACGATCGCTTGCATCTTTTTCTCTATTTTATGCTTCTTCTTTGCTTTTCGAAGGTAACTCAATCGATCAACGGGGCAACGGCCTGTTTCACAGTTTCGCACAGCTCCATAGCTTCTTCTTCGCGCGGGGCTTCGGCGATGATCCGGATGATGGGCTCAGTATTGCTGGGACGGATAAGGACCCACCGGTTGGGGAGATCGATTCGGAGCCCATCCATGCGGTCTGTCCGACCATCGCGAAACCGCCGCGTGACCGCCTGATAAGCCGCCTCCAGTTTTTCGGTGGGAAAGCTCATTTTCGTCTTGACGATGGCGTACCGAGGCAACTGAGCCACTAGGTCCGCCACGCTGCATCCTTCCTCCGCCATCGCTTCGAGGACGCAGGCTATCCCCACAAAACTATCTCGAATAAGAACCACCCGCGGATCAATCGGGCCTCCGTTTCCTTCGCCGCCGAAAACCGCGTCATGGGCCAGCATCGCGTCAACCACATTGGCCTCTCCCACGGGCGATCGGAAGAATGGTACTCCGTACTTGGCTGCGATATCCTGATTCATGCGACTGCTGGCGCAGTTGGTAACGACGGGCCCCTTGCGTGACTTCAATCGGTGGTGGAGACACAGTGCGAGGGTATACTCTTCGCCGATGTAGCGGCCTGATCCGTCGATGATCGCCAACCGGTCCCCGTCGGGGTCTTGACAGAATCCGACATCAGCCTGGCATTCGCGAACGACCTGGCAAATCCCGACGAGGTTTTCCGCAAGCGGCTCCGGCGGGTGCTCAAATGCGCCGTTGGGAATTTCCCCCCTCGGAATGACTTGGCAGCCGAGTTTTTCCAGCAAAGCCAGGCCAAGCTGACTGCCCGCTCCGTGATTGGAGTCCAGGACCACTCGGAACCTCCGCTGCGATATCTTTTCCACGTCCACAGTATTGAGAATCGCGTTCAGATGGGGGGTGATCGTGTCAGGGCATGTTTCCACACTGCCGATTCGGTTAAACCTTACCCAGTCATATTTCCCGGTGCGGTAACGCTCAAGCACCTCCCTACCGGACCGATCCGGAATGACGCGGCCCTCCGGGCTGAGGAGCTTGAGGCCGTTATATTCGGCTGGGTTATGGCTCGCTGTGATCTGGATGGCACCAGCAGCCCGATAGTGTTGCACGAGGACGCCGACCGTCGGCGTTGCGGCAATTCCCACGTCCAGGACGCTCCGCCCGGCAGCGGTCAGCCCGGCAATCACCGCAGCGTGGAGCATCTTTCCACTCGGGCGTCCATCTCGTGAAACCACAATCACCCCAGGGGGAGCTGCGGCTGCCCAGGCCGCTGCGAATCTGAGGGCGACTTCGGGCGTCAAAGATTCTCCGACGACTCCGCGAACTCCGGAAACGCTTACGATAAGTTCACTCACGGGAGCCTCCCCACCAATGGACCGGCGAATTTACCACGGAAACACTCATCCCAACCTGGTTTGTCCAACCAACTTGTTCCTTCACCTGGTTCCACTTAAAATGCGCTGAGTGGCCTCGAGAGGAAGGCATGGCCTACTCAACGTCGGTGTTGTCTCATGTTATACGAAAAACGGCGGATGGCTGTACAGTTCAGAAAATCGGGTGGGACAGCCCAAAAAGCTTCGAGAACCACAGGGATTGTAACAAAACGTGTAACGCCATTCACTTGGATAGAGGACAGTGCCTCAAAAGTGGTACCGCAAATTGAGGGATCGATCGCTTGTGCGGTCGCCGACGACGGATAGAAGGTCCAGGCAAAAAAGGCGCAATGAGCCGATGCAAAGGTACGGTCGAAAAAGAGCCGCAGGAAAGTTTCTCCAAGTATTGTGAGTGACGATCAACACTAACTCAATTGGCGAAAGAGCATGGATCCGGTGGCATTTGCCGATTCTCCGGTCTTGGTAGGAGCAGGAATTTATTGAGATTGCATGGCTTGAAGCAAACCACGATAAAACGTTGGAAAAAGGATCTCGCCTGATGGCTTGCAATTACAGGTTTTTCCACCGTGGGCTGGATAAGTCTGACCGGCAGCCATCGCTTCTTCTGGTTCCAAAAAGGCAGACCAGAATGAGTGGTGCTCTCAAATGGAAGCGATCTAAACTCTTCGTCCAGGTCCCGCAATCCAGTCGGCTTCGTGCGGTCGCGGGTCGAGAATGGAACATCTCGATTTGCTTCCTCGGATAGCTCTCGGGGCGACAGAATATCTACCTGTTGGTAGGCAAATGGCTGCGATTTCATGCCATATGAGACTGCGCTCCGCGGGATCGGCGATGCGTATTTGCTCGACTAGATAAACACCAGGTAATCGGAGAGGTGGTCCGTATGACCATGGCGCGGGACATCGTGCAAAAGTATTTGTGTCAACTTCAGCAGGCGTTATCGCAAGGAAAGATTTCTCAATCTGCGGCAAAGAATATCGAGCGATGGCTGGTGGAGCCACGATATGCCGAGTATGCCCCGCAAGTGGCCCAACTGATCGACCAGGAAGAATGGAAACTCCTTGATGATGTATTTTGGCAGGTCATCCCGTTCGGCACGGGTGGCCGTCGCGGGCGGATGTTTCCGGTCGGGTGCAACGCCATTAACGAGCGGACAATTGGGGAAAGTGCCCAAGGGGTGGCGGAGTACGTAAAGAGTGTTTTTACCGGACAACAATTGGCCTGCGCGATTGCGTATGACACGCGGCATCGCTCGCGCCAGTTTGCCGAGCTTTGTGCGGGGGTCATGGCGGCGAGCGGATATAAGGTTTATTTTCTGGACGGGTTCCGCAGTACGCCTGAACTTTCTTTTGCCGTTCGTTACAAAGGCTGCCAGTGTGGCATCATGGTCACCGCGAGTCACAATCCCCCGAGCGACAACGCGGTGAAAGTTTATTGGTCAAACGGTGGCCAGGTGCTGCCGCCACACGATGAACGAATGATCGAGGCGGTGATGGCGGTCCAGGACATTCAAAAAATTCCATTTGAGGAAGGACTCCGGTCGGGCCAAATTGTTTGTTGTCAGGAGGAAGTCGATCGGGCCTTTGTGGAGGCCATCCTTCGTCAGAGTCATCCTGGCCCACGGAATTTGCGAATACTCTACTCTCCATTGCATGGAGTGGGAGCGTCGGCAGTAGTGCCGGCTCTGCAAGCAGCGGGGTTCAATGACGTCCATATCTACGGTCCACATGCCGAACCCAACGGTGATTTTCCCAATGTGCCGGATCACATTGCTAACCCCGAAAACAAGGCAGTTTTCGAGCCGTTGATTGCCGAAGCTGTGAAGATCGGTGCGGACATCGCCCTGGCTACGGACCCAGATTGTGACCGGCTCGGGTGTGCGGTTCCCATTCGCTCAGATAGTCAATCGCCGTGGACGACGCTGACCGGAAACCAGATTGGTGCGCTTCTGACCGATTACGTCATTCGCAAAACGCAGGAACAGGGGCGCCTCAGTGCGCGTCACTATGTCGTGGAAACACTCGTGACCACACGACTGATTGGAAGGATTGCGCGGAATCACGGTGTGCGGGTCATTGACGACCTCATGGTGGGTTTCAAGTGGATTGGGGCCACCATCGATTACGAAGGGCCGGAATACTTTTTGCTGGGTGCAGAAGAGTCGTACGGTTTTCTGATCGGCGATCATGCCCGGGATAAAGATGGGGCTGTTGCCGCAATGGTGCTGTGTGAGCTGGCGGCGGAGCTGAAGGAGAACGGAAAAACGCTTGCCATGCGACTCGACGAGTTGTTCGCGACTCACGGGTTGCACGAGGAAACGGCTTTCTCCATTGCCCTTCCAGGGCAGGAGGGCATGCAAAAAATGGTGGAACTGATGAATCGGTTTCGATCCGATCCGCCAAAGTCTCTCGGGGGAAAACCTGTAGTTCGCGTGCGGGATCTCAATCAGCCGCTGGGGCAGTACGAAGATGAGTTGGAATTGGCAATGGCGGTGGCACGCCGGGGAAACGTGGTTGTCCTCGAGCTTGATGAACAGGGACATCAGTATGTGGCGGTGCGGCCGTCGGGTACGGAACCCAAGTGCAAATTCTACATTTTCGGCTACGTGCCACCGGAGGAATTGGCAGGCCTGGCAAAAGACAAAACCATCTTGCGTCGGCAATTAGACGCCATTGCCGGTGATCTTCGGGCTTACGCCAACGGCTGACAATAAACCAGGTGGCTGCAACCGTCGATTACCCGATCACCGGGCAAACAGTTTACTGAACGGAGTACACTGTCAGTTACCAAGCGATTGCAGTGGGGCCGGGATGCGCCCTCCGAATTGAATGAAGCGGGCAGAAGCACCAGCGTTGCGGACTTCAATGACGGGTGCGGACCCGAAGAGCCCGCCAAAATCCACCCAGTCACCAGCTTTCGCTCCTGGGACTGGAATAAGCCGGCACGCCGTGGTCTTGTCGTTGATGACTCCGATGGCCATCTCGTCGGCAATCAGGGCAGAGATTGTCTCCGGCGGTGTGTCACCGGGAATGGCCACCATATCCAGACCCACTGAACACACGGACGTCATGGCCTCGAGCTTTTCCAGGACGAGGGAACCCGAGCGTACCGCTTCGGCGAGAGCTGCATCTTCACTCACCGGGATAAATGCACCGCTGAGACCTCCTACCGAGCTGGAGGCGAACAGCCCGCCTTTCTTGACGGCGTCGTTGAGCATCGCCACAGCCGCCGTGGAACCAGGAGCACCAATACGATCGATGCCCAGCGTCCTGATGATCTCGCCCACGCTGTCGCCCACCATGGGAGTGGGCGCAAGTGAAAGGTCCACAATTCCAAAGGCCACACCCAATTCTGCTGCAACCTCGCGACCGATGAGTTCCCCAACCCGGGTGACTCGGAAGCTCGTAATTTTGATCTCCTCTGCCAGCTCGCCGAGCGTTACTTTGTCGCCGCGTTCCAGCCTGCGTTTGAGGGCACTTCCCACAACCCCGGGGCCGGAGACGCCAATGTTTACCGTGGCTTCTGGTTCCCCTGATCCCAGATAAGCACCAGCCATGAACGGATTATCTTCCGGAATATTCGCAAACACGACCAGCTTTGCACACCCGAAACCCTTTCGGTCAGCAGTGAGCTCGGCGGTTCGCACGATGATCCGGCCCATTTCTCGCACGGCGTCCATATTGATGCCTGCCTTGCGCGAGGCCACATTGACCGAAGCACACACTTTCTGAGTGGAGGCGAGGACTTCAGGAAGACTGTCGAGGACCACCTGGTCTCCCGATGAGATTCCCTTGTGGACCAGTGCCGTGTATCCTCCCACAAAATCCACGCCGCAGGCAGAGGCTGCTGCATCGAGGGTCCTGGCAACTTGAAGGGCCGCGCCTTTCCCGTGACCGGCTAAAAGCGTAGAAATCGGCGAGATGGCAAGACGCTTGTTGACCACCGGGATTCCATACTTAGCCCCAACGCGGTCGCAAATATCCACCAGCCGGGACGCCCGGGCAGTGATTTTTTCTTTGAGTTTGCGGCACATATGATCGACGTTGGGAGCCGCACAGTCTTCCACATTCAAAGCTAGAGTGACCGCCCGAACGTCAAGATGTTCGGCGTGAAGCATCCGGATCGTAGAAAGGATTTCGTCAGTTCGCAACATGGAAGTTCGTTCCCCACGCCCTGGAAAATATCCGAGAATCGTTGTCAAGAAGGGAGGGGAACCCAGGACAGGCCCCGGGCTCCCCTCAGTTGAGCACATTCCTGTGTACTGTTTTTAATATGCGGCTTCACAGCGCTTTTGTGAAGCCAGGCATCGCGATGGGGTACCGGCCATTTTCATCTGGCTGAACAGGAGCTGGATCGTCTAGGCTGGTCCACTTTTCCAGATCCGGTGCCAATACCAGGTCGGAATTGAGGGCCTGCTCCCAGGTTACTTCCTGACCCGATTCCACCGCCATCCGACCCATGATCGCCGTGAGGCAAGACTTGGCACAGCGTTCCGTCTCGTTGTAAGGTTTATCGTTGCGAATCGCATCGAAGAGCAGGTCGAGTTCACGCTGGTAATGATTGCAGGGCGGACCCTCGTACTTCCAGATCTCATTGTCGGCTGTACGCAGATGGCCTTTGTAGAGGCGTGGGTCGGGGATTCCCTCTCCGAGCACAGCCGAGCCGCTGGCCCCATGGATCACGTCACCAAAAAAGCCCCAGCAGTTGGCCATGTGTCGTCCCTGGGCAAACATCCGCGTGCCGTCCTTAAAGGTGTATTCGGCGGCATAGTGGTCGAAGAGTTGATCGGGCTCTGTACGGACCTGACGGCCCCCCTGACCTTGACAGGAAATCGGCCAATCTCCCTTTACCCAGCAGCATACGTCGATATTGTGGATGAGCCAATCGACTAGAAAGCTCCCGTTCAGCCAAGTGAAACAACTGTAGTTCCGAATCTGATGGGCCAATTCGCTTTCGCCGGGCCTTTTGGGCCGGAATCCCACCGGCCCATGCATCCGGTAAGCCCAAGCCGTGATCACGGTGCCGATGGCTCCATCGTGGATTTTCTCGATGATCTGTTCCAACGGCAGGTAATGGCGGCTCATCAGTCCGCCTGCAATTTTTAGGTTCTTTTGCTCAGCGAGCTTACCGGCCGCAAGTACGCGACGAATCCCGGGGGCATCCACGGCGAAGGATTTTTCCATGAAAACGTTTCGTCCCTGCTGGACAGCGTATTCGAGGTGAACCGGTCGAAATGCAGGTGGCGTGGCCAGCAGAACGACATCGCCCGGGTTGAGTGCGTCGATGGCTTTCTTGTAGGCATCGAATCCCAGAAACTGCCGCTCCGGCGGGACATCTACCTTATCCGGAAAACTTTGTTTGAGATTGTTGAGGCTCGCGTTGAGCCGGTCCTCGAACACGTCCGCCATGGCAATGAGCTTGACCGGACCAGGAGTCGAGAGGGCATTGGCTGCAGCCCCGGTTCCGCGACCACCACATCCTACCAGTGCCACCTGGATGAGGTGGCTTTCTCCTGCGTGTACCATCCGGGCAAGAGATCCGGTTGTCAGCAGAGCCGAGGCAAGTGCCGAAGCTTTTATGAAAGTTCGCCGATCAGCATCGTTGGTGTTGCACTGCGTTTTTTGGGGAGTACGGGTAGTCATAGCGGGTATCCTTTCAGAAGCAAACAACAGGACACGGCAAGTCCAATCAAATCGGCGGAGCCGTTGGCACTCTGAGAATACTTATTCAGCGTGGGCGCGTCAATGCGCCGAATTTGTCTTGATTTTTGTTGTGATAAATTGAAGAATATCACTGGATGTGGTCATCTGGCTTTCCCGGTGTAATGGGGATGCACACCAAATTTACATTTGCAGACATCAATTGGCTTGCGTTGCTGCTCTACGTCGGGAGCAACCTGATCGTATTTGAACACGCCGCTTCGGTGACCGCGGCTCTTCCTATTTGCGTAACGAGGCTTCTTGAACGAGATCATTTGCTCTTCCGATGCGATCGGGAGTCGTGTGTTTCTCCCCAGAATGGCACAGAGCCCGGAGGGCACAGGGCCAAAGCCGCGGTAGGTCAAGAATGGTTTGGAGACCGGGATCCGGCAAATCGCGCTCATTGTGCCTGTGGGTGTGGTGTGTGCGTCGTGGCCACTAACCTCTATATCCCGGCGGAATTCATAGCAGTCAATTTACCCGTGGAAGTGCACTGGGCCAATCTCCTCTTGGGCGAGCAAAACGCTGACTTCCGAACTGACGACCTTTTACGACCTCCACGACCTCTTGTCTGAATGGGCGCAGTCTGTGGAACTTTGGCACGCGCGTTGATCTCGCGGTGAATCCGCGCCCATTTTATACGTGAATTCCGTCACCCTTTGGATGCCGGTGGCGTCATCATGTGGGCAGTCCGGCCCAAAGTTATGTATTAATCGGCAGCACCCGCGAGACCTTTTCCACCCAGCGGCAAATTGGCTCGCGAATGAAAGGTCTGACCTTGGTGTGCAGCCGTTTGACAGTTCGCGTCGTGTTCAGCAGCCGGGTGTTAGTGCTTAATCAACCGGGGCGTACGCCCGCTCGATTTTTCGGGTTCATAGACCGCACCTGTAACGGCTGCTGATTGTTCGGCCACAGCCAGAACGGCATTGCGGAAAGTTGCGTGAAGCCGATGAGGAAACATGTCATGCCGGATACAGCAATGCCAGCGGAGTCGCGTGGAAAGCTCATTCGCCAGTGGGCTTCCCGAGCAACACAGGGGATACTTCATGTCCTTGTTCTCGGCGGTCTTGCCGCTCTTGGAATCTGGGGACACGAAACGGGATGGCAATTTCGACCAGCACGGCACCATCAACCCAATGTTCGGCGGGATGCGGAGACTTCACGGGTTCAGGTGCACTGGATGCCCCGCGAAGTTCTGGTTGCAAAATACTGTGCAACACACGCAATCTACTTTTGTCCGTGTGCGAACAGTTCAGGAAACTCGCACGATCGCAAAACAGATAGCCCACGTGAGCAGGGGCACAGCGGTCTCGCGATTGCTCAGACGGACACCAGCGGAATCCGCACTGAGCCACCCGCATGGGTAGGGGCCGTTCTGCAATTTGGGCTCCGGGACCGGGCAAAGGGACAGGCGGTCACGACTGAAATGGTCATCCCGCAGCCGGTTCGCGAGGTAATTCACGGCTACGGACGATTCTCGTTTTTTCCCGCCGATCAGGCAGAGTTGAGGACACCCCTGTTCGGGACAGTGTGGCGACGACAGAAGAATCCGTATGAGTGGGTCGATGCGGGCGAGATCATCGCGCTGATTGATTCCCCGGAATTGGTTGCTTTGAAGGGGGAGTATCTTCAAGCGTGGATCGAACGCAAGGCAGCCAAACAAAAGCTGGAGAGCCTTGCTCAGGCGCCCGTTTCGGAACAGGAAAAACAATTGGCGGCGGCGGAGTTGACGGAAGCCACACTTCACCTCCGGGCGGCTGCTGAAACCCTGATCAGCTACGGGCTCCCTCGTCCGGAGCCTTCACCCGATGCGGAAGATTGGACCCGGGTGCGTGAGGTATTGCGTTCCCTGGGACTGGAAGATTGCTGGGGAAAGTTGGGAGACAGCCTGCCAGCTTCTTTACTACCGCTGCGGGCTCCATTTTCCGGCGTTGTCGTGGACATCCCCCCAACTGAAGGGCAGGTCGTGGAACAGAACGCGCTCGTGTGCCGTTTGGTCAACCCGGTGCGGCTGCTGCTTGTCCTTTCACTGAAAGGGGAGGATGCCGTTCGTGTTCGGCCGGGGCAACGGGCGATCGTCCGCGCCGAAGGTGTGCCAACGCTGGGAGAAGGCACCGTCGTGTGGGTAGAGCCTGTGGATGATCCTGTGCGAGCCCATGTGTCTGTTCATCTTGAAGTGAAAAACCAGCAAAAACTCCTGAAGGCGGGTGCTTGGGGAGAAGCGGAGATCATCGTGGGCGAGACCAGTCACGTGCTGACCGTGCCCAAAGCGGCTCTCCATCGCGATGGGGCGACGTGGTCTGTGTTTGTGGTGGATAACGAGTCTGCAACACCCCCAACAGGACCACGTTTTCAGGCTCGCATGGTTCGGATAGGTAACCTCCGCGGAGATCGCTACGAGATTGTGGCGGGACTTCTGCCCGGTGAGCGGGTCGTTGTGCAGGGGAGTGATGTGCTCTGGAACGAGCTCTGCCGGGCGTTAAGTTCCCGGCCTCATCAAGACGGGGAGAATCGTGAACACCTGGCGACCGGCCAGGTGGATTGAACAGGGAGGCGGAAAGCATGAATGTCGAGCATCGTTCGTCTGAGTCGATGGCAACTGAGCGTGATCAAAAAACGCGGGGTCACAGATCACGTGGAGATCGCGAGATCAAGACAATCGTGAGCGTTGCGGGATTCTTTGTATTAGGGCTGGGGATCTCAGCGGTGGCGTTCTGGAGCGGCGTCAGTCCGCGTGTGATGGGGTATCTACAACTTTTGGGACGTCGCGCCGACAACGGGCGACATGAGAGCGACCGCGCGCCCGGGGGATGGTGCGCAGAGCACCACGTCCCGGAGAAACTGTGTCTGGGGTGTTCGCCCCGACTGTGGCCGAAGCGGCGATTCCAAGGGCCTTGGTGTGAAAAGCACCGTGTTCCGGAATGCCCGCTCTGCTATCCCGAGATTGCCGAGTTGTCCACGAGTCCGGAGATTTTGCCCGTGGATTTTGAAAGGGCGTCTCGTGAGTCGGATAGTCCGATTAATCCCGACTGTACTCTTCACCAACACTTTGTCCAGATTTCCTCGGCGGATGTGTTGACGCGTCTGGGTGTGGAGGTTTTTCCAGTGACGCGAGGGACGCTCCAGGAAATCGTCGAGACTCAGGGACGTGTGGAGCTCCGCTTTGGAAGCAAAGTGCACATCAGCGCCCCTTTTGCGGGTATTGTCCGACACATCGCTCGGCAGGAGGGAGATTCTGTGCAAAAAGGCGACATCCTGCTCGAGATGGAGTCCTCCGAATTGGCTAAGTGGCGTGCCGATGGGCGGAAGGCTGCTCAACTCGTGGAGTTGCGCCGTGTGCAAATGGATCGGTTCGCGTCCCTCAAAGGCCTCACCGTCGCACCGCGCGTGGTGGACGAGGCCATCGCGCTGTGGGAGCAGGCGTGTGTGGAACACTGGATCAGTCGGGAAAAGCTGAACTGGATGGCGAGGACCACTGCCCGACCAAACAGTGAGTCGTTCGGTACTACGGAGCTTGAGGTCGGCATCACGGAAACCTCAGTTTCTTCGCAACATCTTCCCCCAAGCGAAAATTCATCTCGCGGAGATCCGGTGTTGTCGATTCACGCGCCGATGGCAGGTAGGGTCTTGTCATGTTTTGTGGGCCCGGGGCAGCATGTCGTTGCGGGGCAGCCCCTGATGACCGTGGGTGATCCGAACCAGCTCATGCTTATGGTGTGGATCCGTCCGGAAGATGCTTCTCGCGTTCGGTCAGGCCAGCGGGTCGTTTTTCAGCACAGTGGCCATGTCGAACCGGATCGAGGCAAGGTGGTTGCAGTGGGCCCTTTAATCGACGAGCGCACCCGTACGGTAGCCGTGTGGACAACGCTGGATCCAACCGAAGAGGAGAATCACGTGGGAACGGCCGGTCGGGCGGAAATTATCATTGCGGAGGATCGGAACGTCATCATGGTCCCGGAATCAGCGGTTCACTGGGAGGGTGACTGTTTTGTCGTATTCGTTCGCGACCGGGATTTCGATCAACTGCCCTACAAAGTCTTCCATGTGCGGAAGGTTCGCATCGGAAGAAAAGTGTGGCACAAGGATCAAGAAATGAGAGAGATTTTGGCCGGGCTCTTGCCAGGAGAACTTGTGGCCACCACCAACAGCTTTGTGCTGCGGGGGGCGCTTCTGGAAGAGCGACTTGGGGCCGGTTGCGCAGACCACAACAGCTGACTCTGGAAACAAACGGGCGATCGGCGCGTGCGCCGGGAGCGGAAACCAGCGAGGTAGAATCGCATGCTTGAGCGGCTTATTACTTGGTGCCTGGAAAATCGTTTTCTGGTGGTGCTGGCTGGAGTTGTGGTTGCGGGCGTGGGCAGCTTCTCGCTGCTCCACTTGGATGTCGACGCCTTTCCCGACACAACCCCCGTTCAGGTGCAGGTGAATACAGTGGCTCCGGCCCTCGGGCCTGAAGAAGTGGAACGCCAAATCACGATTCCCCTCGAACAGGTGTTCGCCGGGCTTCCCCAGTTGCAACTTCTCCGATCAATCTCCAAGTTCGGCCTTTCGCAAATTGTGCTCACTTTCCGTGACGGAACAGATATGAAGTGGGCACGCCAGGTCGTTGCCGAACGCCTGACCATGGTCGAGCTTCCCGAGGGGATCGAGCGTCCCACACTGGGGCCGATCTCTACCGGGCTGGGAGAGATTTTTCATTATGTGGTGACCCTCAAAAACTGGGATCCAGTGAACGCCACACCGGAAGAACGAGTAGAGAAGCTTACTTACTTGCGGACAATCCAGGACTGGGTGATCAAGCCTAAGCTCCTGGCGGTTTCGGGGGTGACTGAAGTCAACTCATGGGGAGGATACAAGAAGCAATATGAAGTGCGGCCCGATCCGCAGAAACTCCTCTTCTTTAATATCACACTCGAGGACGTCATTCGAGCTCTTGAAGCCAACAATCTGAACGTTGGGGCCGGTGTCGTGCGCCAGTACGGGCAAAGCGTCCTGGTGCAGGGGATCGGGCGGATTAGTAATGAAGAGCAACTCCGGCAGATTGGCGTGACTTCTCGAGATGGAGTACCCGTCCGCATCGGGGATATAGCCGAGGTAACAGTGGGTTACGAAATTCGCCGCGGGGCAGTTACGGCGAATGGTAAAGGCGAGGCTGTCCTCGGCTTGTGTTTCATGCTGATGGGGGAAAACAGTCAGCAAGTGTGTGCAGCCATCCGGAAGCAACTGGAAGCAATAAAAGCTATCCTCCCCCCGGATGTCGATGTCCACGCTGTTTACGACCGTACAGAATTGGTCAACTACGTCCTGGAAACCGTGCGGAAGAATGCGTTTGAGGGTGCTCTGCTGGTGATTGCCGTGCTGTTCTTGTTTTTGGGCAATCTCCGGGCCGCCGCGATCGTCGCTCTGGCGATTCCCCTTTCTATGCTCGTCGCGTTCACGGGAATGCTTAAGTTCGGAATTGCAATCAGTCTTCTCAGTTTGGGAGCGATCGACTTCGGCATGGTGGTGGATAGTTCAGTGGTAATGGTGGAAAACTGCGTCCGACACGTGGCGAAGGGCGATCTCGTCCGCGGCTCCATGGTCGACCTGGTACGGCAGGCCGCCATTGAAGTTAGGAAGCCCACGCTGTTTGGCGAGATGATCATTATGATCGTTTATTTGCCAATTCTCGCCCTTGAGGGAATAGAGGGAAAAATGTTCCGCCCCATGGCTCTTACGGTTATATTCTGTCTGTGTGGCGCACTGGTTCTCTCTCTGACGTTGATGCCTGTGTTGGCGAGCATCGTTCTGCCGCGCCGGGTTCAGCATCGAGAGCCCCTGGCCATCCGTTTGGTGAAGGCCGTCTACAAACCCGTTTTGAACTTGTCTACCCGCTATCCGGGAATAGTGCTGGCTATCGCAATTCCATTTGTTGTTCTCGTGCTAGCTGGAATTGGACCACGATTGGGCAGTGAGTTCTTGCCGAAGCTGTCGGAAGGGTCTTTGACCATCAACGTAGTACGGTTAACGGGCACAAGGCTGGAAGACTCCATTGCGCTCAACACACGTATGGAAAAGATCCTTCTGGACGCGTTTCCCGACGAGATCAGAGAGGTCTGGAGCCGCATCGGAACTGCTGAAGTGGCAACCGATCCCATGGGCATTGAACTGACAGATATTTATGTGATGCTGCGACCGCGCACTCAATGGAAAAGAGCTCGCACCCAGGAAGAATTACGTCAAAAGATCGAAGAAGTCCTTCGCGTCATTCCCGGTCAGCGATTGGCCTTTTCCCAGCCAATCGAGCTCCGCATGAATGAACTCATCCATGGTGTGCGGAGCGACCTGGGAATCAAAATCTTTGGTGATGACTACGACGTACTTCGGGAGAAGGCGGCACAGATAGAAACCATTCTCAAACAGATCCCGGGCAGCGCGGATGTAGCCACGGAACAGGTGACGGGACAACCTGCTCTGGAACTCCCCGTTAAACAAGATGAAATTGCCAGATACGGTCTTTCAGTCAATTCCGTCCTGCGATCCGTTCAGGCTTTGGGCGGCTACAAAGTTGGAACTGTAGTGGAGGGAGATTACCGCTTTCCGCTGGTCGTAGCTTTGGATCCATCATACCGGGAACACCCGGACAGGCTCTCCCAAATGATTCTGAAAACACCCGCTGGCCAAAGTATTCCTCTTGCCCGTCTGCTCGAAGTTCGACGCCGCGAAACGCCCGCCACAATTACTCGCGAATGGGGACAGCGTCGCCTCACGGTGACGTGTAACATTCGCGGTCGGGACCTGGGAAGTTTTGTGGCAGAAGCCCGCCGCCGAATTAACGAGGAGGTGCTACCCACGCTGCCCTCGGCAAGATACTTCATTACCTTCGGAGGTCAATTCGAAAACTTCGAGCGGGCTTTCGCGCGGCTGGCAGTTGTGGTTCCGCTGGCAATGGGCCTTGTGCTGTTTCTTTTGTACCTCACCTATCACAACATTATCGATGTGTTACGGGTGTTCACTGGAGTGCCATTCGGCTGGGTGGGCGGGGTTCTCGCATTGTGGTTCCGTGATATGCCCCTCTCGGTCTCGGCAGTGATCGGATTCGTCGCTCTTTCCGGAATCGCGGTGCTGGACGACATGCTGCTCGTCAGCACGATCCGTCAGCTCCGTCAAAGTGGGCGAAGCGTTTCAGACGCGGTCCGGGAAGCGGCCATCATCCGGTTGCGGCCAGTGCTCATGACGACTCTGGTGGCTAGCCTGGGCTTCTTGCCGATGGCACTGAGTACTGGTCAGGGGGCAGAGGTCCAGCGGCCTCTGGCTACAGTTGTTATCGGGGGCGTTATCGGAGCGATGGTGATGTCGCTGCTCGTGCTGCGGGCGCTGTACCTGGTCTTTGACGGGGTAGCTCATGCGATCTTTCAATTCTGCACACGCGTGCTCGGAGCAAACCCGGAGTCCACTTCTCGCTGGTTGGGGCTTGATGTCGAATCCTCAACCCAGAAGTCAGCCATGGAAGAGCCCACAAATGACTCAAACCGGATGCCTAAAGTCCAGGTACCCGAAGCGGTCAGCGCAAGTAACACAATTAGCAGCGATTAGTTTCTCCATTTCCCGCAATGGGGCGCTTTCTTCATCGAAACGGATGAGATTAATCTGTGGCAAGATAAAGAAGATGTGCTGAAAGAGCCGAACATACATGGTGGCAGGCTCTTTCGATAGAGAGCAAAACTGGAATGGGAAACTTTATGTGTGCAGTCTCCAACGAGCCCCCTGGGCTCGCCGATTGTGGCGTTGTGGTGCCGGAGGAGGCCCACTCGTCCGATGGGGTTGTTCCGAGTTATCGCACCTTGCTTCACTTTTTGTGTCTGGTTGTTGCAATAGCGCAGCTTTCTTCCGCTACTTGTTTTTCGCAGTCTTCTCAGGGCGCCTCGCTTTCGCCAGATTTCCTGGTCATAGCTGACCGTGAAGCCTACACTCAAGCGGCTTCCCTCCCCCTTTTCACGTTGGCGCAGGCCCTTCGCCTAGCGGAACAAACCAATCCTAAATTGAAAGATGCCATTTGGATGATTTCCGTGGCTCGGGGAAAAGCCCTTCAGAGCCGCCTCTATCCAAATCCGGTCTTTTCCATCAACGGGGAAGAGCTGAGCGATCCAGAGGGCCCGGGGATTTGGACGGCCCCGTTCGTCAGTCAAGAGTTGGTAATCCCGGGGAAGCGAAGCCTGGACCAGGCGATCGCGCACTGCGAATTGGAGCGAAGCCGGTGTCTGGTGGCGGCCGAATGGAGAAAGATCGCGGCTGCGATCAGGCAGGCATACTGCGAGGTCCTTCTAGCGGAAAAACGGGCCCAAACATACCGCGAATTACTGAGCATTGCTGAAGCCTCTCTGAACCAAAGCAGGGCCCTCCTGGAATCGCGACAGGGGACACGTTTAGAGGTCGTTCAATTTGAACTGCAAGTGGAACGGTTGCGTGCCCAGCAGGAGGCCGCGGAGCGGCAAATCCCTTTTCAGAAGGAAAAGCTCGCGGCTGCGATTGGAGCTCAAATCCCTGCCGGGGCCTCGTTTGAGGATATATTCTCTGCCCCTTTGCCGGATTATGATTGGGATGGAACTCTGCAACAGGTTCTCGCCTCACATCCCGAGGTTTCAGCTGCCCAGTGGGAGGTGCAACGGGCGCGCTATCTGAGCGAAAGGATGCGCAAAGAAAAATGGCCCAACGTCACTCTAGGAGCAGGTTATACCCGGCAGAACGAAACTCGCGGAGATGACTGGACGCTCGGCGTCAGTGTGCCGCTGCCACTCTGGGACCGAAACCAGGGGAACATCATGGCAGCCGATGCCCAGGTAAGCCAGGCGCTGGAGCGTGTACGACAAGTTAAGGAAGATCTCCGCGACCAACTGGCCACGACTTTTCGGGATTACTTCGCTGCCAGGAAGAGAGTCCAGCGATATGAGCAAGACATTTTGCCCCGGGTCCGCGAGGCGGTGCAACTGTCGATGCAGGGATACACAGGGGGCATAATGGAATACCTGCGGGTTCTCGAAGCCCAGCGCTCCGAAATAGAAACCAGATTGGACTACCTCGCCAATCTCGCGGATGCCTGGCAAGCTGCCGCCCGGATATCGGGCATTGTCGGAGAAAAGATCTGGCCTTCTAGGGACCAAAACTTGTCAGCCGTCCAGAGTGAAACCTCGGCGAAGCCATAGGTCTCGTTGACCCCTCTTGCCAATAGCCTCTTTTGCATCCTCCCATTTCCACCCTTTCTGCTCGGTGGCAACCTCTCTGCGTGGCCGTTATAATGGACGCCGGTTTGCCCGGCACCAGCCTTGTTGTTACGGAGAGTGAAGAAACCACCATGATCACACCGTCATTCCTGCTTTTGATTGGGTGTACCATTTCTGCCGCAGCTCCCGTTGCCCATCCCAATGTTGTCTACATCGTGACAGACGACCAGCGGTATGATGCCATGAGCTGCGCCGGGCATCCATTTTTGAAAACTCCCAACATGGACCGGCTGGCGTCCGAAGGGGCCAACTTTGTGAATGCCTTTGTGACCACATCACTGTGCTCACCCAGTCGAGCCTCTGCGATTTCAGGCCTGTATGCACATACCCATGGTGTTATCAACAATTTCACCGAGTTTCCCGACGATTTGCCCAGCCTGCCGAAGCAACTCCAGGCGGCTGGTTATGAAACGGCGTATATCGGCAAGTGGCATATGGGGGAGGAAAACGACGCACCGCGGCTGGGATTCGATTACTGGGCCAGCCACAAAGGGCAGGGAAAATACTTTGATAATGAATTTAACATCAATGGCCAGCGGGTGATGCTAAAGGGATATTACACCCATCGCATTACAGAGCTTGCAGTGAACTGGCTTCGCCATCCCCACGAGAAACCATTCCTTCTCATGATTGGACACAAGGCGCCCCATACGCCGTTCACACCGGAACCCAAATACGAACATCTTTTTGACGATGTTGAAATCCACTATCCGGCCAGCGCTTTCGCACTCGAGGGTAAGCCCGACTGGGTCAAGGAACGGCTGGTCACCTGGCACGGGATTTATGGCCCATTATTCGGGTTCCGAGAGAAATTCCCGGATGCGCGACCGGAAGCCGAAGCCGATTTTGCCCGGATGGTGCGAGCTTATTTCGCCACCATCAAGTCGGTGGATGATAGTCTGGGTGAGATTCTTAAGACTTTGGAAGAAACCGGCCAACTCGACAGGACGATTGTTGTGTTCACGTCGGACAACGGATTTCTATTGGGTGAATACGGCATGATGGACAAACGGACCATGCACGAACCGAGCATTCGCGTGCCCCTACTGGTGCGTTATCCGCCGATTGTCAAACCCGGAACAGTAATTAAGCAGATGGTCTTGAATATCGACACAGCCCCCAGCCTTCTCGATATGTGTGGAGCCCCGCCTTTGCCGAAAACTCATGGGCGCTCGTGGCGACCCCTTTTGGAAGGGAAGACGGAGGGCTGGCGGAAAAGCTGGTACTACGAATACAACTACGAAAAGCAATTTCCGTACACGCCGAACGTCCGCGGCGTGCGAACGGAACGCTGGAAATACATGCATTATCCTACCGGTGATGGCAGCCCTGACAAACACAAAGCGGAGCTCTACGATTTGCTCAATGACCCGGAAGAGCGGCATAATCTCGTCGAGGATCCCCGCTATCAGGGTGTGCTCGAGGAACTCAAACGGGAATTGAGGCGACTCCAGATAGAAACAGACGCGCTTCCAGACCGGATGCCGATTGATGAAGGAATCAAAACAGAGCTCCCGGAGCAATCGATTCGATAAACCGCCTTTTGTTGCCCGAAAACAGGCGATGGCGGGGAGAGTATAGCGGGTTTGCCGTTTGGTAATTATCCAGGGATTGGGGCTGGTGGCAGGACGAAGCCTGGGTTGAGTTTGGCGAACGCATGTCTGGGAAAGCGGCATTCCTCGGAAAAGGATTTTGACCATGCGATTGAAAAGGCGATCATTTTGCAAGATCGTCGGCAGTTTGACGGCCGGCGTGGCCTTGCCCAGTGTTATTGCTCGTTCCGCGTTGGCTGAAGGTGCTCGGCCGGGGGCAAACGATCGGATCACAGTCGGCGTTATTGGCACGGGAAACCGGTCACGTTTGCTCATCGAGCAGTTACCGGATCAGGGGCAGATTCTGGCTGTTTGCGATTGTTATTTGGAGCGGTCGGAACAGGTGAACGCAGAAAAAGGGGGAGGGCGATGGTCGGTTTATCAGGACCATCGGCAACTTCTTGACCGAAAGGATATCGATGCGGTTATCGTAGGAACGCCTGACCACACGCGCGTCCTGGTGTGCATTCATGCATGTCAGGCAGGCAAGGACATTTACGCGGAGAAGCCGCTGACACTGTATATTCGGGAAGGGCGCCTGCTCGTCAACGCCGTCCGAAAATATGGCCGGGTTTTCCAGGTCGGAAGCCAGCAGCGGTCGATGGCGATGAATCGAATCGCCTGTGAGTTCATTCGATCGGGAAAGCTCGGTAAGATCCGCGTGGTCCAGGGATGCAATTATCCAGGGCCGCGGTTTTATCCCGGATTGCCGGAAGAGCAGATTCCCGACAAACTTGATTGGGATCAATGGCTCGGCCAGGCGCCCTATCGTCCGTACAATCGGCAGCTCCATTTCGGTTGGATGGCGTGGTGGGACTATTCGGGCGGGGAGATGACCAATTGGGGCGCCCACGGTCTCGATCAAATCCAGTGGGCCCTCGGAAAGGACGAGACTGGTCCCGTGGACATCCGTCCTCAGGGAGCGGCCAAAGATATGAATGCCGCTGTCCATATGAAGTACGCCGATGGCACGCCTGTCCGTCTGGAGCTTGCAAACGGCCCCATGGGCGGGGCCATCTTTTCAGGCGAGTTCGGCAAAATTGAAATCAATCGAAATAAATTTACTTGCAATCCGCCGGATCTCATCAGGGACCTGCCTCCCAAAGAGGAAATCGACAAATGGCGGGATGAAGTGGCACTATGGCAGGCCAAGTACCACATGGAAAACTGGATGGATTGTATCCGCACGCGGGAAAAACCCGTAGCGGATGTGGAGATTGGCCATCGATCGATCACGATCGCCCATCTTGCCAATATTGCCCGTTATCTCGGCCGTCGCCTCCAGTGGGATCCGGCTCGGGAAGTCTTTATCGGGGATGACGAGGCGAACAGTTTTGTGGAACGCCCGCAGCGACCGGGATACGAGCTGCCCAAAGACATCTGATCTCCCATGTGAACTTGGCATTTTCGCCGAACGTAACACTAATAAAGTTACAACTCAGTTCTGGGGTTTAGCTCTGAACCAGAAAGTCTGGGGCGGTGCGCGTCGTGTCGGATTAGTTTTCCGGTTAGCATGAGACCTTTTATCTCGGGATGGGTGCTCGCCGCGCGGGCGGTGGGGGTTGTTCGCAAAAGACGCGGAAGTGATCTTTGTCCCGAATTTCGTGTGGCTGAGGAAGACCCGTGACTCAAGCAGTTTGGGATGCGTACAAAGCGCTGAAATCCCGGGCCGAAAGCGACTACCAACAGCGCGTCGGCGAGGGACGGATCTTCATTCAGGTTGGTTCCGCGACGTGTGAACACGCGGCCGGTTCTCTAGAGGTGGCGGAGGAGTTCCGCAAGCACATTGCGGCCTCCGGACGTGATGATATCGTTCTCCGTAAGACGGGTTGCACGGGGCGCTGCAGTCGCGAGCCGATCGTCAGCGTCTTTCGCATGGGTGAAATGCCCATCAAGTATCAGCTCGTCAATCGCGAGTTGGTACACAAGATCTTCACACAACATGTGATCGGCGGGGAACCGCTATTGGACCACGTTCTGGATGGTCCAATCGAGCAGTTGTCCAAATATGAGATCCTGAACTGCGGCTCGCTGAGATGCGGATGGAAGGGAGAGCAGATTTGCGGCGGGCCTATGGCCAATCAATTGAAGGCCATGGGGATCCCACCAGAGATCTGCCGCGTCACAAAGGCGAGCTGCTTCGGGGCGTGCAGCGCGGAGCTGGCGGGAAAGTGCACCCATATTCTGGTTCGTCCACAAAATATACTCTACCGGATTTCAACTCTGGAAGATCTTCAGGAAGTCGTCCGCGAACACATTCAAAACGGACGGATTGTGGAGCGATTGCGGGTGAAGGAAGAGCCCGTCAGTCAGGACTTTTTCGAACTGTATGGGGAAATCGCATTCTTCAACCGCCAGACGCGGATCGCCCTTCGGCACAACGGAATCATCGATCCCACCAGTATTGAGGAATACTTCCACTATCGGGGCTTTGAAGCCCTGACCAGGGTACTGGCGGAAAATGACCCTGAGAAGGTGGTGGAAGAAGTAACGCGTTCCAAACTGAGAGGTCGAGGCGGTGGCGGGTTTCCGACTGGCCAAAAATGGGCCCTGGCGCGAAAGTCTCCTGAAAAAACACGATACATTATTTGCAATGCGGACGAGGGAGATCCCGGTGCCTTCATGGATCGGAGTATGTTGGAATCCGATCCCTTTAACGTGATTGAAGGCATGATTATCGGTGCCTTTGCCATCGGAGCACACCGGGGATTTGTTTACGTTCGTGCTGAGTATCCGCTCGCCGTGGAACGTGTGGACAATGCCATCCAGCGCTGTCGGGAATGGGGCCTTCTTGGGAAAAACATCCTGAACTCAGGTTTCGATTTTGATATCGAAATCCGCCTGGGGGCGGGTGCATTTGTATGCGGCGAAGAGACGGCGCTCATCCATTCGATTGAAGGAGAACGAGGACAACCGCGTGTTCGCCCGCCTTATCCGACAGAAGTAGGGCTTTGGGGCAAGCCCACCGTGATCAACAACGTGGAAACGTTCGCCAACATCCCTGCCATCATCATTTACGGGGCGGACTGGTTTGCCCGAATCGGTTCCGAGGCTAGCGGCGGTACCAAGGTGTTTGCTTTAGCGGGAAAAATCAAGCAAACCGGCCTGGTCGAGGTGCCTATTGGCATTTCGCTTCGCGAAGTGGTCATGGAAATCGGCGGGGGCTCGCCGAGTGGAAAACAGATCAAGGCTGTGCAAACAGGCGGGCCTGCGGGCGGGTGCATCCCGGCGTCCATGCTCAATCTGCGAGTTGACTTTGACACTCTTAACAAAGCCGGGTCGATTATGGGCTCCGGCGGCATGATCGTCCTGGACGAGGACGATTGTATGGTGGACATTGCCAAGTTCTTCATGGCATTTTCGCAGGATGAATCCTGCGGCAAGTGTACGCCCTGCCGCGAGGGCACGACCCGCATGATGGAAATTCTCGAGCGGATTACCACAGGTAAAGCCGACGAGAGTGATTTGGTGAAGCTGGAACGGCTAGCCAATTTGGTCCGAAAGGCGTCCCTTTGCGGCTTGGGCAGGGCAGCGCCCAATCCAGTGCTGAGCACGCTCACCCATTTCCGCGACGAGTATCTGGCTCATGTGCGGGATAAACGCTGCCCCGCCAAGAAATGCGTGGCCTTGATTCACTACGAAATCGATCCCGAAAAGTGTGTGGGATGCACCGCATGTGCCAGAAATTGTCCGGTGGAGTGCATCTCTGGCGAGCGCCGAAAGCCACACGTTATTGATCAGGCGCGGTGCATCAAGTGCGGACGCTGCTTCCAGGTTTGTCGCTTCGATGCGGTGCTCCGCCTGTAACTGTGCAAGGGTGGTTGGTCTTGGAGGAGTGGGACACGTCCAATCCATCCAGAAATTCGTTAAACGGACGTTCAAACTTTCAGCCCGGTGCAGGATCGCAACGTAATGATGGCCAAGCGTCCCAAACAAATTTCGGTGACAATCGACAACACGCCAGTGAAGGTGCCGGAAGGCACAACTGTGATGCAGGCTGCGGAAAAAATTGGCATCCGTATTCCGCGTCTGTGCTATCACCCGGATCTGAGCCTCGCAGGGGCGTGTCGGGTCTGTGTTGTGGAGGTCGAAGGTCTTCCGGGATATGTGGCTTCGTGCAGCCTTCCGGTTTGGGAAGGAATGGTTATCCGCACCAATTCGCCGGAAATCAGGCAGGCGCGGCGGGACATCGTGGAGCTGATTCTGGATAACCATCCGATGGATTGCCAGACCTGCGAACGCGATGGAAACTGCGAACTTCAAAACCTGGCCTACTCGCTGGGAGTTCGGGAAAGACTGTTTGCGGGACGCCGCAAAGAATTTCCGATTGATGATTCAAGTGCGGCAGTTGTCCGCAATCCCAACAAGTGCATTCTATGTGGGCGGTGCATTCGGGTCTGCGCCGAAATACAGGGGGTCTACAACCTAAGTCAGCATGGTCGAGGTTTCACCACAGTCGTCGGACCTGCCCATCTGGCCAATATGGATGACTCGGTCTGTATCCAGTGCGGGCAGTGCATTAATGTGTGTCCGACCGCAGCATTCCTCGAGAAATCGAGTACCGAGATCGTCTGGGAGGCTTTGGCGAATCCGGACCTCCACGTCGTCGTGCAGACGGCACCCTCCATCCGAGCAGCTATCGGGGAAGGCTTCGGCTATCCTCCCGGAACCCCCTGCACGGGAAAAATGATCACGGCTCTCCGGCTGCTCGGTTTTGACGCCGTGTTTGATACCGACCTCGGTGCCGACCTCACCATCGTGGAGGAAGCGCACGAGTTTCTGACGCGGTTGGAATCCGGTGGTCCGCTTCCTATGATCACCTCATGTTCACCGGGGTGGATCAATTTCCTTGAGAAGTTTTATCCAGAGTTGATCCCACACGCGTCGAGCTGCAAATCCCCAATGAGCATGCTGTCGACGCTGGCAAAAACGTATTACGCCGAACGAAAAGGGATTCCGCCGGAAAAGATTTTCATGGTCGCGGTGATGCCCTGCGTCGCGAAGAAATTTGAAGCCCAGCGGCCGGAACACCGCATGCCCAATGGGCGACCATATACCGATGCCGTGTTGACCACTCGCGAGCTCATCTGGATGATCAAGTGCTACGGCATTGATTTCACGAAATTGCCCGATGGGGAATTCGATGCGCCTTTGGGAATCGCGTCCGGCGCCGGCGATATTTTTGGGACCACCGGCGGGGTGATGGAGGCAACGCTGCGGGCGGCTGCACGGATACTTACAGGGAAAAAGCCCGATCGACTGGAGTTCACTGAGGTTCGTGCTGTGGAAGGCCTCCGTGACACATACGTCGCAATCGGGGAACGAAATCTCCACGTCGCTGTGGCCAACGGCCTGAACAATGCCAAAGAGATCCTCAACAAGGTGGTATCCGGGGAAGATCATTACGACATCATCGAGGTAATGGCCTGTCCAGGCGGCTGCATTGGTGGTGGAGGACAACCGTATCCTCCTGAAGGTTACCACGTTCTCGATCCAGGGCTATTACGGAAGCGAGCTAGCGCTTTGTACACGATCGATAGTGCCAAGCAGCTCCGCGAGTCGTACGAAAATCCGGCTTTGGAAGAGCTTTACGAAACCTATCTGGGGAGCCCTGGTTCAGCCCGGGCACACCAGCTTCTCCACACGAGCTATCGACCGCGATTGCCAAGGGGTATCCGATGAACACGCAACACACATGTACGTCGACGACAGACAACTGGCCCGAGGTCAAAGCCGTTTCGGAACGGATTCTCGGAGAGGACCTCGTGCAATTCATTGAAGAATGCCGAAAGAGCCCGGAGCCGCACAGTCAGCTCATTGCGGTTTTGCACCGGGTCCAGGCCAAGTTTGGATATTTGGGGGCCAGCCATTTGGATGCCGTTGCCCAACTGATGCAGATTCCAGCGGCGAAAGTCTCGGGTGTTGCCAGTTTCTACCATTACTTTCGCTTGCAACCGCGAGGGAAATTCATCATCAACCTTTGCCTGGGTACCGCATGTTACGTCAAGGGTGCCGATCGGCTTGCGGAAAAGCTTAAAGACGAGCTTGGAATCCACTTCGGCGAGACCACGTCCGATGGTCTCTTCACCCTGGAGGGTGCCCGTTGTCTCGGTGCGTGTAGTCTGGCGCCGGTGCTCTTGATCGGCGATGAAATGCACGGTACAGTCACCCCAGATCAAATTCCCATCATCCTCGACCGCTATATCAAACGCGCCCGCGAAGAAACCCAGACAACTTGGCAAACCTGACTGGTCTTCGTGCACGATCCAGACAAGGAGTTTGCGGATCCTAAATAGGCGGGCTCATGCGATTGTGTTCGCCCAGTCCGCAAGCGCATGTCGTAGGCCAACCAGCAGGTCCCAGTGCTGCGTGGGTTTCGGCAGAATGCATATCTGCGACCAATATTTGGTAAACTCGAAATCCTCGCAAATGGGGAAACCTGCTAAAAGGACCCAACCGCAGCCCCGGGGTGATGCGCGATACGACCTGATAATCAGCTGCTCAATCCGTCGAAGTTCATCGGTGTTCGCTCCTCGGACGTCATAAATCGCTGCCTTTACGGGCCGCCAGTGTGCCAGGGCCTCTTCCGGTGTGGCTATCCACACCGCAACGGACCACTGCTCGAAAAGCCGCTTGATACACATCAGTTCCTCGGGAAATTCTCCAATGACAGCGATATCCAGCGGTTCTTGACCCTGCGGCAAAGCAGGGAACGGGAACTGCGAGCGGGCTGATTGGAATTCTTCTTCACTGGCAGTGATGGGCAATCCACTGAGAGGGTTGGTTTTGTCCTGCAAAAGCCGAAGGAAGTCCTTCGCTACCACCCGCCATTGAGACCACGATAGCCGCAGCACACCTGGCAGCGGTGTGCCTGTCCGCGGTTCACTTTCGCACCATGGCCCGGAAACCACCAGCCATCGAGTGAGTGGCGTCAGACGGTGAAGGGCGTACCGTTCGTCTTGAGAAAATTGGCCCGGCCGATCCTGGAAAAGAACCAGCCAGTCGGGAAATAACTGGCGGGAACGGATGGTGGTGACGACTTTCCTGAGAGTGGGAAAGATATAGACCACCATCGGTGTGTTTCCCTCCGCAGGCAGCGGGACAGTAACCTGGGACGGAGAAGCTGAAACGAAGAAAACCAGAGTCCTCATAACGCAAACTATGACGGGTACACCAGCTTTTTTCTCGCAACGGAAGTGCTTGGTTTATATCCAAATTGGGGCACCTCTATCAAGGGATTCGGACCGTTGCGCAGCGAATGATCGTATGACGATGAGGTAGCCCAAGAGCGCGGGCTCGCTCGATGCGCTCATCACATTCCATATAATCGTTGCTCAAGAAGTGTCATTCACCCCACCTGCGAATTGTGCCGAAGCGATAAGTCAGAGGATATTCAGATCGAGGAGGGATGTCGCTGAAGTGACCTGTGAGGGTCGGCCGGTGTGGTGTTTTGAAAGTTGGAGCATTTCGGACGGACAAACCATGATACAAAGGAGTGTACGATGCTTGTCCTTTCTCGCCAGCGCGACGAGAGTATCATCATCGGGGACAACATCGTCGTGACGGTGGTCGATATTCGTGGGGATAAGGTGCGGCTGGGCATCGAGGCACCCCCGGAAGTGAGCGTTCATCGTCGCGAGGTGTACGAAGCTATTCAACGCGAAAAAAGGCAGAAAGCCGCTCAAACACCGTCAAAAACCGAGTCGAACACGCCCTCACAGGAAGAAAAGAATGGCGTTTAAGTAGCGGTTGTACAGGCTGTGCCGACGCTGCGGCCACAAGACGAAAACTTCGCACGTCTTGTGGCCGGTTTCGTTTTTGTAACCTACATTTTCCTGCCGAAGCGAACAAAAGAGGAATCGATATGGGTTTGGCAGGTCGGTTCAATTTACCTAAAGTACCTGAACATCCCAGTCGATGTGCCTCCATAGAGCGATGAACGGATGAAACGGTTCATCCGGCTTCCACCTTGAAAGTTGGTGTGGAGGGGAGCTCATAAGGGATCAATACCGGAATCTAAAACCCGCGCTTAACCGGTTGGTTGATCCTGCTATGAGCTGACGTTGTGGAAACAGAGTTTGGCTTGGTCCTCTGACGTACAGGAAAAGGGTAACAGACATGACCCGGATTAACACGAACATCAGCTCGTTGACGGCTCAGAAGACGTTGGCTCGTTCTCAGGCTCAACTGCAGGAAGCTCTTACCCGATTGAGCACCGGTTTGCGGATCAACGTCGGCAAAGACGACCCTGCGGGACTGATCGCAAGTGAGGCTCTGCGGGCAGACATCACGGCTGTGCAAAAGGCCATCACGAACAGCCAGCGGGCCAACCAGATGATTGCCACGGCAGACAGCGCTCTGGGCCAGGTCAGCCAGTTGCTCAATGATATCCGGGGTCTGGTTTCCGAAGCAGCCAACAAGGG
>NZ_JBAMME010000247.1:0-1420 GCF_039793925.1 Thermogutta sp. | reverse complement strand
GAGGTCAAGCTTGGAACTCGTCAGTGGGAGGCGGCGTCGGGGGTATTGGATCCGACGGGGACGAACAATGCGATCAAGATTACGGCGAACATTAAGGGTGAGGAATTTAACGGGGTGAACGTGGTGTTATCGATTGGGGGATCGCAGAGTGTCAGTTACAATCATACGACGAAGACACTGAGTATAACGGCGTTGGCGACGGATACGGCGCAGGACGTAGTGAATTTGATTAATAATGATGCGGCGGTGGGGGCGTTATTTACGGCGTCGAATTATGGGGAGTCGGACGGGAGCGGGACGGTAGCGGCGGGGAGTGTGACGTTGAGTGGTGGTGTGACGGGTGGGGATGTGATTGCGACGGCGAATGATGTGGTGGCGGCGATCAACAGTTCGGCGGCGAGTGCGGTGGTGACAGCGAGTTTGGCACCTGGGGACAATGGGTATGGGGTGGTGAGTCCGTTCCAGGAGTATGCGTATTATGGGAGTGTGGAGGGGAACAATCGGTTGCAGTTTTTGGGACCGGAGGGGAGTCGGAAGATTCGGTTTGTGTCGAATCCTGGGGAGAGTTTGAGTGTGGATTTGACGACGGACCCGCGGGTGGAGGGATTTTCGTCGGCGATTGTGCAGGGGGTGAATGCGAATAGTACTTTGAAGATTACGGCGCGGTACAAGGGGGCGGCGTATGATGGGGTGCAGATTGTGTTTAATGACAGTACGGACAACACGGTGGTGTGGGATGCGGAGAGCAAGACGCTGACGTTCAATGTGGACATCAGTGGGGGATTTACGGCGCAGCAGGCGGTGAATTTGTTGAACAATGACAGTTATGCGGGGAAGTATTTTCGGGCGGAGAATTTTGGGACGAGTGACGGGAGTGGGGTGTTGTCAGCGACGATGACGGGGCAGACGAGTGGTGGGGTGGTGAGTGAGGGGACGGTGATTGTGCATTTGGCGACGACGTCGGACGGGATCGTGACGACGAGGGCGCAGGATTTGATTAATTACTTTAATGATCCTGCGAATGCGGGTTTGTTATCGCAGTTAGGGATCAGTGTGAGCAATGTGGCGGGGAGTGATGGGAGTGGGAAGTTAGCGCCGACGGTGAGTGATTTGGAGTTTGCGACGAGTGGGACGCAGTTACAGGAGGCGCAGGCGAGTGGGACGACGTATGCGGTGAACGGGAAGAATGCGCGGTTGAAGTTGACGGCGGTGGCACCTGGGGCGGCTTGGAATGGGGTGCGGTTGGTGTTTGAGGACACGGCGACGGCGGGGAGTGAGACGGTGGTGTGGGATGCGGCGACGAAGACGCTGACGGTGGGGATTCAGAGCGGGGTGAGCACGGCGAACCAGGTGATTGCGGCGATCAACAACGACGCCGTGGCCAGCCAACTCTTCACCGCCAGCCTCGCCACCGGCAGCA
>NZ_JBAMME010000246.1:0-5010 GCF_039793925.1 Thermogutta sp. | reverse complement strand
GCACAGTGCCGTCTGCTGACCCCGATGCCAGCATCCGGCCATCGGGGGAGAAGGCTACGCTGACTACCGCGCCTTCGTGCCCTTCCAGGGTACGTAGCACCTTTCCGGTAGCGGGGTCCCACAGCCGCACAGTGCCGTCTGCCGACCCCGATGCCAGCATCTGGCTATCTGGGGAAAAGGCCACACAGTGTACCCGGCCTGTATGCCCTTTCAGAGCAAATCCCATTTTTCACCCCCCCGTAGTTGTCAATTGCTGGTCGCAGATGCGACTTTACGACCTGCAACCTTGCGCTCCTCCTGATTCGTGGACGGCCCGCAGCCGCGCGGTGCCGTTCCACGACCCGGATGCCAGTATCCGGCCATCCGGGGAGAAAGCCATCCTATGTGCCCAGCCCGTATGCCCTGTTAGAGGGAATCTCGTTTTTTCACTCTTTGTGGTGATGGGCCGCCGCGATCGGGGTTGTTGGTATTATAGCGCTCCACCTGCGACATTCCCTTAATAAAGGAGTATCCCGACACCATTCTGCGGCTTATCGTCATTGATGGCCTTGGTGCGCAAATCTGGACAAATCGGCCGGATTCGAGGATCATCTACAGATATGAAGAGCAAAAAACCAATCCCACACCGGCAACGCAAACAGCGAGCGGAACGGGCCGGAATATGACCGAGCGCTGGTTCAGCGAGGTTCCATGACCATCCGGATTGCAGAAGATGGACTGACGGGGTGGTTTGATCAGGGCCCTCCCCATCGGGGCGCTCCTTTTGTTTGTCGCGATGGGGCCATTAAGTTCGTTCTGACCATCCGAGAAGGGTATCATCTTCCCAGTCGGGCAGCAGGGGTTTCGTTGCCCGTGCCCGACCATACCACCCTTTCCCGGAGAGGCCGGAGTGTCCGGGCTTGTCTCCCCCAACGGGCAAAAGGCCCGTTGCGTCTGGTTCTGGACAGCAGCGGGCTGAAGGTCTCCGGCGAAGGGGACGGCTTTTCCAAGCGGCGCACTTGGCGCAAAATCCATCTGGCCGTAGACAGCGAAACCGGCGAGATTCCGGCGATGGAGTTCCACGGCTCCGAAGTTGTCCAGCCGATACTGGAGGAGGTGGAACACCTCCCGGTCCGTGCGGCGGGGAATGGCTCATCCGACCGACGGGAAGTCGATCAGGCCCTTCCGGAACATTGCCATCTCCCCTCGCCGGGACGCCGGGAATGCCCAGGGGCTGTCCCACTCGCGAGATGGGAGCCGGCACGGTCGCTGCGCCGGGAAGCGGCCGCTCTTTGGCGGAAACGGCGGTTTTTCGGCTGAAAACCATCTTTTGGAAGATCGTTGAGCACCCGTCTATTGGCCACCCGGGAAACTCCGGCTCGTATTCGCCGCCGTGCGTTGAACACGATGACCTACCCGGGCATGCTGGACCGTTCCGCGGTAACCGGAGAGCCGTTACGGAGCAACCTGAAAAGGGTGTGGGGGAACTCCCTCCCGTTTTCGTTCCGAGAGAGCGATGGATACACCCAAGCCCCCCCGCCGGGTGAAATCCATGACCGGCCCTCTCCGACCTCATCGCCCCGCGGCTCACAGACTGTTTTTGCCCGTTCCGCTGTTGGAGGAGTCATCTGGCTATCGGGGGAAGGAAAAGCCATCCTGACCACCCCGCTCGTATGCCCAGCGGGATGCACGGTTCCTCGGCTGAACGATGCTGGATGGGTCGGCAAGTGGGGGAATGATGGGGCGGATGAAGTACTGGCCGCTTGTTTATTCTGACGGGGTTGTCCCCAGCACAACCGCGATCCGAATGTTCTTTCCATCTCGCAGAACAGTTAACAGAATACGCTCCCCGGGACGGTGCGATGCAATCTCCCGTTCCAGGTCGTCGCAGTAGCCAACATACATACCATCCACGAAGGTGATGATATCCCCCTCCTGCAATCCCGCTTTCTCTGCCGGGGTCCCGGCGAAGACAAAAGAGACTTTCGCCCCACCAGCGTCTTCGCATGTGATTCCCAGGGCAGGATTTGCAGGCAGGGGGGTCGCCCATTCCGCCTGGGGGGACGGTGTGGGTGCGATCTCTGTCCCTGCTTCGGGTGCAGGGATCAGGAAAGCGGTCAGGAGGACAGCGACAATGCAGAGGCCGACAATATTACTGGCCAAGCTGATCCATCCCAGAATGATCCCTGCGTGTGCCAGTTGTGGTTGATCCCCTTCTCGCTGGGCCTTTTTCCCCAGCCAGATCCCCGCGATTCCCGCGAAGGGTGGGCAACCGATCAACCCCAATACCGATAACATGATAGAAAGAATCGCTGGCGACATTGGTACCTCCTGTTTTGAGCTGATCCCATCTGTCGTGCACCGTTTAGAAACAGTGGGTGGGAACGAGCGGGCAGCGGTTGACGACCGAACCCATCCCGACTTGAACCGGTCCGGGAATTCCCGTTTCCTCCGCGCCAGTTCCTCCTAGGTGATGAGCCCGCGCCTGCGCGGGTCATTCAGGCGGGCCCGCAGGTCCGGCACATCCCTGGAGCGGAACTCGGCAGGTCGCTCCGAATAGATCGCTTTCTGGTCCATCATCGCGATCTTGAACTGGATGGGGTGGGCGACGCGACGGAAAACGTCGACCCCGATGTCGGCGCCGGTGATGATTTGGACATCGCCGTAATCCAGCAACTGTCCCAGCATGCCTTGCTTCGTCACCACATCGTTGACCTTTTCCAGCCAAGAGTCGGAGACGCGCTTCATATAGACCCCCCGGACCTCCATCACTCGCCGGTTGGTGACAATGTACTGTTGATTGCGCCAGCCGATGAAGCGGATGAGGAAGTGGCCCAGAGGGAAAAGCAGGAGCAGAAGGCCCAGGGGAAGAAGGGAGGGAGTAACCGAGGCGCCGCCGATCGAGAGCGCGATGATGACGATGGCGATTCCGAGGTCTCTCAGGGCGACCGGTAAAAGGGAGATCCAGTGCTGCCGGGTGACAAATACGATGCGCTCATTCTGAGCCAGTTGTTGCTCTACGTAGTCCATGAGTGTCTCCTGTGCGCGAATCGCGCATTACTTGTTGCAGATCGCGGGGTTGCAGAGTTGCCCGATTTATTCTTCCGGTAGGGCGCAGTGGTCATCGCGGATCGCGCGAGAGTGACAACGAGGGCACCGGGTAGGACTGGGGTAGGGTGCCCCTTTCCAACCGCAGTCAGGACAGTACATCATATAGATGCCACCCTCCTCGTGGACCCATCCCCGACCTTGCACAAAATAGAGTTTCGCGCCGCACCAATGGCAGGAGCGATCCGTGCTTGTCGCATCCTTCATTCCGCTTCCCTCCTCACAACGTCGCGGGGTCGCAGGGCCGCAGGGTCGCCCATCATGCCCCCGCGCCTTCCTTGCTGTCAGCCGGTGTCCCCTCGGGCGTTTGGTTCGGGGGGACTTCTATGGTTGCCCAACGGAACGGTTTCCCTAACGCCGTCCTCATGTTGGGATAATGATCCACCCTTCTTCCTTTAATTATGTGCACCCTACGCTCATCCACCACGACAGCGAACCTGGGCCTGACCCGGGAAAGGGCTCTCAGAGCATGCCGGGAGTCGGGATGGTAGACACACAGGCCTGTGGGTACATCGTACCATGCACCGGGCGTGTAGGGCCAGGTGACGATGGTATACTGTTTTCGATCTGTCTCCGGGAGCACCATACCCACTCCAGAAAACTCGTCGCCGAACCGCACGGTGATTTCGCTGCCCAGGATCTTCTGCACTCCGTCAAACAGCCTAGGGGAGGCAAGCTGGTATCCCCGGGCTGCCAGTGTTGCCGCAACGACCGCAAGCGGGATCGTGATGGGTAACCCCACAAGACACAAAGAGAATGCCGTCAGTGCCGTCGCCTTGCCCAATTGCTCGATCGTGTACGCCGTCTGGTACATCAGCCCCTCGGCACGTTCCAGAGGCTCGGGCCGCAAATGTTGGGCTCCTGCGAGAACCGTTCCCGCTCCGGGAAACGCCCAGATGACCACTCCCTGCTCGCCCTGTCTGGTTGTTTTGCAGCGGAAAGCCACATAGGGATGCTTGTCGGGATCGGTGATCACCTCCGGGGAAGCGATCACCCAGGTCACCGCTTTGTTTTTCCCCTTTTCTGTACCACTAGCCCGGATGACGATGGTGTTGTCTTCTGCCCGTTGCTGTGCAATTGCGCGGATCGGGCCATACTGGGATATGTCTGCCCAGGCTTTGGCGTTAGGCCGAAGCAATGCCGTGCCGATCGCCTCGTTGTCTGGCAACGTGTAGGTGATTTGGGTATGCCGAGAAGCGATCGTTGTGCGCATATTTCACCTCCTGAAGTTTTCATCTCTGGTTGAAAGCAATGGCTTGCGGGACGAGCCGTTGCCTGTACTCATATATATTATAGCAGCAGCCCTTTTGCCGCTGATTGCTTGCCGCAAGGTCGCGGGTCGCTGGGCGATGTACGACGAGCAATCGTTGCTCGTCCCCGGGCCAGAGCAAACTCCAGATCGGCGAAACTGCCCCACCCACTTCCCCCGGGCTTCCTCTTCTCGCTCCGCGTGTTCCAACTGCCCGTTGGCGATGGCTCCGGATGGTTCGCTGATGACACCTCAGGAGTTTGGTGGCAACCGGAGCTGCTCCTTTGGGCGCTTTTACAGCGCCCGAGTTGGGACGAAAGCGTCGAGTTGCTCGGGGAACGGTCTGTGTGGGGGCAGCGTTTCGTCCTGGTGGAAGGGACCCGAGCGGCCCTTTTGGGTCACCGGGAAAAGGCGGATTCACCGCCCGCCGCGTTATCATCGAACGGGGCAGGGAGACGATTGTGCCCTGGGCGGGACATGGGCGTTTGGGGTGGAAAAGCCCGTTTCATTGGGATTCCGCATTTCTTGAAAAAGATTTGAACTGTGGTAAAATGGGGGCGCCGCCTTTTCCGTTGAAGTGCTCCCATGACTGTACAATGGGGTGAGGTTGAGTTTGGAGCTCGCACGATCGGCCCCCTGGTGCTCACCACGCCAGTGTTGCAGCGCCTTGGGTT
>NZ_JBAMME010000245.1:4726-5017 GCF_039793925.1 Thermogutta sp. | reverse complement strand
GTGGGATCCTCCAGCATCAGCCGTTGAAACTCAAAAATGCGCGCGGTCTCGGGGTGATGGGCCGCCACTTCCTGCTGGAGATTTATCAGTTCCTGACGTGCCTGCTCCAGGGCCTGGCGGAGCCGGGCGATTTCTGCAGGAACGTCTTGAATGGGATAACGCTCCACGCGCACTGTGGAGGGGCGGTACCGGAACAGCGGAGCGATAGCCACTCCTCCGGAGGCCGGGATACCCTGTAGGCCTTCTCCCACTGAAGCTTCTATCGGTCGGGGGGTCACAACTGGAGGGGGC
>NZ_JBAMME010000245.1:0-4716 GCF_039793925.1 Thermogutta sp. | reverse complement strand
GGGCAAAGTCTCTTCTAACTCTCCGAAGCCGCTTTCAACCAGCGTCTTTAGAGCCTGGATGGCCGCCTTCGCGTCCTCTCCCCGAGCGGAGATCCGAATTCGTTCTCCTTGCCAGGCCGTTCCCCCACTGGCGACTTCCACCATGCTTTTTGCGTTGACGGGCGGACGTCGCTGGGAGACATTCTGTACCGTAATATGGGCCTGGAACCGCATAGCGGTCTGAACGAACTGAGCGGCAGGGCGCGCGTGGAGGCCGGTGGGATTCGGAACCACCAGTTCCACCGACTCTTCGGGTGCTTCTGCGATTTTCTCCGGAACAAGCGGTGAGGGTAAAATCTCAGGGGCCGGCCCCAAAATCTTGGAGACCCGCGCCGCCTGCTCGGCGGCATACTGAACTGCTTCCAGGTTCTCCCCCCCTGAGGCGGCCACGACGGCGGCCAGAGCACCTTCCACCAGAGGGGCATCGGCCAGGCGTACTCGTTCCCGCCACTCTGGTGGTAGATACTCCAGGGCCATTTCGGCCACCATAATAGAACTACCCAGGTCGGCCAGAACCAGAGCACAATCCCCCTGGCCCAATATCTGCTGAAGGGCGTTCAGCACTTTATCCAGGCTGGTACCCAGGCGGCCGTCCTCGGTCCCACCCGCTGGAATAACCGGGACATTTTCCCTACCGGCCATCTGAAGAGCTACTTCACAAACCCCAGCGGCCAGTTGTTCACTGTGAGCGATAATAATGACACCAACCAACTCTCTCCTTAACCTTGGAAAATCGCTACACTCCCCTGGAGCCTGCGGTCAGGAGGATGGAAGAGGGAGTTCGGAGAATACTCTCAGAAGCAGAGGCTTTAAGCGTGGCAACGGGGACAGTTGGCGACCTCCCATGGTGGGGTGTTCGCTCTCACGCCCATCCCCACATAGCCAATGGCCCCACACCGACAGGCATACCAGCCTTCATCCACCTGTTCAAAAGGGACTCGCGGGGCCTGTAGATCAATGGCTTCAACCCCGCATTTCCAGCGAGCATTCGTGAGCAGCCATCGGCATCCCGCTGCCTGTAGGCGGTCAAAGTATTCACTGAAATGGGGGCAATGTCGCATCAGCAATACAGCAATCGTCACACCCGGGGGGAAGGGGAAATCCAATGCGTTAGCACATACCACCTGGAGATTCCGTGGCAGAGAGAAACCGATGGCAGTCAGGGCCGCACCCACGATCAGCGGATTCACCTCTACGGCGTATACGCGGGACGCTTGTTGAGCGATCCGAAGAGCCAGATAGAGATCCCCGGCCCCGATTTCTACGACGACGTCGTCTGATCCCACTCTTTCCAGAACGGCTTGGTAGGTTTCCTCATCGTACCGGCTGAACCGAGCCTCCCACTCCTCCAGGCTATGGATCCGCAGGAAGTGAGCAGAATCATTTCTTAACGCTTTGGATACGACCGTTCTCCTCATCCAAAAGCCCCGATCTCCCTGGATTTGAGCGACTTTCGGGAGTCCAAAGAGGGACAGAGTCACGTTACACGAGTCAATAGCGGTTCTGCCTGTTCCGTTTTTCTCTGGAGAGCCAGCCGGCCCGGTAAGCCACGGCGATCCAGAACCCGATCCAGACAATGGGAAAAATCACCATACTGAGCCACCGACCGGCCATATAGAACATGATTTCACTGATTACCAGAGGGAACAGAAAGGCGAAAACCCACCACCATAAGGGACGATGCGAGGGTGGCGCGCTCTTTCCTGCTTTTGTCGTCTTCTTTTCTGGCATCTCTCGGACCTGCTAATCGGGTGGGAGTGGCTCCAGATGGGTGCGGCAGGGGGCCTGAATCCCCATCTTGGCACACACCAGGTCTACGGTTTTTTCCGCCATCAGTCGGCAGGTGGTGACTTTGCCGCCGGTGATAGTGATCAAGCCTCCGAGCCCGTCCAGTTCCTCATGGTCCAGCACATAAAAGGCCCGGCTCACCTCCCTGCGCTCTTCTGTTCTCTCTGCCGGGGGCGTGTAGAGAGGACGGACAGCCGCGTAATACCGCTGAATTCCCATCTCCTCCACAACAGGTACCATTGTGACGGCCTCTTTCAGCAAGAGATCAATCTCCCATTCCTGGATGCAGAAGTCGTCCGGGTCCTGAATGGGCACCGAGGTCGTGCCCAGGACAATCGCCGTGCCCACCGGCACAATAATATCCCCATCCGTCGGAGGGCGACAGCGGTTAATCGCGCGCCGGACTGGCCGACCGTTCAGGACGACCATTGTCCCGTAGTCCAGAGCCATCGGCACTTCCAATCCGGCCAACCGCGCGGTTTTGGTTGTCCATGGGCCGGTGGCGTTGATCACATATTCGGCCCGGATTTCGTATTCATCACCAGAGGCGCGATCTACTGCCTCAATGCCTACCACGCGGTCGCCCTCGCGCAGGATTTTTGTAACCGGTGTATACAGGAAGACCTTGGCCCCGTATTCTTTGGCCGCCTTGACGCTGCCGATGCAGAGAGTCCAACCATCTATACTGCCATCGGGGACAGTTACCGCGTAGCGCACCTGAGGGGAAAGGGCAGGTTCTTCCTGAAGGGCCTGGGCACCAGAGAGGACATCGGTCGGAATGCCGACCCGACGGCACCCTTCCAGGAAACGGGGCAGAAAAGCCTCGTCCTCATCGGTCAGGACAACGAAGAATCCACCCGTATCTTCAATGGCCTGCGGAGCGATTCGGCGGAGAAGGGTGTTCTCATGGATACATTCTTCGGCCGCGGGGGGATCTTTGACGGCATAGCGGGCACCGCTATGAAGGAGACCGTGAAAATTCCCCGAAGTTCCTTCGGCCAGGTTGCCTCGCTCTACCAGGACGGCATCAATTCCCCGCATCGCCAGGTCTCGCAGGACCGCGGTGCCCGTTGCCCCTCCGCCGATGACCACAACCTGGGTCTCCAATCGGATCATTCTCTACCTCCTATTATAATTATAAATAAGCACCTGCCCCTTGCTGCGGCGCGGGATGTTCAAAGCAATCCCTGGAATCCGGTGCAGGGATCGTTTTGCCACTCCCGGCAGCCCGCGATGAGGGACTGAATCTTATGAGCGCCATTCTCTCAAGACTTCAATCAGGGCTGGAACGACCTTCTCCCACTCCTCCACCACGCCGATGTGGGCAAGTTTAAAAATCGGAGCGTCGGGGTCTTTATTGATGGCGACAATAGTCTTGGATGAACCGGCCCCGGCAATGTGCTGCGTGGCCCCCGAGATTCCCACCGCAATGTAGAGATGGGGGGCAACGATTTTCCCGGTCTGACCCACCAGATGAGAGTGGGGTACCCAGCCCAGGTCCGCTGCAGGGCGGGATCCACCGACGGCGGCTCCCAGCACCCGAGCCAGTTCCCGCAGGACAGTGAACCCTTCCGCGCTCCCGATTCCTCTCCCTCCGCTGACAATAATCTCTGCCCGATCCAGAGGTAGTTCCCCCTCTTCTCTCTTCGCTTCCAGACGTTCTACCACCCGAATCTGAGGGCGAACACTTTTCCAATCTACGGGGAAACTACGGATTTCTCCCCGACGAGCTGGGTCAGCAGGCAGGGGGTCAAAAGCCCGGGCGCGCATTGTAGCCAGTTGAATTGGACCATAAATGCGCATATACGCCATGGCCTTCCCCCCGTAAACAGGGCGCAGCCAGCGGATATCCTCTCCCTGGACGGCGAAGCCCACGCAGTCGGTCGCAATGCCTGCTCCCAGACGGTAGGCCACATATGGCCCCACATAGGCTCCGCTCAGATCATCATGGGGAAAAATCACAACCTGGGGTGCCAGGTGCTGGATGGCGGATTCTACCACGGCCAGTGATATTTCCGCCTCTACAGATGGACATTCCACTGTCAGCACCTGATCGGCGCCGCGATGGATCAGTTCCTCTCCATAGACTCTCGATGCTGGTCCCACACACAGGGTGTGCACTGGGCCTTCCCCCAGTTGAGCGTTCAGCGCCCGTGCAGCAGCCAGCAATTCCAGTGGGTGGCGGGGGATTTCGGGTTGAGATGCTGCACAAAATGTCAGGATGTGAGCCATATTATCCCTCCTCAGCCGATCAACCCCAATACTTTCAGACGCGCCGCCAGGTTACGGGCTTTCTCTGCGCCGGATTCCCCCTCAATGAGTTCACAACGCATCTCCCGATGGGGGATAAATAGTTCGTCTATCTCAATCCGCAGGGGGGATGTACTCAGAGTATTGGCGCTCAGCCCCAGATCGGCAGATGACCAGCAGGGGATGGGGACCCGCATTGCTGCCCGTAATCCTTTTACTGACGCGTATCGGGGAACGTTGCTCGGGTCGTTAGTGATTGTGGCCAGGAGAGGAAAGGGGGCTTCCAGGATTTCGTACCCGGTCTCAACGGGTCGTCTCATCCGTATAGTGCCGTTGGCCACTACAAAGTTGGCGACAAGGGAAACGCACGGAATGCCCAGTTCTCCGGCCAGGAAGGGGCCGACCAGTCCTAACTCCACGTCCCCCGCCTGGCGTCCGCACAGGATCAGATCAAACGCGCCGATTTTCCGCACGGCTGCCGCTAGGACACGGGCTTTTCCAAAAGAGTCCATTTCTTCAAAATTCAAATCGGAGAGCAGGATGGCGTCGTCAGCGCCCATCGCCAGCGTCTGATGGAGAGCCTGAAGGGCCTCTTTCCTTCCCAAGGTGAGAGTGGTTACTCTGCCTCCGACTTTCTCT
>NZ_JBAMME010000244.1:4817-34580 GCF_039793925.1 Thermogutta sp. | reverse complement strand
GAACATTTGGCAATTATTCATGCCGCTTGGGGCGGACATCCTGCCCATGCACTGCGTGCCGAACAATCCTGTGTTCTTCGCCAGGTTATTTGGGCAGGAGGAGAGTATCACTTCCTCGCTTCGGGAAGTGAGATTCGCGCCTGTTTAGTGGGGTACGTTGGTGGCTCGCTAGGTCTTTGGGCACCGGTAGAAATTAACGGCTTAATTATGCTCGAGCCCACACATGGGTTTGAGGTCCAAGGAGAGGGTGAAAGCACGATCGAAAATGCTCTAACGCGAGGATGCGTCGCGTTCAACTCTCCGACGCGCGTCAAAAATTGCGCGTTTTTAAACCTCATTAGGGTTAAAAAGGGGGCAGTTATCTTCAATTCTTGTGTTCTTCAGGAGGTGATAGGAGATACCCCGGACATTACTATCCAATCTTGTGGCTTGATTCGGGGCGTGGCGGAAAAAGCCACAATAGGCGCCGGTTCGTTCCTTTTCAAACCTCAGTTTATCAACCCCGACGTGTTGGACTACCGATTGGGACCGCAGACCGTCTTTTCCCCTGGTGTTACGCTAAAACAAGCGATCGGTGTTCGCTATACGCCGGAGATGCTTGAGGTCATTCAGGTGGCCCTTGAGCTCCGCCGCGCGGGGATCATCAAGTTTTGACTACTAACCAAAAACCACCCCAGATACTTCCCAGGTCCTTCCGGAAGGTTCTGCTTTTTAAATGCGGTGGACGCGCTGGCCGATGGATCAGAAGGTTCTTCACCCAGTTTCTCGACTGAACCCGAGAGAAGTGGGAGGACGTGTAGTTCGGCAGTGCCAGCCTGGCACCTTCACAGCGTTCAGGGGGGACTGGTCGACGTGCTTCTGAGAGCCATCTTGCTGGCCGCAGTGGAACACGCCATATCCTCCGCCAGCCTGATCGATCGAATCGCGATTGTGCCTCAGGTCGATTGTAAATGACCAGGAACCGTCGCCTTAGTTTCAACCGCTATCCAGAGCCCGCCAATATGGGGTCAGATAAGACAATCCCCTGGAGCCGCAACACTTGCGCCAAGCGAAGCGGGTAAACAAGAGCTCCCTTACCGACCGCACACAAACCGGCCAGCAAGTGCCTGCTCCGGCTGCCAAAATACCCGGAGACTCGCCCCACGCGGCGATCGAGAGCGTTGCTTGAGCCCCTTGCAAGTTGCTATTGGGAGGCGACTTAGTTGCGGGGGCAGGATTTGAACCTGCGACCTCAAGGTTATGAGCCTTGCGAGCTACCTGGCTGCTCCACCCCGCGATCCGACGAACGCTGGGATTCACTTTCCAGCGTTCATTTTTGATTCTAAGCCCTCTCGGCAACCTCGTCCAGAGGGGATATTGTGCCGAAAAACCCGCAAACGCAGCACCCAATCGGACCAGGTGCGACCCACATCGCTGGTTCCGCGGATCGTGTCAGCAGGCCCCCGGACGCAACTCTCACCCAGCGCAACTTGGAATCCTAGCACCCTCTCCGGTGGACAGCAAATCAGGCGGGACATCTCAGGAGCACGAACGCTCCTCAATTCTCACGACGATCCGGACCTCGCATTAGGCAGGATCGTGCACACGATCCGCTTGGGCTGCCGGCTTATTGTCCCCTCAAGCTTACCGAGGTCCATCAACCGCTCCAGGATGTGGTTAAGGACTTTTTCGCCTTCCTCCATATGGGCGGCTTCCCGTCCTCGGAACATCACCGAAATGAGGACTTTATCGCCCTTTGTCAGGAATTCCCGAGCGCGGTTGATCTTCACATTGAGGTCGGCTTCCCCGGTTCCCGGTCGGACCCGGATTTCTTTAACTTTCATTTGAGCCGCATGCGACTTCTGCTGCTTCTTTTTCTGCATGTATTTGAATTTGCCGAAGTCGAGAATGCGGCAGACAGGCGGGTTATCGTGGGGGGCCACCTCGACTAAATCAAGCCCCGCTTCCCTCGCCGCTGCGAGGGCCGCTTCACGGCTGACAATCCCCATCTGTTGGCCATCGGGACCAATCAGCCGAACGGACGGACTGCGGATCCGCTCATTGACGCGATAAGTTTTCTCCTCGATTGTTGGACTCCTCTTTCAGCCAAACACTCAAACCACCAAAACCGTTAATCACCTATCCCTCGTTAACGCCCTTTCCAGCAGGACGTTTGACACTTGAGTATGAACACACATGGCCGAAACGTCAACACCCCGCACCCCGTCCCCCGGCAGGTTTTCCTGGAAAGGCATGGCCCTTCCTCTATTTTCGGGCGTCGTCATAACGGGGTATTATCTTCAGTCGGATTTCTTCCTGCAATTTTGCAATGACAGCCGCCACGGGGAAGGCCCCCAGGTCCCCTTTCCGTCGTTCCCGCAGGGCCACAGTTCCCTGCTCTTGTTCCCGGCCTCCAATGACCGCCATATAGGGGACCAGCTCGAGCTGTGCGTCGCGGATTTTGGCGCTCACCTTCTCGGCGCGGTAGTCTCCGACCACCCGCAGTCCCGCTTCCCGAAATTGGCGTTCCACCTGTCGAGCGTACTCTTCGAATTTTTCGCTGACGGTCAGCACTCGAATCTGTTCCGGAGCCAACCAGAGCGGAAAGGCTCCCGCGAAATGCTCGATCAAAATTCCGGTGAATCGTTCCAGGGATCCAAATGGAGCTCGATGGATCATCACCGGCTGATGCGGACGATTGTCTGGACCGATGTACTCCAAATTGAATCGCTGCGGGCTGGGGAGATTGTAGTCCAACTGGACGGTGCCCAACTGCCATTCGCGACCTATACAATCGGACACGATAAAATCCGCTTTAGGACCATAGAATGCGGCCTCACCGATGGCCGTTTCCAGGTTCGGTAGATTCATTTCTTCACACACCCGTCGGAGCGCTGACTCCGCTCGTTCCCAGACTTCGGGATCGCCCACGTATTTGTTGCTCTTCGGATCGCGGAGGCTTAGCCGAACACGGTAATCTGTAAATCCGAGTGTTTGAAGGACGAACTGCGTCATTTCCAGGCAACCGCGGAACTCCTCGGGCACCTGATCTTCTGTGCAGAAAATATGGGCATCGTCCTGGGTGAAGCCACGCACGCGGGTCATCCCGGTGAGTTCCCCGGATTGTTCGAACCGGTACACCGTGCCGAATTCCGCCAGCCGGAGTGGCAATTCTCGGTAACTGCGTGGCCGGGACTTGTAAATCATGATGTGGTGCGGACAGTTCATCGGTTTGAGGAGATACCGTTCGCCGTCGGCCATTTGGATGGGGGGAAATTGGCTGTCCGCGTAATATGGATAATGGCCGGAAGTCTGGTATAGCTCTACGCGCCCGATATGCGGGGTATACACCGCCTGGTACCCCCGGCGGAGGAGCTCCCCGTAGAGAAAATCTTCCAGTTGTTTACGAATGATTGCGCCTTTAGGCAGCCACAGAATGAGTCCCGAACCCACCATCGGGTCAATCGTGAACAGTTCGAGGCGCTTTCCCAGAACGCGGTGATCGCGTTTTTTGGCTTCCTCCAGTCGGAGGAGATAATCGTCGAGGTCTTTTTTGCTGAACCAGGCTGTTCCATAGAGCCGCTGGAGCTGCTGTCGCGAGGCATCCCCACGCCAGTAAGCTCCTGCCACCGAAAGCAGTTTGAACGCCTTGAGTCGCCCTGCGGAGGGGATGTGCGGCCCCTCGCACAGGTCCAGGAATTCGCCCTGACGATAGAAAGAAACCGTTTTTTCGTTGGCGAGACCCTCTTGGAGGTGCTCCACCTTGTACGGCTGGCCAAGATCGCGACAAATTTCCACTGCCTTATCCCACGGGACCTCGAGCCGCTCAAAAGGCTCGTCCATCTCCACGATTTTCGCCATCTCGGCCTCAATCCGTGCGAGATCTTCTTCGTTGAGTGGGCGATCAAGGTCGATGTCGTAATAAAAACCGTTTTCCACCGGCGGACCGAAAGCGAGCTTGGCTCCTGGGAAGAGCCGCAGAACCGCCCGGGCCATCACGTGGGCAGCGGAGTGGCGCAGCACGTCCAGGGCCTGGGGGTCGCGCTCTGTCAGGATTTTGAGCTGCACCGGTCCATCCCCGGGAAGGGGGGCGTCGAGATCGACCACTTTTCCGTTGACCTCCGCTGCCACGGCCGCTTTGGCCAGTCGCGGGCTGATTTGCTCGGCAACGTCAGCTGCGGTAATACATGAGGAAAAATCCTGGATTTGACCGTCGGGCAAAATGACCTGGACCATGCTTTCAAGCAGCCTCCCATGAGCTGAAAACCTGGCGCGATCCGGCTTGATCCTGCTAGTTATCACTCGTGCGCCTGCGAAATCTGTGGAATTTGGACTGTAACCCGTTTAGTATCGCGTGGCCGGGCGCATAAAAAAAGGGCAGTATGGTTGGAGTTTGCCACTTCCGCTACCTGCCAGCGGAAACGCCGGCCCCATCATCTCGGGCCCGACTGGGGAAAACAGCTCGAATCGCCGTCGTCGCGTCGAGCTCGAGGTGCAGCGTGCCTGTCAAGCCTACGGTGCGACAACTGCCGTCAGACCAATTTCGGGTGCGGTTGCCGGATACCGGGTGACTTTGTCCCCGCTGCGGACTTCGATGAAGTATTCCACGATGTCCGGGAGCTGCTCCGCGGGAATCGTCGTCCGATACACCGATCGTGCGACGTGGGTCAGGGGAACCGATTGATACGTCCCCGCTCCGATGGCTCGCCACTGGAGGCTCGCTTCAGCATTTTGCCACCCAAGCAAAATCACCTTCAGTTGGAGGGATTCTCCGCGACTGAGGAGACTTCGCACAGATGGCACGATGATGCGGGGAGGGCCTTCATAGGTTCGTGGGAGTGAACCATCTGCGAGAATCTCTTCACCCACCAGCTTCACGAGTTGGGCATCCGCCTCGCCCAACGTGATCGGAATGACGTGTTGCTGCCAATTGCAGACATTGCCTAGACCGCCGTATGTGGACACGTGCGATAGAAGATAAGTGTTAACTTCTTTGAGGCTTTCCACGAGTTTCTCGCGGAGCGGAAGGATTCTTTCCCGGGCTATGCGACGAAGCTCTACCGGCTCGCCATTTTTCTGCTGAAGTTTTGCCAATTCCGCGATAAGGGCTTTGTAGGCATGGAGTGAACAATTGAGCTTGGCGTTTGCCCGCATGTAACGGAAGAGATTCAGCCAGTAATCGAAGCGATCCCGGTTTCCGGGTCCCTCGACACGATCTCGAAGCGCTGCCAGTTCATCCACGAAGGCATACTCTTTGGCCACCTCACTCCAGGGTCGAGGATCGGGAACAATTCCGCCGGGGCCTCCGACCCATGTGCTGGGACGCGGTAGTCGGCCGTCAATTGCTGCGAAAATCTGCGCGGCTTCGAAGGCCACTTCCGGCCCAAACTGAGCTGATGCCCAATCGAGGTAGAAATCGATCGACGTGAGATAACGATGGGCTGTGCGATCCGCAGGAGGCCAATCCGCCTGATAGTCATTCCAAGAGGGACCACCGCAATTGATCTTGCGGGTCACCGGGCCGCTGATAACAACCCCAGCAATGCAGGGAAATTCCACTTGACGGACAAACTCAATCGCCAAGGTGCCGTCCGTCACCTCGACACCGTCAAATGTGAAATCGAGAGCCCGATTCTTCCCGACTTTTGCAAATATATCAAGGGTATCGATGACCGTCTTTCCCTGGACTTTCACGCCGAAGACGCGCTTGCCCGCCTCGCTGTAGTGGGGTTCGCAAAACTTTAGAACGACCCGGTACCGACCGTTGGGCACGTTGAACCGATATGCATCGACATCGTACCGGACAGTCTGATAAATCGGATCTTCGTCGGTGTCGGCAAAATCCACGCCGGGAAAAGCGGCAAACTGGCCCCCTTGAGCCCCCTCGGGCTCATGGCGCGGAGCAGCGGGCGCGAGACCAAGTTCCGGGTTCCAGCCCTGCTGATCCCACGCTGCGGCCGCCAGCGCAGAAACATTCGGCCCAAGCTGTCGCGTTCGCCAGTGAATTCCCATCAACCCCGTACAACCGTATTTCAGCGCGTCGGCGGCATCCTTTCTCATGCGCCCCACCCACAGTTGAGGGCTGATGAGTGCTGGGTCGTCTTCCAGCCAGGGAATAGCCCATTTGGGACGCCCTACTACTCGGGCGAAACCAGGCTCCACGGGGTCATGCCCCACCTGTCGATTGATGCAACTGACCGGCATTTCCTTGGGCAAGACTTTATCGAAGAGCGCGCGATCCTGAGTCGGGCCAAGCACCCAACCGCACGTCGCCAGAGTGAACGGAGCGCCCACCTCCTTGGCCGCTTCGTAGGCCAATTTCAAATCCGCGAGCGTAGCCTCCACGTCTTCGGGCTTGGTGCCCGACCAGGTCCAATTCTCGGGCGTCCAGAACCAGTAGTAGTCCAGCGGATGGGTTTGCATAATCCGCTTGAACATTGCAGCATAAACTTCTTTGACCACCGCCGGGCTGGACGGATCCTTTCCTGACGCTTTCAGTCGTTCGCGAACCGCTTTGGGTATCGTGAGCGGCGTTTCCGTGCCTACGGTTGTCACAATGCCGAGACTCTGGGCAAAGGTGAAGGCCTCATTGAGGACCCGGCCCATCTTTTCGAAAAGGTGATTGGATTGCTCGATGCTCATTTCCGTCCATGGAGAGGAGCCCTGCATGTAGTCGGCACCATAATCATCGGCCTCAAAGAGCTGATCGGCACCGAACGCATAGTCCGAAGTTTTCATCGGACGGTAGCCCCAGGAGCCCGTCACATTGCTGGTCAGGAAATGTCGGGCAGGATAACTGAATTGCACCCGGGGGCCTTCTCCGATGTCGGCAGCCTGTCCAATCCAGACGAGTGGTTCCGGGCCAACACCGCCCTCGGGATAACAGTGAAACCCAATGAAATTCATGCCTAGTTTGGGCAACTGGGCGAGAATCGCTTTGTACTCCTGTGCGCCCCACCAATCGGGTCCTTCGGGGAAGTCGTGGAACGGCTGAATTCCCCGATGCTGAAATAGAGGGCGACGGACTTCATCTAGTTGCGCAAGCGACCACGCCACTCGGCGATCAGGGACCACATCTCCTTCCAGATAGAAACGCACCCCATAATGTTCGGCCAGACGGTAGGCCCCGTAGAGAACCGCGACGTCCTTTCTGCCCGTTATCACCAGATACTGTCGCCGGTTGCCGGGAATAGTCCATAGGAGGTAACCATCATCTCCAGCCCGGGCGACGCGATTTTCAAGCAACGGACGGTGGGCATCCAAAACAGCAGTAGGAATCAACTTTTCGTCTGAAAGATGATCGGTACACGCCACCACAAAGACGTCTGCCGATTGATCGTCTGGTGGTTGATCGAGCACGGGGACCAGCTCTCCCGTGCGGAGGTAAAGATATCGCCGAACCTCCAGGGCAGCGAGACGCTCCAACCGCGAAGCCGAAGCACTGATGCGGATCACCGCCGGTGGGCTAGACGCTCCCGGTTTTTCCTCCGCACGTCCGATCGCATTGTGCATCGCTGAGGGCACAATGGGACACACCAAAAAGACCACGGCCATGGCCAGCCGCAGTCCGCTTCGATGGTTCTCAACGCCGTGGAATAAACTGCCGACACTACGTCTGGCGCGATGCAGGCTGAACATGGTCAGTCCCTCTCCTTTGGAAGCCGATTACGGGAAGAAGTTCGAGAATTGAAACGCCGCTCCCATTCTGACGAGGGATGCCTCGACGGGCAAGAGGCGACACAGATAGTCCTGCGCTACCGATAGTCAAAGCTGCGAATCGCAGGTAAACTGTGACAATCGGAAAACACCCAACGAGGGACGCGAGCGTCGTGAGATTTGCTAGTTTGCTACGACGTTTTGCAAGAAAACTCCTCTCACGGTTGGGGTAAGCAACATGGAAAAGCACCTTTTTGGTTGACTTGGCGCGCGAGAAAGGAGACGCTCTATGCAACGGCGAGAGTTTCTGGCATCTACTATGATTGGCAGCATGGGGACCGTTACGGCGATGAGTGGGTTGGCGCAGGCCCTCGATGGGAACGAAGGGAGCAAACAGTTGCTAGAGCTCCGCCGTTATCAAATTGCAACTGCGGAAAAACGCGATCGTCTGGAAAAATTTCTGGCTGAGGTGGCCATTCCTGTGTGGAACAATCTCGGCATCCGGCCGGTTGGTGTTTTCCGGTATCTGGAAGGTGAAGATCCCAGTCTGTTTGTGCTTTTGCCTCACAATAGGTGTGAAACAGTGATCCGGGAGATGGCTGCCCTCCTTTCTGACCCCCGGGCACAAACCGCGGGTAAAGAAGTGCTCGAGGATTCTTTCGACGATCCCACTTATCAGCGCGTCGAGAGCAGTCTGCTCCTAGCGTTTGATGGGGTGCCCCAAGTGGAAGTGCCGAGCACGGCCGAGAGTCGCATCTTCCAGCTCCGCATTTACGAGAGTCACAATCTCACGAAGCATGTGAAGAAGGTTGAGATGTTCAACACGGGCGGGGAACTGGCGATTTTCCGTCGCCTGAAAATGAATCCGGTCTTCTTCGGACAGGCGCTGATCGGCACGAAATTGCCTAATCTGACGTACATGCTGGGATTCGACACAATTGAAGCGCAAAAGCAGGCCTGGGCAGCTTTCCTGAAAGATCCGGAGTGGCTCCAACTCCGAGACAAACCGGAATACGCGCAAACCGTTTCGAATATCACAAACATAATGCTTCGGCCCAGTCCGGTATCGCAGATTTGAGCAATTGTTAGTGGGGTGGGTATGACCTGACGATGCTCGCGGTCCCTGTTCCGTGATGCGGCTTGATCCAAGCGCTGAGAAGCGACAGGATAGCACGGGTAGCCCCTGCGCAGGTGATTGACTAGGCAGGAATTTCTCCATGACGTCTATTCTTGAACGCATTGTGGCGACCAAACGTGAAGAGATCGAACGGGCAAAAATTTTTGCCCCCGAAGATCACCTGCGGCGTTTGATCGAAGAACAGTCCCCACCACGGGATTTTCTGGCCGCCATTCGTGATGCCCCAGGGGTGGCGCTCATCGCCGAAGTCAAGAAGGCGAGCCCTTCCAAGGGCGTCATTCGAGAGAGCTTTAATCCCGTGGAGATTGCCCGAATTTATGAAGAACACGGGGCTACCTGCATCAGCGTTCTGACGGATGAGCCGTATTTTCAGGGGCATATCGAGTTCCTCCGCTGGATCAAGGACGCAGTTAAGATTCCTGTGTTGAGAAAGGATTTCATTCTTGACCCTTATCAGGTTCTTGAAGCCCGTGCCTACGGGGCGGACGCAGTGCTCCTGATCGCCGAATGTCTGGATGACGAGCAACTGCCCCAACTCTACGAAGAGGTGATCAAATGGGGAATGACACCTCTGGTGGAAATTTACGAACCGGAGAATCTGCGGCGTGTCGTAGAACTGGGCGTCAAGCTGATCGGCATTAACAACCGAAACCTTCGCACCTTTGAGGTGGATTTGAACCACACAATCCGCCTTCGTGCGGAGATCCCGTCCGATCGCCTAGTCGTGGGCGAAAGCGGTATCCAGAGCTATGAAGATGTGCAGCGGCTGGCGGCCGCCGGAGTGAAAGGCGTTCTCGTTGGGGAAAGCTTGATGAGAGAACCCGACATCGGGTTGGCTCTCGATCGTCTTTTAGGAAGAGGGGTTTGAACTACTCCCCCTGCTGCCACAAGTGCGTGGCAAAACCGCCCGGTTTCAGAACCCCGGCACTGCGGGGGCATCACCCGCAGAGGGTTGTCTCTCCAAGGGAATGACGAACATCGCCAGAATGACCGGGGCCTGTTCGGCCACCTTCTGGCTTCCCAATCGAATCTCGGCGACTTGGGGAAGAATGAGGCCAGCCACGAAAACCCGCTGTGATAGCTGGAGCGGAGGAGGATCCGGACGCAATCGAAGCAGCAGATGCCGTGGGCCCTCTCCCACTGCGACAAGGACTGCCTGACCCTGGAGCGGGCTTGCCACAGTGGCGACGCACACAATTCCTGATTGGACCTGATTCAGAGATTGCACGGCGAAACTGTTGAGTTTGTCCGTTACCGCGGCTGAAAAAAGATTCGGATCGAGCGACATGAATCGGGATTCCAACTGAGTCGCAGCCCGATCGATGATTTCGGGCGGAACACTCTGGGGAATTTGGCCGCGAACCTGAAGGTATTTCACGATGTTGGCAATCCGGGCAAGTTCAGAAATCTGCCGGTACTGATCCGGGGTTTGGGGGTTCCACCCCATCCCTGTGGCCGCCTTCCAAAGAGGATCGATTTGCGCCAGGTCCACGATTTGCTCTGGCGCGACATTTTCCAAAGACGGGGCTCTGGGCTCGGGGAGCGGACGCACCGGGGTATCTTTTGCCCGGGCCATCAAGTCCCGCAGATATCGAATGTGACTGGCGAATCCGTATTGGGCCAGTCGATGCACAAACGTGTTTACCCCCAGGACGCGTCCGGCACCGTCGAGAAGCGGTCCACCGCTATTCCCGGGGGAAATTTTGGCGTCATGCTGAATCCAGATCATGTTGGGAGGCGAGTGAATTTTGGCCACGATGTGGTCGGGGAAGTTTTGAATGAGTTCGGCGGTAGTGAGAACGCGGCTGACCACGCCTCGGGAAAGGGAAAAATCTACATTGTACGGATGCCCGATGGCATACACTTCCGTGCCTAGGGCGGGCGTCCCGTCATAGCTGAGGTCGAGAATAGTGGTCTTCGCAGGACGTTCCGCGAGCTGGAGAATAGCCAGATCCATTTCGGGAGCCTGGATGACGACCCCGGCAATCCGATATGTTTGCCCGTCGGCCGAGCGAACGTATGCACGGCTGTTCATGTTTTCGACCAGATGATTGTTCGTAGCGATCCATCCGCGATCGCCAATAAAAAACCCGGTGCCGGTTTCCACCGCTGCTCCCGCTTCCAACGGGATCTCGATTTTGACCACCGCCTGGCGGGCTTGCTCCAGTGTTCGGGCAACAAACACTTGATGGGGCGACCAGCGGAGGGGAGGCGGCGGCTGTTTCTCGGGAGTTGCGGGAAACACCTTTGTGCTGTTGGAACGTCCCAAACGCTGTTGAGTGCTGTCGAACCACCAGACGCCTCCGATGAGAGCCCCTAGACACGCGAGACCGCCAAATCCCACAAGCCACCAGTAGCGGGAGGTTTGTCTTTTGCTGCGGATGATTCGCGTCCGCAAGTCGTGAAAAGAATCGTCAGGTGCGACTCCCATCGGAGGCGGGGAAGACTTCTCGCTCCCTTTTTGTGACTTGCGTTCTCCAACCTGGGTGATCACGACCGGTCGCCGGCAATACGGACAGACAGCCTGACCCGCAGTCGCGGGTGGCGGAACCGGTCGCCTACCCTGGCAATAAGGACACACCCAGGTCATCGAAAGGTCCTGCTCGAATTGACCCTCATGATTCAACCTACAGGCATTATTCTAATCTTGCCAGAGGGAATTTCTTTGGATTTGGTGATTGCCACTTGCACCGCGCCCATCTGCGAGATGATCAAAAATCAGCCCGCGCCCTGCGCTCGTCTCTGGCAACTGCTTAGCGAGCGGTTCGGAGGACGTCACGCCCGACCGGCCGCCACTTCCAGGAAGTTCCAATCGCTTGTCCAGTAAGTCAGCATTTGGCCGCCTTAAACTGGTAACCCTTTCTCGCGATAAGTTGGGCGAAGGAATTTGGTATCTCCGAGTCCGGGTAACTTGCTTTTATGCATCTGACGGGTAAAAATACGCCGTACGAGAGCGGTCCTTGTGGCGACTGTTGCGTTGGATAGCGAGTCTGGCTAATCCCATCGGGTTCTAGCGGCAAGGAGAAAGGTGCACAATGTCCCAGTCGAAGCCTTACAATCGAGACAACGTGGGGAAAATCCTGGACCGGGCGATGGATGCAACAGGGGGAATCCTCCGCCTCACCCCTACATGGGTACCAAGGAGTTTTCTGCATCCCGGTCGGCGTATCAAACTGGCGACGGAAGACCTCTATGCTTTTGGAGCGCATCGCGGTGGGATCGACGAACGCTGGTTCGCCAGCACAACCGAAGCAGCCAACGAAGGACGCAACTGGGATGAGGGGTTAAGCTGGGTTCGTTTTGAAGGCGAACGATTCCTCTTAAAGGACGCCGTGGCCGAAGGTCAGGGCAAGATTGTCGGGCCTGACATCTGGAACAAATACCATCGTTGGCCCGTGTATTCCAAGTTTTTCGATAACGCGGGCCCTATTCCCCATCACATGCATCAGCGCCAGGAGCATGCGCAAAAGACCGGCCAGGAGGGTAAGCCGGAAGCCTATTACTTCCCGCCCCAGTTGAACGCTGCCGAAAATCATTTCGACTACACCTTCATGGGGCTTGAACCCGGCGTCACCAAAGATGACGTGAAGCGCTGCCTGGAAAACTGGAACAAGGGGGACAACGGGATTCTTGACTTGTCTCGGGCATACCGGCTGAAACCGGGAACCGGCTGGCTCATTCCGGCGGGTGTCCTCCACGCGCCCGGGTCTCGCTGCACGTATGAACCCCAGTGGGGGTCGGACGTTTTTGGAATGTTCCAGTCAATGGTCGAAGGACGCTACGTGCCCTGGGAACTGTGCGTGAAGGACGTTCCCAAGGAATACCAGCACGATCTCGACTACATCGTAGACCAACTCGACTGGGAAAAGAACGTCGATCCTTACTTCCGCGAACACAACTACCTGGAGCCCATCGTGGATGAGGAAAACTCCGGAGAAGGCTACACCGACCGCTGGATCGTCTACGGTCTGGTGGATGGCAAGCAGCTCTTCTCCGCCAAGGAGCTCACGGTGATGCCCGGCGCGAAATGCGTCCTTCGCGATCCAGGAGCCAGTGGCTGGATCACCGTCCAGGGATGCGGCTATATCAGTGTCCAGGGGTACGAGAAAAGCAAACTCTGGCTGCAGACACCCATCATGATCCGCTTCGGAGAAGAGCCGGACGACGAAATCTACATCACCTATGAGGCGGCCAAAGCCGGTGTCGTCGTGGAGAATACCGGCACCGAGCCGCTCGTGAGTCTGCGGTACTTCGGACCGGATGTCCATCCCAAAATGCCCAACGTCGGCGATTACAAAAAGCAGAGGCGGTAAGCCCGGTGGTAAGAGCCTGGAGCTTGCAGAGTCCGCGTCCCGAGATTAACGCCTTATCACCAAGCTAGGCGTCATCATTGGCCCTCGGTCAGGGTGGAATGTGATCTGCCCTGACCTTTTTTTCGCACCTGTGGTTTTTTTCCGCCGACGTTTTTCGCCCCTGGAAACGGCCATATTCGGCAACTGTTGATTTTGGGGTGGCGCGTTTGCTGCCTTTTTTCATCAGGACGAGAAAATATTGACACACGGCAGGACTTGCCACACCGAAACGTCGCCGCGAACAAGATTCCGTGCTCCGTTCTCTGATTTGGCGAGACAGAGTTTGACCTCGCTTTTAGCATGACCTAGGCTTTGAGAGGAGCAATGACAAACGCCTGGCAAAACTCCGCTTATCGTTGACCAGGCGGATTCTTTTTAATCCAGCATCCAACAGACAACTCATCCGGAAATGATGGACCGGCCACACAACATGCGGGGAGCTTGCCAGAGTTTCTAATCGGGAAGCGTTGTCTGGTGAGCAAACACGCTTTTGGCGAATTTGAACCCGATGCCGGATGGTGGGAGCGAGGCTGGTCGGTTCATGTCACCGGAGGGATGCCTATTGTCAGTCAGTGGAGAAAGGGGACCACGTATGACCGAGATCGCGGCGCCAGCTTCCGGTGCCTCCGAGACGCAGGCGACACCATTGCCCGGCGGAGTGACAGAACCTTTTGGGTCGGCAACGGGGACGCCTTCATCGGGTGTCATACCGTCCGGTCGGGAAACCGGGTCACCGGACATCGCACATTACGAACGACTCGTGGCAGCTCGGCTGGGAGTTTCGGCCGGTCTGTTTGCTGCCCTCCGCGTCCGTCACCTGCCGGCGGCCATCCATTCCTTCCGGGTAGCGCTCCTCTGCTCCGCCTGGGCCAAATGGCGCGGCATGACTGAGCAGGAACGCAATGAGCTTGAGGTTGCTGCTCTATTACACGACGTGGGGCTTATTGGGCTGCCCGATCAAATCCTTCTTAAACCCGGACCCTTGACTCCGGAAGACATCCCCTACGTCGACCGTGCCCGGCTGATGAGCGTGGAAATCCTCCGGCACGTCACGGACAATCAAAACATCCTGCAAATTGTGGGCAACGTACCGGCATGGTATGACGCGACTCGGGCGGGGTACTCTTTGTGGGGACGGGCTATTCCCGAGGCGGCACGAATGATCGCCGTCGCCGAAGCCTTCGACGCAATGACCACGGATCACCTCTATCGCCCCGCAATGAGCGTGGAACGGGCATTTGCTGAGCTGTATCATGGGGCGGGCCGTCAATTTGACCCTGATCTTGTTGAAGAGTTTGTCCGGTTTTATCAGGGGGGGCTGGATGCTGCCAAAGAAGACGTCGTCCGACGGTGGCTGACCGACCTGGACGCTGAGTCGGTCAACCATCTGTGGCGATGGGTCTCCCCCACCCAAACCATTCTGCCCCCTGAAATGGAGACCGTCTTCCAGCACCGCCTTCTGCAGAACATGCGGGACGGCGTCATCTTCGTCGATACTCAGGAGCTTATTCTCCAGTGGAATCCGGGGGCAGAGCGGCTCAGCGGAATCATGGCGGAAGCCGTGCGTTCGCGAAAGTGGTCCCCTACTATCCTTGGGTTGCGGAGCGAGCGAGGTGAACCGCTGACAGAGCAGGATTGCCCGGTTCTCACGGCCCTGCGATGCGGAACCCAGGTGCTGCGGCGTCTCAGTATGCAGGGCAGAAATCAGGAGAAGGTTCCGGTCGATCTCCACGCGGTGCCGGTGGTCCTGCAGGATGGAACTATTTTGGGCGCTGTCGCCATCCTCCATGACGCCTCCCCGGAAATCAATTTGGAACAACGACTCGAATACTTCCGCGAACGTGTTACCCGAGACCCACTCACGGACCTCGCGAATCGTGCTGAGTTTGACCGCATGTTGCCGCTCTTCGTGGAGCAATACCAGCGGCGAGGAATTCCCTTCAGCCTCATCATCTGCGACCTTGACCGATTCAAACAGGTCAATGACACCTACGGTCATCAGGCCGGCGACGACGCACTGCGCACACTGGCGGGCGTGCTGCGGCGGTATTCGCGGTCCGGCGACCTTGTGGCACGATACGGCGGCGAAGAATTCGTCATGCTCTGTGCTGCGTGTGATATCGCGACCGCCACCCGTCGCGCGGAGGAAATGCGGGAAGCCCTCACCCGCACACCAATTCCTCGCCTGAACGGCCGGGTGGTGACCGCCAGCTTTGGCGTCACGGAAGTTCAGCCAGGCGATACCCCCGAAACAATTCTGCGACGGGCAGACCGAGCGCTTCTCATGGCCAAGGCCAATGGCCGAAATATGGTCGTCCAGCTAGGAGTTGGCAATAACGGCGACTCCGCACCTGTCACCCCCAAGCGCTGGTGGTGGCCTCCTGCATCTGCAGAAACCGTGGTGGAAGAGACCCTGATCAGTCCCTTTCCCCTCCCCCTGGCGATGGAAAAACTGCACGGATTCATTGCCGATCATCAGGCGCGAATTCGCAAAATCCAGGGAAACCGCCTGGAAATGGAGATCGAGGTCAAGAACCCCCTCCGCAGCCGACGCCGTTCGGACCGTCCCGTGTGCTTCGACATGGTGGTGGTCATGAGCGAAGACAAACCCGCCACCGAGGAAAAACCGGCGCGGTCGCGCTTCGGTATCAAGATAGCGCCGAAGTCCAGCCGGGAACGTCGTCGTCGCGAAATTGCTGCTCGGTTGGAAGAACTTCTCGCCAGTTTTCGTTCCTATCTGGCCATTTCCGAGGCGCAACCCCATCACAAATACTCAATTTGGGCACGCCTGCGCGACCTGTTTCAAAAAAGCCTGTCATGGCCGATGGGTAGGCCTTGGCTCTGCTGACCCTTTCCCTGCCCACCAACTGGTCTGTACCATGAAGGTAGGATATAGCCGGCGTTCGGAATGCCGTTGCCCGGGAAATGCTTTAAGGAAAAGCGCATGTCGAATTGTCGGCGGAATCCCTCGCAGGCAAATTCCTCTTAATTCCCATGGAACGCGAATTTACACCAGGAGCGCTTCGTGCGCTGGCTGCCGCCGCAACCTGGCAGTTTGGAGAAGGCTTCGGCGGTCTTCGGCTGGTAAGTATCCTTATGGGTCTGCTCGCTGAACCTGAATGCCGCGCGGCGATGATTTTGCGGGAACTCGGTATCAGCGAGGAGTTGCTTCTTGCCCGCTGGCCGGAGCTCCATCGGACTCCAGAGCCGCCACCTATCCCCCTGGAGTCGCCACCCCAATTTCATCCCGAAGTAAAAAGCCTTTTCACGGCGGTCGATCTGTATATGGACTGGGGAGATTGGCCACCTATTATCTCGACGGAGCATTTACTCTTGGGATTGGCAGGCTGCGACCACCCCGTTGCCGACTGGCTCCGTGAACAGGGTCTGAATTTCACACAACTCCGGCAACAAATTTTGCAGCGCTATGGCACTGGTGGGCAGTGGCGACCGGCATCAGAGGAACCAGTCGTGGCCCAAACCGAAAGTCTTCCGCTGCCCGAGGAGGTAGGATCGAGATCTGCGCCCGAAACCAACCAAGCGCAGACTGTGGCGTGCCATTTTTCGGAAACACTCGAAGAAGAAAGATTGCAGCCAAAAGAAACGTCAGCAGATTCTCGGAATACATCGTCCGGCGAGCGAGAAAGTGCTGGTGGCCTTTCGCAACTTACCCCATCCACAGCAATGGGTCTTTATCGCATCGTGGATGCAGCGATCAACCGTGCGTTGGAAGGCCTTCGGGTCGTGGAAGATTATGTGCGGTTTGTGCTGGATGATCCCTTTCTTATGGGAGAAGTCAAAGACACCCGCCATGCGTTTTCCCGGCTTGCAGGGGAATTTCCCATGACCTACCGCCTCGCCGCTCGGGAAACCCAATTCGATGTCGGCACCCGGATCAAGCATTCCCATGAAATGAAGCGGGAGTCAGTCGAAGGGCTGATCGATGCGAACTTATCCCGCGTCCGCGAGGCCATCCGCAGCGTCGAAGAATGCGCAAAGGTGCTCCAACCGGAACTGGCGGAGCGCTTTGAGCAACTCCGGTACCGGTGTTACACACTTCATCGGGCTATCCGCATCACTGAACTCTCGCGGAAACGTCTGCAAAACGCGCGACTTTATGTTCTGGTAGATGCCCGACCTTCACCCGATGAATTTCAGGCCCTGATAACGTCGCTCGTTCAGGCCGGCGTTGACATGATCCAGCTCCGGGAGAAAAAACTTGAGGATCGTTTACTCCTGGAGAGGGCACGGATTGCTCGCAAAATCACCCGGGGCACACAGACGCTGTTCATCATGAACGATCGGCCGGACCTGGCCGTCCTGAGTCACGCGGATGGGGTCCATGTGGGCCAGGAGGAACTGACGGTCAAAGATGTGCGTGCCCTCGTGGGGCCGGAGATGTTGATAGGGGTTTCCACTCATAACATCGAGCAGGCCCGACAAGCGGTGCTCGACGGAGCCAATTACATTGGCTGTGGTCCCACGTTTCCATCCTCGACCAAACAATTTTCGCACTTTCCCGGACTGGATTTTTTACGGGAGGTGGCCTCAGAAATCACCCTGCCCGCCTTTGCCATCGGAGGCATTAACGAGTCGAATATTGAAGAAGTGCTGAACACGGGAATTTCCCGCGTGGCGGTGTCCGCGGCTGTGGTCGACGCTCCCGATCCCCCGGCCGCCGCGAAACGGCTTCTCGCCAAACTTCAGGATAAGCCCCTCCGTTGACGGCCGGTAAACGAGCTCGTTTGATTGGAACGCATGTCAAAACGATGGTAAAATTCTGCAAATGGCTTTACAGCCGGAATAGAATTTCAAAGACGGTTCCGGGAAAGACGTGAGAAACGGGTTGAGAGCACACGCTGCCCATCCTGCCTTTCAAGGATGACTATCAAGACGTTCCAGCATTTGAGGAAGTCCCCAGTCGATGGGAGGCTGCCGTTGCGGGTTCAAGGAGCCACTTGGTCACCCAAATGGCAGCGAACCTGCAAATGTGGCAACTCAATTGAATCGGAACAGCCATTTGGCTTACCGGCCCCAATAAGTGGAAACAACCGAAACAATGGAGAGCTGGGAACTCCGCGAGTCGCAGCGACATTGTGTTTTTTGAGGCAGAATGATCCACTGAAAGAGGAAATGAGGAGGTATTGACCCAATGAAGAAGCGGTTGGGAGTCATTGCTCTAGTGGTTGGTGCCGCGTGGTGTGCTTCCACGGCCTTGGCCGTAACGCAGTTTCGCACACAGTTCGTCGCTCGCTACGTGAAGAAAGACAGTAACGATCCGAAAGACCGGGCTTTTGCCGAGTTGGTTGAGCGCGCCGGGTGCAATATTTGCCATCTGGGAGATGACAAGACCAAGCGGAACGCCTACGGCCAGGCCCTCGACAAGTTGCTTGATCGGAAGACAGACGCACGGGACAAAGAAAAGATTCAGAAGGCGCTCGAGATCGTTGAAAAAGAAAAGGTTGATCCGAAGGATCCCAAGTCTCCTACCTTCGGCGATCGCATTAAGGCTGGCAAACTTCCGGTAGATGTGCCACCCGAACTGATGGAGTGACGGCTCTGCGCCCGTTTGAGCGTGCTAATCCGGGCAATTTATCGCCGGTGGATTCACACCGGCGTTTTTTCTTGATATCCTGGCTACACGGCTCTGCTCGTGGTCGCGCGTGAGCCTGTTGGATCTGTTGGGTGAGGTCCGCTTTGGAGAAAGGCAACGGTATGACACAGCGGATTGCTAGCATCCGGGTTGGAATAGTGGCTACCTTGGCTTGGTTGACCGCCTGCCACACGGCGTCAGCGCAAATGTACAAAGAGCTCCATGCCAAATTGGAGAAGCGTGTGTACAAGAACGCGGAGGGGGAAACGCTTCCTTACCGTCTGTGGCTTCCAGAAAACTACGATGCCAGCAAGAGGTACCCCCTCATCATCTTTTTGCACGGGGCGGGCGAGCGCGGCGACGACAACGAGGCCCAGCTCAAGAACGATGAGTTTTTGACACTCGTCCTAGACCCCCAGCATCCCGCTATCCTGATTGCTCCGCAATGTCCCCGTGATTCGTGGTGGGCGAACATCCGACGTCGGGTAGATTCTTCTGAAGCTTGGCCCAATGAAATCACGCGCCCCATGAAGCTGGTTATCGAACTCTTCGATCAAATTCGCAAGGAATTGAGTGTGGATCCCGATCGCTGCTATGTCACCGGGCTTTCCATGGGCGGATTTGGTACGTTTGACCTTTTATTGCGTCGTCCGCATGATTTCGCCGCGGCTGTTCCGATTTGTGGCGGTGGGGATACTTCGCGTGCCAAGGAAATCGCCCATATCCCGATGTGGATCTTCCACGGCGGCGCTGATCCCGTGGTACCTGCGTCCCTATCCCAAGCCATGGTCGAAGCCCTTAAAAAAGCAGGCGGAAAGGTGCGCTACACGGAATACCCCGGGGTGGGCCACAACTCGTGGTCCCGGGCGTATCAGGAGCCGGAACTTCGGGACTGGCTGTTCCAGCAAGTCCGGTCCAACCCAGCCGAATCGTCGGGTTCCTGAGACGAATTGTTGATCACGATCACCCCAGCAAGGCCTCCCGAACATGGCGACCGAGTCACCCCGTGACACCCCGAGAACGTTGTGATTATCTTGGGGTGTTGTAGGTCGAGATATGTGATGCCTTTGTCTCAGGTCCTTGGGTAGAGTTCGAAACCCTTGCCCGCTGGCATCACACCATCCGGAGAATCCCCCAGAATTTGGAAAATCTTTCATACCAGGAGGATGTTCATGATGAGCAAGACCGATCGCCGGACATTTCTTGCTGCTGGCGGCGTAGCCGTGGCTTCGTTTATTAATCGCGATCTGGTATTTGGGAGCGAAGCCAACTCTCGGGTCCGCCTGGGACTCATCGGATGTGGTGGCCGCGGACGCTGGATCGCCAATTTGTTCCGAGAACACGGGGGTTACACAATTGTGGCGGTCCATGATTATTTCTCCGACCGCGCCGAGGCTGGGGGAACGCAGTTTGGAGTCCCGGAAAACCGCCGTTACACCGGGCTGCTGGGTTATCGGCGGATGCTCGACGATGGGGGTCTGGACGCCGTCGCCATCGAAAGCCCGCCGTTCTTTCATCCTGAACAGGCCGCCACAGCCGTCGAAGCCGGCGTGCACGTTTTTCTGGCTAAACCCGTGGCAGTCGATGTGGCGGGTTGCCGGGTGATTGAACAGGCTGGCCAGAAAGCGACGTCCAGGAAACTCGCATTTCTTGTGGATTTCCAAACCCGGGCGTGCCCGCTTTATCAAGAGGCGGTCCGTCGTGTTCAGGGCGGTGATATCGGCACGATTGTGAGTGCCGAGGCGGTTTATTATTGCGGTCCCACATGGGTGGCACCGGCCGACCTGGACGTGAAAAACCCCGAAAACCTGCTCCGGGCATGGGGGGCGTTTCGGGTTCTTTCCGGTGACATCATTACCGAGCAGAATATCCACGCCCTGGATGTGGCCACCTGGTTCCTGGATGCAGCGCCCGAGCGAGCCTACGGAGTGGGCGGTCGCAAAGGCAAAACCGGCCCCGGAGATTGCTGGGATCATTTCTCCGTCATTTTTACCTTTCCCAATGACGTCATTCTTACCTTCGCTTCCAAGCAGTATGGAGCCGGTTACGACGACATTGGCTGCCGTATCTTCGGCACGGACGGGACGGCCGACACCCACTACTTCGGGACTGTCAGCATCCAGGGGAAGAAACCTTTTCCGGGGGGCGCGACCGGAAATCTTTACACAGATGGTGCCAAAACAAATATTGCAACCTTTTTCGAGGCCATTACAAAGGGGGATTTCAGCAATCCCACTGTGGCTCCCAGCGTCCGCAGCAATCTCACAACGATCCTCGGACGAATGGCTGCGTACCAAAAAGCAGAGGTCACGTGGGATCAAATGCTGGCCACGAACGAACGATGGGACTTCGATATGACAGGCCTCAAGCAATAACTCGCCGCGATTCGCGTTACCGTATGCGAGCGATTTCTTGGACTGTTCTTTTCCCGCTCACCGTCGCCATCCTCGGATTGGGGGCGATTGTGGTTTGGGTGGTTGCGGTGCCGGCGCCGCCCCTGGCACGCCGCGTCCCCGGATTGGATCGCCCTGTGCAACCACTCAGAAGGGAGTCCCAAAAACACGAGTTGTCCGGCACACTTGTTACGCTGGATGGAAAACCGTCATCAATTTCGGGAGAATGGCCGAGGTTCCGTGGGCCCAATCTGGACGCGATTTGGGAAGATCCCAGTGTGACCCTTGCCCGTTCCTGGCCCCCGGAGGGTCCCCGGCGAATCTGGTCCATCGAGGTGGGGGAAGGATTTGCAGCGGCGGCGATCAAGGACGGTCGGGTGTACCTCATCGATTACGATCGCGAAAAGGAAGAGGACGTTGTTCGGTGTCTGTCGCTGGACGATGGGCGGGATATTTGGCAGTTCCGCTATCACAATACTGTCAAACGCAACCATGGCATGTCCCGCACCATTCCCACGGTGACCGACAAGTACGTGGTAACCATCGGCCCAAAGTGCCACGTAGCCTGCCTGAACCGCCTGACAGGCGAAAAGTACTGGCTCATCGACATGGCGGAGCGGTGGGGAGCTACTGTCCCCCCCTGGTACACGGGACAATGCCCCTTGGTGGAAAACGACCGAGTCATCCTTGCACCGGGTGGACCTCAAGCACTCATGGTGGCCCTTGACGCGGCAACGGGCAAAGAATTCTGGAGGACGCCCAACCCCCGCGACTGGAAAATGACCCATTCTTCCATCATGCCGGTCGTATTTCAGGGTGTTCGGATGTATGTCTACTGTGCCACAGGTGGGGTGGTCGCGGTTCGAGCGGATAATGGTGCGATCATCTGGGACTCTCCCGAATGGAAGATTAGCCTCGCAACCGTTCCCGCTCCGCTTCCTCTGCCCGATGGTCGCATTTTTTTCTGTGGCGGGTACGACGCGGGATCTCTGTTCATGCGTTTAAAAAATGAGGGGGACAAAATTCTCCCCCTAGTGGAATCGCGGCTTCCCCCCCAGCAATTCGGCTCGACCCAACAGACGCCTGTCCTGTACAAAGGTTTTATCTACGGCGTGCGGGAAAAAGACAAACAAATGGTCTGCCTGGACCTGAACGGCAACCAGCGATGGGCCAGTGGTTCCCAGTACCGGTTCGGATTAGGACCGTATATGATCGCGAATGGTCTGCTTCTGGCGTTGGACGATGACGGCACGCTCACCGTGGCAGAGGCGACGCCTGAAGCCTTTCGGCCTCTGGCCCGGGCTCGAGTGTTGGAGGGCCATGACTGCTGGGGGCCGATGGCCATTGTGAAGGGACGTCTCATTGTTCGCAGCAGCACGGAGATGGTTTGCCTGGATTTGACGGCCAACTGAAATTGAGGGCAGTCTATCGACATCTTGCCCGGAACACCACTATGGACACAAGAGAAAAACACGCTTTTCTGCTGCATCCATCGGTTGCTGGCTTGAAAACCATTCCGAGGGGTGCGCTTCGGCAGGAAGCGCTGCTGGCTCTCACTTGCGTCGTCGTGGGCCTGATCATTGGAGCCACGGCCGTCTTTGTGTACCGAAATCACCTGCGGAGTCCTCGCACCAACGCACTCCCAGAGCGCTTTGTCTATACCCTTGACAGTTTTGTGTCCGTGCCCGAGGAAAAGGTTATTTTTGAACCCGCCTGGCAGGTCGAGATTCCCGGGAAGGACGTGCGGCGGCTGGCTGTGTTTGAAACGAAGGCGTGGGTCGCCTTGGATGATCAACTGCTTGCTGTGGCTCTCTCGACCAAAGGGGCACGTTTGGAAGAAAGAGTTGCTCTATCTTTCCCGCCACAGTGTCTCGCTGTGGGAAAGCTGCCTCCGCCGCAAAACGGTGGAACGGGCAATGATTCCGAATCGGACCTGCTCTTTTGGGTGGGAAGCGGTTCCCGCGTGACCGTCTTGACTCCAGCGGGCGAGGTTCGGTCGGAGTGGAACTTTTTTGGCTCTAAGGCCATCATCACCGACATCGTGGTTGCTGGAGACAACATTTTCGTGGCGGATGCCGGCAACCGGGTGGTGCACCGGGTTGACATGCACGGCGAAAAAATCGCTGAAATTGGGCACCGCGACGCCGATCGCGGGATTCTCGGTTTTATCATTCCTAGCCCCTACTTCGATCTCGCCTGGGGTTCCGACGGTCTCTTACGCGTGGTCAACCCCGGCGTGCGTCGCATTGAACTTTATACACCGGATGGCGATTTGGAAATCTTCTGGGGAAAAGCGGGACTCGATGAGGCAGGTTTCTGTGGCTGTTGCAACCCCGCTCATATCGCCCTATTCTCTGACGGGAGGGTGGTGACGGCGGAAAAGGGAATTCCACGTGTGAAAATTTACTCGGCACACGGCGAGCTATTAGGTTGGGTGGCTTCTCCTGAACATTTCGCGCCGTCCAGCAAATGGCAAGAGACACGGGACGAGGACCGACTCCCTGTGCTGGACGTGGAAGTGTTTTCGCCCCCAGAAAGCCCCAACGAGCAATGGGTCCTCGTTCTTGATCCCGGACGGCGCGTTTTGGAGGCTTTTCGGCCGAAGCAGGAGAGCCAACCTGCCACTTCCGACCATGCCGAGGGAACTGCGATGCAAATGAGGGAGACAATCAGCGGTGACTCTACCGCTAAGGAATAGCAAGACCGGGTATCGTGGAGTATGGTGGACTGGGCGGCGCTGAGGTATCGTGTTTCGGTGGTCCGTTCACAATCGTAAGCAACGTAGGAGGTGGGGACGACCTAGTGGAATCCCGTTGACAAAGAAGAGAAGTCCCAGCCATGACGAATTCTCATGTGGCAATTCATCAACAGAACTACGCCCGTAAAGCTGGCCCGTCTGTGACCCGGCGGGACTTCTGGTGCGAGTCGCTCCGGGCTGCCGCCCTGATTGCACTCTCGGCAATGACGGTACGTCTTGGACTGCGGCGTGCGGATTCGCAAGCGGGTGCCGATTGCCGGCGGTCGATTTGCGAGGGTTGTTCGCGGGTTGCCGCATGCTCCTTGCCGCAAGCTCAGATTTTTCGAAAGAGTTTGCAGGGTTCTCGGACTAACGACACCTCTCCCGAAGGAAAAAACCTGGCCGGCGAGCGGCGAAAGCCTCCGCTCAATCAGGAGCTGGGTGCTACACGATTCGGGAGGTCAGTTCATGGTGGGTCGCCGGGTTCTTAGTTGGAGAGCAGTGCCATGAGCCCAGGTGGCAGTGAGAAGCGTCTGTCACGGCGAGAAATGTTGCGGGAAGGAATCCAGATGGCAACGTTTCTCGGCGTGGGCGGGCTGGTCGGGTTCCTGGCAGGCAAAAAAGCCTCCGGGGACCTCTTGGTCTGGCAGATCGATCCTTACAAGTGCATCGCCTGCGGCAACTGTGCAACGCATTGCGTGCTGGACCCGTCCGCGGTCAAGTGTGTCAACAGCTTTCCCATGTGCGGCTACTGCGATTTGTGTACCGGCTATTTTCCGCCGGAGCCACTGGCCCTCAATACAGGTGCCGAAAACCAGCTTTGCCCCACGGGTGCCCTCATTCGGAAACTGGTCGAAGAGCCGTATTACGAATACACTATCGACGAGAATCTGTGCATCGCGTGCGGCAAGTGTGTGGTTGGCTGTGCCGCCTTCGGCAATGGTTCGCTTTACCTTCAGGTGAGGCACGACCGTTGCCTAAACTGCCACCAGTGCTCCATTGCCATCGCGTGTCCTTCGCAGGCTTTCGTCCGGCTTCCTGCATCCCAGCCCTATCTGTTAAAGCATCTCTACAAGCCAAGTGCCACACTGTGAATGCATTGTGGAGGTTTATCTCGCCATCGTGTCCGCTCACAAAAGACTTGGTCCGGTGATTCATCCAATATGATTGACCGCCTTCCCAAGCAGGAACAGCGTGAAAAACGTCGGTTACCGATAGCGCCCGGTTCGCAGAAAGGGTCAGCGTGGCGATGGAATGTGCTCATCTTTCTGGCGGTTATCACCGTCTTTTTATCTGGGCGTTGGATGGCGCTGGCCGTGGAACGCTTTCCTCCGCCCGATTTTACCTCCCATAAACTGCCGGAAACGCCTGTACCTCCGCCACCGTCACCCGTTTGGGAAATGGTGGACACGATCGCACTCGCCGTCGCCCTGGGGACTGCGACCTACCTGGCTTTGGCGAAGCGATCGCGAAACGGGCTGTTTGTATTGGCCGGTATCAGTTTGTTTTGGTTCGGCTTTCATCGGGAAGGGTGCGTCTGCTCAATTGGCGCTATTCAGGATGTTGCTCAGGGGCTTTTTGATGGACGGTATGCTATCCCGTGGAGCATCCTGCTCTTTTTTGCGCTCCCGATTGCTTTTGCCCTATTCTTTGGGCGAGTGTTTTGTGCAGCCGTATGTCCCTTGGGAGCTATTCAGGAAATCGCTGCCGTTCGCCCGCAGAAGTTGCCCGACTGGTTGGAGCACGCCCTGGGGCTTTTCCCCTGGATATACCTTGGACTGGCGGTTCTTTATGCGGCAACCGGCACCAGCTACGTCATTTGCGAGTACGATCCGTTTGTGGCGTTTTTCCGGCGGTCGGGTGCCACATCCATGCTGGTCTTCGGTGGCAGTTTACTTCTGATAGGGATTTTTATCGGGCGACCATACTGCCGGTTCCTCTGCCCGTATGGAGCACTCCTGGGCCTGTGCTCCAAACTGGCGCGCTGGCATGTGCGCATCCCCCCGACCGAATGCATTCGGTGCCGACTGTGTGAAGATGCATGTCCGTATGGGGCAATCGTCGCGCCCGTGCCGCCCCTTCCTCGGGGAGAAAGGCAAACGGCCCGACGACGTCTGGCGGTCATGCTGGCCGCTGTTCCTCTTTGGTTGATCGCGGGAGGACTCGGAGGTTACGCCCTGCATCCGCTTCTGGCACAGTTAGATCCCCAGGTGCGACTGGCGCAATGGGTCCGGGCAGGTCAAGTGCCGCCGGACAACAAATTTGCTCAGGACGCCATCAAAGCTTTTCACAATTCCGGCGTAAGCGAAAATGTTCTGTTTCAGAAGGCCGTGGAGCGACTTCGCGTGTTCGCCCGTGCTAGCACCGCCTTTGGATTATGGGTCGGTCTGGTGATTGGCCTCAAGTTTGTGCAACTGGTCACCCGGCCTCGACGGGAAGAGTACCTCCCTGATCCCCGTCGCTGTGTGGCGTGCGGGCGATGTTTTTGGTACTGTCCGGAAGAGCAGATTCAACGGGGCTGGCTGTCCTGGGAAGAGGTTGCCCAACTCCCGCGCGCACGGATCCCAGAGGCCCCATCCCCGCTTCCAAGCGGGAATGCTCGCTGACCTCACCGCGCGTGAGAACAATCAAGAACGGGAAACCTGCACCAACGATAGCCCAATCCAGTCGCGACAAGAACGGTCTCCGCGCACTTGTACGACACCACGACATTGAGCGAGAGGCAGTGGCGAGCACACTGATCCAAAGTGCAAAGGCGCGAATTCCGGGAGGATCGATGCGATGACAACGGGTTCGCCGAAAGAGACAAGCGATCTCACAAACCAGGCGAATAGCGAGTTGACAACCCCATCTGGACCGTTGCCCGGTTTCGTAGCGGCGCTGCGGGTTGCGGTGGTGGCTGGTGTCTTCACCCTTGTAGTCACCGCCTTGCTGGTATGGAACTATGTCACCCATCTCGCCAAGGATCCTCTCGATTCTCCCCAGTATCTGGCGCTTCAGAAGCAGTTGGCTGCTGACCCTCAGAATGAACAACTCAAGGAGGCCATTCGGGAACTCGATCTTCGGTTGCGGCAGGAGTATTTCCGGGCAAGAACGTTCAATCGATGGGGAACACTCCTTTTGATTGCCGGCCTGATCACCTTCGCCATTTTTGCCAAAATTGCCTCGACACTTCGTCGGCCTTTGCCTCATCCAAGTGCGACTGAGGTGTGGGACGAGGCATTCGAGCGGGCTACCCGTCGGCGTTTGGTAGCGGTGGCGGGATTTGTTGTCCTGCTGATCGTAGCTGTAGCGATTTTGGCTTGGAGAGCGCGAGGCACCGTGCATCAGGCCCTCGCGTTGAGAGGAGCAGTTCCACACCAACCTGGTGGGGAACTGGCGCAGGGTTCCGGTCCTCAGAAAGAAAGCTCCCCTGAAGCAGCCGCCACCGGGCAGGACAAGCAGTCCGAGAAGTCCGGGACGGTTCAACCTGCGGTTTCCACCGGGGCGCCGGTCGGTAATGATGCGGCCCCCACGGAGGAATTCGCACGCTTCTGGCCACGGTTTCGCGGTCCGAATGGTGACGGAATTTCCACTCATCCGGACCCACCTGTCGAATGGAATGCGGAAGAGGGTCGGGGCATCCTTTGGAAAACGCCCATTGATCTTCCCGGCCACAATTCACCCGTTGTCTGGGACAAATTCGTTTTTGTCACGGGGGCAATAGAAGACCGACGGGTGTGCTATGCGCTGGATGCTGACTCTGGTAAGGTCCTCTGGCAGCGAGATATTCCACCCACTCCCGAAAGCCGGGGCAAGAAGCCCAAGGTCATGAAGGACACCGGGTTTGCCGCTCCTACAGCGGCCACCGATGGCCGCCGTGTGTATGCCGTTTTCGCCAACGGTGATGTTGCGGCTCTCGATTTTCAGGGAAACATTCTTTGGGTGAAAGGTCTGGGAATTCCGGATAACGCTTACGGACACGCTTCTTCCCTGTGTACCTACAGAAACTGGGTGATTGTCCTCTTCGATCAGGGAGAGCCAGACGACGACAAATCCAAACTGTTTGCGCTCGAAGGCCCCACCGGCCGGGTTGTTTGGCAAGTCACGCGTCCCACTGGTAACTCTTGGACCAGTCCACTCATTGCCAACCTGGCGGGAAAAGCACAACTGATCACTGTGGCCAATCCATTTGTGATTTCGTACAACCCTGAAGATGGCACCGAATGGTGGCGGTTTGACGGCACAACGGGGGATTGCGGGCCATCACCCACCGTCCATGGCGATCTAGTCATTGCCGGAGGCGAGTATTCCTATTACATGTACGCTATTCGGGGCGATGGATCGGGAGATGTTACGAAGACCCACAAAGTGTGGGAGGCAGAGGATGCCCTGCCGGATACCTGTAGCCCGCTGGCTTTTGACCATTATGCCTTATGGATATCGTCCACATCGGTTCTGGCGTGCTATAACGTGAACACGGGAGAAAAGCTCTGGGAACATGAATTCCCGGATAATACCTTTGCCTCCTCACCTTCTTATGCCGGGGGCAAGGTCTACCTGTTTTCCAAAGAGGGAGCCTGCTGGGTGGGGACGGTTACCGACCAGGAATTCAAGATCGAACACGAAAACTCATTGGGCGAAGGCTGTGTGACCAGTCCTGCGTTTCAGCCCGGGCGACTTTATATCCGCGGCGAAAAACACGTGTTCTGTATTGGACACTGACACTTTCGGATGAGAAGAAGCACGGCAATCGGACTGGCGCTGGGCAGGCCGGTGAAGCGTGTTGGACTCAGGACAATTCGTGCGAAACGCATCCTTCGACCAAATGTTTTTCATGGAAGATGTTCGACTCCGAACGAAAACGGGTTACAATTACAACAGCGCCGGTAAACAAAAATCGCCGTGCGGTTGAGTTGGCAAACGTCGGGTGGAAAAAAAGACAAAACCGATCCTTCGAATTTACAACTCATGAATAAAGTGAATGAGGTCTCTCTATCCTCAGCAGTGACTGCCGATGACTCGGTCTGTCAGCAATCGTCCATCGATCTCCGCATCGTTGACGAGATTGTGGAACGCTGCGGACGCGGGCCCGAGGCCGCGATTCCTATCCTCCAGGCCATTCAGAGCCATTTCCGTTATCTGCCTCAGGAAGCCCTCGAACGCGTCTGCGAATTGACGCAGGTTCGCCCGGCGCAACTGATCGGTGTGGCGACGTTTTACGGTCAATTTCGCTTCCGTCCCGTTGGCCAGCACATTATTCGCGTATGCCATGGAACAGCCTGCCATGTGAAAGGAGCACCACGGATTCAGGAATCGCTGGAGCGCCATTTGCGAATTCCCCATGGAGAAGACACCGACCCGGAAGGAATTTTCACTATTGAAAAGGTAGCCTGCCTGGGTTGCTGTACTCTGGCCCCCGTCATCCAGATCGATCACCTCACCTACGGACGGCTGACGCCAACTAAAGTCCCTAAAGTCCTCGCCGATTTTCTTCATCACGTGAAGGAGGGTATCCCCCATGACGAGCTGTTGGGCGGAACAGACGGTACTGCCCAGGGGGAAATCCGGGTCGGTTTGGGGTCGTGCTGTCAGGCGCAGGGGAGCAGGCAGGTCTTTGAACGTGTGAAAAGTCTGGCGGCTGTGGCGGGTGTTCCTGTACGGGTCAAACGGGTGGGCTGCGTCGGCATCTGTCATCAGACCCCCCTGGTAGAAGTCATCCCCAAGCGGGGACAGCCTCGGGTGTATTCCCGGGTGCAACCGGAAGATGTTCCCGCCATCATTCACCGGCATTTTCGACCGAAAAACTTCTTCGCCCGGCTGCACTACGGCTGGCAGCGGTGGCTGGATCATCTGCTCGGTGACGTCGACGAGGACAAACTGACGCCACAGCCCCTGGATGTCCGGGATCCACCTGTGGAGGCGTTTCTCGGCCG
>NZ_JBAMME010000244.1:0-4807 GCF_039793925.1 Thermogutta sp. | reverse complement strand
CAAATCCGCATTGCCACCGAATGGGCAGGAGAAATTGATCCATTGGACCTGGAGGAATATCGGATTCGGGGAGGATTTTCCGCAGCGGAGAAGGCTCTGAAGGAATGGACTCCGGAAAGGATTATCGAGGAGGTGAAGCGCAGTGGCCTGCGGGGTCGTGGCGGCGCAGGCTTTCCCACGGGAGTGAAATGGGAAGTGGTGCGAAAGGCCCAGGGAACAAAAAAATACGTCACCTGCAATGGTGATGAAGGGGATCCCGGAGCCTTCATGGATCGGATGATCCTTGAATCGTTTCCCTACCGCGTGATCGAGGGAATGCTTATTGCCGCGCGGGCTGTGGGTGCCACGGAAGGCATTTTCTACATCCGTGCCGAATATCCACTCGCCGTGGAACGGATTCGGGAAGCGATCCGCCGCTGTGAAGAGGCGGGCATTCTGGGGGACCGCATTCTGGGGACAGATCATTGCTTCCATGTTCGCGTTTACGAAGGCGCGGGGGCCTTCGTCTGCGGAGAGGAAACCGCTCTGATTGCGTCACTGGAGGGCCGCCGTGGAATGCCCCGGTTACGACCCCCTTATCCCGCGGAATTCGGTTTTGCCGGCCAGCCTACCCTGGTCAATAACGTGGAAACCTTTGCCCTCGTACCGTGGATCATACGGAACGGGGCTGGGCGATTTGCAGCGCTCGGTACCGCAACAAGCAAGGGAACGAAAGTGTTTGCCCTGGCCGGGAAGGTGCGGCGGGGCGGCCTCATTGAGGTGCCTATGGGCATAACTCTTCGGGAAATCGTGGAACATATTGGCGGTGGCGCGCAACCCGGCCGACGGCTCAAAGCCGTTCAGGTGGGCGGTCCTTCCGGAGGATGTATCCCGGAATCACTTTTCGACACCCCTGTGGACTACGAAGCGTTGACGGCTACGGGAGCCATCATGGGTTCGGGAGGATTGATCGTCCTCGATGACAGCGATTGCATGGTGGACATTGCCCGGTACTTTCTCCGCTTCACCCAGGATCAGTCCTGTGGAAAATGCACGTTGTGCCGCATCGGGACACGGCGGATGCTCGACATTCTGGATCGCATCTGCGAAGGGCGCGCCCAGCCGGAGGACCTTCGGACGCTCGAAGATCTGTCGGAAACTGTCAAGGCGGGCAGTATATGCGGATTGGGCAAGACCGCTCCGAATCCTGTGCTCACCACGCTGCGGTACTTTCGGGAAGAGTACGAGGCCCATATCCGGGGCGAGTGCCCAGCGGGTCGGTGTGCCTCCCTCATTCATTACCGCATCACAGATGCATGCATCGGGTGCACGTTGTGCGCTCAGAATTGCCCGGTCAACGCAATACCTATCCGACCGTACCAAAGACACTCCATCGATGATCAGCTTTGTACCCGGTGCGATACCTGTCGGGTCGTTTGTCCGGAAGGGGCGGTGGTGATTGAATCGGGAGGCAGAATTGTTGGGGCTTCGCAGACTTCCACTCCTATTTCTGCTCCCGCAAGATCCGGCCGCTTCGGGATCAGCGATTTTGCACGCGAGGGTGTTTCCGAGGTTGTCCCATTGACCGACCCTTCCACCCAAAAAATGGCTGCCACCACAGGGAGTTCGTCCTCGCCATGAGCGCCGCACTTTGCCGTGTGACGATTGACGGGCGGAGTATCACCGTACCATCTGGAACCACGGTCCTCAAAGCGGCCCGGCAGTTGGGGATCGATATTCCCACCCTCTGCTTTCTTGATGGTTTCAGACCCCAAACGTCGTGTTTAATATGTTCGGTGAAAGTGATCGAGAACGGGCGGGTAAGGATGGTGCCTTCCTGCGGGACTCCCGTGAGCGATGGGATGATTGTGGAGAGCGAGACAGACGAGGTGGCCCATGTTCGACGGACGGCCCTGGAACTTTTGTTGAGCGATCACCTGGGGGACTGTCTGGCACCTTGTCATTTTGCCTGTCCCGCCCACATGGATATCCCCACCATGCTGCGGCAGATTCAGAGGGAGGAACTTCGGGAGGCAATTGCCACAATCAAAAGGGACATCGCCCTTCCGGCAACCCTGGGTTACGTTTGTCCGCGACCTTGCGAAAAAGGGTGCCGGCGCAATGCGGCGGATGACCCGGTGGCTGTATGCGGTCTAAAACGATACGTGGCGGAATGGGATCTTGCGTCCGGCGATCCGTATCTGCCGCCCTGTCAACCGGACAGTGGCAAAACCGTGGCTATCGTAGGCGCCGGCCCGACAGGGTTGTCGGCTGCCTTTTACCTTCGCCAACTGGGACACCGCGTGGTGCTGTTCGAAGTAGCGGAAAAGGCGGGAGGCCGCGTGCGTAACCGCCCGGATCCCGGAGGCACCGCTGTTCCGCCGAGTGTCCTGGACGCCGAAATTGATGTGATATTTCGCCTTGGGGTGGACTTTCGGCCGGACACACCCCTGGTGCCCCCTGGGGAAAACGGCATCACTCTCACGGAACTCCAGAACAACTACGACGCGGTCCTTCTCGCGTTCGGAGAACAAACGCCAGAACGGCTGGAGCAATTGGGTATCCCCCACACGCAACGCGGGATCACCGTGAATCGGGAGACCTTCCAGACGTCACTCGATCGGGTCTTTGCTGCGGGAAACGCGATTCGGGGGCGAGGTCTGGTGGTCCGCAGTTGTGCCGATGGAAAACTGGCTGCCCGATGTATAGACCAGTTCCTCCGTCTCGGCCGGGTGGAGGGCCTTCCGGAAATGTTTTCTGTTCGAATGGGTCGGTTGGAAAAAGAGGAAGTGGAGCAACTGGCGACGCTGGCTGAACCAATCCCTCGAACCGAGCCGCCGCCCGGTGCTCGCTGGAATGACGATCTAGCTGTCCATCAAGCGGCACGCTGCCTGCACTGCGATTGTCGAGCTCTCCCTCATTGCCGATTGCGCGAGTATGCTATCCGCTATCAGGCAGATCCCAATCGGTTTCGTGGTGAGCGCGCCAAATTGGAGATCATCGCGCGGCCTTCCGGGATCATTTACGAACCTGGCAAGTGTATTCTTTGCGGGCTATGTGTCGAGATTACCGAGGCCGCTCGAGCACCTCTGGGGCTGACGTTCGTCGGCCGCGGTTTCGATGTGCGCATCGGGGTGCCTTTCAATCGCACGTTGGAAGAGGCGTTGGGGGAGCTGGCGGAACAGGTCGTCGCCATTTGCCCCACTGGTGCGCTTTCTTTTCGGGAGGGCAAGCCACCTCTTCATCTTCCGGTGCTCAACACGGTCCGAGACGTTCGCGGCTGATTCTGGGCGACAACAATCCGGCGCTTTATCAACTGACTGTGGTACGGCCTGCGATCTTTATTTTTGCCCCCGATCATTTTTTCGCTCATCGCAGGAATTTGCGACGCGATTGATCAAAGTGTGTCCGATCCGCCAGGAGATAACAGCGCTCCATTCCAAATACCCAGTACCCCAAAAGGACCCAAGGGATAAAATGATAGTTCGGCTCTTGTGGGGCTTCAGGATTGAAGCCGATGCGGGAAATCTGTTCCCATGTTGGCTACCAGCCAACGCACAGGCTTCGACGAGCGTGCTTTTGATTTTCAGAAAAATTGCGAGGAAAAGCTGTGGACGTCCAGGATCTCAAGTACACGAAGACCCATGAATGGGTCGCCGTTTCCCAGAATTCCGACGGGAAGACGATTGCAACCGTGGGAATCACCGATTTCGCCGTGCAAGCGATGTCTGACTTGGTATTCCTCGAGTTGCCTCCTGTTGGCAAGCAAGTTCAAGCGGGTGAACCGCTCGGACAAATTGAGTCCGTCAAGGCAGTCAGCGACATTTACAGCCCGGTGACGGGTACGGTGGTCGAGGTCCACACAGACCTGGCAACACACCTTGAACAACTGACCGCGGACCCATTCGGACAAGGTTGGATCGCTAAGCTGGAGGTGGCCGATCCGAACGAACTGAACCAGCTCCTGGACCGAGCCGCCTACGAAGCGCAGTGCGCCTCGGAGGCAGAAGAGCACGGGTAAAGAGGCAAATCGATTACGAGCTTGGCCAACCTAACATCTGATCGCTGTTACAGAAGGTGGCTGTACGCTTGTCCCGTTCCGTGCGGTGTTCATCAAACACAGATGTTATCAACGATTAGCGACGGGCCTTGAGATTGTTCGGATTTGTCTCTCCAGGGAGGAGCGTCAGAAGAGGACTGGCGGCGGGCGTCAAGCGATCGAAAAGCATCTGCCTGTTAATCAGACGCTAAGGAAAAACCATGGCCTATCTTCCGCAGACCGAACAAGAAGTGAAGGCGATGCTTGCCGCGATCGGCGTGCAAAGCATCGACGAGCTGTTTGCCCATTTGCCTTCCGACGTGCGTTTTCAGGGCGAACTAAAACTTCCGCCTGCGCTTTCCGAGCTAGAACTCTGTCAGCATATGGAAGAGCTGGCCCGGCGGAACGTGGGAACCCATCAAAAGGTGTGCTTTTTAGGGGGAGGGGCTTACGATCACTTCATCCCGGCGGTGGTCGATTTTGTCGCCTCGCGAAGTGAGTTTTACACTTCCTACACCCCCTACCAGCCAGAAGTCAGCCAGGGCAATCTCCAGGTGTTCTTCGAGTACCAGACCCTCATCACGCAGTTGACGGGTTTGGACGTCTCCAACGCCAGCCTCTACGATGGGGCTACCGCCCTCGCTGAGGCTGTTCTCATGTGTCTGAGCCTGCAAAGTGGACGAAAACGGGTGGTCGTACCTCAGAACATCCATCCAGAATATCGGGCGGTCCTGACCACATATCTTTCCCATGTATCATCGGAAATTGTTTTGCTCCCAACTCCGCGAG
>NZ_JBAMME010000243.1:0-5171 GCF_039793925.1 Thermogutta sp. | reverse complement strand
GTCAACCGCAACCCACGTTCGAATGCGGTGTTGTCAATTGTTGAATGGGGCGAACCTGGGCAAGGACCACAATAAGGCTTTCTCCTGTGATACCGTGTCTACCTGAAGAAATGTGTCCACCTGAGGGAGACCGGAGCACTCTAGGATCGTTATTCGCCAGCGATCATCTGTAGAACATGCCGAATTCAACTTTTGAGTGTCAGCTGATTGGGGCAACAAAAGCCGATGTGCAGGCTACTGGATTGTTCGGAACTGGCGAAGCGTTTTTTTGGCGATTGCGGGCTTGCACCCGCGTTTCGATTACGGATCTGCGTTGCAGCGGCTGCCGTCTTGGCGGATATGGCAGGAGCGACGTTACGGCAATCAGTCTGGGCTGCATCGCTGGCTCTACAAAGCATGCTGGGTTTGATCTGCAATCTGATCGCCAACCGCGTGGAGGCGCCCTGTCTGGGCAAGAATGTCTTGGCGGCAACCAACGCCCTAGCCTAGGCCAATAGGGCGCTGACTGACTACGACGCTCTCATTCCGCTGGGCGAGGTCATCGAATCTGCCCGGCAGGTGGGCTGTCAGATGCTACGCGAGCTTCGTTGTACGGCGCTCGGCGGACTTTCGATGACACCAATCTCCCTGGCACTCGAGCGGCGGGCCGTGCTGGAAACCACACTCGAGGCCGCAGCGTACCTGCCCGATTCGCCTGCACCTTTCCCAGCGCCATCCCTAGACCATCCGGGTCATTCTGGCAGTTGCCGCCAGATAGGGCGAAGTTTAATAGTCCCTGAAGAAAAGTGTCTAACGACCGCGGAACAATGGGCCTTTATCTACACATTAAGCGGCCCCGGCCCGAGTGAATGGGGACACGACGACTGTCAATGAAGTGCGTCAAGAATGATGCGGCTTCTAATTAAGGCTCGCTCGGTGCGCTTCGCATTGTGTCCACATTTGCGATTGTTTTTTAGTTGAAAGACCAGGGGTTTATTGGCTCTAAACTGTTTATTTTATTCTGCTAATCGATTTAACAGTCTGCCGGTGTCCACAGGGAAAGCCTTAGCCGCTCACGATCACCCTCACCTGCCGCAACAGTACATGTCGAGGAAGACGACTTTTAACACCGGCACATTTTTCAAACATCTTCAGGTTCCGCCACCCGCGCCCCGCGATTGGATAAGACGCCCCCACGCGGCATCGCCGTTGCAAACGCTCCTGTAGGCGACTGGTCTCTTCCGGAGCGCGGTCGGCAAGCCCTTGCTAATCGCTGATCAGTAATACGCGATGATCTTTTGTGTACCTTCAACCTGTCCGGGCAGAACAATCCATTCCCGGTCTCTGTCGAATTTGTCATACGGTTGACCATTGAGCGTCACGCGCTGGAGCGGTTTTCCATCGGGATGACGAATCCGGAGATAGATGGTCTGCGGCGGATTGCGCTCCGGCGGCAACATGTCCACCTCGATTCGTCCCTCCTTGGAATGGGATGTCATGACGAGGGACATTGGTCCAAAGTATGTCGGTGCCCGCTCGATACGAAGACGTTGGCCGTCCCGGAGCCAGTAGCGGGGGATTGCCCGTCCCAAGTAGAGATTCTCCCCGTCCTCCTGAATGAACATCAAGCGCAGCCAGAAGGTGACGTTTGATTCATCGGAGGATTTGAAGTGGTCGCCAGCAGGATATCCTAATTCGGGACTCGAGTGTTCGTTGCACATCATAACGTCTGGATAAAACGCCGATGCGAATCCATTAAAGTAAGCCCGCAAAAAGTGTTTGATTTCGTCGCGGTAAAGGTAAGGGAGGGGCCCATCGAGCAAATTCGCCTGCATCGAAAAACCACCCCGAGAGAACCAGAAGCGTTCAAATACCGGAATCGAATAACCGAACGCGTTGGAGATGTAGAGATTGTCTTCGTAATCCTTGAGAATCCATGTGCCCTCCGGGCTCTCCGGCGGGAGCAGCCGGTGGATTAGCAAAAAGAGCGAACCTTCCAACGTCTCCCGGATCCAGCCCAGTGATCGTCCGCGTTCGTGAAGATGGGATGGGTATTTGGGGACATATGTCCCATCGCGGAGGCGCACCACCGGGGCGCGGATGCGAGCCTCTGTTAGTCCCCGCAGGACATCCTCCCTATACGCCTGGGCCTCGCGCAGGAGGCGGGAAGCCTCGGGATGGCCATAGTCGGCGAGGGCCTCGCTGAGAGCTGTCAGACCCCAGGCGGTGTTGACATTCGTCGCCAGCCAATACCAGTAATCCTGGACATCCTCCAACCCACCGCTGGGCAGAAATCCATACTCCAGGGGCCGACTGCCGTCGGGATTGAGTTTCATGGTCGCCTGGCGTTCTCGGATGACCCATTCGCAGGCCTTGACGAGTTTGGGGGCGGCCTCGGCCATCCACTGGCGATCGCGAGTTATCCACCAGTGGTCCGCCATGCCGAACATGACATACCCATGGTGTTTGTTGTATCCGCCCGACTCGTATCCACCGGCCCCATAAAAGAGGCCTTCTGTGGACTGGAAATTTCCTGGCAGCGGTACCGTTCCTTGAAAGTCGAGAAACGTTTGCAAACACTGCTGGGCTGTCTCGTGGCGTCCTCGCCGGTTGAGGTCCATAATCATCATCACCGACTCGTTGGGGAAGACTCCATAGCGGAGCGATCCTACCCGGGCATAGCGCCTCGGGGCCGCAATGTCCCGGGTGCAATTAATCTCGTTGTGATAGAGAACCGCGTGGTAGAAACGGTTCAGCCATGGCTCAGGCGTTTCCAGTTCGGTGGTCTCCTGGGTAAGTTTTCTCCAGAAATTAAGCACGCGATCACTGTCACGATCAAACTGCCGCGACAAAACACTCGCGATTTCGTCGTCAGATGAAAGGGTGATGGAGGGCACAAAGACGTACACTTCGTGAGTCTCTCCAGGATTGAAAGAGCACGACCAAACCACGGCAGTTTTTTGGGCAGATACTGTCCCCCGGCCACGCGGGTCAAAAAGACAACGAAGAAAGCGTTTCTCTCCGGCGACGGCGTACACCCGTGGGCCGTCTATCTGAAGCGTCTCCGGCTGATCAGCCTGCGATGTGACGGTCAGTCGTGCCGTGGCCGACTCAACCGGCGACGTGTTGACGATCCGCACCCGCATCAAAAGCAGTGTCGGATCGTCCACCTCCACGTGATCAAGATCGCCGTCGAGGGCGTCAAGCACTGTCTCCTGCTCGTAAAACAGGGGCCCTTCCACCCACCATGTTCGAAGTAAGGGGAGCGCGCCATCGCGCAGTTCACGGCCTCCACGGCAGTCGTCGGTGGGCAATCCAAACCCCAGACGGAGCATCTCTCCGTTCCAGTTCTTCCTTTGAGTGTCCTTGGGACTTGGTGGGAGGTTGAACCATCGGCTCACGCTGGACACGGCGATGTCGCCGTTGGGCGTTTGCATCATCAAGTTGCGATTCCCCGGCAGTCCATGCACGAAGTAGAGAGGTCGCTTGAGGGGCATGTCGTTCCACGCTCGGGTAAGCGTCTGCTCCGGTTGGTTGAATACACGATCATAGACACAGCGACCCGGGAACTCCTGCAGCAACTGCCGATATTCCGAGATGTCAATCGTGTCATCCACGCGGGTGACGAGAACCCCCAGATCATCCACAAAGATCCGTTCCCCTTTCAAGAGGTCTGAGACCGCGAAGGAAAACGGGTTGTGCTGAGTTCGCACGGTCACAATGGTGGGATCTTGGCCCTCGCCTCCCGGAACGGTGTTCATTGTGACAAGGATATCAGCCTCGAGAGCCGCCCCGGAATCATCGGGAAGCACAAATTGCCCATGGTCCTCTACGACAATTGACGAACCGTTGGCAGCCCGCAGTGCTTTTAGAATCCCATTGAAAACTTCCAGGCGTCCCATGTTCTGTCCCTGAAACCGAAGCTGAGAAATACGTGGAGGTCCCCAACAGATGCGGACGGTCAACGGACGGTACACCGAATCCGTGAAGCAGCGGAAGGCGGTGACTCTGGGGAGATGATCTTGGCCCACCACGCGGAGTTTGAGTGTTTTCCGATAGCTGACCCCCGGCTGGTTGAGGTTGGGAAATTCTCTCTCGTGGGTCGGGGCGAAGGTCCAACGGATGCGGTTTCCCTCTTGGGTGACACGCGTGTCGGCGACTTTCCAGGTCCCATTCGTCCAATCATCCACTGGCGTCCAGCCGGTCCGCGCCACGTCCGCTTCGGACAAGACGGGGTCGGGTAGCCCATTCCACACCCGATGCCAGTACTGCACCTGAAGCGATTGCGGTGAAACAAAAACGCCAGGATCAAATTCCACCTCCACCGCGCGAATCCTACGCCACTGACCCCACACCACACCATAGGCTTTGCCAGGTTCATTCAGGATCGATTCCGCAAAAGGTGCGGCATCGAAGGTCATTGAGGACTGGCTCGCAGCGGAAACCGTTTCGGCCAGGGACGAGCGATCACTCAGCCAATCTGTGTCCCATTTCACATAGACCACGCTCCACACAATGAAGTAAACCCATAGGCGTCGCGACATGTGACTTCGCATAATCATTCTCCTCGAAGTCTTTGATCATTGACCACGCAGGTAATATAGCGGCTTCCGCCCTTTCTCACCACCCTTGGACGACCGACGTGCAGACAAAAGATACGGCCGCCGGATGGCCGGGGACTGTCGCTTTGGGTATTTGCCCTCGCCTCCCTGCAAATCATCGGGTCCGACTCTGCATGGATCAATAGTTCTTTCCTTTGAGTTCGTGAAGCGGTGCGCGCCCCCATGGGCACAGGCTCTCCGGGAGGTCGTGTTTTCCGCGCACGAGTCCGATCTTCAAGCAAGTCGGCTGATTCGCCCAATGCACCGGCCCCGGGAAGCCTCACCGAGGTCCGGACAGCCTGATAAGACATGGGCACGAGTCGGAGGGGCAAGCTCTAACGGAGTGTAAAACGCTCCACGAGGCGAACCCAGGGAGGTGACAGAGGCCATCTCTGGAAAAAAATGTGTCGTCGCCGAGGATGATGGCGTCCCAGAAAGTCACACAGTTCAGGTGTCTTCGTTCAGCAGTTGGGTGCATGGAGTATGGCACGGCTAAAACGGCTCTGGTCCTCAACTGGACCAGGCGATCGCCTCCTGGAAGCGCGGGAAGCCCCGGTGAGGGCTCCATTGAGATCGGGTTTGGTAAACCGT
>NZ_JBAMME010000242.1:25764-35275 GCF_039793925.1 Thermogutta sp. | reverse complement strand
TCCGCCACAGCCGTCTGCCGATCGTGGGATGGCAGTTCCATCCGGAGTCCATCCTCACCCCAGAGGGGATGCAACTGCTCGAGGCGTTCCTTGGCTGGAGAGAAGAGATAGAAGAGAGGGGACGCGTGCAATCCGAAGCTATCCAGGCTCGGCGTGTGATTCCGGTTAAGACAACAAACCGTAGTTCTTGAGAGTGACGCGGAGTTTGGCCTCCTGCTCGGGCGACAAAGGTGTTAGGGGCAATCGAAGCTCGCCCGTATCGCGTCCCAAAAGTCGCATCGCGGCCTTAATGGGGATTGGATTTGTGGCCAAACCCAACATATCTCGGGCCAGTGGGAAGAGTCTCTTGTGCCACCGTAAGGCCTCGCTGAGATTACCCTGTTCGAAGGCCTCGATCATCGCCTTCATGTCCTTCGGCACGATGTTGCCGATCACCGAGATCACCCCACGCCCGCCCACCGCCATAATTGGGAGCGTCAGGCTGTCGTCCCCACTGAGAACCGTTAAATCGGTTTGCGTCGTTATCTGCGAGACCTGATCCAGTGAACCGCTAGCCTCTTTCACCATGGCAATATTCGGGAACTCGGCCAGGCGGAGGAACGTCTCCGGTTCGATGTTTCTTCCCGTGCGCCCCGGAATATTATAAACGCAGATAGGAATATCCACCGCCTGAGCAAGAAGTTTGAAATGCTGATAAAGCCCTTCCTGCGTCGGCCGATTGTAATACGGCGACACAATGAGCACCGCATCCGCGCCAACCTGGGCTGCCCAACGAGTAAGCTCCAGGGCCTCTTCCGTACTATTTGAACCAGTGCCCGGCATAACTTTGATTCGGCCCGCCACTGTTTTGACGACAGCCGAGATGACCTCTCGATGCTCGGGGTGAGAGAGTGTTGGGGATTCCCCTGTCGTGCCGACCGGACAGACACAGGTGACACCTGCCTGGACCTGGAACTCCACCTGTTCTTCCAGGGCCTTGTAATCCACCTTACCATCCCGGAAGGGGGTGATTATCGCGACGGAAAGACCGGCAAATTGTTCAGCACGCGTAGCCATGATGAATCCACAACTTTTGGGTGATAAACAAGACCGCAGGCCCAAACCACTTTAACGAACATCGGAGGAGAACATTTCGCGATGGGAGGCTGCCCACACCATCAATTCTTTCATTTCTCGAACAGCCTGACACATCCCAACCATAACAGCCCGGGCGATAATACTATGGCCGATGTTAAGCTCTTCCATGCCAGGGATGGCCGCAATCGGTTGGACGTTACGGTACGTCAGGCCGTGCCCAGCGTGTAGATGGAGCCCTCGCTGTACGACATCGCGGGAGGCTTCGCGCAAATTGATCAGTTCCCGGTGTTGCTGTTCGCCCCGTGCGTTGGCGTAACAACCGGTGTGCAGCTCCACAGCTTTTGCCCCGGTCTTTTCGGAAGCTTCAATTTGGCGAATGTCAGGATCGATAAAAAGGCTCACAATAATCCCCGCATCCTGAAGCCGGTGGACCACACTCGTCACGCGATCAAGCTGTCCGAGGACGTCCAGTCCCCCTTCCGTGGTGATTTCTTCTCTCCGCTCCGGCACCAGAGTCGCCTGGTCAGGCTTGACCTGAAGGGCAATTTCGACAATTTCGTCAGAACACGCCATCTCAAGATTCAGCTTGACGGCCGTTGTCTGGCGGAGCAACCGCAAGTCTCGCTCTTGAATGTGACGGCGATCCTCACGCAGGTGAATTGTAATACCGTCAGCACCTCCAAGCTCAGCCAAAGCCGCCGCCCAAACAGGGTCCGGCTCATAGGTTCGCCGTGCCTGGCGAAGTGTGGCCACGTGATCGACGTTGACGCCGAGATGAATCATCTTTACCGAATTAGCACCCTGTGAGTTTCGGAAAGCAGTTAGATCGGCTAGCTACACAAGCGTCACTCGGGCAAAAACGGGATTATATCGCCGTTGGCCGCAGGTGGAAAGAAACCCTCCCTCCGCTGGGTCCGGCTAGATACCGGACGGTCCCTGTAGACACAGCGGTGACCACGCCATACATTGGGCCAATACGTTCGATTCCCTTCCCCATCCACTGGATTTGTTGTTTTTCGAGAGGAGACGCGTCTATGAGGAGGCAACGTTTCGGTTCCCGGTTTGCATTCGGGCGGTTGCACTTGGCACTCGTGGGCCTGTTGTGCTTCGCCCCTGCGTCAATTAGAGCCAATGACGCCGTGGTGCCGGTGCCCCGTCCGGACCAGTGGTGGCAGCAACGTCATCAATCGATGAACGAACGTGTGAAACAGGGCAATGTAGACCTGATTTTCATTGGCGACTCCATCACACACGGATGGGAAGGCGAGGGAAAGCAAGTCTGGGACGCCTACTACGCCCATCGGCACGCTGTGAACCTCGGAATCGGCGGAGACCGCACTCAACACGTGCTCTGGCGGCTGGAAAATGGCAACATCGATGGCATAAGCCCCAAGTTGGCCGTGGTCATGATTGGCACCAACAACGCCGCATCCAATGAGCCGGAAGAAACGGCAGAAGGGATTAAGGCGATCGTGGAAAAGCTGAGAACCAGACTGCCGCAGACCCGGATTCTACTCCTGGCAATATTCCCGCGAGGTGAAAATCCGCAGGATCCCCTTCGGCAGAAAAATGAGCGTGTCAATGAGTTGATCTCGAAACTAGATGACGGGGTTCACGTGAAATTCGTCAACATTAATTCCGCTTTTCTGACCATCGACGGGACCCTGCCGAAAGAAATCATGCCCGATTTACTTCATCCCAACGTCAGGGGTTATGCCATCTGGGCAGCAGCGATCGAACCGTACGTCGCGGAAGTCCTTGGGCCGCTTCCCGCTCCCGAGGGAAAACCGGACGAAGAAGGCTTTGTACCCCTCTTTGACGGGAAAACCATCGCGGGATGGCGGAAAGCCGGTGGCGGCGCCACTTACTGGGTGGAAGACGGGTGCATCGTGGGAAAGGTTGGCTTAGGGCCCAACACGTTTTTGTGCACGGAAAAAACTTTTCGCAATTTCATTCTCAAGCTCGAAGCGAAGTTCGATCAGCCAGGTAACTCTGGCATCCAAATCCGGAGCCACCAGCGGCCGGATACCGGTCGAGTGTACGGGTATCAGTGCGAGATCGATCCTTCCGATCGGGCATGGTCCGGTGGAATCTATGACGAAGCCCGGCGAGGGTGGCTCTTCAAACTGGACAAAAACGAAGAAGCCAGAAAGGCTTTCAAGCCTGAAGACTGGAACGAATTCGTTATTGAAGCGAACGGACGCCGTATCCGAACCTGGGTCAACGGAGTCCCCTGCGCCGATTTTACTGATGAAAGCGATCAGGCCGATCTCGAAGGGTTCATTGCACTCCAGGTGCACGCGGGCAAGCAAGGCCAGATCAGGTGGCGCAATATCCGGATCAAGGAATTGCCGGACAACCAATGAACCGGAATAATCACTGAGTGGCGTGGTGCGAAACGTGGTCGGCGGCTTTCAGCCGGGATTTTTGTCGCGTGATGTGTCAGTCATCGAACGGCCGACGAATTGTTCGTCGGTCGTTCTTTTTGACCAGGGATTACGGACGTGAAAGTTCTTTTTCTTCAATCCGGCAGTTCCGGAAATTGTTTGTATGTCGAAACAAAGCACGTGGCGGTACTTTTTGATGCCGGCATCACAGCCAAGCAGGTTGCTCTGCGTCTCGAAACTAACGGATATTCGCTGGCCAAAGTTCAGGGAGTTGTGGTGTCGCACGGGCACCGTGATCATATTCACTACAGTGGAGTCTATCACCGGCGACTGAAGCTGCCCATTTGGGTCCCCCGCGCCTGCAGAGATTGGCTCGCGGAACGGGAAGACTTCTCGCCTCATGCTTATCGCCCCGGTGAAATCCTCACAATAGGGAACCTGCGGATCGAAACTATTCCCACTCCGCACGATTTCCCGGATTCTGCCGCTTTCATTATCGACGATGGCCGCAATCGGCTCGGTGTTTTTACCGACCTGGGCCACGTCTTCCCCGACCTAGAAAAGCACCTTTCCTCGGTTGACGCTCTCATCATCGAGAGTAACTATGATCCGGAAATGCTTGCCAACGGGCCGTATTCTCCTGATCTGAAGGAGCGAATCCGCGGTCCCGGCGGTCATCTTTCCAATATTGAGGCGGCACACTGTGTGAAAAAGTGGAAGCAGCAGTACCGCTGGATATGCTTGGCCCATCTTTCGCAACACAACAATACGCCCGAGGTCGCCGAAAAAACCTTCCGGAAGGTGGTTGGCCCAGGAACCCCCTACATAGCTGAGTACTATTCGGTCACGAGGCTGCCAGCGTTGGATTAGGGGGAAATTTTGCTCCCCATTCATATTCGACGTGGATTGAACCGGGTTCGCGATAGAGCGGCTCTATTAACGGAAGCGGGACCGAGCAGATCCCTCCCACATATCAGGGTTAGGACCGAGTTTTTCTTTGACCGGGTCAGTGATTTTCCGCAGTTGTTCGACGACTTCAGGGGAAAGCGTCAGGTCAGCCACCGCCGCATTTTCGCGTGCCTGAGAGGGCCGTCGCATCCCATTGACCACCGACGTTACCCCTTGCTGGGCGAGAAGCCACGCCAAAGCCAACTGGACAACCGTCAAGCCGAGTTGTTCGGCCACTTTCTCAATTTCGCGAATGGCCGCAAATGTTTCCGCTTCGCAGCCGGGTTCACCGTGCCGTGTGAGAGGGCGAGAACAAGAAAAATGCCGAGTTCGGGCCCGCCCCGGGGGAACCTCGTCAGGCGCCTTGTACTTACCTGTCAACAGTCCGATCGTGAGAGGGCTGTAACACAAGACACCGATATGTTTCTCGCGACAGAGCGGCAAAATGTCGTATTCGATGGCCCTGAACAGGAGCCCATAGGGAAGCTGATTTGTCACAGGCTTGCCGAGCGAAAGGATCGCTGACAAATCTTTCACGCCGAAATTGCACACGCCAATGGCCCGAATTTTTCCCTGCCGTTTCAATTCTTCCAATGCCGACCATGTTTCCTCGAACGGCACCTCCCAGTTAGCCCAGTGGATTTGATAGAGGTCGATGACGTCTGATCGGAGTCGCCGGAGGCTGGCCTCACAAGATAAGATCACTTTCTCGTAACGGGCATTCTCCCAGTTGAACTTGCTGGCGATGAAGACCTTCTCACGCTGACCGTACAATGCTTTGCCCAATACCTCCTCAGCCAAACCTGCTCCGTAAAGCTCGGCTGTGTCGAAAAAATTGATACCCGCATCCAGGGCCGCGTGAATTGTTGCGATGGATTCGGCTTCGTCTTGCGGTCCCCAGGTCTGGTCACCCGCAAGGGCCCAGCATCCCATCGCGATAACTGAGACATTCCGGTCCGTGCCGGGAAGATGGGCGTAACGCATAGAATCACAAGCTCTCGCGCTGCCTCGGATCCGTTACTCCCGTTTGTCGTTGACACCCTTTAGCCGCCCTGATGAATTGGAGAAACGGCTGGCGACTTTCTCTATCTCAGTTGCAGATGGCGTACCATCCCAGACAGCCACCACATACCGCAGATCGAGGGTCGCGCCAGTTTTCAAAAAATATTTCTCGTTGGCAAGGTTCAGCGTAGCGGATAAATAGGCAAACGGCTGATCCATGGTAAACCAAACTGAGGGATGACGCAAATTCCGAGGATGGTCAATTATCACCACAGTGACAGGTTGGCCGCCTACATTTGCCGAATAGGCACACCACTCAGCCGATTTGTCGTTTGTGGTGGCGACACTGTTCCCCCCTGCCGAGTTATAAAACGTTCCGCCTGTGTCCATAGCCTCAACAAAGCGGCAGCCCAGACCAAAATAATGTCGGCCCCAAAGAGTTCGACCGGTGTCCGTTTCAGTTACTTCCAGCCGCGTATGCCAAACGAGCAGAGTGGGGAATTGCGGCTGGTTGGAGCGAACCAGCAAAAGCTCGCGCTCTTCTGCGAGTTGAGGATTTCCCTGCCCATCCCGCCAGATGATCGGGTGCAAAACACGGGCCATTGAATGTCCGTTCTCCTGTCGTGTCTCCAGATGGATCGTGCCCTGCGTGGTCTGTGTCCCACAACCAGGACCCTCTGCCCAGTAATCCACCCCATCGACGCCAACTGCAAACATCAGCCCATGATGGTGAACATGATCTGGCGGCGAGTCGCGAAAAACGTTAATCCCCTTTGGCGAACACAAAGTTTTGACGTAACATTTTGGACCGCTGGCAGGAGCGACATATTCAAACACAACCGTGCCGTCAACAGATACCGTCACTCGCCCGTCTTGAACCGTTCCCCGAATTTGTTCTTGGGAACCAGCGCTCAAAGTTTCGGCTGCAACGGCTTCCACTGGTGATCGTCCCTCTCCCCATGCTGCTCCACCAGTTGTCGCTAACCCAGCCAGAATAATTGGCACGACGAGCGGTCGATGAGTGGCTAGCATACCCGTCTTCCTTTCTCGCAAGAATTTGGCGAACACCACGGATGACAACACCATGGTGCCGACGTTCGACCGGCGAATCAAGCCTGCCCAGTGCTTCAGCAAACGAAAACGCTCCGTTTTTGCGAGGCGCGAAGAGCAAAATTCGCAATCAAGTGGTTTCCGCGTTCCGAACCACAAAGTATTAAAGAGAATGAGAACGCTCAACCCACCCGGTGCCGGGGCACCTCCACAGTCTGAAATCACTCCGGAAGCCACGGCTTTCGCCGCACACGGTCCGGCTCACTAACCGGATGCTCAAAACCAGGTGGCCGCGCCCCGTCAATCGCCGGCGCACTGCGATCCTCTGGAAACGGATCGAAACCGTTGAGTGCATTCCGCTCGGCTTCGATGGAAGTCATGCCTCCAGGAGTACCGACGAGCGGCGGCAATGGGGCACACCCCATCAATGCTGTAACAATCCCAAAATAGAAAAACAAAGGCGATGTTTTCATTGTGCTGGTGCATACGGAACGGCACACACAGGACAGTCAACCGCGGGCAAGCCCGTAGCGCCCGGAAATGGTAACGGCCCGTCGGAAAATGGGCAAGATGTAAAAACTGAAACGCTGTTTGCATCGTTCATTTCCACACAACTTACCGGCAGAGTGCTGGTACAGCCAGGAGACCACCGGATAAGGTCAACATGACCCATCTCCTTTTCCGATAGCGATGGGGAAGCGGACGTCCACACGGGTGCACGTGCGAGCAAGATTTATCGCGGACGGACCTGCTTCTCAGCTCCACATTCCGACGTTTGGATAATCCATTTCACCGAGCGCATCCCAACTGCCGAGTTCAGTTACCGTTAAAAACGTACGAGCAATTCATGAATTGCCCACACAGTATCTTGCTTCGTGGCATGTCATTCGTTTTTGCAAAAGTGGGGATGAGTCAGAAGGTCAACTTGTTGACGTTTTTCATCAAGCGGCGAAAATAAAAAGGTGTTTGCACAGGGAATGCCCTATGCGGTGACCTATTTCTCCCTTACCTGGTGCAGGAGGTTCGCGAATGAAGGGGAACGAACAACTGATCGCTGTGTTGAATGAGTTGCTCGCGGAGGAACTGACAGCCATTGTCCAGTACATCGTCCATTCCGAAATGTGTGCCGACTGGGGCTACGACGAGTTGCACGAGGCGGTTGAAAAGCGCGCGATTCAGGAGATGAAACACGCGGAAAGCTTGATTGCGAGGATTATCTTTCTCGAAGGCACACCGATTGTGAACCGCTTGAACGAGGTTCACGTCGGTCCCAATGTGGCTGAGCAGTTCCGCTCCGATCTAAACGCCGAATTGACCGCAGTTCAGGCATACAACAAGGCCATTGGATTGGCGCATGAGGTGGGTGATGCGGTCACCAGGGAGTTGCTCGAATCAATCGTAAAGGATGAAGATCAGCACGTGAATTGGCTGGAGGAGCAGTTGGCTCAGATTGAACAGATGGGCCTGCAGATTTACCTTTCGACGCAGGCGAAAGGGTAACATGTCGGCACGGCGACGCGTGCCACTTCCTTTGTGAGAATACCCGATCACACGCTCGCATTGGAAAGCTAAGTCAGACGGACATGAACCGGCACGGAAAGTCTGCCCGAGTGGTAATTCCCTCGGCCGGCTCTGGTATCTGTATTCCAAAGTGTAAGTGCTTGCCTGAGTTGGATGACTGCCCCATTCAGGCACATGCCTTTCTACAATCCTCTGTGGCGTGCATTCCTTTAGGTCAGATCCCGTGTTTGAATTTTGGACCCAGTACAACGGTAAAAGGATGGAGCAATCCAATCATCCGAGGATTCATGGAGTAGCTCACATGAGGCCCCAGTTGCTTCTCTCGCGAACTCCTCTGGCTTTCAGTCACTGCGCCGTTCTGGTGACTCTGCTTTTAGTGACGCCATTTGGACGGGCCGAGGATAGCTCACTGCCCTCGCCGCGGATGACAGACACTGTTTATCGCGCACTTGCGGCATTTAATAAGGGATGCGCTCTTCTCGAACAGTACGAATATTCCGCAGCCAGTAAGCAATTCGAGGCTGTACTAAAGGAATTTCCCGATTGGACGGCCGCAAAATTTAACCTCGGGCTCGCCTATCTCAACATGATGGAAGATACCGGCGGAAAAGAGGTGATCAACCAAGCCGAGCGATTGTTTCAGGAAGTCACCAAGGAAAATCCCGAATTGATCCATGCCTGGTATTGTTTGGGACTCTATTACGAACATGTAGGGCAAAAAGAAAATGCGCTGGAAGCCTTTCAGAGGGCATACAAACTGGATCCCGATGATCCTCATGTCTGCCTTAAACTGGCAGAAGCTTATCTATCGGTTCAGCAAAACGAAAAAGCAGTAGAACTTCTAGAACGGGCAGTCAACCTCGATCCTGGGTTCGTTTCAGCCATTTATCGGCTGGCGCTCCAGTACCAGCGTCTGGGAAAACGAGATGCGGCTTTGAAACTATTTGAGAGGTTTCGCGCACTCAACCAAGCGGAACTTGCAGGCGGAAGTTTCACCGTACGAAAAATCTATGGTTCTGCCGGAAAATACTACTATGCCCTGGGGCCCGACATGTTGCCAATTCCGCGGCGGACGGACGCGGATACCCGCGTCACAACTCCGGTGTTCGACCCCGAAGCGCGGGAACTCGTCAAAATGGGTAGTGTCTGGCAAGCAGGTCAAGTATCAATCGAAATCGGCGGGATCGCCGTGGCCGATCTGAATAAAGACGGCATCTTGGATCTCGTTTTAACTGGTGTCACAAATGACCATGCCACCCAGGTTTTATTCGCCGATAAAAATGGGACTTTTCACCCTGCTGACATTTTGGCTACCCAGAGCATATGCGCGGCCGTGGGAGACGTTGACAACGATGGTGATGTCGACATCTGGATTGGTGGTGCAGGGTTCGTTCGTTTAATGGAAAACGATGGCACCGGCAATTTCAAACCGTTCTCGGGCACAGGTGCCTCCACCACGGGCAACTTCACCGCACTACACGTGTGCTTACTGGATATCGACAGTGACGGTGATCTTGATCTCTATG
>NZ_JBAMME010000242.1:0-25754 GCF_039793925.1 Thermogutta sp. | reverse complement strand
CCAGCCGGTTTACTTCTAATGGCGAAGCGCTCGCGCCTTTGCTTTTGATCAACAACCGCGATGGAACATTCGAGGAAAAGGCTGCTGCTTGGGGCCTGGGAACGCCGCAATTCTCGGCAGTTGCGACGAGCTGGCTTGATATTGATAACGATCGTGATCTCGATCTGATTCTCGCCTCTGGGAAGGGTTCGCCTGTGATATGGCTCAACGACCGGGCCGGAGCGTTTCGGATCGTCAAAGGTTCCGATCTGGGACTCAACGTGCCCGGTGTGTCCGGCTTGACAACGGGGGACGTAAACTGTGATGGCAGGCCGGATCTTGTCTTGCTTACCGGTGGCCGGGTACGGTTGTTCCTCAACGAAGGTGCATGCCACTTTCGTGAGGAAGAAAAATTCGCGCGTCAGTTTGGACGGCTGGGCGGGACAATAGCGCAACTTGCGGACGTTGACAACGACGGGGATGCGGATCTTTTCATTGCGGATGCGTACTCGCCGAATGGTCAACGGCAACCCGTCCTCCTCCTTAATTCATGGCCAAAACAAGGGTTTGTTAATGTATGCCAGGAAGACCCGCGATTTCTTTTTTGCGGCCTACGCAATCAGGGAAATACCGCAGGAGTACTCGCCGATTTCGATAACGATGGCGGGCTTGACGTTCTTGTGGCCCCTTTGAACACCACTGCTGTGTGGTTCAAAAATTGCGGTCCGCGTGGCAACTGGATAAGCCTCGATCTGGCAGGAACGCGATACACCGATCAGAAGTCTCGCTCCAATGAATCGGCCATCGGGGCACGCGTCCAAGTCCGAACTGGCCAAATTTTCCAGCAATGGGATGTGGGGCAAATTGCCGGAAGTACGTGCTGGGCCCCCCTGCGATTACACTTTGGATTGGGGCAGCAGCAGGAAGTGGAATGGCTCCGCATCATTTGGCCGGATGCCGTTCTTCAGTCCGAGGTTGCGGTTAAAGCCAATCAAGTTGCCAATATTGGTGAAGTTCCTCGCAAAACTTCTTCCTGTCCACATTTATTCGTATGGACCGGCACCCGCTTCGAATTTGTATCCGATTTCGGCGGAAAAGGGGGACTCGGATATTTGATTCGGCCGGGAATTTATGCCAAACCCTATCCCGTGGAATATGTGCCCCTGCCTCCTTTAAAGCACAGTACTGATTCAGTTGTCTGTAAAATCATCGAACCGCTAGAAGAGGTCGTCTATTTCGATCATGCTTCTCTTATTGCAGTGGATCACCCAGCGGGCACATACGTTCTTCCCAATGAGATGATGCCGGTTTCGTTAGAAAATATCCCCGAGGAAATTCTCTGCTTCGGCGAAGAGCTTGATCCTGTCGTTGCGACAAACGATCTTGGTCAAGATGTGCTTCCTATTCTAAAAAATGTTGATCGCGACTGTGTAGGGCCAACCGAGCAGGAGAAACGCTTTGTGGGTTATGCGAAGGAGTACTCAATTGTGCTTCAATTTCCAGGCACCATAGATCAGTGGCTGGAGTCGGGGAGACGCGTCTTCTTTATCGGCTATGGTTGGGTGGAATACAGCTACTCCCAGACGAATTATGCCGCCGCACAGGCGGGTATTTCCTTGAAAGCTCCAACCTTCGAAGTCCTACGCGGCGAAAAATGGGTAGAACTTGCCAGGGAAGCGGGATATCCAGCAGGGCTCAACCATTGGATGACACTTGAGTTAACCCACCTGTTGCAAAAAGGGGATCGCACACTTCGAATACGAACAAATATGGACCTGTATTGGGACCGGATCTTCCTTGCGGCAACGAGCGACGGCAAAATCCGGCAATTGGAGGTTCATCCCAGCATTGCAAATTTGACGTATCGCGGTTTTCCGCGAGAGTACACGCCCGACGGCAGGCAACCCACACTTTTGGACTATGAGAATATAGACTTGACTCTCCCATGGAAATGTATGGCAGGATATTATACACGCTTTGGTGATGTAAAAGAGCTCGTTCTTAAAAGGGACGACGCTTTTGTCATCATGGGTCCTGGGGAGGAACTGACGCTAGAATTTGATATTAGTGAGTTACCCAAGCCCCCAACTGGTTTCATACGCTCATGGATCCTAAAGACTGACAGTTTCTGCAAAGACATGGATATCCATACCGCCGCAGGGGATCAAGTGGAACCTCTACCGTTTCATGCAATGCGGTCCTATCCGTATAGCCCGCCAGAGAAGTTTCCAGAAACGGTGGAGACAATCAGAGCGAAAGAAGTTTATAACACCCGCTGGATGGGAGTAGGCAACGAAAAGTGGTCAGATTTTATTTCCCAGAATGAACGATAACGGCACAAAGAGGAGCTGCTGCGACACAGTAATATCCACAGAATTGGGAGATCAACTTCAACGGTTCAATTCCGAATTATGAACAAGCGAAGACTTTTCCAGCGATCTTCCGAGACCGATAGCGTGAAGAGAGCCATTCTCTCAATCTCGGCCTTGGCTTCTCATGACCGATCTAATTTGATACCTGCAGTTCCGGGATAATTTTGCCGTTGCGAATAATCCCAGGAACTACGCGGCATTTATTCGCATTAACCTTATCCCATTCGATCGTGCCAAAGATACCACGATATGGCGAAAGCGCGACCAAGCGTTTGTAAACCTCAACGCGGTTTATGCTATCGTGGCCCTCTTCTACGGACTGTGCGATAGCATGAAGAAGCATACGAACCGCATCGTAGGTCAAGAGCACAGCATAGTCGGGTTCAACGCCGAATTCTTTCTGGAATGCCTCCCGAAACTCTTCCGAGGGATGAGCACCAGTTGCCATAAGAAACGGACAAATTATTCCGTCTGCTTGCTTGCCGAGCGATTTGAGAGCATCAACACGGGAAATGCGTGCATCACACAAAATCTGTACGTTGGCTTTACGGCAACGTATCTCCCGGATAATGGCAACCAGAACTGACTGCGGGGCACTCACTACCAGCCAGTCGGGTGATTGCCCCAGCGATTTCCTCACTGCTTCTTTCACAGCCTGGTCCTCGTTCGGGACAATGATTAACGAATTGACTGGGCAATCAAAGTGAAGAAGACATTTGTTCAACTCACGCCAAAACCATTGAGAGTCGTGGTCATTCCCCAAAAGTACGGCAATCCGCTGCGGTTTACTGGCGACGATTCGCGTAGCCAGGATTGGAGCGATCAGGTGGTCCCCTGGGGCCAGCGCAAAGATCCACGGTACACCTGCCAAATTGGTTGTCTTATCAGTAGCTACCGGTGAAAGTAAGGGCAGATGGGCCTTGGCGACAATTGTCTCGGCAAGGTGAGTGGTCTCGCCGTCCATTCCGCCGATCACCCCGGCGACATTTTCACGAAAAATCAGTTGTGCTAGAGCGGAGGCTCCGTCGGACCAGGGGGAATCTTTAATGAGCGGAACCAATCGGCAGGGCGGAAGCCTGTCGCGCAGATCCCTTTCCGCATCTTTGAGGCCTCGTTGGGCTGCCCACCACAGACTCGCCGTAGCCAAATCATCGATCTTCGATGGTCCAAAATATCCGATAACGACCTCCTTGCCTGCTGTGATCGCTGAACCACGGAGCAAAGGCGCAGAATTCTTCGGATCGCGGGCCTCAAAAAAAGGATCAACCGCGTGTTGGAACGGATAAATGATTTCCCCGTCCGAGGCACCTGCGATAAGTACAACCGTTAGATTGCCCCACGTGAACAATATCTCTGCGATGACGCAAAAGATTAAGCTCGCTCTGGCCAAACAATTAGACGCGCTTAAGTTTATACGCACAACGTGCAATAATGACATAAATGCCGTTTGTCCAGGCTGATACCGGTTTCGTTCGGCGTTAATTTCGTGAAAACTGAACAGACGGGGCCGCTACTTCTTTCGAAAGCCCCAGATCTTCTCTAGAGTAAAACTTCCACTCATTGTTTTCTCGGACCGCAAGATACGCATCGCTGGCCCGGTCCAGAGCGGCCGTGAGCATTAACTCGCCGGTGACTCCATGCCAAGGATCGCGCCGGGTTGCCAACACATCCCGTATCTTGGCCCGATTAAGCCCGGCGAGCTGGATTGCCCAGATCAAAAGCTGGGTTCCGTCGTAGGCGTGTGCGGCATAGGTATCCGGTGCACATCCGAATCGTGCTTCGAATTTCTGTCGAAACTCTTCCAACCGCGCGTCCTTTCGTGAAGGATTCCAGGGAGATGCGCAAATCACACCTTCCGCATTTTTACCGGCATTTTTTACAAAGTCGTCGAGCAGACAGCGATCGCATGCAAAGAAGGGTTGTTTCATCCCCATCTCGCGCATCTGGTTGAGGATGCGGGCGCCGTCTTCCGCGTCGCCCCAATGCACGACCGCTTCCACCTGGGCATCCGCGAGGCGCTGAAGTTCTAAAGAAAAATCCTGTTGACCCACAAAGTAAGCCATCTCGATCGGAACAGGACGTTCCAGTCGGCGGCTTGCGTCGCGAAATTCACGCACTCCGAAGCGGCCATACCGGTTGCTCGCTCGAATGATACCCACCCTATTGAGCCCTAGCTTCTTATAAATATAGTCAGCCAGAAGATAACACTGACGCCTATCATCCGCAATAACTCTTATAACCCATGGTATATTCGTCTCAATAAATGTCGGATCTGTGTCCCCGGTATTAATCACGGGAATTTCGGCCTTGAGGGCGACCCGAATCGCGATATGGCTGTTTGCCCCATCAATCGTGCCGATGATGGCCCAGACGCTCTCTTGGTAGGTCAAGCGGATGATCTCATCCCCCGAGGATCCCCACAAGCCGTTGTCATTGCGAATGACTAACTCAAATGGAATTTTCCGCCGCCAATACCCACCCGCGGCGTTGGCTTCTTCGATCGCAAGCTGGCAGCCGCGGAGCATCATCTGCCCAAGGTTTTCCTCGTGACTTTTTCCCCCGGTGGCTACAGATACCGTGGGTTCAATGGGTCCCAAAAAACCAATTTTGACTGTATCGACATGCTCTGGCTCTGGGATGCTCCGCCCCGGCCCTGTATATTCCATCTGCGTGAGGAAATGTCTTTTAAAAGGTTGCGTCAGTCGTCCGAACGGATCCAATTCCTTCGGGGTATCAGCGTATATGGGGTCTACGCGCAGCGGAAGCCGCGGTACCTCATAAGGCCCTGCCTGATTAATACGTTCGAGGATCGTCAGGGTGTATTCGTCTACCGGAAACGGGAATGCGTCCTGATTGAAGACTACCTGCCCGGATTTTCCGGTGGGTGCCAGGGACTCGGAGTCGGAAGCCCAACCTGCTCTACAAACCGCCAGTCCTATGAGCAGGGTTGTTAAAAGAAATCTAGACCAGTACATAGCCAACTCCTCTTTTCCATTATTCAGTCTTATAGAACAACGTACTACTAGTTACTTCCTGCATTCACCTTGTTGAGCCATTCAGGATGTTGTTTAACTCCTGGATAGTAACCTCGGCCAATACCATGCGAAAGTCCTTTGGCGGTCCCTACCCACACGTCCTCGCCGTCAAAGTCCATTGCGATGATAAAGTTATGCGCTATACTCGTTTTGAGAGGGACTTCACGTATTTTACGGCCCTGGCGAAACACCTCCGCGCGGCCGCCGGGATTGTCACCGTTACGGTAATACGCGACGTACGTGTCGGTCGCGTAGTCCGCCACGACTCCCAGTCCTTTGTCCGTGCACATCCAGCACTCCTGGGCAGATCGGGCGCGGAGTGCATTCGTAAAGTCGCTTGGAAGACCTGTTTCGTGGGCATAGATTCCCCGCCAATATCGGCCATCGTAGCGACATTGGCCAAAGTAGGTGGATACCCATAGAGCTCCGCCGACATAGTTTGCAGCTGTTGTAATCACGTGAATGATTCCGTCGTCGCGGAAAAGGTCGATTTCCATTTCCCGATCTGGATCAAGATAAACTTTCCACCTCTCAGTTGGCACGTCAAATTCCAGGCAGCCACTTCCCCACACGGCCAGGAAAACCTTATTAGCCTCCGGTGAGTAAGAGACGTTATAATTCCAGATTTCTTCCATCGGTGCGTTTTTCTCAGTGAAAATCGTCCATTCTTTTGTCGTTGTATTGTAACGACTCGCTCCCGCAGTAGTCGCACACCACACGTTATCGTGTTCTACTGCTATCCCATACACAACATTATTCACCAGCCCACTGTTCAACTGGTGAAAATGGTCAAATCGCCCTCCCGAAAAACGAGCCACGCCGCCTCCGAATAAAGCCAGCCACACATCGCCCGTCTGAGGGTCCACGTCGATCCCGGTTACCGCCCGCCACGGCAGGCCATCCTTCTCTTTCCAGACCGTAAATCTTCCTGTTTTCTTGTCATAACACGCCAAACCGTCTTCGGTACCTACCCAGACTTTCTCGCCTGCACAGCGCACTGCAAAAATATGATCATTGGGAAGTCCATTCTCTTCTGTAAAGTTTTCCCACTCTGTGTAGACGTAGGGTAGATCGTCATCCGTGACGTTGTCGACACCTTGCCCAAAGGCCAACTTGGGCTTCTGTGCATCGGCACCATTTTTGGTAGTTGCCGGCTCGGCGGCCGTACTGCTTATCCAAAACGGGCACACCATTACTACCCAAATAAGCGCTGTACACCGCATACTGGTTACCTCTTCTTTAATCGGTCATAAAGTTTTTAGATACTCAATAAGATCGTTCAGCTGATCTTTGGTCAGGTCATTCGTGACACCGTGCGTATCATACGGATTATGAACAGTCCAAATTTCCTCCAACGTGGGAGCGATTCCATTGTGGAGATACGGTGCAGAGTTATAAATGTTAAGAAGCTGTGGCGTGTCAAATATACCGTGCCGGTCGAGTTTCATCTTTGTCCCCACGTCGTGACTGCGCCGATCAGTATACAGTGGAGGTGGATGACACGTCACACACCGGTTCTCGGGCGGAATCAACCGTCCATCGTTGGTGTAAATCCTCTCAAAAATGGCTCTTCCACGCCGCTGTGCTGGCGTGAGCGGCGCTCCCACAGGCCGATGGCGATTTGGAGCGAGTGGGATAGTACAAATATAGTAATCTAGCGCCGTTAACTCCTCCGGAGTAAAAGGTTGAATGCGCGTGAAGAACACTGCAAGACGGGTCCCACATTGCCGGGAAAGTGTGGGATTGATGCCCTCCCATTTGAAGGGGGATGTATCAAGGATACCTCTCAGAGTGCGGTTGTCGACAGGGTTCACACCAATATCATCTTCAATGTCGTACGTCAGCCCTTCGGCATGCCCGTCGGGGTGACAACTGGCGCAGGAAAACTGCCGGTGGAACGTATTTTTGGCGCTGTGGAAAATGCGTTCACCGAGTCGTTCACGCGTGATAATCTTTGGTCCGCCCAGATCGATCGTTCTAACAGGTTCCAGAGATTCAATATCAATTACGCCTATGGAATCCTCCAGGGAATTCGCTACAAAGAGCCGCGCCCGCTTACTATCCAGTGCAAGCCCCCGGGGACATTGACCGACATCGATCTGCTTTATGACAAACTCTGTGGCAGGCCCTAGATGGTTGGGAAGAATTTCTTTGCGAGTTTCTTCTGGATACGAAAGAATGAGCGACTCCATCCTCCTGAGATCGAGAACCGCAACGCGATTATTCCCCGAACTCGTAACAAATGCTCGGAGACCATCCGGGCTGATAACCACGTCGTGAGGATCAGGAAAACACTCTCCCGGCTCGTCTAGAAGTACTTGATCAATCCGGCCGTCCGGCCAGAGAATCCCAAGCCCATTGGTGATTGTCCAACCCTGGAGGAGCCGCGTGATCGGAATCACGTTCTTGTGTCGCGCCAAAGTGAATAGTGCAAATCGCTGCTTGGGATCCCAAGTGACCCCACGCAGGCCGTTAGCCCCCTGGGCGACCGCCCGGTTCACAATTTGGGCCGTGCTCGTATCCACAACGGTCAACTCAGTTTGAGCTTCAGTGCGAAACGGCACAAATCGCGAATAAATGTTTGTGACTACAAGCCACTTTCCGTCTGGCGAAAGGCTTAACGACCAAGGACCGCGTCCCGCGCTTAATATTTTAACGACTTTAAACGACTTTAAATCAACGACCGATATATCGTCTGAAAGAAAGTTACAAACGTATAAGTATCGCCCTTGTAAGTCGGTCATTAGTCCGTGCGGTTCATCTCCAACTGGAATGGTCCGTACCGCCTTGTTTGCACGAATATCGACGACTGATACTGAATCGTCCAGTCGGTTACTGACAAATGCGAAAAGACCATCCGGGGCGAATGCCACATCGTGGGGTTGACGCCCTACGGGAATCTCGGCCCGCACAGTCAGGGTATCCAAATCGATCAAAGCGACGGTACCGGATGCCTCGCACGCCACCAGGGCAATATCGCAATTTGGAGACATGGCAATGTTTACCGGTGTTTTATAAACCACTTCCGAATTCCGCTCGGAAGGATCGGGCTGGGATGGATGAGCAATTTTGGCCATCATTTGCTCAAAATCGAATGGTCTTTCCGGGCTCGATTGATGGCATCCGAGGCACGTTTCACGCGTCGGTTTCTTCAGCGCCCCATCTGGCTGCTCCGGATTACCGCGTCGGGACTCGACATGTTGACTTCCCGGCCCATGACAGGCCTCACATCCGACTCCTTCGAAAAGGCTATAGCTCTCACGAATCGCGGCGGCTGCCACATGATAGGCCGTGGAATGACATTTCAAACATTCAGGTGCTGTTCGCGGATCGGACTCCACACGCCGTTGTTTGGCCAACTCCTGTCCCTTCGTGGATCCAAGACACATGTATGCCCTGGCATGTTTGGTTTCGAGCCACTTGCTAAACTGCCATCCGGAGTGAGCACCGTCGTGGCACTCCGCACACACTGCAGACCCAACAAGAGCCGCTTGAGTCTTGTTCACGGGCGGAGCCGGTCGCTCCAGTGGCGACAGCGTTGCATTGGGTGGAACCGGATGTTTAATGGCCTGCCATCCTTTGGCGATATCGATGCCTGATTTACCGAGTACTCGCTGGTGGGATTCCTTGGGTGCATGACAATAAATACAACCCTCCAGGCCAGGCATGCGAAGGCCGCGTTCCATGGCCTTTTGCCGGTCCCGCATGATAGCGGCATCTGCATATTCACTCCCGGGGCCGTGACACTTCTCACACTGAACACCGTCACGAATCGAGAACGTCGGATCCAGCTCCCAGGGTTCGGCCTCCGCTGCTGTTGCGTGGCAACCCAGACATATTCGGGACTGATGTGGTTCCACGGCTACTCCGCTCAAGCGTGCGATCTGCCTGGCCTCCGGTTTGTGCAGTGCCGCATAAGCACGGGCATGAGCAGACTGTGCCCAAACACCGCATTGGTCGCCCAGAGAGTGTCCCTCATGGCACTCAGCACAAACTTTGACGCCCACATAAACGGGTTGAAAGTTGGGAGGCGCCGCTTCCAAACTACGAACCACCCAAGCCAAAACGCAGGCATTCAGGACGAACCACAGTATAGGCCTCGTCCCGTTTAGCAACTTACTGAACGGTATGTCAATCCTTCTAACTCCTGCCATATTCATTATTGCCACATCCGCCATTCGTATTCGTATATATTTCTAAATACTTGCTTACATATTATATTGGCACTTCGTTTGAAAAACCCGCTACCATAAATCACACGCGGTTCTAGTAGCCCATACCGGAATCCTTCAGTTTGGCTCGACCACTTTGAGAACCTGGTTCGCCTTCACGTTTTCCAACCGAGTCTTCTTACCATTGGGCCAGCGTATTTCCACCCAGTCCGCAACAGTGTTGTCTCCCAAACCAAAATGTACGCGTGGATCCATTTGCGACAGGTATCCGCGGGTCGGAATTGCATCGCGAAACTGGATGAGCGAACCGGCCCGAACAGTGACCCGCGCACCGATTGCATCTGTCTTTCCATTGGAACGCTTGGGCCAAACCATGAGCCAATTCTTACGGTTCCCTCCGTCGTTGCGCAAAAGTATGGGCGCATCATTGAGATTAATGACCAGAAGGTCCAGGTCCCCGTCATTATCAAAGTCACCACATGCCACAGCCCGTCCCACATGCTTCTCGTGGAAATACGCCCCTGACCGGTGCGACACGTCAACGAATTGTCGATTCCCAACATTCTTCAAAAGCACGTCCTCTTCCGGATATTCATGATGGGCATCGCCGTTTGCCACAAAGATATCCAGCCAGCCGTCGTTGTCGTAGTCGAAAATCACCGAACCCCAGCCGGTGTACTGCCCACACACGGCAGCAATTCCCGCACGCGCGGTCCAGTCCTCAAAATACTCACCACAATTAATGAGTAAACAGCTATAATCCATATCCGGGATAAACAGATCGAGTAAGCCATCGTGGTCAATATCGCCAAAATCTGGTCCCATACTGGACACGCCCTGCCCTGCCTCCCCAAAGGAGAGACCCCTCGGTAAGGCTTCGTTCCTGAAATTCCCTCCCCCCAGGTTCAGGAAGAAATCATTTGCCATAGCGTCGTTGGTGACATAGACATCGAGCAAACCATCGTTGTTCACATCAGCCACCGTGGCGCTCATGCCCCGTCCTTCTGGATTCCACAACCCCGCTTCTTTCGTCACATCCGTGAACGTACCGTCGCCATTGTTTCGATATAGAGCATCAGGCTGACCCTCGTAACTAAGCGGACCTGGATAACCATCAGCCTTGTAAAAAGCACGAAAAGCGCCTAAGTCGTACTGCAAATAATTACAAACGTAGACGTCGATCAGTCCATCACCGTTATAATCAAACCAAGGTGCCGAAAGACTCCACCGCGGATCATCCAGCCCAGACTGGCGAGAAACATCAGTAAATGTCCCGTCGCCGTTATTGTGATAGAGAACGTTTGGTCCATAGTTGAGCACATAAAGATCAACAAACCCGTCATTATCGTAGTCCGCAGCCGAACATCCGCTTCCGAAATGCCCGTCACCAACTCCGGCCTGCTCGGTGACGTCTGTGAAGGTGCCGTCTCCATTATTTCGGTACAGAGCGTTGCGAAGCTTCCCCCGTAGATGCCGGCCTTGGTTACTGCTGACACCAGGGGTCCATGCGCCATTAACGAAGTAAATATCCATCAGACCATCGTTGTTGTAATCAAAAAAGAGTGCCCCGCTCCCCGTCCCTTCGACGATGTTACTCAGTTCCTCATCGCCGATGCTGTGTTTGAAGGTGATGCCCGCCTCCCGCGTCACGTCCGTAAAGGTTGGCAAATCCTGACTGAAACCGGATGCAGTGAGCATCACGCAATAAAGAGCTGCCAGAGCCACCGAAACTAATGGTGCACATCGCTCAATAACCGCAATGGTATGTCGAAATAAAAGTCTCCTCATAAAATTGATGACCCCTTCGAATAACAATGATTCTTCACCAGATTATGGCATTTCAAAAGGATATTGACGATCGTACACAGCGCCTGTATCGATCCATTCGATGATGACTTGAATATCACTCTGGGATAATGGCTGCACGCTTGTGTCGTGCGGCCAAGGTTTATACGACCGCGAGGTCCATTCTCCGTCCCAAGGTTTTGCCAAGTTTTTCGAAACCACATGCCAGACAAGCGGACTCAGACGGGCTGCGCCGGGCACCACGTAAATCGGTTCGAAATAGGCGTTCTCCCTCGGAGACGGATCGTCGGCAGAACCAATCAACTGCGCATATGAATACGCTGCTGATGGAGACGCGGGCCCAGGATGGCCTGAATCTCCCGACGGAACCAGCCACGGTTTCGCGCGGGGTGGAACATGGCAGTGTACACAAGAGCGCTGAACAATTGGCCAAATAACGTGGACAAAGTCGGGCACGTTCATTGAAGCGGATGGTTCAATCCGTGGTCGATCTTCCCATAGGGCGTCAGCCATTCTGTTGAATGGCACACGCTCTGGGTCTTCGTGACATCCAATACAGCCCTGATGAACTCCGCCTTTGACCCAAAACCAGCCGGATGTTCGCACGTTGAGCCCCTGTTCGTCAATCAGTTGCAGGGCCAATGGTACGTTTGAAGGAACTTCCACCTGGAAAGATCCATCGGGATAAACCGGAATTTCACCAAGCACGCGGAACGGGAGACTTGGATGCCGCTGGCCGCTCAATTTTGGAACAGTCACTGCCTGCAAAACTCGCAACTTTTTGATCGAGCCGTTAGGAAATCCTTGATCGCCCAGGTCGTTGTCGTAAACACTCAGGCAATAGAGAGTGCCTCGAGACGCCGCGTCATCGACTCCCGAGGATCGGCCATCCGGGAGGGGCCGGGGCGCAACAGCTTTCGCGAAAATTTCGTGATAACGCGGATCATCAAATAGGGGCGTCCATTTTCGAGTCTCCAAGTCGAAAATACCCAAGGCAAACGAGGTTCCCCCTGTGCGGGGACGCCGGGAAACGAGCAGGCGCCCGTCTGGAAGAGCACAGGGTGAATGATATATCCAGGTCGGATCGTCTGTCAGACGTTGATATGTGCGCAAAGGACGTCTCAAGTCGACACAGGCAATTTGGCCGGCTCCGTCAAGGGTCAATTCGTCATTCTCAATAAACACCAGTTTCCCGAGGAGGCCGCGGGGAATCACGGTCGGCATGAGCTTGTACTTAGCCCCAATCCCCGGTAGAAAATTCGCGGGGTCTGTCCCGTCCGTGTTGACCGCCAAAAGGTCCAGACGCGCCTGCGGATTTTGTGGATATGACGAGCGATAGCTGGAAAAAACGATGCGCCCATCGGGAAGCAGTGTGCCCGGCAGATCGGGCGAATGATTGACCGTGAGTCGTCGAAAGTGTGAACCATCCATACGACAAGAGAACAGCGCCGACACCGGGGTACCTGTGAGAGGAGATTCCTCCTCAGTCAGTTGACGGAGAAACGTGATTTGAAACCAGGGAAGAGGAGCATCAAGAATGTATTGGGTCGATTGATAGCTTGGAAATCGACAGTCGCGAGTGTCATGCGTGATTTGGCGAAGGGTTCGCGTCTCCAAGTCGAGCTCATAAATGTTCCAGGGTGCTTCAGCATCGGGTTTACCCGCGAGCAATAACTTTTTGCCGTCAAAGAAAACGTCTGCTTCGGCCGTTGCGAAAAAAGAGGGCAGCAATATTTCCGGTTCATGACCCGGCTGAAGAAGTACGAGGCGGCAACGCCGTTTTACATCGACCAAAGACCCGGGAAATAATGTGGACAGCTGGTCCCCGCTTCCCTCAACTGGCACCTGAGTTAGTACAATGGGACAGGAAAGATCATCCACCAACGGGGGGACAGCTCTGAGTTGCGCGATCGGGAAAGCGGAGATTCCGACTCCCAGTAGCAACGGCCAAACCGGCGGGACGAAGACACGGGTGCGAAAAAGGGACCGGGACGCGTAGATTAACCCTATCCAACCGAGGATCATAAGAGAGGAACCCAGTCGAGAAACAAAGCGATTGCCATCGCGAACGAACTAGCTTTAAGGCTATTTTACAGCCCAATCTACTTGCTTGCAACAAATTGGTACTTTAACCCTCAAATACTTTCATGATCTGTCAGAAAACAACATCAAGTTGATAAACTTTCCCAGTGGCCTTCCGTAGCAGTTAAGGAGTTACTCCGTCCTCAGTTTGACACCTTGGGAGAAAAATCGAATTGCGGTGACAGGGCAATTATGCGAGACCGCGACTCCAAACTCAGGCGTCGTGTGGCGTGGGAAGCGGCACGCCTGATGTATTTCCGAGAGGAGACCGAGTATTATCGCGCCAAGTTGAAGGCCGCCCGGCGAGTTTATGGACCCGATGTTCGCCCGGGAGACCTTCCCAGCAACAGGGAGATCCGGGAACAGATTGAGTCTGTTGCCCGGGCTTTCGAGGGGGAAAAGCGGGTCCAAAAGTTGGGGGAAATGCGTCTGGAAGCCCTCCGTATGATGCGGCTGCTCAGGGAGTTTCGGCCGCGTCTGGTGGGAAGTACGTTGACGGGCCACGTACGCCGCGGCTCGGACATCGACATCCACGTGTTTTCCGATAGCGTGGAAGCGGTCCGCCTGACGCTGGAGCAGGCGGGACTTCCCCACGAGGTGATTCGCAAGCGGGTGGTCAAACACGGGGAAGAGCGAACCTACACGCACATCCACGTTTCCGGACAATTCGAGTTTGAATTGACCGTCTATCCGACTGAACTGGTCAACTACCGGTTTAAAAGCTCGATCACTGGTAAACCGATGGAGCGTGCTTCGATTGAGGAGCTCGAGAAGCTACTTGCTCGCGAGCACCCCCGACTTATGGTAGAAGTAGGTTCGACGGACCCGCAGGAGATGGTGGTGGATCGGTTTCGCATTTACGAATCCCTTCTTCTTCCGCTGGAGAAGGTGAAGGAAGATCCCCGGTACCATCCTGAGGGGGACGTTCTTTATCACAGTCTTCAGGTGTTCGACTGCGCCCGGGAAGAATCACCCTACGACGAAGAGTTTCTTCTGGCAGCTCTTCTACACGATGTGGGGAAGGCCATTGATCCAAAAGACCACGTCAAAGCGGGACTGGAGGCCTTGGAGGGCTTTATTACGGAGCGAACCGCCTGGCTTATCGAGCATCACATGGAAGCTCAGGGAATCCTCGACGGAACCATTGGCGCGCGAGCCCGTCGCCGTCTCGAGGCATCGGAGGATTTCGACACGTTAATACTTCTTGCCAAATGCGATCGGGCCGGTCGGAGGGTGGGTGTTAAAGTTCCGGACCTTGAGGAAGTTTTCGACTACATTCGCAGTCTCGAATGCGATTTTCAGTGAAATAAGTTTGCCAATAATGGGTATTTGAAGTATTCCGCGCCTACCATCCGGACGACTGATCTGTCAGTGACTGGGGCTTGTGGCTTCGTACTTTTTGGCCTAGGATGACGCTGCTTCAGGATTTCAACCCAGCCGCCAGCAATCCCGTCGCCGAGGAGCGCAATGCGCTGTGCAAATAGATAGATGTCCCATTTGGCGGCAATCCTTCGCTTTGACTCAATTCAGAAAGTTCGAGCCAGCAAAGGTTGTTGCCCAAATTCAGAAGAGAGGAAGATCCATGCTGTCTACGAACGGGCTCGGTCGAGCAATAAATACCAACCGCATTCGGCTGATTTATTTGTCGGCTATTTGTCTGCTCGCATCAGGCGGCGAATGGACAAGCAGACACACGTCCCTGGCTAGCGAGCCCGAAAGTCATTTCGAAACAACGAGTGGACCAGTCCCTTGGCATTATCCCTTGTATTTGGGTTGGGGAGGTTACTGGCGAGAACGGATTCCTATTGTGATTTTTAATACCAGCCAGCGGGATATTCTGGGCCAGACTTTGGCGTTTCGTGTGATTTCTCAGGAAGGGACGGCGACTTCCGATAGCGACGGGAGCTGGCCGAAACTCCCCATCGCGGGATGCGACTTGCGTGAGATCCGCGTTTGCACGGAAGACGGCCGAGAATTATTGTGGGGCGCTTTCGATGCGGAGGGGAACCCTCTTCGAACTGGGCCGTTTCCAGCGGGATCGTTCTTCGTTGTCCCCATAGAATGCCGTGCGGGCTCGACCACGCGCGTTTTCCTCTATTTGAGCAATTCACAAGCGACAGCCGTACCCGATCACTGGGGAAAGCGACCGTTCCTTGCGAATGGCGGCATGGAATTTGGAACCGGCAACGAACCACTCGGCTGGAAGCACGATCCGATGGATGCTGATCATCACGCCTTTTGGACCACTGATCGACCCCACTCCGGTTCGAAATGTGTGACTACCGTCGTTAGGCCTGGTGCGGCAGCTAGCTGGATTGCCACGCGCCAGACTGGAATTGCAGCGATCCCCGGAGCAAGATACCGTTTGCGTGCATGGGTCAGGGCTGAGAACGTCCAGGGAAATGCAGGGTGGTACGTGCACGCTGGAAATGAAACGAACCCGATGATGATCGCCCCAGTATTTTCGGCCGGCGGAGGCAGTTACGACTGGAAGGAAATTCAAGCCGAGTTTGTTGTTCCGCTGGAAGCGACAACGCTCAGCGTGGGCACTGTGCTCTGGGGAACTGGGCAGGCGTGGTTCGATGACGTGTCGCTCGAAGTGATCGGTGAGTTTCCCTGGGTTGTAAAGGTGGGAGCTCCAGAGCGATGCATCCTCAAAGAGGTGGAGTTAGAAGAACCATGGCGGGCCGAGGAAGCTTCCGATCAAAAGTGGTCCCCGAAGCTGCGCGCGACAGTATTTCAATGTGCTAACGAAGAAGCCAGAGATGTCTTGCTGGCCCTGTCCCCAGAACAATTCCGCCGGAAAAATAACCTCGGCGACAACGCTCGTTTCTTCGTCCAACAAAATACAGGCACAAACGAATGCCTGAGGGTGGGCTCGTGGGTCCTGTGGGTTGAGGATCTGCCGGCGCAGTCGGTTTTGCAACGTTACTTGAAGTTAGTGGCCGACGATGAAGGGTCTGCCCGCGGAGCCGGGCCTGATCGTGACTACGAACGCCTCCTTTTCAGCACGAGAAACTTGGTCAAAAACCCATCGTTCGAAGATGGTAAAGAACTGCCAGCCTTCTGGAAGCCAGTCGGCGAAGGCACCGTAGGGGTCAAGTTTGGTGTCGATGAAACCGTCCCTCCCGTCGGAGGCCAAAAACGATGTGTTCGGCTGGAAGTAAGCGCTGAGGCCAAGCCGGGATGGTACGGCTGGCATCAAAGCCTACCAGTACAGGGTGGGCGAACTTACCTTGTTGCGGGTTGGCTTAAATGCCAGGGCATAACCCAGGGTGACGTGAGAATCCATCTCCATTTTCACGATGCGCAAGGCCAGCTCACCGCCAAGGGAGCAATGACCAATGTGGGACCGGGGATTTCCGGAACCCAAGACTGGACTTTGCTGAACGCGCTGGTTAAGGCTCCCGTTGATGCGAGGGACATGACCATTCATTTGACGACAAATACCCACGGTGTGTTCTGGCATGATGCTATCCTCGTGGCGGAGGTCCGGTCGGTGGATATCGCAGAATGGGAAGCAAGGCCGGTCCCTGAAAACGAGTTGGCACTGTGGCAGGTACCCAGTGTGGTGAAAGTGTTTCAGGAAGACACACCCGGCCCCGTGCCGAGGCTGCTTTCATTTTTCGCGGCAAAAGGAGAGTGGGAAGTCGTTCAGTTAGCTGTAAAGTCGCATAATCCGCTGAGTCAACTTACGGTCGAGGTTGACCCACCAAAGAACGATGTGGGTGACAAACTCGATCAGTTTCAGGTGGCGGTTGTCGGGTATGTTCCGATCGACTATCCGTCTAACTACTTCCGATCCGAGGAGCCTGCTTGGTATAGGAAAGTTCCATCGGGGACAAGAGGAAGTGACGGTTGGGCAGGCTGGTGGCCGGATCCATTGTTGCCTAAGAATACGTTTGATTTAAAGGCTGAGACGGCGCAACCTGTTTGGATCATCTTCAGAATTCCTCGGGATGCTCGTCCCGGATTTTACCATGGAATTGTCAGGCTTCGCACTGAACGAAACGTCGTAAAACAGATACCTCTGGTGTGTCACATCTGGGATTTCGCCTTACCAGAGAAGTCGACGTTTCCCGCAATCTACGACGTGCGACTCGGGCCAGGCAGAGATTTTTGGGGCGCAAGTTTCGACGAAACCTATCGTCAACTTGTGGCATTCATGGCCGAGCGCCGATTGTGTCCCGATACCATTCGTCCCGATCCCGTGCTCCGATTTGAAAACGGAAAAGTTGTCGCAGATTTTACGAATTACGATCGCGTCGCCGAATGGTATTTTGATAAGCTTGGCTTGCCTTCATCGTACGCTCCTCACCTCTTTTACTTATTTGGATGGGGATTTCCGCCCCGGGAAGCGTTTGGCGAACGTCCCTATCCCGGAGAACCCCCCTATGCGAGTGCCAATCGCTCGGCATTGAGGCCAGAATTTAAAGAGGCCTACCAAGCATGCTTGCGGACCTATTGGGACCACATGAAAAAGCGTGGGTGGGCGAACCGGGTGATTCTCTACATTTCTGATGAGCCATTTGCTCACCTTCCGGAAATCAAAGAGCAGATGAAGGCCCTCTGTAAGATGATTCACGAAGTCGATCCCACCATCCCCATCTACTCAAGTACCTGGGAGCACGTTCCAGAGTGGGACGGCTCTCTCACTGTGTGGGGGCTTGGTCACGATGGACGTGTGCCACCGGAGAGGTTTCCTGCCATTCGCGAGAAGGGAGCCAGGATTTGGTATACCACGGACGGCCAGATGTGTATCGACACGCCCTACTGTGCTGTGGAACGCCTTTTACCACATTACTGCTTCCACTTCGGTGTGTCGGCCTATGAGTTCTGGGGTGTGGCATGGAACACCTATAACCCCTATGAGTTCGGCTGGCACTCGTTCATCTATCAAAGTGAGCGGCCAGGTGAATCTTATTGGGTGCGATATCCAAACGGCGACGGTTACCTGATCTATCCTGGCCAGCCAATCGGTTATGACGGCCCGGTGAGCTCGATTCGCCTGGAACAAGCTCGAGAAGGGGTCGAGGATTATGAATACTTTGTCCTGCTGCAAAATTTAGTGTCCGACGCCAAAGCCCGTGGTCGCAACACGAAGGAAGCAGAAAAGGCGCTCTCTGAAGCCCGTCAACTTATATTAATCCCCAATCCCGGTGGCCGATATTCTACAAAAATGCTTCCGGATCCAAACCGGGCGGAAGAAGTGCGTCTGAAAATAGGGCGAGCTATTGAGAGTCTGTCCCACAACTGAAACCTGGGTAATAACTATCGCGAACCGTCCTCTTCCATTCGGAGATTTACGGTTCCACGGTACGCACCGGCTGAAAGTCATCGGAACCATCGGGGACAAGGCTCAGCCGCACCGGCCCCTGGAGAGATTTGACAGCGTTGAAGAATTCACGAGGGGTTTTGATGGGGACTCCGTTCACATGTGATATCAGAGCTCCCGGACGAAGCCCGGCCTTCCATCCCGGGCTGTCTTGATCCACCTCCACCACACCGACGGCATCCAGAGTGCGGGGAAACTGCCAAAAACTTTCGGGCGCGATCGTCAGAGCGGAGACGTAGTCAACTGCAATTCCGCGCCACTTCGGCCGCGGCGCCGTGACTATTTTTTTGCCTCGAACAGGATACTTGGTGAGCTTGGCTTGCACATTGAACCGCCGCCCTTCTCGGAGAACTTCCAGATTGACGGACGCATCAGCAGCGAGACGGCCCACCAAGAGCACAAGTCCATCCTCGTCATAAATCTTTTCCCCGTTCACCGATGTGATTACGTCGTTGGGCCGTAAACCCGCCCTTTCCGCCGGTGCACCTGGAATCACCCGGGCGACGCGCGCCCCATTATTTCCCGAGGCTCGCTCTTTCAGTGTCAATCCCTCTGGCTGGACCCCCAGGAATCCGTAGTCGACCTCTTCACCCCGTTTCAAGTGGTTCAGCACCCGGCGGAATGTCTCATCCACCGGATATGCATAACCCGCCGCTGTCTCAAAACCTGCTACCGCGGGCAGGGCCGTCAACATCCCTACCATTTCTCCCCTCAGATTGATGAGGGCCCCACCATTCGTGGAGAAACTCAGCCGGGCGTCCGTCTGGATTAACGTCCCAAAGTGATGGAGAGTCGGCTTTCCAGTGGGTTCCTGGTCGGAGGGAAAGGCAGGTGCCTTGCGACCGAGGTTTGACACAATTCCCCAGCTCGCACACACCTGTCCGTCGCGTGCGATGGCATACGGGTTTCCCAACGCGATGACAATCTGGCCCTTCCGGAGCGTGCCGGCATCGCCAAGCGCTATCGGCGTCAGATCATGGGCAGGGATTGCCAGCACAGCCAAATCGCTTCGCGGGTCCGCCGCCTTGACAGAGGCGCGGAAAACACGGTGATCACTCAAGGTAACGTAGTATTCGCTGTCATCAGCAAGAACTTGGGTCAGCGTCAACACCAATCCGTCCGAATCCACGATGACACCAGCCGCGTAATCCGTGGCAACAAAATCAGCATCCCCGGGTTGAAGTCGGGGGACCGGCGCAAAAAGCTGCCCGAAAAGATCAGGCCGTGGCTCAAGATTGAATACCTCGCCCGGTCGGGAGACACGCACCCGCGCAATCGCCACCACTGACTTTTCCGCCTTTTCCACAGCATTGACGATTGCCGACTCCATGGCCGCGACGAATGCCATCCCCTCCTCTGCTCCCGGCGGCCCCGGAGATTCCCCCCGGCCCACTGATGCACATAACGTCGCGAGTAGTGAGGACAGAAAAGCCAACCGATAGCCGAGCCGTGCGCAGCCACTATTCATCATGCCCATCCGCTCACCGTGCTCTCTTCAAAACCGAAACGCGTTTCTCGCGCCTGCGGATTGTCCGCCTCATGCCAAGGCGACCTAGGTTTCCCATATTTCAAGGTAAACCTTTCCTCCGACGCTCGGCAACTCTTCCGATCCTTTTGAAATAGCTCCCGATTGGTTCCCTTCTTCCCGGGAAGGCAGCCGGATGGCCAGCAGATTGCTGGTCGTGCTCAACAGATTAGTAATTTCCGCCCGATACACGGACCGCTCGTCAGCGTTTTGTTGGCTTTGTTCCAGGTTGATCGTTCTTCCATTCAACTGGACATTTGCGGGAGTCGGCACCGCCTCCAGAATAAGCCACACGCGGCTTGTCTGCGTCAACCCCGAGGGGGTATGAAAACGCCGCTGCAGGATTTTCCCCCCGCTCGACTCGAACACGCTCCAGGGCTGCCTCAGGTAGATGCGATGGCTTTCCATGAAACTGCCGCTAGTCCAGCTCAACCAATCGATCCGTTCGATTCCCATGTTGGTATCGAACATTGGCGGGCAGTTATTGACAATCACAAACGTCATCCAAACATTAGTCGCCAGCCGCCTGGGCTTCCCAGCTGTGTTTCTGAGAGTCATCACCGCTCGTCCCGTACCGTTTCGAAAGGCAACGGAGTCTTCTCCAACGGCGGGACTTCGACCGATCTATCCTCCGCAGGTTTACCTTTCACAAAGAATGTCGGCAGCAAGGAAATGCCCAAAATACCACCCACGATGGCCAACGACACCCAGGGATCAATGAGACGCCCATGAAGATCGAAGTAATGGTGCCCCACGTACTCTCCCACCATTTTCAAACCAATGAAGGATAACACTGCTGCGAGACCGTAATGCAAGTACTCGAAGCGGTCCAACACCCCAACGAGGAGAAAGTACAAAGCCCGCAAGCCCAGAATAGCCCAGATATTGGAGGAATAGACAATGAATGGGTCACGCGTAATGCCGATGACAGCAGGCACGCTATCCACCGCAAACAGCACGTCGGTACTTTCCACCACGAGGAGAACCAGGAATCCCGGCGTGGCGTGCACAAGGCCATTCCGCTGAACGAAAAAATGGTCGAAAATGGGTTCGGGACTGATACGAAACCACCTTTGGGCGAAGCGTAGCACAACATTCTTTTCGGGGTGCACGTTCTCCTTTTTGGAGAAAGCCAAGTGAATTCCGGTATAAATCAGAAACGCACCGAAGACCAATAGGACCCACTCAAACATTTGAATGAGGCTGACCCCAGCGGCCACGAAAATGCCTCGCATAATGATGGCACCCAGGATCCCCCAGAAAAGAATCCGGTGTTGGTATTTGATGGATACTCCGAAATAGCGGAATATCACCGCAAAGACGAACAAATTGTCAACGGAGAGAGATTTCTCCACGACGAACCCTGTCAGAAATTTGACGCCCGCTTCGGAGGTTCCGTGCAGCTGCCACCCCCACCACCAGACGAACGCATTAAACCCGAGGGCCAGCCCGATCCAAAACACCGACCACAAAAATGATTCGCGAAGGCTCGGCACATGGTCGTGCCGATGGAAAACGACCAGGTCCAAAAACAGCAGCGCGGCGATGGCACTGAGAAAGGCTACCCAATGCCAAAGATGAACATCCAACAAGTTTTCGGCTGCCAAGGCTCAGTCCTTTTCCGGTTGCAAAAAGTGAAAACTAACTCCGTCGAATATGCTCCTCAAGGGTATGCTCACTCACTGATCCCTGGCCCCCTCCCATTTGTTTAGCCCTCCTTGGTTCTCATGACCGATCAAGCACTAACTTTTCGGACACAACGGCCATAAGTGACCGTTTTCTGCCGATGGGAATGATCCTCCTATTCTCCCCATGGGTACAGAGGAATTCTATCCCTCCCTCACAGCCTCGGCGACGGTGTCCGCTGTGCCAGGACGGCCACCACTTCCTGGACGAGTCGTTCGACATCCATCTCACTGACCGACCCTTGCCAGTTTGGAAGAAACGGTGAACTTGGCGGTCCTGGTTGACTCACAGCGTGTCGCTCATTGATATGTCCAACGCCGCGAGAGGCGTCGCACTCCAATCCGTCTTCCTCCAAAAGTTGAGCAAGTGTAAGGCGTAATCGATCGAGGTTTTCCCGATGTCGCTTCGAGAGGGGCATCCTGCTCATCCCCATCCGGAACCCACGGCAGGCGACTCCTACCCGGAAACCTTCGGGGAAGTCACTCGCTCCAAAAAGACAGTCATTGTAGCGCAGCAGCCGATACTGCCAGCGTCTCGCCTCGTCAATGCGTCCCTGGCGGACAGCTTCGTAAATTGCCCGCGTGATCTCGGGCACCACACCGCTGGTTGCATTGGTGCCACCGTCACATCCTGCCAGAAGCATCGGGAAAAGCACGGCATCCCAACCTGTCAAAAAGCTAAAGTCCGGTCGTCTGGGACGAATGGCAGCGAGCATTCGCATCATCAGGGGAAGATCTCCTGAGGAATCTTTGATCGCCACAATACGCGGTTGCTCTTCAGCCAAGCGAACAATTGTGTCGAGGTCTAAAGGAGAGGCGAGCCAAGGAATATTGTAAATTGTGATATCGACTGGACTATGCTTCGCGATCTCAGAGAAATACTCATAGATATTCTCCACACTGACCCGGTAGTAATAGGGGCAGACAATCGCGACAGCACGCACACCAAGCCGAGCGTAGTACTCACAGGTGGCGATGGTCTCCTTAACGTTAGCCTCGGCTGCCCCCGCTAAAATCGGGACGCGACCAGCCACCTGATCCACCGTAATTTCGATGATCCGTCGTCTTTCCTCGGGAGTGAAACGCAAAAATTCGCCTGTCGATCCGTTCGGATAAAGCCCGTGAACTCCGCGTTCGATGAGCCAGTCGATGTATCGACGCAATTCGGACTCACAAATGTTCCCGCGGTCATCCAGGGGGACCATATTCGGGGTGAAAATGCCCTCGATCTTTGCTTGTGCCATGGTGAAGTCGCCTCGTCTGCATGCTACCCTGAGAAAATATCAGGGTATTTAATGCGATTGCCGAAAAAATTGATTTTACCTGCTTTGCGAGCAGTATGAGAGAGAAACAATCAAAGCGAGGGACGCTCCGTCAAAACCACGCCGTGTTCCGATGGCGCGCTCCCCCGGCCCTCCAGGGCTGGGCGATTCGCGGATCTGTTATTCTTGCAATTCTAGCTTATACTGTGGCTTTTTACGCCTGCGCATGGCAACCACTCTCCCAGGCTTTCCAGCGTCCCGTCCGGCGCTTCGAGATGTTTCCGTTGGTCCTCCTGCTTGATCAGATTGTCTCTCAATGGACTGGGTCGTATGGGAAAATAGCCCTGTGGGACCGAATTCCTGCCTTGGCCACGGCGATCATCATAGTTTTCTCGGCATTTTGGTGGGGGCAATGGCTCCTCTCGCAACTCAGGATCGAGGACCGGTTAACCCACGGGGAAAAAGGCGCCCTTGCCATCTTGACGGGGCTAGCGGTTTTATCCCACCTGATCCTGATGAGTGGCCTCGCGGGATTGTACTGGACGCGCTGGCTATTGCGCTTCTGGGTGGCGATCCCGCTTGCGGTCGCGGGTCTGACACTCTTCCGCCGGCTCCTTTTTCAGAGAGTACCGACGCCTATTCATGCGGGCTTAGGTTGGTTCACGATCTGGAGCCATTTAAAGGCGACGGAGCGGAAACACTCCGCCGATGCCGCGACCTTGACCGACGCGGGTATTTTTTTGGGGAGCCTTGTGCTCTTCGGTGTGCTACTAGTACTCGCTGCGGTTTTACCCCCCACGGACTTCGACGTGCGAGAGTACCATCTCCAGGCCCCAAAGGAGTTTTTTCAAATGGGGGCAATTACTTTTCTGCCGCACAACGTTTACGCAAATATGCCACTCGGCGCTGAGATGCATGCCCTGGGGGCGATGGTACTATTGGATGATATTTGGACGGGGGCGCTGGCCGGGAAACTGATCATCGGTCTTTACGCCGTGGTTGGCGCTTGGCTGGTGCTGGCTTTTACACGCCGTTATTTCGGTTCGGCCGCGGGGCTGGCAGCGGCCGGCATATTCATCACCACGCCCTGGGTGATATCGGTGTCCGCCGCGGGACTTGTGGATATCGCAATGAGCGTCATGGTTTTTGCAGGGTTCGTGTTGACTTGGGAAACGCTTGTTTCTGAGGAGTTATCGGAAAGTGGCGTCCGGCCCTTGTTGCCACGCAGCACCGCCAAAAGCTGTCCCGAACCGCCTCGCACAGTCACTGGACAAGTCAGTTCAAAGCCAATCTCCCAGTTGTCCGCAATGCTTGCCGCGGGTTTACTGGCAGGCGGTACTGCATCGATCAAATATACAGGTCTCGTGTATAGCGCTGTGCCGACGGGAATTTTAGCCAGTCAGTTCCTGTGGAAAAAAACACGGAACGCGAAGATACTGACCATTGGCATCTTGTTCTTCATAATCGGCACGGGGCTGGCAGGCGGGGGTTGGTACGCCAAAAACGCCACTCTGACGGGTAATCCCGTCTATCCTTTAGGATATGCGCTATTTGACGGCGTCAACTGGGATGCGGGGAAAGCTGCACGCTGGCACCGTGTGCACAGTCCCCATGACTTTTCAGCGTTTACACTGGCCAAGGACTTGTTGAGAATTGCTCTTACCAGCGACTGGCAGGGAGCACTAGTCGTTCCATTTGCGATAGTCGGAATCGTGAGATTGCGACGAAACGAGCTCGCCCTTTACATGCTGCTCCAGACCGGATGGATTTTTCTGACCTGGTGGTGCTTTACCCACCGGATTGATCGATTCTGGCTTCCTATTTTGCCCTTCTTGTGTGTTTTGTGCGGTGCGGGATTCTCGGCGCTGGCCAAACTGCGCCTGATGCCGCTGAGCCGACTCGTTGTCGTTACTGGGTTAGTATGGAGCTTCCTCGTCGTCGCCAGTGGCGCGGCTGTTTACAATCGTTTTTTCGCTCCGCTGGATGAATTATGGAATGACCCGGAACGAATTGGTCAGGAACATATATTGCTCAACGATCTTTACTCTCAGCTCCCACAAGATGCCAAGTTACTGTGCGTTGGGGAGGCGGCTGTTTTTGACCTCAGAATGCCGGTTTCTTATGCCACTTGCTTCGACGATCAACCTTGGGAACGGATGACCCGCGGCAAAACTTCGACCGAAATACACCATGAATTAAAAACGCATCAAGTGCGTTATGTTTATGTCAACTGGCTGGAGATCGCTCGTTATCGCTCCCCCGGGAATTACGGTTTCACAGATTACGTGCAGCCTTCTCAGTTCCGCGAGCTCGTTACTGCAGGCGTTCTCGTTCCTGTGCTAATCCCACCAGGCACTCCGAACCAGGTTTTTCTCGTTAAATAGCTCAATCTGGTAAAGCAGTCCTCATTGACGGCCTGTTTATGCGCTTATCGCACTTCCTCGCTGGAAATTTCCACCAAGTTTTTGGAAGACTTTGCCGATTATTCCGACAACGACGAT